>JAJDTG010000002.1 GCA_022827275.1 Candidatus Dadabacteria bacterium | reverse complement strand
CATGATGCGAAAGGTCTTGGAGTGTACTGTCTTTTCGCGACGGTAGTGTTTATATGGTACGGGGCTCATTTCCAGGCACTTGGGCTTGCGTATTTTGCGTACTTCTGCTGGGCATGGGCTTTGCTGGTGCTTCTTTGCTTCTTTGCGTTCTCGCAGGGCAAGGATCTTGGCAAACCGATAGCCTATCTGTTCATAATAGAGTCGATAGTGACTCTGTTGATCCCGGGAATGCTTCTGCTTACAGAGAAGTGGAATCCTCTCGGTGGAGTACCAGGCTAAGATTCATAAATTTTTAGCTGATTTACAATAACGGGCAGAGGGAATCATAATGGATTCTCTCTGCCCGTTATTTTTTGTTTTTCTTTTCCTTCCACCACTAATCCCTTAGTGAAACGGTTTGATATAATCCGCTTTATAATTGATAATACAGTTTCCGGGATGGTGATCTGAATTGTCTGAAAAAACCCCTAGCTTTCTCAAAAACGGGTACTTGGCACTCGCCTTGGGAACCATTATCGTCCTGTCTTTTTTTCTCGTCGCCGAGCCGGTCAGCCTTGACCGCAAATACAACAGTCAGAGCATAAAGATCGCCGAAGACACCCTTAAGCACGTAAACAAATTTTATCTGGATCAGAGCAAGATCGACTATCCGGAAATGCTTGAGAAAGCGGTCTCCAGCCTTGAGACCTTTCTTGATGATGTGCTGGTGGAATTCCCGCAAGACCAAGGCAATGTCTTCGCCGTTCACGTAAAAGAAAAAACAAAGAAATTCAGAGAAAAAGAGTCGCCATCCCCAAACGACGTCACAAGCACTCTGGGCCAAGTTGTGTCTTTTGTCCTTTCTAACACAGGGACCGAAGACCGTACCGTCAAAAACATAGAATATTCCATCTCGGATAGCATGCTTAAGGTCCTTGACCCCCACTCCGCTATGATTCCGCCGGATATCTACAAGGAGTTTCTTATAGACACCGAAGGAAGTTTCGGAGGACTCGGAATAGTGGTCGGCATAAGAGATGGCCAGCTGACCGTCATATCTCCAATAGAAGGCACACCGGCTTACAGGTCAGGGATAAAAACCAAAGATCGAATCGTACAGATAGAAAACGAGTCGACCATAAACATGCCTCTTCTCGAAGCTGTGGGGAAACTAAGAGGCAAGAAAGGAACCAAAGTAAACCTCCTTATCTCGAGAAAGAATTTTTCCAAACCCCGGAAATTTTCAATAGTAAGAGACACGATAAAAATAGAAAGCGTCGAAGGGTTTGACCTTGAAAACGATATTCTTTATCTGAGAATAAGAAATTTCCAGAAAAATACGTCCTCTGATCTAAAAAAAGAGATAAGCAGTCGCTCTTACGCAATTAACGGAATAATCCTCGACCTCAGAGCAAACCCCGGGGGTCTTCTCTCAGAGGCAGAAAAAGTAGCCGACCTCTTCCTTTCCTCGGGGACGATAATGACAACTAAAGCAAGGGACTATGCTAAAACCTACAGAGCGACGGAAAAAAAGCCTGAGTACAAGGGGAAGGTGATAGTGCTTGTGGACCAAGGAAGCGCAAGTGCGTCAGAAATAGTGGCCGGAGCGCTCAAAAACAATAAAAGAGCACTTGTGATAGGAAAAAGATCCTTCGGCAAGGGGTCGGTCCAGAAGGTTTTCGAGTTCGAAGACGGCGCCGCGCTGAAACTCACAATAGCAAAGTATCTTACCCCGGGCAACATCTCCATCCAGGACAGTGGCATAACCCCCAACATTCTTCTTCAGGGATCAGTGATAACCGAAGATAAAGTCGTCTATAACCCTTTGCCCGAAAAAAGAGAAAACGGAGGAGAGGAGACAGATCTGCCAACCCCTGAATTCACGATCAAGTACATCGACGAGAGCCTAGCACCTCAAGAGGAGGAGGAGGAGGAGGAGGAGATCCAGCCGGATGAATCACTTACGAAAGCGCAGAAACTTGAGAAGCTGAAGAATGATTTTTACTTGAAGCTCTCAAACAAGATGCTTCTAGCGGAAACCAGAGAACAGATGTATGCAACAGCTACTGATTTTTCCAACGCCCAGCTTGAAGAAATCAGAGCGCGGATTGAAAATACAGGAATCGACTGGTCTGGGGGTGAAACAGAAAAGCTTTCCGTATCGGTTCAGACGGTTCCCTCGAAAACAATTTTCCGGGCCGGGGAAGAAGACTTTCTTGAGGTAAAGGTAACGAATTCCGGCCCCGCCCCGATATACAGACTCAGCGCTGTTACCGACTGCGAGAACCGCATATACAGCGATGGAGAGCTTCTGTTCGGGAAACTGCTCCCCGGGCAGAGCAAGAACTCAAGAGTCAAGTTCTCCGTTCCCAGATGGGCTACTACCAGAGAGGATAGTATCAAGCTCATTTTCACCAGTTCGGGAGACAAAACCTTTACGGAAGAAAACCTGCTCGTAAAAACCGTGGAGGACAAGCGTCCTGTCTATTCCCATAACCACGAAGTAGTGGACGACGGAAGATTCGGAAGCAAGGGCAACGGAAACGGCCTTGCGGAACTTGAAGAAACGATAGTACTCAACATAAAATTGAAAAACTCTGGAGACGGAACATCTGAAAAGACAGTCGCAACTCTCAAGAATCTTTCGGGTAACGATGTGTTTCTTGAAAAAGGAAGAGTTGAGATTGAAAACTTCCGTCCAGGGGAAACCAGACTCGTGCCTTTTCGTTTCAGGCAGAGCGGGGAAGTCAGTGAAACGGAATTTGAGCTTCTCGTAATGGATGAGAATTTCCGGGAAATAGAAACACAGAAAATAATCCTTCCTGTCTCTGCGCAGGAAAGACCGTTTTTCCCCACTTCCGCAAAAAAAACTGCACTGTTCAAGGACTCAAGCTCCATACTTGGGGGAACTTTCCCTGCGGCTCCCATAGTGGCTATGGCACAGGAAAATTCCATGGTAAGAGTTCTCGGCACTTCAGGGCGATGGATACGGGTTGAGGGGAAAAACTCTCTGGGAGGCTGGGTTGAAGAAAAAGCCATCAAGTTTGCTCGGGCAAGCTACGACGGTCCATCCGGTGAAGCATCAAATGAGAGCGGAACCGACGACACCTGGGGGGAAATTTCAGTTCTTGAAGAAACCTTTGAAGAACCCCCTCTCATCACGATTTCGGATTTCCCCATGTCCACGGAAGCTTCCAAGATAACGGTGGAAGGATCGGTCAGGGACACTGACCGCATAGAGAGCGTCTCGGTTTGGAAGAAAGATGACAAGGTAAAGCTTTTTACACCGGGAAAAACCAATGTTCCCCTGCTTTTTCCCTTAACTCTCGAGGAAGGAATGAATCTTTTCACTATCGTGGCCAAGGACGAAAAGGGCATGACATCCAAAAGAACCCTAGCCATAAGAAAAGATCTTTCCTGAGTTTAGGATATTTATCGCTCACGTACCGAAGACTGCGGATGAAACCCAGGGAGTGGAGTAATGCTTAAGTTTCTCTCTTTTCGAATACTGACCGGAGCAATCGTAATCCTCGTGGTCGCGAGCATAACCTTCTTTCTGCTCAGGGTGCTTCCCGGGGGCCCTTTCGACGCCGAGAAAAGTATTCCCCCGCACATACTCGAGAACATTGAGAAAAAATATCACATGGATAAGCCGCTACATAAACAGTACCTCATCTACATGGGGAACCTGGCCCGCGGTGACTTCGGACCTTCCTACAAATACAACGACAGGCCGGTTACTGACATAATAAGGGAAACGCTGCCGGTCTCAATGGGACTCGGGTTGGTGTCCCTGGTGCTGGCGTTTTTCATGGGAACAGTGGTCGGAATGATCTCCTCACTGTTTCCAAGAAGCATTCACGACATCGCCTCCGTGCTGATTTCCACGTCACTGGTGTCGGTTCCAAGCTTCGTCGTCGGGGCGGCACTCATATATTTTTTCTCCGTTAAATGGGGGGTTCTGCCGGCCGCCCTCTGGGGAGAGCCGAAGCACATAGTCCTTCCGGCACTGACCCTGAGCCTGGCTCCGTTCGCCTATATCTCAAGGCTTGTACGCTCCAACATGCTTGACGTGTCAGGCCAGTTTTTCGTAAGAACCGCTAGGGCAAAGGGACTTGGAAGAACAAAGATATTCACAAAGCACATACTGAGAAACGCACTTATACCGGTCGTAACAGTGCTAGGTCCCCTGACTGCCTACCTGGTGACGGGGTCCTTTGTCGTTGAGCATATATTCGCGATACCGGGAATGGGAAGGTTTTTCGTTTTTGCCGTGGCAAACAGAGACTACTCCGTTGTACTCGGAATAACGATCGTCTATGCACTCCTGCTCATAATAGCAAACCTTATTGTCGACCTTCTCTATGCCATACTTGATCCGAGAATAGAGCTTAGAAAGCAGGAACCGGTCGCCTGATAGCAAGCAAAAGCAGACGGAAATGAAAAACATAAAAATAATCATTGAGTATGACGGTACGGACTACCACGGCTGGCAGTGTCAGGCGGACCTTCCCACGGTACAGAAGACTATAGAGGACGCCATCCGCCGTATCACCAGAGAAGACGTAAAAATAACGGGTTCGGGAAGAACGGATGCAGGTGTACACGCCATGGGCCAGGTGGCGAATTTTTTCGTCGAGACGCAGATGGATCCCGACACGTTGCGAAAAGCGCTTAATTCCACACTCCCCCGGGACATATCAATCATCAAGGCCCAGGAGGTCCCGGACAGCTTTCACGCGCAGTTCAGTTCCCAAAGCAAGGTATATGAATACAGGATTTTCAACAGGCCGCATCCCCCAGCACTTCAGAGAAACAGGGTGTGGCACATCCAGGAGAAGCTTGATACGAAAAAAATGAGAGAAGCCGCCGCATACCTTGAGGGAACGCATGATTTCTCAGTTTTCGCCACGGCCGACATAACGGTGAAAACCACCGTACGTACAGTAAAGCGGGTTCACGTCAAGAAAACCCGCGAAGGAATAATCTTGGTTGAAATAGAAGCGGACGGGTTTCTGAAAAGAATGGTGAGAATGATAACAGGAACCCTCGTGGAAACGGGAAGGGGAAAACTCACCCCGGAGGGATTCGGTCAAATACTCGCAGAAGGGCAAAAGACAAAGAATGTTTTCACTGCTCCCCCTAGTGGACTGTTTCTCAAAAAAGTCATCTACTGAATCCCGAAACCAAAAAAAGACCGATACTCTTATACGAAATTCCCGTATATAATTAGAGGCATTTAAACAAAGTCGCCATGAAATTCCTCAGGTTCAATAACATCGAAGAAAAACCGGTATTCGGAAAATACTCAGACGGATCGGTTTTTGAGATAGAAGGAAACATCTTCGGGAAATATTCCGTAACGGATGCGAAATACGATTACGCGGATATAACGCCGCTTGCTCCCTGCCTCCCGACCAAAATCATAGCCGTCGGGCTAAACTACGAGGATCACGCAAGGGAAATGAACAGAACTCCTCCCGAAGATCCCATGCTGTTTATGAAACCCTCAACTACGGTCATCGCACACCAGGAAGAGATAAAATACCCGGCGCATATGTCGAGCAGGGTCGATTACGAAGGAGAGCTCGGGGTCGTGATAGGGAAAAAAGCCCACATGGTGGAGAGAGAGCAGGCTCTTGAATATGTCTTTGGATATACCTGCATAAACGATGTGACCGCAAGGGACCTTCAGGCAAAGGACATACAATTCACAAGGGGCAAGGGTTTTGACACTTTCGCCCCGATAGGACCTTTTATAGAAACGGAAGTCGATCCCGGGGATCTCCCCATAAAAACTTTTCTGAACGGGGAAGTAAAGCAGAACTCAAGCACGAAAAATCTCATATTCAGCGTCCCCGAACTCGTAAGCTTCATATCGAAGGTGATGACGCTTCTTCCCGGAGACATAATAGCAACCGGAACCCCCTCCGGGATAAGCCCCATGAGCCCGGGAGACATAGTGGAAGTGGAAATCGAGGGGATCGGAAGGCTCGTAAACCGCGTCACCCGGTAGACGACCCGGGCTGCCTTGCGCCTAGCGGCGGCCTGCGGAGCTTCTGAGTTAGCAATGGTTCAGGTAGGTTAATGCCCTGAAAAAAATCACAAATGCAGAGGAACCCAGAAATTGCCTAAAATACTAGTAGTCCCGGGAGATGGGATAGGAATCGAAGTAACAGAAATCAGCGTGTCAATACTCAAGGCCGTCGGGGAGAGAAACGGAATCGAATTCGCGCTTGAGAGCGATCTTCTCGGCGGATGCGCCATAGACGCTCACGGTGTTCCGGTAACAGAAGAAACCATAGAGAAAGCCAAGCAGAGTGACGCGGTGCTTCTTGGAGCCGTGGGAGGCCCCAAATGGGAGAACCTTGAACATCACCTCAAACCCGAAAGAGGACTCCTTGAGCTTAGAAAGCAGCTCGACACCTTCGCGAACCTGAGACCCGCAATCGTCTACGCGGCCCTTGCCGACGCATCCACGCTTAAAAGGGAAGTCGTTGACGGGGTTGACATAATGGTCGTAAGGGAACTTACAAGCGGAATATACTTCGGGCAGCCGAGAGGAGCAGAGCAACTCGGCGAAAAAGAGAGTAAGGCATTTAACACTCTTAGCTATACGACTTCTGAGATAGAACGGGTGGCGAAAATGGCTTTTGAGATTGCCAGAAAAAGAAAAAACAAAGTCACTTCCATAGACAAATCGAATGTTCTCGAATCAATGGTGCTCTGGAGAGACACGGTGACGGAACTCCACGAACGCCATTTCTCCGACGTTACGCTTGAGCATCTGTACGTGGATAACGCGGCGATGCAGCTTATAAGAAGGCCCGCCGATTTCGACGTAATGCTGGCGGGAAACATGTTCGGCGACATAATAAGCGACGAGGCAGCTCAGCTTACCGGCTCTCTCGGCATGCTACCCTCGGCAAGCGTCGGCAATGAAGGGGCAATATACGAGCCGGTTCACGGAAGCGCCCCCGACATCGCCGGTCAGGGGATAGCAAACCCCATAGCCTCGATTCTCTCGATGGCCATGATGCTACGCTACTCCTTTGATATGGACGCTGCCGCCACTCAGGTCGAAGAAGCCGTAAGAAAGGTCCTTGACAATGGATACCGCACATCCGACATATACGAGGAAGGGAAAACAAGGGTAGGAACAGAGGAAATGGGATCTCTCATACTCGGCGAACTGTAAGAGAAAATGACTCAGGTCCCAGGAAGTGAACAGTAATAAGCCCACGCTTGAACTTTCATCCCACCTTAAAAACCCCGTGGTGGAGAAGTTTCTTGCGCACCCGCCCGGAAAACCGACCGATCTTGCGGGTCTTTACGGAAACTCGCCCTATTTTCTTCTGGCGCTGCTCTCCGAGGCGCCGGGCAAAAAAGTGCTTCACGTCTGCGAGCAAAGAGAGCAGTGCGCCCATGCGGCACGGAGCATCTCTTCTTTAAAAGGAACGGAAATCCCTGTTCTTCTCTCAAGAGGAATGGAAAAAAACCGCTCCCTTTTCGAGAAAACGGAAATCACGGAGCCCGAGAGGCTTCACTCTGTTTTCAGATGGGAGCAAACGGGAATACTCTGCACAGACGCGGCAGCACTTGCTGAGGTGCTGGCTCCGCCCCAAACCCTCGAGGCCGAAAGCTTCATCATAAAGGAAGGAACACGGGTTGATCGGGAGGAACTTGTGCAAAGGCTCCTTGGAATCGGCTACAGAGAGGTTGATTTCACGGAAAAAAGGGGAGACATGAGCGTCCGGGGCTCTATAGTTGACCTTTTCTCCCCAGGATCGGGCAATCCCCTAAGGGTGGAATTTTTCGCAGACCGGGTGAATTCGCTTCGGGAGTTTTCTCCCGCAACTCAGAAATCCATTGAAAAAACGAAGGAAGCCGTGATCAACCCGGCTTCCTTCGCCATTTATCGCCAAATAAGCAAGGACGATCTGGTCAGGCAGATCCTCGCCGGAGCCGACAAAAAGGGGCTTACCTCAAGCGAGGTGGAACCTCTTTTGGAAGCGTTTGAGAACAGCTCGTACTTCAGGGGAATCGAATGGTTCACGCCGTTTTTCTGGAACTCGCGGCAATGCGTGCTCGATTACCCGCAAGAGGAGCTAATAGTGAGCCTCCCAAGCGGGTTTGACGAGGAAGCGCTATTATTAAGACTTGAGGAAAAATTCGAAGCGAGAAGAAAATCTCTGGGGAAACTTGAAAAGTCACTTCCCCCGTTCGAAAGGCTGTATCTCGGGAAAAAAGAGCTTGCAGAAAAACTCCGGGAATCAAGGCTGGCACACCCGGGAGCAATGGGTATAGGCACCGGAGGGAAAAACAGCCTTAAGTTCAGTACAGAAGAGATATCGTTTTCGAAACCTTCGCTCAAGGTTTTTATTGACAAGGCAAAAGAACTCAGCAAAGACGGTTATAAGGTGTTCGTCTTTTTCACTTCGCAGGCAGAAAGAGAAAAATTCCTCAAGCTTGCGGGGGAGCCCCCGGACAAGGGGATGATACATGTAGTCGGAGAGCTTTTCGAAAGCACAGTTCTTCACGATTTCAGAATCGCCCTTCTTACGGAGAAAACCCTTGTCGAGAAAACCAAAAGCCGAGGCGCGGACTTCGGAGGAAGTGATATACCCTCTGCTTTTCTCACTTCGTTCAGCCAGCTAAAGCCAGGGGACTACATAGTTCACAAAGAATTCGGAATAGGGATTTTCAGGGGATTGAAGAGGCTTTCCTTTGAGAACAGCCAAGGCGATTTTCTCGAGTGCGAATACAAAGACCGGGACAAGATATTTGTTCCGGTGGAGAAGTTAGCACTGGTTCAGAAGTATATGGGAGCTGGAAGAGAGCCGAAAATTGAAAAGCTGGGAAGCGCGAACTGGAAAAAAACAGTCGGCAGGGTTAAAAGGGCCGTGGAGGAAGTCGCGATCGAGCTTGTGGATCTCTGCGCGGAGAGAAAAGTCGGAAAAGGCTTTCGGTTTTCCCCGAGGGATCAGATGTTCAATGAGTTCGAGATGGGGTTTCCCTGGAGCGAGACCCCGGATCAGTCGGCAGCTATAGAGGACGTAATGTCAGACATGGAATCCGAAAAAGCCATGGACAGACTTATCTGCGGAGACGTCGGGTTCGGAAAGACCGAGGTGGCCCTGCGGGCCGCTTTCAAGGCATGCCTTGACGGAAAACAGGTCATGGTGATCGCGCCCACAACCCTTCTTGCGAGCCAGCACTACCGGACCGCGCTCTCCAGGTTCAAGAACTATCCCGTGAGCATCGGAATGCTATCACGATTCACAACGGGCAAAAGAGAAAAAGAGACACTGAACAGGCTTGAAGACGGTTCCCTTGACGTCATAATCGGAACGCACAAACTTCTCGGAAAAAGAATAAAGCTGAAGAATCTGGGACTCGCGGTAATAGACGAGGAACAGAAATTCGGGGTAAATCACAAAAAGTCCATAAGGTCGATGAAGAACGCCGTTGACGTGCTGACGCTCTCGGCGACTCCCATCCCGAGGACCCTGCAGCTTTCCCTGGCCGACGTAAGAGACATAAGCGTGATAAACACTCCTCCCGAGGGACGGCAGCCCGTAGAGGTATACATTCAGCAGTTCAACACCGCGACGATAAAGGAGGCTGTGGAAAAAGAGATTGCAAGAGACGGCACGGTTTTTTTCATACACAACAGGATAGAGGACATATTCGAGAAGGCGAACCTTCTTCAAAAACTCATGCCGAAACTGTCAATAGGGATAACGCACGGACAAATGAACGAAACGCGGCTCTCAAGAACCATAGAACAGTTCACCAACGGGGAAATAGACCTGCTCGTAACCACCGCGATAGTGGAATCCGGACTCGACATACCAAAAGCCAACACAATAATAGTGAACAACGCCCACACTATGGGCCTGGCGGATCTCTACCAGCTTAAGGGCCGTGTCGGAAGATCAGACAGAAAGGCCTATGCATATTTTCTCGTCCCCTCCATAAACTCCCTCACTGATGATGCCAGAAAAAGGCTCGAGGTGCTCTCTCGCCTCACCGATCTTGGAAGCGGATTCAAGCTCGCCACAGCCGATCTCCAGATAAGGGGGGCCGGAACCCTTTTCGGAGAAAAGCAATCAGGACACATAGCGGATATAGGACTTGAGTTCTATCTCGAACTGCTGAGGGATACGATTGAAAGCAGGAGAAGGGGGGAAGACCAAGTCCGTGAAATCAGGCCGGAAATAAAAACGCGGGACGACGCCTTCATCCCCGAGCATTATATTCAAAGCGGTTCAGAGAGGCTTTTTTACTACAAAAAAATATCATCGGCGGGGAAACGTGGGGAAGCAAGAGAAATCGCCGGGGAAATCGAAGACAGGTTCGGCGCGATACCCGATCCGCTGAAACGCCTCGTTCTCATCGCGGAACTGAGGATCGCGCTTGGGGAGAGACTGATAAAAAAGGCCGAGATAGGGGAAAATACGGCGACTCTGAGTCTCGCGGACGGAAAAACCCGCGGGCGGGAGAGAAAACTCAGCATTCCCCTTCCACCCAAGAACAGGTACGAAGCGCTGATAAGCGCCGTGGAAAAGGTGGAAAAACCGGCCCAAGCCCATGTATAGTATAGTTTTGGGGTTGATTCGGTAGAGAAAAAACGGTTTGCAAGGAGACTTCATATGAAAAAACCATGGTGGTTCGCAGCTGTAGCGCTTTTTGCGGTTCTCACGGCGATACCCGCCCAGGCGGCGGTCGTGGAGAAAGTGGTGGCCGTGGTGAATGACAGAATAATAACGCTCAGCGAATTCAATCAGGAGCTAAAGGAAGTAGTCGTAAATCCTGAGGCGGAAGTAAACGTTCATAATGTACTCGACGCCATGGTAGATCGTATCCTGCTCGACCAGCAAGCGGCCGCGAGGAAAATATCAGTAAGCGACGAAGAGGTAAAGGCGATAGTAAAAAACCAGCGGGAAGCACTTAACCTCGATGAATCATCCATAGCCGAGGAGCTTAAAAAACAGAATATGACGGAGGAACTCTTCTACCGCCAGTGGAAGTACCAGATACTCTCAAGAAGGCTTCTTGAGCTAGTCACGCAGGGAAGCATAGCGGTAACGGACGAAGAGATAGAGAAATACCACAGAGAACACTACGAAGAAAGCAGCACTTACGGGAGGCAGACGAAGATCGCCCACATACTGATCAACAAGGAAGCGGAAGACGCCCTCTCCAAAGCGGAAGAAATCCTGGAGCTCGCAAAATCCGGTGAGCCCTTCGGCGAACTCGCCAGAAAGCACTCAATGGATGAATCATCAGCGCAAAGCGGCGGACTGCTGGGGTATTTCGTCAAGGGAGACCTGGTTCCCGAGATTGAAAACGCCGTGGAGAAAACTGAAGTGAACGGCATAGCGGGACCGGTGCTTAGCTCCCGCGGCTACCACATAGTAAAGGTTCTCGAAAGAACCGAGGGAGGAGAGGCCTCGGTTTCCCGGTACAGAGACCGCATAAAACATCAGATCTATATGGAGAAGGTCGAGCGGTTCATAACCTCTTGGCTTGAGAATATAAAGAAAAACTCCTACATAGAGATAAAAATCTGAAGTTACCCGTACTTACTCCTCCGCCGCGTAAGCTTCGAGGGGGAGGCACGTGCACACCAGATTCCTGTCACCATAGGCGTTATCTATCCTTGATACCGGCGGCCAGAACTTGTTGGTCCTCAGGTAAGGAAGCGGGAAGAAAGCCTTTAGGCGGGAATAGGGATGTTCCCAGTCGGAGGAGACAAGATCCAGCACCGTGTGGGGAGAGTTTACAAGCACGTTATCAGAAGAATCCGCCCCGCCGTCGATGATCTCCTGGATTTCCCTGCGTATCTTTATCATGGCGTCGCAGAACCTGTCCATTTCCTCCATGGATTCGCTTTCCGTGGGCTCCACCATCAGGGTTCCCGCGACCGGCCATGACATCGTCGGCGCGTGAAATCCGTAATCCATGAGTCTTTTGGCCACGTCTTCCGCGGTTATTCCCGCGCTTTTCCCAAGCTCGCGCATGTCAAGTATGAATTCATGGGCGACCCTTCCGTTTTCTCCCTCGTAGAGAATATCGTAGTGCTGCCCGAGCCGGGTCTTAAGGTAATTGGCGTTCAGTATCGCGTACCGCGATGCCTCACTCATTCCGTCCCTTCCAAGAAGCCTTATGTACCCGTAGGATATAAGCAATATGCTTGCGCTTCCCCAGGGAGCCGCGGATATTGCTCCGCAGGGCTTTTCACCCCCTACTCCCTCCACGACAGCGTGTCCGGGAAGATGCGGGGCAAGGTGAGGTGCAACGCATATGGGACCCATTCCAGGCCCCCCGCCTCCATGAGGGATGCTGAAAGTCTTGTGCAGATTTATGTGGCATACGTCAACACCGATCAGAGATGGAAAGCAGAGGCCTACCTGCGCGTTAAGATTCGCCCCGTCCATATACACCTGTGCGCCACTCGAGTGAATTATGTCGCATATCTCGCTTATTCCGGACTCGAACACCCCGTGAGTCGAAGGATATGTGATCATCAGGCAAGCCACTTTCCCCTCGTTTTTCTGGCAGCACTTTCGAAGGTCGTCTATGTCCACATCCCCGTTTTTACGGCATTTTACCACCACGACGTCCATACCCGCCATGCGGGCACTTGCGGGGTTGGTTCCGTGCGCGGAAGAGGGAATAAGCACAACGCGCCTTTCGGTTTCTCCTATTTCCTCAAAGTATTTACGTATGACCATAAGACCCGCGTACTCTCCCTGGGCTCCCGAGTTAGGCTGAAGCGAGCAGGCGTGAAGTCCGGTTATCTCGCAGAGATATTTTTCGAGTTCACCAATCACCTGCACGTATCCCGCCGCCTGGTCCCGGGGGGCGAAAGGATGAATTCTCGAGAATTCCTCCCAGCTTATCGGTACCATCTCGGTCGTACCGTTTAGCTTCATGGTGCAGGAACCGAGAGGAATCATGGAATGAGCCAAGGAAAGATCCCTGCCCTCGAGGCTTTTTATATACCTGAGCATCAGGGTTTCCGAATGGTAGCGGTTAAAAACGGCCTGAGCAAGAAAATCACCCTCCCTAAGAAGGTTCTCGGGCACGGACGCAATGGCGCGCGCGCGGTCCGTGGTGACAGATCCCTCCTCGCCGAGTTCAAGGGAACCCGAAAAAAGCGAAAGTATATCAGCTACATCTCCCTCGGTTACCGTTTCGTCAAGTGATATGCAGACTTTGCGGTCCGGAAGGTATCTGAAGTTAATTTTTCTTTTGAGCGCCTCTGCGCGAAGCGTTTCAAAAGATTCTTCGCCGCAGGGGGAAAGATCCACGAGAAGGGTGTCGAAAAACGCCCCGTTTAGCTGGGCAAGCCCCATTTCCCTAAGGCCCAGATCGAGCATCTTCGCAAGCGTGTTTATCCTCCCGGAAATGCGCCGCAGCCCGGCCGGACCGTGGTAAACCGCGTACATCGAGGACATTATGGCAAGCAGGGACTGCGCGGTGCATATATTGGAAGTGGCCCTCTCTCTTCTTATGTGCTGCTCTCTGGTCTGAAGCGCCATCCTGTAGGCGGGGTTCTTGTCCCTGTCTACAGACACCCCTATTATTCTCCCCGGGACCTGCCTTCTGAACTCGTCTCTCGTGGCAAAATACCCGGCGTGGGGACCGCCGTAGCCGACCGGGACCCCGAATCTCTGCGAAGTTCCCACGACGGCGTCGGCTCCGAAGCGCCCGGGAGGGGTAAGCAGCACGAGGCTCATCAGATCGGCCGCGACCGCGACCATGATGCCGTGGCCGTGAGCGTTTTTTACGAATTCAGAGTAATCCCTGACCTCTCCGAATGCGTCCGGATACTGCACCAGCGCACCGAAAAAGCTTCCGTCAAGCGAAACCTTCTCCTCCTCTCCCTCCACAATCCTTATTCCCAGAGGCTCGGCTCGGGTCTTTAGGAGATCAATGGTCTGGGGAAAACATCTTCGGGAGACGAAAAACCCGTCGGCGTCCGCCCTCTCCCGCTTAGCGCCGCTTAGCCTGTGAAACATGGCCATGGCCTCGGCGGCCGCAGTTGCTTCATCAAGCAGTGAGGCGTTTGAAAGCTCCATCTCCGTAAGCTCCGAAATCATCGTCTGGAAGTTAAGGAGGGCTTCAAGGCGTCCTTGCGATATTTCCGCCTGGTAGGGAGTGTACTGAGTGTACCAGCTTGGATTCTCGAGAATGTTCCTTGATATGACTGCCGGAACCACGCAATCGTAGTAACCCAGACCTATGTACGACCTGAATATGGTATTCTCGCGCGCTATGCCCCTTATATGGTCAAGATAGGCACTCTCGGTCATGGCAACGGGAACGGCCATTTCGGTCTCTGAAAGCAGGTCAGCCGGTATGGTGTCCCGCACCAGTTCCTCAAGACTTCCCGCCCCGGTGCGCGAAAGCATCTGGCGCGTTTCCTCGGGCGTGGGACCTATATGCCTCGCTGAGAAAAAATCCTCTTGTTCATAAATGCCGTTTTCGTTTCGCAATCAAAACTCTCCCCGAAGAACCAAGTGAGACGCTCTGCCCCATCCATCCCACCAGAACATATCAGTCATCTTCCTCGTCTTCTATCAGCTCTTCATAACCGGAAGAATCAAGAAGACTCTCGACTTCACTTTCGTCAAGTTCGTCGATATGGATCTTTACGATCCATCCATCGCCGTAAGGGTCGGCGTTTACAAGTTCCGGGGAATCCATGAGAAGATCATTCACCTCGGCAATTTCCCCGGAGACCGGAGCAAAAAGCTCAGAAACAGCCTTTGTCGACTCCGCCGCGCCGAAGGAGTCTCCCTGAACGAGTTCATCCCCTTCAGTCGGCAGTTCAACAAAAACTATCTCACCCAAGGCTTCCTGGGCGTAATCCGTTATTCCGATCACGGCCCTGTCCTCTTCAAATCTCACCCACTCATGCTCCTCAGTATATTTCAAGTCTTTCGGTACACTCATAACCTAAATACTCCTTTATGTTTGTTGACTAAGACATACCGTCTTTATGAAGCGGAAATTCTGAAGAAACCGCCTTTCTCACATCTCCCCGAATCTCAATCCCTATCTCATCTCCACACTTAACTTCACCCGAGGCAACCGAAGCAATGCCCAAGCCAATACCAAGAACCGGTGACATGGTGCCGCTTGTAACCTCTCCTATCTTTTCTCCGTTCTTCATTACCCCGTAGCCGTGTCTTGGAACCCCCCTCTCAAGCATCTTAAAACCGATGGTCTCTCTGGCCGTTCCGCTCTCCACCTGTTCCAAAAGCACGTCCCTGCCGACAAAATCGCCTTTGTCCATCTTCACGTATCTATTAAGGCCGGCCTCGACCGGAGTCTTTTTCTCATCCAGTTCGTTTCCGTAAAGAGGATATCCGGCTTCTATCCGAAGCGTGTCGCGCGCTCCCAGACCGCAAGGAGCAATCCCGAACTCGCTTCCGCCCTCAAAAAGCTTCTCCCAGACTCCAACCGCTTCTCCCGCAGGCACGAATAACTCAAAGCCGTCTTCACCCGTATAACCCGTCCTGGCCACTATAACTCCTGCCGCATCGTCCTCAAGAATCCTGAAAGAAAATCTCGGGAAATCCCGCACGCTCTCCTCGCCAAGCGCTTTTTCCATTACTGATACAGAACGGGGTCCCTGAACGGCGATCTGCGCGTAAGCCGAACTCACATCGGTTATCTCAACGTCAAATCCCTCGCAGTTATCGCCGATCCATCGGTAGACCTTCTCGGTGTTGGACGCGTTTACACACACAAAGAAATGCTCGGCCGAGAACCTGTAGGTTATGAGGTCGTCGACCGCCCCGCCGTCAGGATAGCAGAAAAGACCATAGCGGGCCCGGCCGTCGCGAAGTCCCGCCATGTCGTTGGTGTTAAGCCTCTGACAGAGGGCTTCAGCCTGGGGCCCGGTGATCTCTATTTCCCCCATGTGGCTTACGTCGAAAAGGCCGCAGGCGGTCCTGACAGCCATGTGCTCCTGTCTTATGCCTTCGAACTGAAGAGGAAGCTTCCACCCTGCAAAATCGATCATCCGCGCCCCGAAACTCTTGTGTGTTTCGTATAAAGGGGTGTAAGTCATATACTAGATTAAACATCCAAAAAAGTGGACTGTCAAAACAACCTTGATGAAGTGCTCTAAATTCCCCTTCCGCAGCGTTACGGGTAGCGGGCAACTGGATATATAATACGAAAATTCTCTTATATGATAAACTTTGTATTAAATGATGTCATGGCTGAGTGGAGCCGGAATACCAAATTTAGAACAGAACATCGTTAATGCTGCCTTGGCAGGCCATGTGCCGGGCGGGCGGAGGTCAGGAACCGAACGCAAGATGACTCATCCTAGAATAATTGTCTATACCGTATGCCTCTGTCTGCTTGTCTTCTTATCGTCAGCGTCGGCAGCAGCGCAGACTTGGAATACGTTCAATGCCCAGTTGCTCTATGGTACGGACTTCAAACTGGAGCGTGAGAAAGCGGAAACCCTCACTCTGGAATGGATTAACGGATGGGCCTATGGCGATAACTTTGCCTTTGTGGATATCCGACCATTGAGAGGTAACAGTTCATTCTATGGGGAGTGGTCACCCCGTCTGAGCTTCTCCAAAACAAGCGGTAAAGCTTTCTCCGCGGGGCCGGTGGAAGATGTGCTTCTGTCCGGCACCTTGGAAAAGGGAGAAGGCTTTGCCAACTATCTCGTTGGCGGCGCGGTGGATCTTGACGTACCCGGGTTTAATTTTGTCCAGACAAACGTCTATTTAAGGGAAAATCCGGACCTTCCCGGAACAACTTGGCAGGTGACAGTGGTTTGGAATGCGACCTTTGAAACGGGACCGGCGCACTGGATGTTTAATGGCTATTTCGACTGGGCCGGCTCAGAGGGTGAGGCCGAAACATCCGCCTATGAAAAACAAAACTTTCTTATGCAGCCTCAGCTCCTGCTGGATGTGGGTCGTCTGGTGAAACGACAGGAGCAGGTATATGTCGGTATTGAGTGGTGGTATTGGCACAACAAGTTTGGCATCTCAGGGGTTGAGGAATCAGTTGTTCAGGCAATGATAAGGGTGGATTTATAGCTGGTATCCATTGTAAGTACAGCAGGAATATCCTCGGCTGCGGACACATCCGCGGGACTCAGGCGCGCGGAGCTTTGCCTAGGGTGCCTTTTTCATTATAATCGATAGTTGATCGCAGGTTCGGCGTTTGGTTCTGCGGTTCCACATAACCCCGGAATAAGCCATGAAAAACCTCTTTTCCCCCCCGGGCGCACAGCCTCTTTTCTCGTTTTCCGACGCAGAGGGCTTCTTCGGCCTCATGGTGGACAATCTCGTCCAGTACGTTCTGATCATGATACTGCTCACCAGCCTTGTGGGCCTGCAAAGGGAGTTTGTCGTCTCCTCCGTCCTTCCGGCCATAGCGGTATCGCTCATCATCGGCAACCTCTACTACGCCTGGCTCGCGCAACGTCTCTCGGCGGCCACCGGAAGAAAAGATGTGACGGCACTTCCCTACGGGGTAAACACAATTTCCCTGTTCGCCTTCATCTTCCTGGTAATGGTCCCGGCGAAACTAGTGGCCGAGAGCCGAGGAGTTCCGCCTCAGGAAGCCGCGCTTGTGGCCTGGCGCGTCGGGGTGGCGGCGTGCTTTCTCTCCGGAATCATTGAACTCGCAGGATCACTGGTAGCCGAGAGGATCAGAAAGGCAACTCCGCGTGCCGCACTGCTGACTTCCCTTGCCGGGATAGCCGTAGCGTTCCTCTGCATGGATTTTGCCGCAAGATGCTTCGCCCACCCTCTGGTCGGCCTCCTCTCTCTGGGAGTGCTGCTGTTCGCTCTGCTTT
Organism: Candidatus Dadabacteria bacterium; assembly: GCA_022827275.1. Classification (GTDB taxonomy): domain Bacteria; phylum Desulfobacterota_D; class UBA1144; order Nemesobacterales; family Nemesobacteraceae; genus Nemesobacter. The sequence continues at coordinate 33,135 of JAJDTG010000002.1, read as the reverse complement.
CAAGAACGAGACTTCCGCTTGGAATTCCAGGGGTCGGCCTGGCACTAGTCCTGGGAATATTCACCGCGTGGCTTCTTTTTGCGGCGGGATTCGGAGCGGAAACAACGGTGTCGGGATCTGCCGTGACCAGATCTCTCGGGGACGTGGGATTCTATCTGCCCGTTCCGATTCTGGGCGATCTTGTAGCTGGGCTTTCAGATCCTCTCGTACGCTCGGTACTGATTCCGGTCGTGCTTCCCATGGGTCTTTACAATATCCTCGGCTCCCTTCAGAACATAGAGTCCGCCGAGGCCGCCGGAGACCCTTACCCCACCAGACAGTGCCTTGCGGTTAACGGCGCGGGATCGATAGCCGCATCACTTTTCGGCTCGTGCTTCCCAACGACCATATATATAGGACATCCGGGATGGAAGGAGATGGGGGCTAAAGGAGGGTACTCGGTAATAAACGGGTTTTTCTTCGCCGTGGTATCGCTTGTCGGCCTTGGTTCCCTGGTCTCGGCACTGGTACCGATTGAGGCCGCCGGAGTAATACTTATATGGATAGGCCTCGTGATGACATCCCAGGCGTTTCAGACCACTCCCCGATCCCATGCCCCCGCCGTGGCCCTGGGGCTGATACCTGCGCTTGCGGCGTGGGGAACCGTGGTGGTTTCCCAGACCGTCTCGGCGGTAGGAGCTGCTATCTTGGACGGTTCGGTGGCCACGCGCGCGTTTGAGAACCTCAATGCGTTTGTCTTCTCGGGTCTTCAGCTGCCCGGACTGGTAGCGCTTTCCCAGGGATTCATGCTTTCGTCGGTGGTCTGGGCCGCAACGGCCGTCTGCCTCGTTGAACGCAGACTCACCCAAGCGGCAGCGTGGATGGGAGCGGGAGCAGTTATGGCGTTTTTCGGCTTCATACACGCGGGAGAGATCTCGGTTGAAGGAAACATTTACTCTCTTGGTTTCGGAACGGGAGCCAAGTGGGCAGCCGGTTACGCTCTTTCGGCCGCCTTTTTCATGATCATCTCCCACGTTAACCGCAAAAGCGGCGGGGGCACAGCAGGTTGACCGACAGAGCCGACTCCCGAAGAATACGGGATTTCTACTCCGCTCTTTACGGGAAATACGGCCCGCAGAACTGGTGGCCCGCCCGGACGAGGCTTGAGTGCGCAACGGGAGCCATACTCACTCAGAACACCTCCTGGAAGAACGTGGAAAAAGCCATAGAGGCGCTCAGGGAAAACTCCATGCTTTCTGCGGAAAAGATAAAAGCGGCATCGCACGAGCGCCTCGCCGCCCTGATCCGCCCCTGCGGATATCACAACTTAAAAGCCAAGAGGCTTAAAAACTTCATCGACTTCCTGTTTGCCGGTTACGGAGGAGTGATGGTGAACATGCTGGCTGAGGATACCGACAGACTCAGGGAAAAGCTGCTCTCAGTAAACGGCATCGGCGAAGAGACGGCTGACTCGATACTGCTCTACGCACTCGGCAAACCCGTGTTCGTGGTCGATAACTACTCCCGCAGAATTCTCCGCCGCCACCGCCTGATCCCCGAGGGAGCAAGCTACTCGGAAATGCAGAAACTTTTTGTGCGAAGCCTTTCTCTTGACGCGGAAGTTTTCGGAGAGTATCACGCGCTCATAGTGAAAACGGGAAAGCTTCACTGTCGGAAAACCCCCAACTGCGAAGGCTGCCCGCTTGAGCACGACCCGCACGACCGCGATACAGATTCATTTTAGCAGGAAATAAGAACAAAGCCCCGGTCGGGGCGGAAATCAGCCTTTTTTCGAGGTCGCGAACTCCACCACGGCCTTGAAGCTCTCTGGGTTTCTTACGGCAAGCTCAGAGAGGCTTTTACGGTCAAGCTCTACCCCCGATTTCTTGAGCGCGTCGATGAACCTGCTGTAGGAAAGGCCGAAGGGTCTTACGCCGGCATTTATCCTCATGATCCAAAGCGCCCTGAAATCCCTCTTTCTGCGGCGCCGGTCCCTGTAGGAATAGGCAAGCGCCCTGAGTATGGTTTCTTTCGCCCTTCTGAAATTGTTCTTTCTTCTGCCCCAGTACCCCTTGGCAAGCTTAAGAACTCTTTTTTTCCGTCTTCTGGAAGTGACTCCTCTTTTTATACGCATCGGTATTCTCCGTCTGTATCAGCTCACAAGTAAGGAACGTAGGTCTTGATCTTCTTGGCGGCGGAACCTTCAATGAAATCCGGCTCCAGCAGCCTCCGCATTCTCTTTGAGCTCTTCTTTACGTTTATATGGCTTTTGCCACCTTTGTTTCTTCTTATTTTCCCGCTTCCCGTAACAGAGAATCTCTTGGCTGCGCTGCGGTTCGTTTTCATCTTAGGCATCTTGTAACTCCCTCACTGTTTTTTTGCCGGTACAAGAATCATTATCAGGTTCTTGCCCTCTATTTTGGGCTGCATGTCCACCGAGGCCACATCGGACAGTTTTTTGCGAACATCCTCGGCGAGTTCGCGGCCGAGTTCCGGATGAACTATCTCCCTGCCCCTGAAAAATATCCTCATCCTTGTCTTATGACCCGCTTCAAGAAAACCCCTAATCCGGTTTACCTTGACTTCGAGGTCGTGTTCTCCTATGTTAGGCCGAAATTTTATCTCTTTTATCGTCTGATCTTTCTGTTTTTTCGCGCTCCGCTGCTTTTTAAGTTCGTACTTGAACTTCCCGTAATCCATGAGCCTGCATACGGGGGGAGTGGCGTTTGACGAAACCTCAACCACATCGACTCCCTTTTCCTCCGAGACCCGCAAAGCGTCTTCAATACTTACGATTCCCAACTGCTCACCTTCGACATCTATGAGCCTGACCTCCTTCGCGGTGATTCTCCTGTTAACACGAGTCTCAGGAGTACGAGCCCTGAAATTGTTTCTTTTCCTTCTAGCTATGCCTTTACCTCCATCCAGCTGTAGGGATCATTCTCCCCGGCGACGATTTCGATGAAATCATCCACAGGCAACGCCTCCATGGCGCCCCCGCCGTATTTTCTGGGAGCAACTGTTTCCGTCTCGACTTCCTTGTCTCCTACAACCAGCAAATAGGGAATTTTCATTACCTGCGCTTCCCTAACCTTATATCCTAGCTTCTCGTTTCGCAAATCACTGCTGGCCCTGATTCCCCGGCGCCGAAGCTCGGCGCAGACTTCCTCGCAGTACTCGGCCTGGCTTTGTCCCACGGATGCCACCCTCACCTGCTCGGGGCTGAGCCAGAGCGGAAACGCTCCCCCGTAATGTTCTATCAGGATTCCGAAGAACCGCTCGATCGAGCCGAATATGGCCCTGTGTATCATTATCGGGGTATGTCTAGCGTTATCCTCACCCACAAACTCCATATTAAACCGCTCGGGCAGGTTGAAATCTACTTGAATAGTTGAGCACTGCCAAGCCCTGCCTATCACATCCTTTATCTTGAGATCTATCTTGGGGCCGTAAAACGCTCCCCCGCCGCTGTCCACTCCGTAGGAAAGACCGACATCTGAGAGGGCCTGCTCGATCGCCACTATTGACCTCTCCCAGTTCTCCTCGCTTCCGACGAATTTCTCCGGGCGCGTCGAAAGGAAAATCTCGTAATCATCAAACCCAAAAGTTCTCAGAAAATCCAGAGTGAGGTGAAGCACCCCGGAGACCTCTTCGCGTATCTGGTCGGGTCGGCAGAATATGTGGGCGTCGTCCTGGGAAAACCCCCTCACCCTCAGAAGACCGTGAAGAACTCCCGAGCGCTCGTACCTGTAAACGGTTCCTATCTCCGCCCACCTGATCGGCAGGTCCCTGTAGCTTCTCGTTTTTGACTTGTAGATCAGTATGTGGAAAGGGCAGTTCATGGGCTTTACCTGGTAATCGGAGTTCTCAACCTCCATGCACGAGAACATGTTCTCCGAGTAGAAGTCCACGTGACCGCTCGTGCGCCAGAGATCAAGCTTGGCCATGTGCGGGGTGTAGAGCAGCTCGTAACCCTTGGAGACATGCTCCTTCTTCCAGAAATCCTCTATCACGCTCCTTATCTTCGCCCCCCTCGGGTGCCAGAGAATGAGGCCGGGGCCTACCTCCTCGTTCACGCTGAAAAGATCAAGCTCCCTTCCGAGCTTGCGGTGATCCCTCTTCTTTGCCTCCTCAAGATCGCGCAGATACTTTCGCAGTTCCTTTTTGTCCCAGAAGGCCGTTCCGTAGATTCTCTGGAGCATGGGGTTGTTCTCGTTGCCCCTCCAGTAAGCCCCGGCGGAGCTTGTGAGCTTGAAGGCCTTTATGAGCCCGGTTGAGGGAAGATGGGGACCTCTGCAGAGATCGAACCAGTCGGTCTGGTCGTATATGGTTATATCCTCCCCTTCGGGAAGGTCGTTTATTATCTCGACCTTGTAGTTCTCGTTTATCCCGGAAAAAGTGGCGACGGCATCCTCTCTTGTGACTGTTTTTCTGACAAGAGGGCAGTTTTTCCTTGTTATCTCAAGCATCCTGGCCTCGATGCTCTCAAGATCCTCGGGAGTGAATCCCCTTTCGAAATCAAAATCGTAGTAAAAGCCGTTCTCTATCACGGGGCCTATCGTGACTCTCGCTTCGGGGAAAAGGGACTGGACGGCTTCGGCGAGAACGTGGGCGGTCGTGTGCCGAAGAAGCCCGAGAGATTCTTCCGTACTGCTTTTTACGGGCAGAAGATCGCAGTCACCTTCAATGCGGTGCCAGAAATCAACGATCTGGCCGTCTATCACGGCGCCCACGGTGCGTTTGTCTCCGTCAAGTTCCGCCAGAACCTCTCCCACGGTGGTTCCAGAAGAAAATCCTCCCCGATTCCCGTTAATGCTTACCTCTATTTCCAATTGATTCATCCCTCGCGATACATGGTGAGCACGGCAGGATTTGAACCTGCGACCCCTTGCACGTCAAGCAAGTGCTCTGCCACTGAGCTACGTGCTCAAAAACCTGATATTGTGTTTAATTGTCCTGTATTGTCAAGAATCCCGGAAACGTCTGAATACGCTGCGCAGTACTTCCCGTTTTGTGTGCTGTTTCGGATTTACCCCCGCCCGTTATAAAGCCTCTGCAGCAACCTCGCGCGCAGCTTGCCACACAGGACAGTATCTCCGAGAGAACCTTCGCGCAGGAAAAATCCGATTGCAAAAGCAACTCATGTTTTGATATAATCTAACTTAGGTGGAGTTTGGTGATTTCCTTGGAAACCGACGGCAGTTCCTTTTATTTGAGGCAAGTCAAGTCAGGATGGTGTCATTATGCGTTTTGATCATAAAAGCAGTCAAGCTGGTATGACCCCCCCATATTATAATAAACCACTAGCATTACTCCGCGCCAGCGGAGAAATAAGTCTTCTTTCCGTCTCGCGCTGTATTCTGATCTTTGCGGCACTTGCGTTTTTTCTTCTTGCGGGGAATGTATGGGCGCAACAACCGCAGGTAACCTGTCCCCAACCGTCGCTTCCGGCTTCTCCCACTGATAGAGAGGTCCTTTTAAAGTTTTACTGCGAAACGGACGGTCCGAACTGGACAAACAACTCCAACTGGGACGAAAACGACGATCCGCTTACAGACCAAGACAAATGGTATGGAGTTGGCTTGGACAATGATAACAGAGTCACTGCTCTGACATTTCCAGAAAACAATCTGAGTGGACCCATGCCGTTTGAGTTGTTGCTCCGCCTGACTAACCTTATAGATCTGAATCTTAGCCTCAACAACCTAACGGGGAGCATGCCCGCCGCCTTGGGCAACCTGAATAGCCTTGAAATACTGGATTTTTCCGATAATCAGTTAACAGGGAGCATACCTGCTGCCTTGGGCAGCCTGCCCAACCTTATAACTCTCAATCTTGCCGGGAATCAGTTAACAGGGAGCATACCTGCTGCCTTGGGCGACCTGACCAGCCTTACAACTCTCAATCTTGCCCTGAATCAGTTAACAGGAAGCATTCCAGACTTGAGCAGGCTGACCAGCCTTGATTCTCTGTTTCTTGACAACAATAGGCTGAGCGGAACCATACCATCTAACCTGCCGCAAACGCTGCAGTATCTCATTCTCAACGATAACCGGTTAACGGGAAACATGCCTGCTGCCTTAGGCGGCCTGACCAGCCTTATAACTCTCAATCTTGCCCAGAATCAGTTAACAGGAAGCATTCCAGACTTGAGCGGACTGACCAGCCTTACAGAGATGTATCTTAACAACAACGAGCTAAGCTCAATACCGTCTACGATTAAGAACTTGAGCAGCCTCCAGTATTTGTATCTCCATGAAAACCGGTTAAGCGAGATACCAGACTTGAGCGGACCGAGAAGCCTCCAGTATTTGTATCTCCATAACAACCAGTTAACCGGAGAGATACCGGACTTGAGCGCACTGACCGGCCTCTGGTGGTTGTGGCTCCACAATAATCAGTTAACCGGAGAGATACCGGACTTGAGCGCACTGACCGGCCTCCGGCGGTTGTATCTCCAGAACAACCAGTTAAGCGGCGCGATACCATCAGAGCTTGGGAGGCTGGACAACCTTTCGGAGTTGCTTCTCAACAACAACCAGTTAAGCGGCGCGATACCACCTGAGATCGGGAACCTTAGAAACCTTTCGGTATTGTGGCTCCATAACAACCAGTTAAGTGAGATACCGGACCTGAGCACTAGCAGCCTGACCAGCCTTACGCAGTTGATTCTCCACCGCAACGAGTTAAGCGGTGCGATACCAGACCTGAGCAGCCTGACCAGCCTCCAGTATTTGTATCTCCACGAAAACAAGTTAAGCGGTCCGATACCAGACCTGAGCAGCCTGACCAGCCTCCAGTATTTGTATCTCTACGAAAACGAGTTAAGCGGCACGATACCGTCTACGCTCGGGAACCTGAGCAACCTTGAGTATTTATATCTCCACAAAAACGGTTTAACGGGAACAATACCAGACCTGAGTAGTCTCAGCAGTCTTGTTGAACTCTCCCTCTGGTCAAATACGGAACTTGTCCCACCCACAGATTTAAGTCTCTTGCTCAAGCATGACAGGGCCGCGCTGCGCTTTATACATGCCAGCAACAACGGAGCGGAATGGAGAAATAAGAACAATTGGTTATCTGGAGCGGTTACTTCCGACTGGCATGGGGTAACCCTTAATGAAAACGGTCTGGTTACGGGACTTGATCTTCCGAACAACAATCTCAGGGGAGATATGGATGACGCGTTTTCGGGTCTGCTGTCCCTTAAGAAACTGACTCTTTCCGGAAACCGTAGTCTTACAGGAGAACTCCCGCTTGAACTCTCTAGCCTCGCCCTTGATACGCTTGACCTAAGGTGTACAGGTGTGGGTGTTCCTGACGATCCGGAGTTCATGAAGTGGCTGGATGGTATCAGTAATTATACCCCTTCCTACTGTCCGCCGCCTCCCCCGCCACCGCCTCCGCCACCTCCACCGCCACCGCCTCCGCCATCTCCACCGGAATCCGACTGTGATGGTCTGAGTGAAGACAGTGGGGATGATGGATTGGCCATATCTCCCCGTTGCGTGGGTACAAGCCTGATCGAGATCAGCAGCGAGGAAGGAAAGTACATTACGATAGAATTAAGCGTAGCGGGAGACGAACAGCCTGGTGAGAAGATGCCGTCAATAATACTTTCTTCTCCCGTTGCTGGGCGCGTTGAAACTGTTTCCTTTGAACTCAGCGTTCCTTCGGAAGAGCAACTGCCTGAGGGGTTTAGTCTTGAGGGGTTTGCGGTGAGAGCGGGTATTGGCAGCGTCACGCTCGGGGAGGATGAGACAGTGTCTGTGTGTCTGCCCGCTTCTGAACCAGAAGATGCTGAGGAGCCAATGCCCGGGCTTTACCGTTATGATGGAGAGGACTGGATACCTCTTTCGGGGTCCGGGATAGAGACTGTTAACAATATGGAATCGTTATGCGCTGACACTTCATCCCTGTCGTCTCTTTTCGGGGTTTTCGTTGAGATTCCTGAACCTCCTGTTATGGAGGAAGATGGTGGCGGGGGATGTTCTGTTGTTTCTTATGGAACCGGCGGAAGCGGACTGCTGGGCACAGTGTTCAACCTTTTTCTGATCATCTCCTGTCTGCTTTTGGTGTGGAGAAAAGAGCGGAACACGCATCCGAGGTAAACACGGAGACAGACATAAGCCCCGCAGACAAGGCGCCTTAAAAACTCCTGCAGTGGAATCCCTTTCTGTCTATTCTTTTCTCCTCAGAACTCCGCTTCACGCCAGAGATGTCCGTTGCTTCCACGTGCAGAGAAATTTCCTCGGCAGCACTTCCCTTCCCAGCTTCCCGCACCGCCGGGCATATACGCGGGCGCGTATTGCCCAAACTGCAAAGATCTGACAGTGTGCTTGAGAACAGAAGCGGTTTCGGGTAGCTTCACCGTTTGGTCAGAGCCTTCCGCAAAAAACGGGAACCAAGTGACGGAACCATTCGCAAAACTGTACTCAGCACGGACTTCATCGGATCAGGGAAACCCAGAAGGGGCAAGGTAAGGGACATATACGACCTCGGCGAGCGTATCGTAATGATAGCCACCGACCGTATCTCGGCCTTTGATGTCATACTGCCAAACGGGATACCCGCAAAGGGCGAGGTGCTGAACCGCGTCTCCGAGTTCTGGTTCCAGAAAACAGAACACATAATCCCGAACCACATGATCTCAACGGACCCCGGAGATTTCCCCGAACCATTCGGGAATCACGCAGAAACACTCGCCGGACGGTCAATGCTGGTAAAAAAAACCGACCCGCTTCCCGTGGAGTGCGTAGTGAGAGGATACATAAGCGGCTCGGGGTGGGAAGAGTACAAGAAGACAGGCTCCGTCTGCGGCATACCGCTTGGGGAAGGACTCCTTGAGTCGCAGAAGCTTCCCGAACCTATATTCACCCCGTCGACAAAGGCGGAACAGGGAACACATGACGAGAACATAACGTTCGGGAAAGTACGCGAGATGATAGGAGCGGAACTTGCGGGCAGGGTGCGGGACGTAAGCATTGAGATCTACACCGCGGCGGCCGCGATAGCCGAGGAGAAGGGAATGATAATAGCCGACACTAAATTCGAGTTCGGAATAGACCGGGACACCCGGGAACTCATCCTGATAGACGAAGCCCTGACGCCGGATTCCTCAAGATTCTGGCCCCGGGCGGACTATGCCCCGGGCGGACCCCAGACAAGTTTTGACAAGCAGTTCGTAAGGGACTACCTCAAGCAGACGGGCTGGGACAGGAATCCCCCGGCTCCCGAGCTCCCGCCCGAAATAGTAAGAAAAACAAGCGAGAAGTATCTTGAGATGCTGAGGCTTTTCTGCGGAGGATAACGCCTTGGGAAAAACAAGCTCTCCCTGCAACGGCATATGCATAATGGATGAGGACACGGAGCTATGCGTCGGGTGTCTTCGCACAAGCGACGAGATAGCAAACTGGGAGGAGTATTCAGACGAGCAGAGAGCGGAAGTCATGCGTGAGATAACGACGCGCGAGGCGGAGCAGAACCGGTGAGAACCGTGAGCATCCTCGGCTGCGGATGGCTCGGAGAGCCGCTTGCGATATCCCTTAAGGAAGCGGGTTTTTCCGTAAGAGGATCTGTCAGGAGTCCCGAGGCACTCGCTTCCCTCCCGGAAAAAGGAATAGAGCCTTACATAATAGACATCTGCCCTGAAGTAAACGGAGATGGGGCGGAGGAATTTTTCTCCTCTCATGTTATTTTCATAAACTTTCCCCCTGAGCGAAGAGACGATATAGAGACCTACCATGAAAAGCAGATCGCGAATCTGATAGAAGCGATACCTTCTCCCCCGGGGAAAATGGTCATCTTCGCCAGCTCAACCTCAGTTTATCCGAACACAAATGGAGTGGTGAGAGAAGAAGACTCTCTCCATCCCGACAAACCGTCGGGAAAAGCTCTTCTGCGTGTTGAGAAGCTTTTAATGGATAATCCGGAATTCGATACGACCGTGATACGGTTTTCGGGACTGATAGGCTACAACAGGGCGCCAATAAGATCGATAAAAAAGAAAAAACTGGTGCTAAACCCCGACTGCCCACTTAACCTCATACACCGCGATGACTGCATAGGAATCGTGAGAAACATAATAGAACTCAACATAAGAAATACGATACTAAACGCCGTCTGCGACGAGCATCCCACAAGAAGGGAGTACTACTCGCGTGAAGCCTGGAAATACGGGATCGAACCGCCGCTTTTCGAAACGGAAAACCCGCCGGAATACAAGATAGTCTCAAACGAAAAGCTTAAAGAAACTCTCGGTTACAGACTGATTTATCCGGACCCACTTGGAATACCCTAGAGAATGGCCCCCTTCTCTTTCTCGGATCCGTCTTGAAGAAAGAACCACCAACCGCCATCTCCTCCCCGCCAAACAGCGACGACTTCCTACACAAGTATCATGCTGCGTTGACCTCCCAAGTGGTAGCGGGCAAGATTTAGAGTATTGAAGTTGTATGTTAAGGATGTGTCCACATGAGCGGCTTTATGCTGATGGAACCTGCCAATCAAAGCCTGTCCGAGCTGCTGGGCAACGCAGCCAAATATACCGTACCACACTTTCAGCGGGATTATTCCTGGGAGCAGGAACAGTGGGAAGACCTGTGGGCGGATATTGAAAACCTAGAACAGGAAGGCTTTCACTATATGGGTTATATAGTATTACAACGCAAGGGCCAGAATGATTTCGAAGTGATAGATGGCCAGCAACGCCTAGTTACGCTTTCCCTGCTGATCCTGGCTGCAATGCGACACATTCAGCAATTGGCTGAGGAAGGTAAAGATACCGAGAAAAACGAAGAGCGTCTGAAAGAGATCACAGGACGCTATATCGGATCAAAAGATATCGTCTCATTGCGAGTGAGCAGCAGGCTGACACTTAATCGCAACAATGGACGTTTTTACAAGGATATCTGTTCCAATCTCCGCGCGTCCAATAGCCGGGGAATTACCGCGACCAACAGACTGCTGAGCAAAGCCTTCGAGTTCTTCTGCAGCAAGAATCTGGGAAATAGCGGCGAGGAAATCGGTGCATTTATCAACAGATTCTCATCCAGATTGATTTTCACGAAAATTGTGGTGCGGGACAATCTAAACGCCTACAAGGTGTTTGAAACACTAAATGCCAGAGGAGTACAGCTTTCAACGCCCGATCTTTTAAAAAACTATATTTTTTCAGTGGTTACCAAAAATGATGACGTGCCCGACGAAACACTGGATGATCTTGATGAAACCTGGTCAAAGATTCTTGATGAATTAGGAGAGAACAACTTTACTGATTTTGTCCGTTATCACCACAATTCCCGCAGTCCTTTTTCAACCAAAAGAGAATTGTTCAAATCGGTAAGGCAACTTTATACCACGCCCGAGCAAGCACATGGATACCTAAGGTCATTAACAGACTCGGCTCCTTTATATGCGCTGTTATCCAGCCCTTATGACCAGTGGTGGCAGCAGCACGCGGGAGGAAAATATAAAAAGGCTGTGCATTTCCTTGAAGGTTTGAAGCTTTTCGGCATACGGCAGCCCTATATGGTGTTAATGACAGCGTTTGAGAAGTTTTCACCCCCTGAGTTCATCAAGACGCTACGGTATCTCTATTGCTTGTCAATTCGTTATAACGTGATTTGCGGATATTCAGCAAACCAGCAAGAGAGGCGTTACAACAGCATCGCCATCAAAATAGCCAGCGGTGAATTCAAACGCGCAAGTCACGTTAAGAACAGCTCCGATTATAAAAGTCTCTATCCTTCCGACAAGGCATTCAAGAACGCTTTTGAGTATTACAAGATGCCTAGTCGGCGCTCATCCAAAAAAATCCGCTTCCTGCTGGCCGAGATAGAAAGCAAACTAGGCCGCAAGGTCAGATACCTTGATACAAAACTTGAGCACATCTGCCCATACAATCCAAGTCCGGAGTGGTATCGGGATTTTGGCGAGGGAGCAAATGATATCGCAGACCGACTAGGGAATATGCTGCTTTTGGAACAGGACTCCTTGGAACGTGATGATTTTGCCACCAAGAAGTCGCACTATCTCGAAACTCCCTTCAAGCTGCCTAGGAAGATCGCAGAATACGACTGCTGGGATCTGGCCAGTCTTAACAATTACCAGTCCTGGCTCGCTGATCAGGCGGTTAAAACATGGAAGACCGGCTAGGTTCCATGTGCCGGCAAAAAATCAAGTGTTGAGAAAAGCCTTAAAAAAGGGAAAATAAACTGATGTGAGACGCCGAATTGTACAGTATCGTTTTCGGGTGGGTACAATAAAAATTCCAAACACGAAGCAAAATTTCTCCCGCGCGGCTTCCTAAGTGCCTATGGACGGAATCAGGGAACTTGAACTTGAGAACATTGAAGCGGTAAAGGTCCTCTACGGGGAACTTAACTCGAATCTCAAGGAAATAGAAAACGAATTCGACATAAGCATCCACACCAGGGGCAACAAGATCACTCTTGAGGGAAACGAGGAGAGAACTGCCGAAGCGGGCATGCTCATGGGGCAGATGTATACCCTTATAGAAAAGGGATACGTACTTCAGCCCTCCGACATAAAAATAGCGAAGAGGCTTCTGGGGCAGAAAGACGCCTCACTTGAAGAAATATTCCTCGACACGGTCTGCATTTCCGTTCGGAAAAAAATAATAAGCCCCAAGACGATAAACCAGAAACTCTACATCGACGCCATAAGAAGAAATGACATGGTGTTCGGAATAGGCCCCGCCGGAACGGGAAAGACCTATCTGGCAATGGCAATGGCCATCTCGGCGTTTACGAACAAGAAGGTGAACAGGATAGTGCTCGCGCGGCCCGCGGTGGAGGCCGGAGAAAAGCTGGGTTTCCTCCCCGGCGATCTTCAGGAAAAGGTGAATCCCTACCTGAGACCTCTTTTTGACGCCCTCTACGACATGATGGAATTTGAGAAGGCAAACAGGCTGATTGAAAAGAACATGATCGAAATCGTCCCGATAGCCTACATGAGAGGAAGAACATTAAACGACGCGTTCATAATTCTCGATGAAGCCCAGAACACAACGGCGATACAGATGAAGATGTTTCTCACCCGACTCGGGTTCGGCTCAAAGGCGGTGATAACTGGAGACATAACCCAGATAGACCTTGCCAGAGAACAGAACTCAGGGCTTATCGAAGCCATGAACATTCTCTCCGGAATAAAAGGAATAGAGTTCGTCAATTTCTCGAAAACTGACGTCATAAGGCATCCTCTCGTGATGAAAATAATAGACGCGTACGAAAAAATTAAGGATAATGTGAGCGGACGTACCCACTTAACAGGAGAAAACAGATGAAAACACTCGCCGTCTTTCTTCTAGCAGCAATGTTGCTTGCTCCCTCGTGCACCAAATGGAAGAACCCAGCAACTTCAATGATCTCGACCGACAAATCCGTAGTGGTCCTCGTGCTTAATCCCTCGGTATACTCAATGCAGGAAGTGCGCGTCAAAGGAAAAGTGTGGGAGATCAAAACCATGGAAGAACAGGTAGAATCGGCGACCTTCAAGCTCGCCGACAGCGAGGGAAACTACATAACTGTCGTCTGGGAAAAAGAACTCTCTTTTGCCGAGGGGGACATAGTGGAAGCCGCGGGCCTTTTCGACAGCAACTTCATCTCCTCTGAGAACAGGTTTGACCCCAAGCTTACGGCACAGACGATTAGGGTTGTGAAGGAAGACTGACTAGCAGGAAAACACGCAGTCTTTTAGCTCCAGGTACATGTCGCGCTGCGGTCCCACCGAAACGATCCAGACCGGAACTCCGGTCAGTTCCTCAACCCTCCTTATGAAACGCAGGGCATTGGGGGGTAGCTGTTCCGGGCTCTTTATCCCGGCTAGATCCTCTTCCCACCCGTCCATTTCCTCGTATGAGGGCTCGCAGCTCTCAAGAACGGAGAGACTTGCGGGAAATTCCTTCATGATCGATCCGTTATATCCGTAGCCCGTGCATATCTTTACTTTTTCAAAACCCGAAAGCACGTCAAGCTTCGTAAGGGCAATGGCGGTTACGCCATTTGTTCTAAGCGCATAGTTAAGCGCAACCACATCGAGCCATCCGCACCTTCTGCTTCTCCCGGTGGTGGCCCCGTATTCCTCCCCTTCCCTTCTCAGCGCATCCTGTATCTCGCCCGATTCCTCCGTCGGAAAGGGGCCCTCCCCGACCCTGGTGGTATACGCCTTAGCTACTCCAACTATAGAGCTTACGAGTGCCGGCACCGCACCGGTCCCGGAAAACACACCCCCAAGACCCGCGTTTGACGACGTGACGTAAGGGTAAGTGCCGAAGTCGATATCGAGAAGCGAGCCCTGAGCCCCCTCAAAGAGAATTCTCTTGCCCTCATCGCCGCTTCTGCGGACAATAGCAGAGACATCCGAGATAAAGGGTCCGAGAACCTCGCCATACCCGACGTACTCTTCATACACGCTTTCGGGATCAAGGGGCTCCGCCTCGAGAACCTTTTCTATATAGGCGTTTCTCTCAGCCATTACGGAGATAAGTCTATGGCGAAAGGTTTCGGGTTCGGTAAGATCAAGCATCCTTATGCCCCGTCTTGCGTACTTGTCTTCGTAGACCGGCCCTATTCCCCTGCCGGTAGTGCCTATTTTCCTTCCGCTTGCGCGCCGCTTCTCCCTAAGCAGGTCTATTTCCCTGTGGTAGGGCATTATCACGTGGGCCCTTTCGCTCAGGAGAAAATTAGAGGGGCTAACCGGATACCCTGCGCTTCTGAGCGCGTCTATTTCCGCCACCAGCACCTTGGGATCAACGACCACCCCGTTTCCGATAAGAGACAGGCTGTTTTCCCTGAGTATGCCCGAGGGCACGTGGTGAAGTATGATTTTCTTCCCGTCCGTAACAATGGTGTGGCCCGCGTTGTTCCCGCCCTGATATCTTACCACCAGGTCGGTCCTTGAGGCTATGAGATCCACTATCCTTCCCTTGCCCTCATCCCCCCACTGCGTACCCAGGACCACTATGCTCGGCAAGCCTAGAGCCCTCCTCCGGTAAGAAGTTCCTCGAGATTGGAGAATTCCCTGATGGACCCTGTGCGGGATTCGACCAGCTTCATCTCGGAAGGGGATTCAAGCTTTATAACCCCGTATGTAGCGAACGAGCCGTCCCCGTCGAAGAAATTGTTGGAATCGATCATGTCCGCGTAGCTTCCGTTCAAGTCAAGTATGACCTTGAAACTGCTTGAGCGCAGCCACTCGGCAAGCCGTATGGCGTCACCTCTGAGATCCTGGTTTTTGGGCACTATTATAAAATGGACCTGGTTCTCGCCATCGCTGCTCCTGGTGTTCTGCATAAGCGCCTCGGCGTCTATCGCGAATCCCGCTGCGGGGACTCTCCGCCCGTACCGGCTGACGAGGCCGTCGTATCTGCCCCCTGTCGCCAGGGAAGCAGGAGCCACAGATGATATCACCTCGAAAGTGACCCCGGTGTAGTACTCAAAACCCTTGACCTCCACAAGATCAACCGATATGTCGCATTCGATACTGTATTCATCAAGCACGGAGATCACGGAGACGATTTCTTCGATACAGGGCCTGAATCTCTCGTTCCGGGCGGCTCTGCGAAGGATATCGGAATCGCCGTAGTAATCAGAAAGGGAGAAAAGAACATCCTTTACGTCCGTGGGAATCGCGGAGGGTTCCACTATCTTTCTTATCCACTCCTGATCCTTTTTTACAAGCGCTTGCACAAGCTCATCCCTTATCTCTCCGGCGTCGCGAAGAACAGCATCAAGAATGCCGGTATGCCCGAGGTTCAGGGTTATTTTTTTAAGGCCGAGACGGTTAAGCGATTTTAGAGCCAGCGCAATTATCTCGGAATCCCCTTCAGTCGAACTAAGCCCCAGAAGCTCGCAGCCGAGCTGAAAGACCTCCCTTTCCTTGCCGCTGCCCTTCTCCTCGTACCTCACAACCCTTCCGGAATAGCAAAGCCTGAGAGGGTAGCGATGATCGCTTAACTGCGTGGCGACCATACGTCCGATCTGGGGAGTAATGTCGGGGCGCAACACCACGATTTCACCCGTGTGCGGATCGACAAACTTCATCAGCCTGTGCTTGAAGTCTTCCCCGATACCCGCGGACATGGTGTCAAGATACTCGAAAAGAGGAGTTATAACCCTCCTGTAACCCCAGTAGGAAAACTCCTCCAGGAGCACGTTCTCTATCCGCTTGAGATTCTCTGCCTTAACGGGACCAAAATCCTTCACTCCCTGGGGCAGTGTAAGAAATTTATTCATCTGAAAAACTGACTTGGGTTACCGAAATAATATTCTCTACGGTGGAAATCTCCTGGATAACTTCTTCGCTGACCTCGGCATCGACATTCGTAAAAACTATGGCTTCCCCGCCGGCGGACTTTCTTCCAAGGTGCATCCGGCCGATGTTTACGCCGTTTTTCCCGAGAACAGAGCACATGGAACCTATGAAGCCCGGGCGGTCGTAGTTGTGGCTCACAAGCAGGAATCCCTCGGGAACGACATCGATCTCGACCCCGTTCACCTTGACTATCCTTCCGTGGTTCCCGCTGAAAACGCTTCCCGAAATCTCGTTGGTCGCCTCGCGGGTCTCAACAGTCACTGTAATGAGGTTCGTGTACTGGCTCATGGCCGCGGATTTTGACTCCACTATCTTTATCTTCCTTTCCTCGGCTATTGACGGAGCGTTAACGTAGGTCACCGAGATATCCATTATGTGCGAGAGAAAGCCTTTCAGCACGGAAACCGTCAGGTAACCGCAGTCCACTTCGGCCACCTCGCCCTCGTAAGTCACCTCTATCGTGCGAACCGCGCCCTTGCAGAGCTGTCCGTGAAGACTGCCTATCTTCTCGCAGATTGACATATAAGGCTTCATGACGGCAAGCTGCTCCGTTGTAAGCGACGGCATGTTAACCGCGTTTTTGACGACCCCTTTCTGCGCGAAATCTATCAGCTGCTCCGCCATGGTGGTTCCGACCTTTATCTGAGCTTCCTCCGTTGAAGCGCCTAGATGCGGGGTAAGCACTATGTTCTCATCGACCGAGAGAACGGGGTTCTCGGGATCTATGGGTTCCGAGGTGTAAACGTCAAACGCCGCTCCTCCCACCTTGCCTTCGCGGAGAGCCTCGGCCATGTCCGCCTCGTTCACTATCCCCCCTCTGGCACAGTTAATCACTATCACCCCTTCCTTCATCTTCGCAAAAGACTCGGAGTCTATGAGATCCCTCGTCTCATCCGTAAGGGGGGTGTGCACTGTTATCATGTCCGAGCGGCGGAAAAGTTCATCCAGGGAGACAAGTTCGATGCTGAGCTTCTTTGCGGCTTCCTTGCTTAGGTAAGGATCGTACGCGATCGCCTTCATCTTAAGACCCATAGCCCGCTCGGCAACAAGCTTTCCTATGTTTCCGAGGCCCACGAGTCCTATTGTTTTCCCGAAAACCTCAACTCCTTTGTACTTGTTTCTCTCCCACTTGCCCGATTTTATTGAGGAGTGGGCCTGGGGAATCCTCCTGGCAAGGGAAAGCAGCAGCGTGATGGTGTGCTCTGCAGTGGTTATCGAGTTTGACTCGGGGGTGTTCATAACGGCTACCCCGTTTCTGGTCGCGGCATCAAGGTCTATGTTGTCTACCCCTATTCCGGCGCGTCCTATGATCCGAAGTCTGCCTCCCGAAGCCTCTATGACTTCCCTGGTAACCTTCGTGGCGCTTCTCACCACGAGGCCTTCGTAGTCCTTTATTATATCAACAAGCTCGTCGGGAGAGATGCCTTTTCTCTCGTCAACCTCGACCCCTTCGGCGGCCTTAAGAAGTTCAAGGCCCTGCTTAGCAAGTCCGTCAGTTATTAGTATTTTCAAGAGATTCCTCCGGGATGGCGGGATAAAAACCACTAAGATAATAGTTAAACAAAAGACAATGTCAATCAGTCTGGCCGTGTTTCCGGTAGCGGGCAGACAGAACACGCCAGGAAGCGCAAAATTGTTAAAAACCGCGATTTGGGTTAACCTAACCTGCTGCAATGAAAGAAGAAAGCGGCATGAATTTTCTTGAGCACGCAGAAGAACTCAGAAAAAGAATCATATATTCCCTGATTCCGATACTTGTCTTCTTCGTTCCCTGCTACATTTTCTCAAAACAGCTCTTCGACCTGCTCATGGGACCCATAATAAGGAGCCTGCCCGAGGGAAGCTCCCTTATATTCACGCGCCCGGCCGAGGGGTTTCTCACCTATCTCAAGGTATCGCTGTTTTTCTCCCTCTTTCTTTCCGTTCCGTTCATTCTCTATAACATCTGGCATTTCGTTTCCCCGGCGCTTTACAAGAGGGAAAAAAGGGTTGTTATTCCGCTTGTCATTTTCGGAACCCTGTTTTTCGTCCTGGGAGCGCTTTTCTGCTACTTCATCGCCGCCCCTCAGGGGCTGCGGTTCCTGCTCGGGGAATACACGACCGAGTACGTAAAGGCGTTTCCCAGTATAAAGGAGGCGCTATCGTTCCTCACAGCGCTTATGATAGGTTTCGGGCTCGTGTTTGAGTTTCCGCTTGTGGTTTTCATCCTCTCAAGGCTCGGGCTCGTAACGGCGGGATTTCTCGCCAGGAACAGGAAATACGCGCTTTTGATAAACGCCATCCTCGCCGCTTTCATAACACCGACCACGGATGCCGTATCGATGATGTTTATGCTTATTCCTCTTTTCATTTTCTATGAGCTTGGAATAATTATCGCGAAGATATTCGCAAAGAAAAAAACTGAAACAGAACCGGCCGGAGAGGAATTTACTTAAGCAAAAAGACCTGACCCTTAATCGGGAATCCCTGCCGCTATACGGAAAAGGAGAAAAAAATGACAAGAAAGAAATCTAAGGACCTCTTGCACCCCGTCACCTACAAGCGCGAGAACGGGAAATTCGACGTCAACTGGTACCTCAAGGAAGACCGCTCGAACTGGGTGCTTCCCAAGGTGCTTCGCGAACAGGCGAAAAAGCTGGGCAAAAAACCCTTTCTTCAGTTCGGCTACAAAAAGCCCCTGAGTTTCTACCAGACAAACCGTCTCGCTAACCGCGTGGCAAACGCCCTTTGCGACCTCGGGGTGGAAAAAGCGAAAAAGGTCGCCGTTTACATGCCTAACTCCGATGACTACGTAATAACCTGGTTCGGAATCCTCAAGATGGGAGCCGTGATGGTACCCATAAACACGGCCTACAAGATGGACTTTCTTGAATACATAATCGACAGCTCGGACGCGGAAGTGCTTTTCATAGCGGAAGAGTATCTGGACCGGATGCCCCCCATAGCGAAGAATCTCTCCAAGCTTCGCCATGTCATAGTCTGGACAAGAAGCGGGGATAAGAAATTTAAAAGACACGGATACAGATTCCGCAAAATGATCTCCTACTCAGAATTCATAAACTCGGGCTCTGGCAGGGAGCCGGACGTCGAGGTCACATTCATGGACTACGCGAGGCTCATGTACACCTCCGGCACCACGGGCCGCTCAAAAGGGGTCATGAGACCTTGCGCCGCCGATTACAGCAGCGCAAGGAACTACGCCGAGATAATGGATGTCGGCCCTGAAGACGTGTGCTTCACGTGCCTTCCGCTTTTCCATTCAAACGCCATGGTGATGACTGTCTACCCGGCGCTGATAAAGGGAGCGAAAACCGTAGTGGAGGAGAAATACAGCTCAAGCCGCTTCTGGAAATGGATGGTCGACCACGGGGTGACAAAGTTCAACACCGTGGGAACCATGTCGTACTTTCTCTGGAACACCCCTCCTGTGCCGGAGGAGGGACAGCATAAAATAAAGCTCGTTCTCGGCTCGCCCGCCCCCCACGACATGATAGAGGAGTTCATGGAGCGCTTCGGGATAAAGTTCATGGAAGGCTACGGCCTGACGGAAATAGGCCAGTGCACCTGGATGAGACCGGGAGAGCCTTTCAGGGTGGGGTCCTGCGGAAAGGAAGCCCCAAACTACGAGATAAAGATCGCTGACCCCGAGACGGACGAGGAGGTGCCGAGGGGAAGCATAGGGGAAATCATAGTGCGTCCCAGAATACCGAACGTGATGCTTCACTATTATCACAAGATGCCCGAGAAGACCGTCGAGGATTTCAGAAATTTCTGGTTCCACACGGGCGACGCGGGAAGAATGGACAAAGACGGCTACATATATTTTGTTGACAGGGTCAAGGACTACATAAGAAGAAGGGGCGAGAACATAAGCTCCTTCGAGGTAGAGAAAATCGTCAACTCCCACCCCAACGTCGAGGAATCGGCCGCGATAGGCATAAAGTCAGAAGCCGGGAAATACGCGGAAGACGAGCTCATGGTACTCGTGATTCCAAAGGAAGGAAAAGAGGTAGACCCCCCGGAACTGATGGATTACCTTCAGCCCAGAATGCCCTACTTCATGATTCCAAGATTTATAAGGTCTGTAGATTCCTTCCCGAAGACTGGTACGCAGAGAACTCAGAAGAACAAGCTACGCGAACAGGGAGTGACTAAAGACACCTGGGACATGGTGGAGGCCGGCTACAAGTTAAAGAGGTAGGGAGAAAACATCCTTCATCTCGGTCTCTATCTCAACATATCGTCTAAAAAAAGATTGGAGCAAATTCTCACCTTTGATGGTCTACAAAAGTGTTTATAGGCTCAGCAATCCATTTCGATAAAACCGGATGCAACGCAATAAGTTCCGCAACACCCTCTTCTGAGAAGTTAGGCACGACCTTATCTATAGCTTCTTTAGCCTTATTGGGGATATATCATCAAAATTTATGAACCGAAAGCAAAAACCAATTGTGGTTTCAAGCTCGAAATCACTCTATATTTAATTATTTCCTGTCTTCAATAATAAGCGGAGGGAAATTGGTAGCTAGTTGCTACCCGCTGACTTGAAATCAATTGTAGCATGGTATCCCCACGTTGAGTTCGATTTCTCCTCTCCATTCAAATATTGTCAATTTCTTATTCTCGCTTGATTTCTATTTTTGATTGGTTGTCTAGCTATTTATATAAATTCTAATTATTATATAAATTGATTTGTTTTTTACCGTACGTGATTATCTATTATATTGAACAGCTTCTATTAGCTAAATAATCACGTACAATAATTATTAATTGATTTTTACTATATAACATGGTATTTTTTACCGTACAGGAGTATTTTTGATGATACAATGAAAAAACAAAACCCACAATATGGAATTATCCAATCGGCAGCAGGATTAGGACGTGTAGTTCGCGATCACCGGAAAAACCGACACTTGACGCTTGAAACAGTTTCTGGACTAGGAAATCTAAGCCCTCGTTTTCTTTCCGAGTTCGAACGGGGCAAAGAAACCTCAGAGATCGGAAAAATATTAAAAGCACTACGAACCGTTGGGCTTGAAGTCATAGTCCAACCCCGCGGGGTGACACCCTCATCCCAGATTATCAAGAGCCAGAGAAAAACCTATGGGTGATCCCGACGCGCTAAATGTATGGAACGGGCAACGCCTGGTAGGCCGCCTGCAACGAGATTCTTTCGGCCACATAAGTTTTTGTTATCACCCCAGCTGGCTTTCGGGCGAGGGATTTGCTATCTCGCAGAGTCTCCCTCTCAGCGCGGAGGAATTTAAGGCGGAAGAAGGTATTGCCCACAGCTTCTTCGCCAATCTGCTTCCCGAAGCCGGTTTCCGGGAACGTACAGCCCGCGACCTGAAAATATCTAATACAGACTTTAATTTGCTACGAGCTATAGGTGGTGAATGCGCAGGCGCTTTATCTGTTCTCCCGGAAGAACGGCAACCTTCAACGGAACAACGCTACCGTCTAATAGACGATGAAGAACTAATGGCTTGGGTCACTCAACATGGACACTCATACTCCTGGTCAGGAGAAGAAAGGCCAAGATTTTCACTAGCCGGTGCCCAAAACAAAGTCCCGATTCTTGTGCGGGAAGAGAAATATTTGCTTCCACAGGGTGAATCTCCTTCGAGCCACATACTCAAGTTTGAGATTGCGGAATACCGTAATGTGCCCGCCTATGAGACCTTCACCGTATTACTCGCTCAGGCTGTCGGTCTTCCCGTTGTTAATATCCAGTTGCGATCCATAAATAATGTCCATTACACAATTATAGAACGGTACGACCGCTTCCTAAATAGAGAAGGAAAGGTGCTGCGGGCACATCAGGAAGATTTCTGCCAAGCACTTGGATATGGATATGAAAAAAAATATCAGGAAGACGGCGGTCCTTCATTCGCGCAATGCTACCGGATGCTTGGGGATGTATCGAGTGAGCCGGCAACGGATCTCCCGCATTTGCTGCGCTGGCAAATTTTTAATGTGCTCGCAGGCAATTCCGACGGTCACACAAAGAACCTATCACTTCTTTATAAGGCAAACGGAGAGATCCGGTTGGCCCCATTCTACGATCTCGTGTGCACCCGAGCTATAGAAGGAATTGACCATCACTTAGCATTGTCGGTTGGAAATGAAAGAAATCCCGGCGTAATTGTCAAACGCCATTGGGAAGATATGGCTAAGCAATGCGATATCCGACCGCGATATCTACTTGATCTTGTTGACGAGCTCGCCTCCCGACTGCTTGAGAACTTGATTCCAACGCGAGATCTGTTTAAAAACCGCTTTGGTGAATGTCCCGCACTGCAACGTATTGAGCAGATAGTAACCAAGCAGTGTAAAAAGGCAGGAAAAAAATTAACGTAGGGATTTCCGTCGCTGCTATCTCATATCAGCAAAAAATTGGTTAATTTATTTTGCCATACACAAAGTCAAGACTTTTGCCGAAGCACTAACATAAGACCAAACAGAAAAACCTGGAACTCTCCATGATCTTTCTTGATTATCAATCTACATCTCCATTAGACCCCAGGGTTGTCGAAAAAATGCAACCGTACATGACACGGTGGTTTGGCAACCCACATTCCGAACACATTTTTGGCTGGAAATCCGCCGAGGCAATTGACAAAGCACAGGAGTTAATTGCCCTAACCATAGGAGCAGAACCATCAGAAATACTCTTTACATCAGGAGCTACCGAATCAAACAATTTGGCCATTCAGGGGATTCTGCGCAATAACAAATCTAAAGCGAAGCACTTGCTTACAACTTCAATCGAACACAAGTGCGTGCTTAATACCGCACTCGCTATGAGAAAATACGGGTGCCTAGTTGATATGGTTCCCGTGGGAAAAAACGGAATCGTTGACGTTGAAAAAATAGAATCTGCTCTTAACAAAGACTCTATCATGGTCTCTGTTATGTTCGTCAATAATGAGATCGGAACCATTCAGCCAATTAAAGAAATTGGAGAATTATGTAGCAAGAAAGGTATCACGTTTCACGTAGATGCGGCACAGGCAATAGGCAAGGTTCCGATAAATGTTAAAGAAATGAAAATTGACCTACTCAGCATATCCGGCCATAAGGTTTACGGTCCAAAGGGTATAGGAGCACTGTACGTATCTCACCACTATTCTTCAAAAATCGAACCGATTATTTTCGGAGGAGCACAGCAAAACAATTTACGTGCCGGCACAGTACCCGCATTTCTTTGCACAGGTCTCGGCGAAGCCTGCAGAATCGCTGATGAGGAAATGGAAAAAGACCGAGAACACAATTTGTTGCTCCGAGACACCCTAATAGGCAAACTGCATACTCATTTCCCGGACCTAGTAATTAACGGAGACTTGAACCAAAGAATTCCCGGCAACCTTAACATACAACTTCCCGGCGTTGATTCAGATGCGCTTGTTACCGCACTCCAAGATAAAGTTGCCTTCTCAACCGGAGCCGCCTGTAATGCCGGTATTGTTGAGCCTTCCTATGTACTCGCCGCATTAGGACTTAACATAGACGAGATAAACTCTTCTATCCGTCTCGGATATGGCAGGTTTACCTCTATCGAAGAAGTTAATCGCGCTATAGACCTGATTTCTGAAAAAGCCATCCAAGTCAGAAATTGTGTCACTTCTCCTAATGTTTAAAGTCTTGAGTTTCTGTTGCGCAAAATGTAGAGTATAAACTGGATGATTTATCCAGTCAGGCCATTCTTGTGTACACGGGACCCCTAGCAGACGAAGCCACCAAAGGACAATTTACAGGTCACGAGACCTTTCCGCTTAGATATCTTTGGTTATATAAGGCTTATGAAAAAGTTGCCGACCTAAGCGAAGAAAATCTCAGAAAAAACCCGTTCTCCGACCCCGACGCCATAGTGAATTTCGGCGTAGGGAAAAACATGGTGAATTCAATTCGCCATTGGGCCCTTGCTTGCAATATTATAGAAGTTAAAGATAAAACCTTCAGACCAACTGAATTAGGTGATTTTCTTTTTAAGCCAGGAACCGGCCACGACCCTTTTATGGAAAAAGAAGCTACCTTGTGGCTTATACATTGGATGGTAGCAGGACGATGGGAGAGAACCTCAACTTGGTATTATGCCTTTAACTACTTCTCTGAAAGGAAATTTGAACGTGAAGACATAGTCAAATCCATACTAAATCTATGTGAAAAACGGGGATGGAAACGCACCTCTGAGACAACTATAAAAAGAGATGTTGAATGTTTTCTTAGAAGTTATGTTCATCAAGGAAGTGAAAAGTTTTCTGAAGACTCAATAGAATCTGTTCTGTCGGAATTGGAACTCATCAGCCCAATCGGGTCCCACATGTACGAGTTTAACTATGGACCGAAACCAAGCCTGCCCGAAGGTGTTTTTCTTTACTCCTTGAATGAATTTTGGCGGAATCAAATATCTAATCCGAACTCCGTTTCGGTAGAAACTCTGACCTATGCTCCAGGTTCGCCCGGACGAGTCTTCAAACTTGACGAACAGTCTTTGGTTGAACGACTCGTAAGAATAGGAGAGAGTTCAGGTGGCCGCTTTCAGTGGACTGATACTTCGGGGATAAGAAACGTAACTAGGTTCGAAGAGAATATAGAATCAATAGACCTTCTCGATCTCGCTTATACCAAGAATTGATTCAGAATAAAATGCTGCTTGCCAAAGAAATCAAGATAGCCAAGACTTTTCAGCAATCCGCACGTATTGATACCGACCTAGAGATTCCTGAAGCCCTCGACGGATTTGTTTTTCACGATTCGGCTAAATATGCGTTGCAAAGAATGGCCCAAATGATTGTGGAGTCCAACCGCCGGGCTTTTACCTGTACCGGCCCCTACGGCGCAGGCAAGTCAAGCCTAGCCCTAGTTCTATGTGCATCCCTTGCTAATAACCCCCTCAACCAACAAGCCAAAAAACTCACAAAAGGGCTTCCTTACTTTGAGGAAGCTTTCCCGTCAGATGAACCGGGCTGGATTGTTATTCCGTTAATTGGACATAGAGGTGATTTAATAAACGATCTTAGAAAAAAACTCTTTCGGACGGAAGAAGAAAACCTGTCTGGGCAATCGGCAAAAGCTATCATAAAACTTCTTCGGAAAAAAGCTGAAAAACGCCCCGGAAACGGGGTTCTGCTTGTAATAGATGAAATGGGCAAATACCTTGAAGAAGCCACCCGGCAGGGAGAAGACATTCACTTTTTTCAAGAACTCGCCGAGTTAGCAAGTCGCACTAAAGGACGGCTTGTAGTATTAGGAATTCTCCATCAATCATTTGAACAATACGCCTCCCGCCTTGGAGAGGAGGCGCGCAAAGAGTGGGCCAAGGTACAGGGGCGTTACGTCGATATTCCCCTTGTTACAGCCGTTGAAGAAGTAGTCGATTTAATAAGTAAAGCAATAGAGACAGACTTGGAGCACCCTGAAAGTTTTGCAACGGCAGAGATCATAGCAAATTCAATAAGGAACAGACGGGCCGGTATTCCATCTGATTTCGCCACTTGCCTCGACTCCTGTTGGCCCATTCATCCTGCAACAGCCGTGCTGCTTGGGCCTCTGTCCCGATGGCGATTCGGACAGAATGAGAGAAGCGTATTCGGTTTCCTCGGATCAAGTGAACCCGAAGGTTTTCAGGATTTCCTGAAGTCAACTGAAGCCATGGGAACTACGTATGAACCATGGCGCTTGTGGGATTATCTGAAAGTCAACCTTGAGTCGGCAATTATGGTATCTGCAGACAGCCACAGATGGGCTCAGTCTGTAGAGTCAGTAGCACTTTGTGAAGCCAGAGGCACCCCTCTACATGTAAAGCTTGCCAAGACAATTGCGGTTATTGAGATGTTCCGACACGGGTCCGGGCTTATGCCGGAGAACGAAGTTTTAAAAACTTGTGTTGCGGAAGCCAAAGAAAGCGATATAGGAAAAGCACTCAAGGATATAGAGAAATGGTCAGCCGTAATATTCAGAAAACATTTTAATTCATGGGCTATATATGCAGGCAGTGATTTTGACATTGAGAGCTCGCTTCAAAAAGAACTCGTTGCAAGAAAGTTGAATATAGAACAACTTGGCAACCTAGTTCAAATGCGCCCCGTTATAGCCAAAAAACATTATCACGAGACCGGTACTTTAAGGTGGTTCAAAGTAGAAATCGTATCGGCTGAAAAAGTATGCGATTTAGCAAGAAATTTTCATCCGACCGATGGAACGGCGGGGGTATTCTTTTTAGTTGTTTCAACTGAAAATAATTATAGTAGGGAAGACATAAGCACCATTTGCAAAGAAGCGTCTAAGTCGGTTGTTAGCGATTATCCAGTTGCTGTAGGATTCAGCCCCAGCTATGAGCGCATAAACGATTTGGGCAAAGAACTAGGTGCCTTGCACGACATCAAAAGAAACAACCCTGAGCTTGAAGGCGATTCTGTAGCAAGGCGAGAAATCGAGGCAAGAATCACCATAGTAAAAGAACAACTACAAACCATTTTAAAGAGTTCTCTCAATGAAACCAGATGGTTTGTCGGAGGACGTCGTAGGCAAGCAAGAATAACTTTTTCTTTGTCGGTCTTTGCTTCAAAGCTAGCAGATGAAACATTTCCGGATGCGCCAAATATTCGTACGGAATTAGTTAACCGGGAGAAGCCCTCGGGAAATGGACAAGCGGCAATACGGAAATTGCTTTACGCCATGGTAAACCATCCCGACCAAGAAAATCTCGGTATAAAGAGTTTTCCCTCTGAACTGGGAATATACAGAAGCGTTCTTGAAGCTCTAGATCTCCACGGCAAAACAAAAAACGACGCTGACGGGTTTCTTAAACCTTTGTCGGGAAACAAAAAAAACAAACGAGTTTTTCGACTTTGGGAGGAAACCGAAAAGATTCTCAAAGAAAACCAGATCGTCTCTGTCTCGAAAATATATGAACATTGGACATCTCCTCCGTTTGGCATACGTCGCGGGGTTCTGCCCATTCTCGCAATGGCTTTCGTAATGACAAACCGTACATCGGTCGCAGTTTACAATGAGGGAATATTCCAGACGGAAATAAACGAATTAGTAGTAGACTTTTTATTGCAAAAGAACAGCACAATTGAACTCCGCTGGGTCGACCTAGGAGAACGCAATGAGAAATTACTCGAGTCTCTGTGGCATGTGGCCAATCAAGTCAGCGACAATCCAGTTCCCCAAAAACCTCTTGAGATTGCAAGAGCTCTAGTACGGTTCATACTCAAACTTCCTACCTGGACAAAAAGAACATCTTCAATTTCCGATGAAGCCCGAAAGGTGCGCGGGGTACTGTTATCAGCTAGCGATCCCATTCAGGCGCTGTTTGTGGATCTGCCAATTATCTTTGAAACCGATAAGCTCCAGAGAAATCCGCTTCAGGACCAACAGTCCTACGAACACTTCGGCGGATTCATTAAAGATATACTAAAAGAACTTGAAGACGGGTATCCGAAAATGATGATGGAGCTACGCGAAAACATGCTCGAAGCACTAGGACAAAGAAACCCAAACCTGGAATTTTTGCGTCTACGAGCAAAAATTGTTCATGGCATAACTGGAAACTTTCGTCTTGACGCATTCGCGGGAAGACTTGAAGAATTCTCCGATGCTCTAGAAGATATGGAATCAATTGCAAGCTTGGCAATCAACAAACCAGTTCGTGAATGGTCCGATAACGATCCTAAAGCTGCTATGATCCAAATCGCAGACTTTGCACTTAAGTTCCGTCAGGCGGAAATGCTGGCACAGTTAAAAAAGCGAAATCCAACCTCCGAGGCTTTAGCTTTAATGTTCGGTACAGGAGAAAATGGCTATACTATGATCGAAACTTTTGATATAACCGAAGATGAAAAAGAAGAAATCTTAATGCTGGCACAAGACATAGAGTCCGTTCTTAGCAAAAACGGTATTAATAACAAACAGAAGCTAGCCGCTTTAGCGGAAACTTTAAAACATATATCAATAAAGACATAGGTATTGAGGAAAAACACACCGTGAAGGAAAAACATGTTTTAGGTTTATCGGGTGGCCGTGACAGTGCAGCACTAGCTGTATTTATGCGGCAACATTATCCCGATCTTAATATTCATTACTTCTTTACCGATACAGGCAAGGAGTTGCCAGAGGTTTATGAGTTTCTCGGCCACCTTGAGGGATTCTTGGGAAAACCTATAGAAAGACTTAATCCCGATCGGGATTTTGATTTCTGGCTTCGCCAATACGGCAACTATCTTCCCTCGGCGCGCTCTAGGTGGTGTACACGCCAACTTAAGCTAAGACCATTTGAGCAATGGATTAAAAGTGATTTGGAGTCTGGGATAAAGGTATTTAGCTATATTGCTATCAGAGCCGATGAGCCGGAACGATTAGGTATGCAAACCACCCATGCCAATCTTCAGGTCAAATTTCCTTTCAGAGAGAATGGGGTTGATAAGGCAGGTGTAATTAACCTGCTTGAATCCTCGGGACTTGGGCTTCCCAGTTATTACCGTTGGCGGTCCCGTAGTGGTTGCACGTTTTGCTTCTTTCAGCAAAAAATCGAGTGGGTAAGACTAAAAGATGAACATCCTGAAGCCTTTGAAGAAGCAAAACGTTATGAAAAGACCGCTTTGCAGCATGGTTCACCTTTTACTTGGAGTGAGAACGAGTCTCTTTCGGAACTTGAACACCCAAAGCGAGTGGAAGAAATAAAAAGAGACTATCGTAAACGGGTTGAAAGAGAGAAAAGCCGCAAACAAGGAAACCCACTCCATGAAGGTCTCGAATGTATAGAGATTGACGAAATATATGGAGTCCCAGAAGTATCTGCGTCGTGCATTGTCTGTCACAAATAACTACACAAGTATATTTCCTCACAATTTTTATTCTCTAACAACTGAAAGCCTAATCCATAATTCCCAATTGCATTACAGATAATTCACTGTCAGTTTGAGTTAGAAATACCAGAGCAGCTTCTTTGTATAGCTTCTAATTCTTGAAAAAATCTATTAACTCAATTATGTTTTCCGTAGCTAACCCCTTTATCAATGTAACGTAGCAAGTCTAATAATTATGACTATTTCCACAGAACTACCAGGAGTTCAACCATTTCAGATTTGTGAAAAACTAGACGATTTTCATGCTGCGAAGCTTCTCCCCACCGGGGCATTCAACCTAATTAATACAATCGACCCCGAACGCATCAATAGCTCGAAACGTGTAGAAACTCTTAGCAGAACTCTCTCTCTTGAGCTTGTCATAAACGATACTCAAAGACGGGAAATTCTATTGAATACCGTACCACCATCCAAAATCGGGGAACTAGAGGATCGAATCGGAATAAGCATCAATCAATTACGTCAGAAAGACAAACTAGAGCAGTCCTTACGCCGAAATCTTTTAGGATTTTTTGGATTCGCAACGATCGCTAATCAAACAACTACTACTTCCGAATCAGCTAAAACCGTGTTGCCCGAAAGAGGATTATTTCCTCACCAGAAACGAGCCGCAAGCGATATTGAGCAATATCTATATTTTGAGGAAGGCCGCGCAATGCTACACCTCCCAACAGGTACCGGGAAAACACGGACGGCAATGAGTATTGTTGCGTCCCATCTTCGTACCCGTCCCAAAGGACTGGTGCTCTGGTTGGCAGCAACTCGTGAACTTTTGGAGCAAGCAGCAACAGAGTTCGAATTGACTTGGAGGGCTTTGGGAGATCGGCAAGTTGATTGTTTGCGGTTCTGGTCAAGTCATAACCCACAGATTGATAAAATTACAGATGGCATAGTTATCGCGGGCTTGGCTAAACTGCACTCCTATGGAAAAGAACGCGAGAAGCTATGGAGTCTTGGTGATCGGACAACTATGGTAGTGTTTGATGAGGCACACCAAGCGGTAGCCACAACTTACCGAGATATTATCGAGACAGTTGCTACCCGAAATCCCAAGACACCACTTCTGGGATTAAGTGCGACGCCTGGACGAACATGGGGAAATCCAACTGTAGATGCCGCTGTAGCGGAGTTGTTTTGTGGAAATAAAGTGATGATCAGTTTCAACGGAGCTAATCCAATTAGGCACCTTACCGACGAAGGTTACCTCGCCGAAGTTGATTTCTCTCTCCTCAATGTTGAACCAGGGCTCCAACTCTCTACTGAAGATCTAGCAGAGATATCAAAAACATTGGACATTTCTGATGATTTGGCCACCCGATTTGGCGAGGATGAACAACGTAATCTGCGCATTATTCAATGTCTTCTTGAACTTATAGAAACTCACTCACGGATACTCGTTTTCGCGGCCTCCGTCGATAATGCATTGCTCCTAGCGAGCGTTTGTAGAGGCATGGGACTAAAAGCAGACGCAGTTACCGGCAAAACTGATGCCTGGAAGCGGAAACATGTGATCCAGAAATTCAAGCGATCCGGTGGTCCGAATCGAATATTAATCAATTACGGTGTACTTACAACAGGTTTTGACGCACCAGCAGCAAGTGCCGCACTGATTGCTCGTCCAACAAAATCCTTGGTGTTGTACAGCCAAATGGTAGGTCGGGTAATTAGAGGGCCTAAAGCAGGGGGGACAAAACACTGTAAAGTAGTTACGGTAGTTGACACTAACTTGCCAGGTTTCGGCGATGTCGCCCAAGCCTTCATGAACTGGGAGGATGTATGGAACGAAACATAACAGATTCTAGACCAACTCAACAAGAATTTGATTTTTCGATTGTCTCGGCAGAACTGACAATTGAAGCAATGCGCGATAGTGGTTATAAGGACACCGATCACGCACTTGCGGAACTCATCGATAATTCTGTCGAAGCTAAAGCCGATCTAGTAGAGATTATAGCTGTTGAAAAGCTATTGGACCCAGAAAAGCCTTATGCGCGACCTCAAGTAAGCGAAATCGCTGTTGCCGATAATGGTGGAGGGATGAATAGCACAACATTAAGACGCGCTTTGAAATTTGGCGATGGGACCCGCCGTCTAAATCGCCCAAAAAGGGGCATAGGTCGCTTTGGCGTGGGACTTCCTCAGTCCTCAATTTCGCAGTGTCGGCGTGTGGATGTATGGACATGGCAAAACGGTGCTGACAACGCTTTCCATTGCTATCTTGACCTAGATGAAATCAAATCTACTGGACAACAAGAAGTACCTCCAGCAACCCCTTCTTCAGTTCCAGAACAGTGGAAAGAGATAGCAACAACAACCTCTGAAACAGCCGGAACCTTGGTCGTATGGAGCAAACTTGATCGAGTTCAGTGGCGCAGCGGGGGGAAAACCATTGAGCGAACAGCAGATCTCTGTGGCCGTATCTACCGCAAGTTTCTCACAGATCATGAAAAGCCAGTTATGATCAAGTTAATTCTTGCTTCTGACAAAGACAACCATTTGGACATTAAGCAGGAAAACGAGTGTTTTCCCAACGACCCACTTTACTTGATAAGCCCCTCTTCAACACCTGAACCATTCCAAGATAAACCCATGTTTAAATTATTCAACGAAAGAACATGGTTGATCAAGAATAATAACACCCAAGGGGAAGTCCATGTACGTTGTACAATGGCGCGTCCAGACGCAATTAATGAGAAGAAATCCAAGATTCCATGGCCGAAATCTTACTCAAAGGCCGGAGATGCACCGTGGGGGAAGCATGCTGCTCGTAATAAAGGAATATCAATTGTTCGGGCTCGCCGTGAACTTGAAATGAGTACAGCTTGGGTAAACAATTACGAACCGGAGGAACGTTGGTGGTCGGTAGAAGTTGAGTTTGACCCAATCCTTGATGAGATATTCGGGGTTGTGAATAACAAACAACATGCTCATACATTTGTTAAAGGTGCTGGGTTCGATTTGGATGAATGGAAATATCCTGAAGAAACATTCGGTGAATTTTCTGACCGACTTAAGGAAACATCCGACCCTATGGCCGATCTTATCGAAATTTGGATCTGGATTGACGACCAAATCAGACGGATGAGAACTGAACGTAGAACTATAATGCGTGGTACAGGACCACAAACCCGCCATCCGGAAACTGGCGAAGAGGTCGAAGATGTTGCAACAAAAATCATTAAAGAACAAAAGGAAAAAGGAGACACCGGAGATAGTGATAGAGCCCCCGAGACAAACGAAGAAGAGAAGATTCAAAAGATCGTTGAGTCAACCAAGCAAGTTAGGGTTGAAGACAAAACTGCTTATGAGTGGGCTGAAGAAACCGTTCGTGGCGGCCGTCGTGTACTCATGAAGGCAGTTACCCTTGGTCATCAAGATGCTTTCTTTGACGTCGAATCAGTCAACGATTTGCTTGAAATATGGTTGAATGACCAGCATCCAGTCCACAAACACCTTATTCAAGTCTTGGCCACTAGAAATGAAGACCAGTCTCCCGAAGAACTTGTTGAACGCCTCCGAAAGGCTGAATTCACACTCAAAATGCTTTTAATTGCTTGGGCCCGACACGAAGACAAGGTTCCGGCTGAAATAAAGGAAAGACTTGAGGATATTCGAATGGATTGGGGAAGAGAAGCTCGTAAATTCTTAAAGGTAATCGAAACATGAAAACCTTAGGAGACGAACTTTCTTCGCTCCTCAATGGTGCTCAACAAAACGTGTTAATTGTAGCACCATTCATACGGTCCGAGGCGTTTTCTCGTCTCCTCGATAGTATTCCAATCGGTACAAAAACTACAGTTGTTACACGATGGCGCTTAGCAGACCTACTTGCGGGAACTTCGGACTTAGGAATCTACGACTTAGCTGAATCGAGATCTATACAATTGTACTTGCGACATGATCTGCACGCCAAATTTTTTGCCGTGGATGACATGTGTCTCGT
>JAJDTG010000012.1 GCA_022827275.1 Candidatus Dadabacteria bacterium | reverse complement strand
AAAAAAACACTTGACAAAAGGGTGGGGGGTTTGATTAAATCTAAGTCGGGTGAGGTTGCGTCTATTCGCATCCAACAGGACTACCAACATTTTATCAACAGGGGAAAGCGGGTGTATGGAGAGGTATGGAATGGGTGGTAAGTTTTGGCCCAAATCTACAGTAAGGAGGCTTAAATATGAGCCATAGTCATTTAAACGTCCCAACGAAGTACTGGGAGTTGACGAAAGAGGTCCCGCCCCCTCCGATAGAGCGGGATATCAAGTCATGGATCATAGCGAATCCGTCGGATCCGCTGTGGGACATAGACGTGCTGCCGCTGACATACACGGACAGCAGGTGGTCAGCATTTGTAGTGAGGTGCGACGAGGCAACTCGGAGCCGTCTGTGCCCGAATCCCCCGTTGCAGGTATGGGATGGAGAGAATGCAGACCTAGTAGAGTTTTGGTATGTGGATCACAAGAACACGATGTTAGGTCCATATCTTGAGTTTGGTGTGACTATATCGGCTACCTACACGGATCCTGACGGGAACGTGTGGAGAGCGGGATACTATCCGTATATGTATCTTACGGGAGACGCGCCGGTGGACGCAGGTCGTGTGCTTGGATTTCCAAAGAAGATGTCCTACATCAGATGTACGGTACATGGTGGAGAGAAGGGCACGGATTTCTTTGGATTTGCGATGAGTCGTAACGGATACCTGATGCACAGCGCAACAGGTCAGTTTGACGACAAGCAGGTAACACCTCCGTATTTCTATGGGAAGACGGACTGGGGTAAGTTCAACATGAAGGTCATAACGCGACCGGACGTATCGAGTTCGGAGTGGCAGCTGACATATCTGCCATCGGCATTGCCGCCTCCGTTTGACAGCATGATCACGGGACACAGGTTCAAGATAAAGCCGGAGCATACCAGGACGGCCAGCGGAGACGCCATCAACTGGTTCATGCAGGCCACTCCGTTTGACAACATGGGAGCGGAGCTGAAGATTCAGGAAGTAACTGGATTGATCTCGTTTGTGTTCGATCTTGTAATACCGCCAGCGGTAGTGCTTTGGACGGAGACATATGAGAGGCCGGCGAGTTATCGTGGATATGCCACGCCATACAAGTATGGATTGAGGCAGCAGTTCCCGATCAGTCAGGGTTCGTAAAATAAATTAAAGAGTGTAAGGAGGTAAAACCATAATGGGATTACATGCAAATGAGTACAGTTATCCTTGGCTTGATGAGGGAGAAGTTCCGCCATTACCATTGGACAGGGACAGGATCCACATAATCAGTCAGGGAGTAGCGGACCCAGTGTTCGACTACGACATCATACCGCTTACGTATACGGAGAGCAGGTGGATGGCCTATGTAATCAGGGCAGACATCAATGCGATGAAAGCGGTAGTGCCGGAACCGATAGAGGTTCAGGATGATGTAATAGAGTTTTGGTACGTAATACACAAGAACACGATGTTAGGTCCATACATGGAGATGGGCGTAACGTTCTCGGCGACGGTGGATGACGGAAGCGGTCACATATACAAAGCGGGATACTATCCGTATATGTATCTGTCGAACGACTCACCGATTTTTGCCGGAAAGGAGCCATTCGGATTTCCGAAGAAGGCTGCATACATCGCCGGTTATGAGCATGGTACCAACAACAACTATTTCAACCATTTGATGGAGCGCAGGGGCTATATACTGCACACTGCGAACGGGCGTTATTCGGACAGGCCGCTTTCTGCGAGGCCGACTTTCTACGGGAAGACGGACTGGGGAAGGATGAACTACAGGATAACGACGAGGCCAGATGTATCGAACAGTATCCATGAAGTAACGTATCTGCCATCTGATCTTCCGCCAGGATTTGGGACGGGACACAGGTTCCAGCTGAATCCAGAGAGTGTGAGGACGGCTGTTACGGAGGATGTACGTTCGTGGTATCTGTCAGGAACGCCGTTTGACTACATGGGTGGTCAGATACCGGCTACGGAGGTAGTAGGGTTGATAAGCTTCACGTTCAACCTGATAATACCGCCGGCGTTGACGATATGGACGAGGACGGTAGAGAGGGGAGCTGATGACATGGGTCATGTGGTATACTCGACACCGTTTGAGTACACGATGCGTCACAGGTTCCTGCTGCCGCAGTATAGCCAGGGATAATGGCGAAGAGCCGGTGTCTTAAGACACTGAGTTCTTGATGAGTAATAAAGAAGAGGAGGGAAGCCGTAATGGTTATCCCTCCTCTTTTTTTGCCTGAATTGATTTTTCCGTAAACATGTTTTCTAATATAAAGCGATGCCTTCCAGTACCCTTATAGTGTACGAGCCTTTGGATTCTTTCAGAGAAAGATCTGAATACTGGAGCAAGTACCTTAAGTTTTATGAGCGTTACTGGGGTGGCCCCACTTCTCCTTTCGGAATATGGTTCGGTAATGAGTACAGCGCGTTTCGTCAGGCACTCTCAGATCATCTTGATCTGCCCCACGAAGATCTGCCCGACTGTCTTTTCATGAAGGATGAAGCTGGCAACTATTTTGTTGCACCCACTTCTGATTCCCTTAATTGTTTCTCGTCTGAAAATGTTGTTCCGTTTGAGTGGTTTCTTCTTTTTTCCGAGGAGGGGAGGAAAAATTTTTATACCCACTGGGGCTTTAACTCAATTCATTACAATTCAACTCTTGAGCAGTCAAAACGGAGACTGATTTCCTCGCAGGAAAAGATCGAAAAGACGATGTCCGGAGAATCCGCTAATCCTCTTAAGGTTTTTCTGCGCAATCTTGACCGAAGCTTGGAAGACGTTAGAAAATGGCTCGTCCAGTTCGATTCACAAAGCTATCTGGTGCTTAATTACGGTGATATCTGCAATTACATACATCCCTACACGCTGAAAAATGAAAACAGCGTGCCGGAAGTTGCGAGAATTCTGGATCTTATCTCACTGTCGGACTTCGGCGAGGCTGAGCTTGCGCTCAAGGTGTTTTTTCAGAGATGGGAGGATATAGCAAGCAAGTGTGCCGGCGGTACTGAAGACTCCCGGATTCAGTAAAGACCTGCTTCCACTGAGATGATCGCAGAACTCGAGAGTAAGAATATCGGAAGGGTGCTGGGAATGCTTAGAAAAGAAGCAGCCGGATGGGACGTTCCCGTGGTTACGCTTACAGCTGTTTCCTCAAAAAGTCCTTTCAGGGTCCTTATTTCCACTGTACTTAGCCTGAGAACCAAGGATGAGACCACGGCCGAGGCCTCTGCGAGACTTTTCTGCGAAGCTTCAACTCCGCAGTCGGTTCTGGAGCTAGGGGAAAAAAGGGTAAGAGATCTCATATATCCCGTCGGGTTTTACAGGGTAAAAGCACAGAACATAATCGGAATATGTGAAAAGCTGATAAACAAATATGACGGTCGGGTTCCGGACAGTCTTGACGAGCTTTTAAAATTTCGTGGGGTTGGAAGAAAGACTGCCAATCTGGTTCTTTCTCTTGGGTACGGAAAACCCGCTATCTGCGTTGATATTCACGTGCACAGGATTTCGAACAGGTGGGGTTACGTGGATACCAAAGGTCCTTATGAAACTGAAATGGCTCTTCGGGAAAAACTGCCTCGCGGGTACTGGATAGAGTATAATTCCCTCCTGGTCGCCCTCGGGCAGCAGATCTGCAGGCCCTTATCTCCTATTTGCAGCCGTTGTCCCGTGAGTGGTTACTGTCCGAAGAGAGGAGTTTCCAGAAGCAGGTAGAATCCCTCGACCGGTTTGACTCTGTCTGCATTATAACTATAATTGATTGCCAAATCTTCTTCCGGAAAACCCGTTGTCTCATACTGTCCTTTTTTATATTTTTTCTACGCTTGCGGTACTCGGTGCCGTTATGGTCGTGAGCCATAAAAATCCCGTTTCAAGCGCTATTTCGCTTGTCCTTACTCTTTTTTCCACTGCGGTGCTTTTCGTTCTTCTCCACGCCCATTTCATTGCTGCGATACAGATACTGATTTACGCGGGAGCGATAATGGTCCTCTTTTTGTTTACCGTCATGTTCCTCAATATAAGGGACAGCGAGCTCAGGTTTGACAGTATGAACATACCGAAGAGGATGACGTTTCTTTTCCTCTTTATCGTTGTTGTCGGATTTTTTGCCTCGAAGCTTTTCTTGTCTTCTCCGGTTGTTTTTCCGAAACTTGGGGATCCCGAGAATTTCGGTACCGTGGCCGAAGTGGGAAGATCTCTTTTCAGTGACTATCTGCTCGCGTTTGAGCTTACCTCGGTTCTTGTGGTGATAGCCATGGTAGGAGTCCTGGTCATAGCCAAGGGGAGGGAATCGTAAGATGGAAATTGCGGTCTCTCACTATGTGGTCTTGGCTTGCGTGCTCTTCGCGATCGGGGTTTACGGGGTAATTACCAGAAAAAATATACTGGTCGTGCTTATGTGCCTTGAGCTCATGCTTAACTCCTGCAATCTGCTTTTCGTTGTTTTCTCAAGGCTCTACGAAGGCGCCACGGGGCATGTGTTCGTTTTGATGTCAGTAACGGTGGCGGCGGCCGAGGTCGCGGTCGGCCTTGCGTTTGTCGTTTCAATTTACAGGCAGAAAGAGAGTCTAGACATCGATCTGCTGAAACTGCTTAGGGGTTAATCTATGCTCGGAGGTTTAACTGAGTGCTTGCTCTCATAGTTCTTGCGCCGCTTGCGGGGGCGATTTTCAACGGGCTTTTCTTCGCCACCGGTCTTTGCGGAAAGCTTACCGGGGCCGGAAGACATACAACTGACAGGATCGTCGGGACGGTGGCGTGCGCGGCCGTTCTGATCTCCGCTCTTTTGTCCACGCGTCTTTTCCTCGACCTTCTCTCGCAGAGCCCAGCGGGAACCGAGCCGATTACGACCGAACTTTTCACCTGGATGCTCTCGGGCTCCCTTGACGTCAGCTTCGAGTTCCTCTTTGATTCCCTCTCCGCCGTAATGGCCCTTGTTGTGACGTGGGTGGGATTTCTTATACACGTCTATTCGATCGGCTACATGCACCATGACCGCTGTTACGCGCGTTATTTCACTTACCTGAACATTTTTGTTTTCTTTATGCTCGTTCTGGTTCTGGGCAACAACTTTCCCATGATGTTCGTCGGATGGGAGGGAGTAGGCCTTGCATCCTATCTCCTTATAGGGTTCTGGTATGAAGACTCCTTTAGGGTGTATGCGGGAAGAAAGGCTTTTGTGGTGAACAGGATAGGGGATTTCGGGTTTATCCTCGGCATCTTTCTCATTTTTACCGTGTTCGGATCGCTTAACTACCAGGATGTTTTCACCCAGCTTGCCGACCCAGTTTTTGTTTCAGGCGTTTCACAGTCGCTTATAACTGCGATGGCGCTTCTTTTGTTTATAGGCGCAGTCGGGAAATCGGCCCAGTTCCCGCTTCACGTGTGGCTCCCGGACGCGATGGCGGGTCCGACCGCGGTGAGCGCCCTTATTCACGCCGCAACAATGGTTACAGCCGGGGTTTACATGTTAAGCCGTTGCTCGCCGCTTTTTGACCTGAGTCCAGTGGCTTTAAACGTTGTTTTGATTGTGGCAGCGTTCACCGCGTTCTTCGCCGCCACGATAGCGATCACCCAGAACGACATAAAGAAGGTGCTTGCGTACTCGACCGTAAGTCAGTTGGGCTACATGATGATGGCTGCCGGCGCGGGAGCCTATGTGTTTTCGATATTTCATCTGGTTACTCACGCTTTTTTCAAGGCGCTTCTGTTCCTCGGGGCGGGAAGCGTTATACATGCCATGGCCGGAGAGCAGGACATAAGGAAGATGGGAGGGCTTCGCGGGATGATTCCCGTAACGGCTGTCACATTCCTGGTGGCGACGCTTGCGATTTCCGGCTTTCCCCTTCTCTCGGGGTTTTTCAGCAAGGATGAAATCCTGGCCTCGCTTTATGACGGCGGCCATACGTTTTTCTGGGTTGCGGGGCTCATTACTGCCGTACTGACCGCTTTCTACATGACGAGGCTCTACGTGCTTACCTTCGAGGGGACAGCAAGGATGGACTACAAGACGAAAAGCCGTGTGCACGAATCCCCGGCCGTAATGACCGTACCTCTTGTGATTCTCGCGGTTCTCTCCGTTTTTGGGGGTCTTCTTGGCGTGCCCGGATTCATGGGTGAGGTCGTGGGTTTTCATTACACGGATCTTATTAAGAAGTTCCTTTCTTCTTCAGTGGTAGTACACTACGGTGCAGAACATGCCTACTCCCATTATTTTGGCCACTGGGCCCTTGTAGGGTTTTCGGTACTGGCGGCGTTTGCGGGAATAGCGGCTGGTGTTTTGATCTATTGTCGCAGGCGGGGAGAAGCTCCAGCACCAAGAGGTAAAACGGCTGCCGCACTTAAAAGCGGATCCTTTAACAAGTGGTACGTTGATGAGATTTACGAGGCAGTTTTTGTCTCTCCGTTTAACTACATTTCGGCACTTTGCTCTGATTTTGACCGCTCTTTTATAGACAGCTCGCTTGATGGGCTGAGCGATTTTGTAAAGAGCTTGTCAGGACGCCTGAGTGCTTTGCAGACAGGCCTGCTCAGGTATTACGTGGCGGCCATGGTAGGTGGAGTTGCCGTGATAATCGTGCTCCTTCTCATCTACGGTTCCACCTTTTCCTGATGGGCAACGTTTTTTCCGCTCCGATCTTGGTTCAGGAAGTTCTCTTCCCCAAATAAGGATATTGTTTGGGGCAAAAAATTTTTCTTGGCCCGCTTGACAAACAACCCTCAATATGGATATTGATGTCCAGAATATCCGGGTAAATCCTGCTTGTCTTGCTCATTTCATGGATGGTCCTGTTTTCATAGATCCTGCTTGTTTATGCGGGTAGTCGCAAATCGGGGCAGGCGAATTTGTCTATAGAGGCCTAAGAGGTGATTGGAAAAGTATTTAGAAGGAAAAAACTACTGATAGCGGTTTTGGTTATAGCCGCCTCGCTCTATTTTGTTCTCGGACGTTACGATGTCTCGGCTACAAAACCACACCCGGAGATTGTAAACATGGTTTTTCACGGCATTGCCGAGAGATCTATAAAAAGAAACTCCGCAAGTCTCACGGTTCCCTACAACGTCAATGACAAGGATATGTATTTGAAGGGTTTTAAGGAATATGAGCACATGTGCGTTCAGTGCCATGGAGCGCCCGGTGTCGAAGCTTCGCCGACTGGCAAGGGCCTTTTCCCGCCTCCGCCCAAATTTCCTGAAGAAAAACTGTACGAGTATTCTCTAAAAAACATCTTCTGGGTCACGAAAAACGGGGTTCAGATGACCGGAATGCCCGCTTACGGACCCACGCACGAAGACGAGACGATCTGGGCGGTTGCCATATTTCTTGACAGGTCGAGAAATATGTCCGAAGCGGAATATAAAAAGCTCAGGGATAAGTATTCGGATTCCCACCGCTAACAGCTACCAGCTTGAGCCGGAAGTCTCTTTGTGCTGACTGTTTCTGCTCCTTGACTGCAACAGAGGAAATATATTGAGGAGACTTGAAGTCGTCTGCAAGAAGTTTCTTTCCTGCTCCGGTTGACTTTGTTTGAATAATGGTAAGGATTACCAATTAGATAGCTATTTTATGGATATATAAAGTATACAATAACATTATGCAGGTAAGCAGAACCCTTGATTACGCCGTCAGATGCCTTATCCATATGGGAGGCAATCCGAGGGATAGATTCAGCATGAAGCAGATATCCGAAACCCAGCACATTCCGCAGAATTACCTCGCCAAAGTGATGAGAAGGCTTGTCAATCGCGGAATACTCAGGTCGAAGGTGGGGCCCGAAGGCGGATACATGCTCCGTAAGCTCCCGCATGAACTCAGCCTGAGAGAGGTATACGAAGCCATAGAGGGAGAGATAAGGATAGTCGACTGCATGGACGAAGACGGTCCCTGCGCCCTTTATGAAAACTGCGGTCAGCTTCCTCTCTGGGATAAACTCAAGGTTTCCATGATAAGGATTCTTGAAGATACTACTATCGGGGACATGGTGAACGAAACTCGGGGCGGCAGAAGTCATTAACAGGAGGGCATTTTCTTAATGAGCGTTGATCTTGAAAAACTCGCGCAGGAGGAATACAAGTACGGATTTGTAACTGATGTAGAGCAGGAGATTGCACCCAAGGGGCTTAACGAAGATATAATCAGGATGATCTCCTCGAAGAAGAACGAGCCTGAATGGCTTCTCGAATGGCGCCTCGGGGCTTATGAGCGTTGGAAGAAGATGAAAGAGCCCAGGTGGGCTTTTCTAAGATATCCGGAAATAGATTTTAACGACATAAGTTATTACGCCGCGCCGAAAAGCAACCCCAGGCCCAAGAGCCTTGACGAGGTAGACCCTGAGATAAAGGAGACCTACGACAAGCTCGGTATTCCGCTCGAGGAGCAGAAGATGCTGGCTGGCGTCGCCGTCGACGCGGTTTTCGACAGCGTTTCCGTCTTTACCACTTTCAAGGAAAAACTTGCCGAGGAAGGGGTTATTTTCTGCTCAATATCCGAGGCGGTCGAAGAGTATCCCGATCTTGTGCGCAAGTATCTGGGTTCGGTCGTGCCACGCGGGGATAACTTCTATGCGGCTTTGAATTCCGCGGTCTTTACGGATGGCTCCTTCGTCTATATCCCGAAGGGAGTAAGATGCCCGATGGAGCTCTCTACCTATTTCCGCATAAACGCGGAGAATACCGGACAGTTCGAGAGAACGCTCATAATCGCCGAGGAGGGCAGCTACGTAAGCTATCTTGAAGGCTGCACGGCCCCTCAAAGGGACGAAAACCAGCTCCACGCCGCGGTGGTTGAACTCGTAGCCCATAATGACGCCACCATAAAGTATTCGACGATACAGAACTGGTATCCCGGAGACAAGCAGGGCAAGGGCGGAATATACAATTTCGTAACAAAGCGGGGAAGATGCGTCGGCAGGGGCTCAAGGATTTCCTGGACGCAGGTCGAGACCGGTTCCGCTATTACTTGGAAGTACCCGAGCTGC
Source organism: Candidatus Dadabacteria bacterium (assembly GCA_022827275.1). GTDB lineage: Bacteria > Desulfobacterota_D > UBA1144 > Nemesobacterales > Nemesobacteraceae > Nemesobacter. Next base: position 3,126 of record JAJDTG010000012.1, on the reverse strand, counting down.
GTTCTTGAAGGGGATAACTCGGTCGGGGAGTTTTACTCCGTTGCTCTTACCAACAGGCGCCAGCAGGCCGACACCGGAACCAAGATGGTTCACGTGGGAAAAAACACCAGCAGCACGATTATTTCCAAGGGTATTTCCGCGGGTGAGGGACAGAACATATACAGGGGACTTGTTGAAATTGGTAAAAATGCCGAGAAGGCGAGAAATTACACGCAGTGCGACTCGATGCTTATAGGGGACCGCTGCGGGGCACATACTTTTCCGTATATAGAGGTCAGAAACTCCACGGCCCACATGGAGCACGAGGCTTCTACCTCTAAAATAGGCGAGGACCAGATGTTTTACTGTCGCCAGAGAGGGCTTTCCGCTGAAGACGCGGTTTCGCTCATAGTGAACGGTTTCTGCAAGGAAGTTTTCAAGGAGCTGCCGTTTGAGTTCGCGGTTGAAGCTGAAAAACTGCTGAGCGTAAGTCTTGAGGGAAGCGTGGGTTAATAAGGGTTCCGCCGTAATTCTGAAAAAAAGATTTTAGGAGGAGCGAAACATGCTCGAGGTGAAAAACCTGCATGTGCAGGTGGATGACAAGGAAATACTGAAAGGAATGAACATTACTGTGGCACCCGGGGAAGTACACTCCATAATGGGTCCGAACGGCTCAGGGAAGAGCACCCTTGCCCAGGTTCTTGCGGGGAAGGAAGCTTACGAAGTTACCGAAGGGGAAGTAACTTTTCAGGGCAAGGATCTTCTTGATCTTGAGCCCGAGGAAAGGGCGTGCGAGGGGATATTCCTGGCTTTCCAGTATCCCGTCGAGATTCCGGGGGTTGCGAACACCTATCTTCTTCGCGAAGCCCTTAACGCGAAAAGGGAGTACTGGGACGAAAAACCGCTTAAGCACATTGAGTTCGCCAAGCTTGCCAGGGAAAAAATGAAAACGCTCGGTATTGACGAGGATCTTCTTAAAAGGTCCGTGAACGCCGGGTTCTCGGGCGGAGAGAAGAAAAGGAACGAGATATTTCAGATGCAGATACTCGAACCGACGCTGGCGGTCCTTGACGAGACGGATTCCGGTCTTGACATAGATGCTCTCAAGATAGTGGCAAACGGGGTGAATTCGATGAGGGACTCCGGACGTTCCTTTATAGTGATAACCCATTACCAGCGACTTCTTAACTATATAGTTCCCGATTTTGTCCATGTGATGGTTGATGGAAAAATCGTAAGATCGGGAGGAAAGGAACTTGCCTACGAGCTTGAGGAAAAAGGTTACGCCGGGTTTTAAGGCCTCGGGCAACCTGCAAGGAGCATAATATTATGGCTATTGTTTTTGACGGTACGCGCGAAAGTTACGTCGAGGGACTCTCCGAGTTTCTCAATAGCGGGCAAAAAGACGCCCCCGAGTGGGTAACCACCCTTCGCCGCGAAGCGATTTCGGGATTCGCCAAGCTCGGATTTCCAACACTTTCTGACGAAGAGTGGAGGTTCACCAATCTCGAGGCACTTCGTAGAGGTTCTTTTTCAATCGCCGAGAATGGAATCTCCGGGGTTTCTAAAAAATCCGTGGATTCCTACGGGTTTTCCGGGCTTGATTGTTTGAGGCTTGTCTTTGTAAACGGTCGCTTTGCCTCTTCGCTTTCAGACACCAAAGATGCCGGGGAGGGGATACTGGTAAAAAGCCTTTCGGAGGCGATCTCGGAGCAGAGCGATCTTGTGAAGGGCCACTTGGCTAGATACGCAGATTATGAAAAAGATGCGTTTATTTCCCTTAATACATCCTATTTTGAAGACGGAGTGTTTGTTTATGTTCCCGACGGGACCGTTCTTGAGAAACCCGTACATGTTCTTCACGTATCGACAGATGAAGACCGTCCCTTATTCATAAATCCGAGGAATCTCATTGTCATCGGGCAAAGTTCGGTTGCCAAGGTAATAGAACATTACGTGTCGGCATCCCAGAGCGTCTATTTCTCAAACGTGGTCACGGAGGTTGTCTGCGGGGAAAACGCGAATCTTGAGCACTACAGACTTGAGTTTGAAAGCCAGAAGGCGTTTAATTTCTCCACACTTAGGGTGAATCAACAGAAAAACAGCAACATCGCTTCCCACTCGATTCTCTGCGGAGGGGCGATAGTGAGGAACAACGTTCATCCCGTCTTGGCTGGAGAAGGATGCAATTCCGACATCTACGGCCTTTTCATATCCGAGGGACGCCAGCACATGGATAACTTCATGCGGGTTGAGCACGCAAGTCCTCATTGCGACAGCCGCCAGTTCTATAACGGTGTACTCGACGGTCGCTCAAAGGGAGTTTTTCACGGAAGAATACTGGTTCACGAAGGTGCCGAGAAGACGGACGCGAAGCAGACCAACAGGAATCTTCTTCTCTCCGATACGGCCCAGATAGATACGAAGCCTCAGCTTGAGATATACAACGACGATGTAAAGTGCACCCATGGCGCCACGATCGGGCAGATGGATGAAGAGGCCCTTTTTTACCTGCGTTCAAGGGGCATTTCGATGAGACAGGCAAAAATAATAATGCTCCGAGCCTTTACAGGAGAGACCTTAGAGCATATGTCAATTGACCCCGTGAGAGAAGTTCTTGAGGGTGTGGTCATGAAATGGTTTGAAAAAAGGCTCCAAAACGGCAAAGGGAGGTAGGCTTATGTCCGATTACAAGAAAGTGGCAAAGGTTTCAGGCATAGCTGAAGGAGAAGTGGAATCTTTTTTCGTTGATGGAGAAGTGGTTGCCATATGCAGTGTAGAAGGGAATTTCTACGCCTTTAAGGATGAATGCACCCATCAGTGTTTTACTCTTTCAGATGGCGATCTTGAGGGAGAACGCATCACTTGCTGTTATCATGGGGCTGAATTCAACGTTAAAACTGGCGAGGCGCTCTGTCTTCCCGCGGTCGAACCTCTTGAGACCTACCCGGTGAAGGTGGACGGGGACGACATACTTATAAAACTTGAGGACTGACCGTCCCCGCTTTTTTAACCAGCTGGTTTGAATTTGGGAAGGGTGACCTCATCGGTAACGTCATCGAAGCAGACCTGCACCTCCATGCCAATGGTCACATCACTGGGGTCAACGTCAACCACGTTTGACATCATCTTGACTCCCTCGTCCAT
>JAJDTG010000016.1 GCA_022827275.1 Candidatus Dadabacteria bacterium | reverse complement strand
CTTCCTTCGCTCCCGTTTTACCCAAAAGGGTCATTCCGTTCGCGAAGAACACGAACCCTACGAGCAGCAACACGTAACCTAATAAAGCTTCTATTGGAACCATACTAACCATACCTCCTGTATGAGATCATAACCGTTCCTGGCCCCAAGACAGGGACCGCTAATTATGCTTTTATCACAGGTGCGTATTCAATGTCAAGCTAAATTACACCTGCAGCTCGGGGCAAAACGGCATTACTGGGAAGGAATAAAATCCAAAGCGACCGAGTTTATGCAGTACCGAAGTCCCGTCGGGGGAGGACCGTCCTTGAAAACATGTCCCAAGTGTTCCCCGCATTTGCTTGATACCACTTCATAACGTCTGAGTCCGAAAGAATTATCGGGAACTATCTTCACGGCATCCTCGCTTATGGGTTCCCAGAAACTCGGCCATCCGGTTTTTGAATCGTACTTATGCTCGGAGGAGAAAACGGGTTGTCCGCAGCCGGCGGTAACGTAGGTTCCCTTTTCCTTGTTGTAAAGCAGGTCTCCCGAAAAAGGGGCTTCCGTACCCTTTTTCCAGAGAATTTTGTACTCAAGAGGCGAAAGCTTCTTTTTCCACTGCTCCGCGGTAAGTCCCATCACTCCCTCAGGAAGGGGCTTTTCAGCCTGTTCACCACCCGCGGGCAGGAGCGGCCAAACAGCTAGAGCCATAACCGCAAAAACAATCAGGGCAATTCCGCGCATAATCATGAAAACGACCTCCATTTCTCAATATAAACACCCTCTATCGGCATGTAAAGTGCGTTAAAATCAGGTATCTAAAAAAACAAAAACCCACACCAAAGGACGGCGGAGGGAAAAAACATGCCGAAAACACTTGAGGTTCTTGGAGCCTACGACGAAAAACTTATAAGAAAAATTCCCGTGACCAGTAAAAGGGAAATGCAAAAAGCGCTTTCCGAGGCGAGGGCTCTTGCCGACCGGCCGTCAGAGAGAATTCCCCTTCCTCAAAGAATAGAGATCCTCGAGCGAACCAGGGGTTTTGTCGAGAGAAACTACGACCGTATCGTAGCGGACGCCGCCGCTGAGGGAGGAAAACCTCTCATTGACACCAGGGCTGAGATTACGAGGGCCATAAACGGAATAAAGGTGGCAACCGAATCTCTCTCTAGCCTCGGAGGAGAGGAAATACCCATGGGCTCAAACGCCGCTTCCCTTAACAGGGTGGCATTTACTCTCAGAGAACCTATAGGGGTCGTGGTGGCCATTTCGGCCTTTAATCATCCTTTTAACCTCGCCGTTCACCAGGTGATACCCGCGGTTGCCGTCGGCTGCCCGGTAATCATAAAGCCCGGGCTTAATACCCCCCTCTCCTGCCTTAATCTGCTTGAAGCTCTCTACGAGAGCGGTCTTCCGGAAAAGTGGGCCCGTGCCGTTATAGTGGACGATACGCTCGCCGAAGCACTGGCCACCGACAGAAGGGTCAACTACCTCACATTCATCGGTTCCGCCAAAGTCGGATGGCACCTGAGGTCAAGACTCGCGCCGGGAACAAGATGCGCCCTTGAACACGGGGGCGCGGCTCCCGTGATAGTAGAGCGCGATGCCGACATAGACGACATGCTTCCCCTCCTTGCAAAAGGCGGATTCTACCACGCCGGCCAGGTGTGCGTTTCCGTGCAGAGGGTTTTCGCACAGAACTCGGTAGTGAAGAAAGTCGCCGAAGGACTTAAAAAGCTCGCTCTTCGGACAAAAGTCGGAGATCCGATGAGCGAAGATACGCAGATAGGTCCTCTCATAAGCCCAAGAGAGGTCACAAGAGTTCACAACTGGGTAAAAGAAGCCTTGAGAAAAGACGGAAAGCTTCTTTGCGGAGGCAGAAAAATCGGAAAAACCTGCTACGAGCCCACGGTAATCCTCAACCCGAGCCAGAGCTGCAGGCTCTCGCGCGAGGAAATCTTCGGACCCGTTATAGCCGTTTATTCTTACGAAAAAACAGACGAAGCCGTAGAGCTGGCAAACAGCCTGCCCTACTCGTTTCAGGCGTCAGTATTCACCAAGAACATTGACACCGCACTTGGGGCCGTGAGGAAATTGAAAGCGGCCTCAGTGCTTGTAAACGATCACACCGCGTTCCGGGTTGACTGGATGCCTTTTCGTGGGGCCGGGCACTCGGGAATCGGAACGGGAGGAATTCCGTACACTATGCGCGAGATGACCCATGAGAAGCTTATGGTAATAAGGTCATCCTCGGTGTAAAAAGATCTTGGAAAAAGTTCCTGCCGGGACTGAATTCATCCCGGCAGGAAAATTTTGTTGCGGCAAGACAGGCTTAGAAGCTGTACTCGTAAGCCACGTAGTAGTAACCGCCGTTAAATCCGAAAGGTGCCGAGCGCCGGGAATAGGTGAAAACTCCCGGGGAATCGACTATAAGAGACCCGTCGTGATCATATATGGTACCGCCCCTTGACTGGCCGATTTCGTTTTTGTCGGGTTTTACATCAAAAAGGTTGTTGGCCCCAACTTTAATCGTACCGACTTTGCCCAGTCCCAGGCTAAGATTCGCATCGGTGATGTACTTCGCGCCGTAAGTCTGGCTTTTCCCGCCGTCAACAACCGTATATTCTCCGTAACGGTGAACAGCAACCAGCAGGGATGCGAATCCCTTTGAATAAGAACCGGAAAGGGAGAACCGGTCCTTAGGCTGCCATTCTTCTATAATCGAACGGTCCTGCTCCGTAAAAAGCTCTTCGGGAAGGCCGAGCGGTAGATTCACGTCCGTGATCTCGGTTTCGTTTACAGTTCCGGCAAGAACGATTTTTAAAGTAGAATTGTCGGAAAAAGAATGATCATAACTCGCGACCACATCTACCCCCTTGGTCGTAGTGTCCGCAGCGTTCATGAAGAACTGACCCTGCTGTGCCCCTACGCTATCTCTTACCGATTGAGGAATAGCTTCATTACCCTCGCTAATCCTTCCGCTCAGGATAATACGATCGTCAATCAGTATGTAATAGAAATCGGTTGTGATTGTGAAAGCCGGGAATGGGTTAAAAACAAAGCCCGCGCTGAAATTCCTTGAAGTCTCTTCTTTAAGCTCCGGAATTCCTATCATCCTTGCGAGATCACTGTCATTCCGAAAAGTACCCACTTCAAATGCGTCAAATTCTCCCGTCTGCTCATTAAGATTGAACTGTGTCGAGACGTTATTGAAGTAAATCTGCTGCATGGAAGGTGCCCTGAAACCCGTGCTTGCAGAACCCCTGAGGGCAAACGAATCGGAAAGTCCGGCTCGGGCAGAGAGTTTTCCGTTAAAGGTGTTTCCGAAGTCGCTGTAGTTCTCGTAGCGCACGGCGGGACTTAAAAGCAGTATCTCCCCAACATCAAACTCCGCGTCGGCATAAGCGGAAAAAGCATCTCTTGATTCTGAAAGCTCATTGCTAGGTTTGAAGCCAGGAAATACCTGTATTCCGGGAGACCCTCTACCTCCAGGACCATCGTAGTCTTCATATGAATACGCTTCACCGGCTTCTATTTCATATTCCTCCCTTCTGTACTCACCTCCCCAGGCGAGATTTCCAAAGGTGAAAGGAGCTGTAAAATCAAGATTCACGGTATGCTGAAAAAGCTTTAACTCTCCCGCGTCGGCGGACAGTGGAATTGAACCGGTATAATCCGCATCGGAGAGACATTGCTCCGCTTCACCGGTATGACACCTGACCCATGAGGCGTTATGGGAATCAGTGATTTCAAAGGAAAAAGAGTTTCCGCCCACTACATAACTCGCGTCCATCTTGACGCTGTCGGTAAGGTCTCCCTCAAAACCCGCACCGAATGCGTAATCATTTATACTGGTGTTGATAAGAGGAAGAAAACCGTCCGGGTAATCTGATCCGGCAGGGTTTCTGTCAAGCTGATTTGCCCTTCTGTAAAAACCTCCGCTCTTGTTTTCCCTATTTGACAGGTCAAAGAAGCTGTAAACTTCACCGTCCATAAAATCCACCGGCCCCCTCATGTTGAGCACGAAGCTTACGTGCGTGGAATCTGCATCACCCACTCTGAACCTGTCTCTGTCAAAAACGCGCTCGGGATCGTTTACACTGTTGGCTGAAAGCGTCCGCGGACTACCCAGGCTTCCGCACGGGGCCGTATTTCCATCCGCGTCAAGACATTCGCTGTTCGGGTACTGGATATCTCCCATTACCCCTGCCCTGTTGGAACGGCTCCTGTCCCTTACTTCAAGGGTCGCATTCACGACGCTTTCTCCGCCGATCGAAAAACCCTTGTTTATGCTCGCCACAAGAGTTTCTCCATCTCCTTCGTAAAGCTGTCCGGCAGTCGCCGTTATCTTCCCGTCGTAGCCGTCCTTAAGGATTATGTTTATAACACCGGATATAGCATCTGAACCGTACTGCGCTGAGGCACCGTCCCTGAGGACCTCGATTCTCTTTATCGCACTTACGGGAATCGTGTTCATATCAACACCCGCAGTACCACGACCAACGGAGGTGTTTACGTGTATAAGTGCGCTTTTGTGGCGACGCTTTCCGTTAACAAGCACCAAAACCTGGTCAGGCCCAAGGCCCCGAAGTGTGGCGGGGCGAAGAGAGTCAGTTCCGTCGCTTATGGTCGAGCTTGAGAAATTAAAAGACGGTATGAGCTCCTGAATAATCCTTCCTACCTCGGTCTGGCCCGTTGCCACGATCTCCTCTTCGGTTATGACGTCAACGGGAACCGGGGAGTCTGAAACGCTGCGTTCCTCAAAACGGCTGCCGAGCACAACGAGCTTTTCAAGTTCAAAAGCATTTGTTAAGGGACTTAGCAGACCTGCGACCAGCAGCGTGGCAAGCCCCGCAATGATTCCTTTTTTCATCCTGATCCTCCTATTTCGAATAATACAGAGCCTTCATTATAACACAGGGTGCAGCCTAATTTAACCCGCAATCTCTGCTTAGGAATAAAAAGTCGTCGCTACCGTCCTTGCCGACCCTTAAAAAACCCTCTGGGAAGCGCCTATGATCAGTTTTTCCTTTATTGAAATGTAAGATGGCTTCACGGCGTTTGAAACATAAGGACATTGCTTTATACTTTCAGCCTGATCATGGAAACAGATCTCATTCGGAACTTCTCCATAATAGCCCACGTCGATCACGGCAAATCAACTCTTGCCGACAGGCTTCTTGAGTTCACAGGCACCCTCAGCGAACGCGAGAAAACCGAGCAGTTCCTCGACAACATGGAAATAGAAAGGGAGAGGGGAATAACCATAAAGGCCCAGGCCGTAAGGCTGAAATACAAGGCCGATGACGGCAGAACCTATGAGTTCAACCTGATAGACACCCCCGGGCACGTCGATTTCAGCTACGAGGTTTCGCGAAGCCTGATAGCATGCGAGGGAGCGCTGCTCGTGGTTGACGCTTCCCAGGGAGTCGAGGCCCAGACGCTCGCCCACGCTTATCTGGCCGCCGACTCGGGGCTTGAGATGATACCCGTCATAAACAAAATAGACCTGCCTTCCGCCGAACCCGAAAGGGTGAAAAAGGAGATAGAGGACATAGTCGGAATCTCGACCGAGGACGCCGTTTTGGCAAGCGCCAAGGACGGAACCGGCACGAAGGAGATACTGGAATCGATCGTGGCGCTCGTACCGTCGCCTAAGAGCCCCGAGGACTCGAGGCTCAAGGCGCTCATATTCGACAGCTGGTTCGATTCATACCAGGGCGTCGTGATGCTTGTGAGAGTATACGAGGGGACTGTAAGACTCGGCATGAACATCAAGCTCATGGCAACGGACAAAAAATACGAAGTCAGGAAAATAGGTACGTTCGCCCCGCAGGCGACGGAACTTGAGCAGCTAACAACGGGACAGGTCGGATTCATAACCGCATCCATAAAGGAAATCGGGGAAGCCGGAGTCGGTGACACGATAACGAACGCCGATTCTCCCACCGAAAAACCCCTCGAGGGATTCAAGGTCATAAAGCCCATGGTCTTCAGCGGGCTCTACCCCATCGACACGGGAGATTACGACAGGCTCAAGGAAGGGCTCGAGAAACTCAAGCTTAATGATTCATCACTTGTTTACGAGCCGGAGACATCCCTGGCGCTCGGGTTCGGTTTCCGCTGCGGCTTTCTCGGGCTGCTCCATATGGAGATCGTGCGGGAGAGAGTGGAGAGGGAGTTCGAGGTAAACCTCATAACGACTGCGCCGACCGTTATCTACAAGGCCGTCTATCCGGGAGGAAGGGAGGTGTACGTCGACAACCCAAGTGAACTTCCGACCGGCGACCGCTCGGCCCGGCTCCAGGAACCTTACGTATTCGTGTCCGTCCACACCCCCTCGGATTACCTGGGGCAGATATTCGAGCTCTGCGAAAAAAGAAGGGGTATACAGAAGAACCTAAGCTACGTGACCGAAAACAGGGCCATAATCGAATACGAGCTTCCCCTTGCGGAAATAGTCTATGATTTTTACGACAACCTAAAATCCGTCACCAAGGGCTACGCCTCGATGGATTACGAGCCCGCCGGATACAAGGACTCGGATCTCATAAAGCTCGATATTCTGGTTAACGGAAACATAGTTGATGCGCTCTCTATAATTTCCCACAAGGACAAGGCCTACGAGAGGGGAAGAGCACTCATAGGAAAGCTCCGGTCGCTTATACCCCGCCAGCTCTACGAGGTAGTCATACAGGCCGCGATCGGAAGCAGGGTAATAGCCCGCGAATCCGTGAAGGCGATGAGGAAGGACGTTACTTCCAAGTGCTACGGGGGAGACGTCACCAGAAAAAGGAAGCTTCTTGAGAAACAGAAAGAGGGGAAAAAGAGAATGAAACAGGTAGGAAGGGTGGAGATACCGCAGGAAGCTTTTCTGGCCGTTCTAAAAAACGACTGAAGGCAAAGCCCTCTGGAAGTGAACTCAGTCCATAGCCCTCATCATCATCTCCGTGATCACCCGCGTCGCCCCGCTTACCGCGTCGGGGTCGGTTCTCACGTTAAGCACCGCCGGAAGTCCCGAGGAAAAAGCCCTTTCCAGCCCTGGGGTCAGGTCTTTTATGTCCTCTATCTTCTCCCCGTATCCACCCATCGCCTTTATAATTTCGTGAAAATCGACAAAACCGAGGTCCACTCCCTGGGTCACCCCGGCGTCAGGATAAGTTATCTCTATCTGATGCTTGGTCATTCCCCACGCGGAATCGTTGCAGACCACCACCACAAACGGGATAGAGTGCCTTACCGCAGTCTCCATCTCCATGAAGTTCATGGCCACGGCTCCGTCTCCGGTCACAAGCGCCACGGGCTTTTCGGGAAAGGCGACCTTCGCACCGAGAGCGAAAGGCACCCCGACGCCCATGCACCCAAGAGGGCCTCCCTTAAGGTAATGCCCGGGTTTTCTCACTTCTGATGAAAGATCTGTCCATGACTGGCAGTCCCCGCCGTCAACCGCGATTACCCCTTCTCCCCCCAAATAATCCGAAACGGTTTTTGCTACCCCGGCCGGGTGAATTCCCTTCGATTTGGAGACAGTCCGGCGAAACGCCGCACGGGCGCGTGATCTTGAGGAGCGGGCATCCTTCATCCAGGAGCGAAAATCGAAGGTTGTCCCGTTTTCCCGGGCATAGAGATTCGCCTTTTCGAGGAATGAATCGAGATCGCAGACAACCCCGAGATCGGCCGGGCGGTTTCTCCCGATTTCCTCGGGATGGATATCCACCTGAACCGTTTTGGCCTTAGGGTTTATCGTGTTTCCGAACCCGGCGTAGATGCTGAGCCTTATGCCGAGGAGGATTACAAGGTCCGCGTTTGCGCTTATTTCCCTGAATCCCCCGGGACTTGCAGGCGATGCCGCCCCGAAGCAGCATTTATGGTTGTCAGGCAGTATCCCTCTCCCCATGTTAAGAGTGAAAAAAGGAGCTCCGAGTCTTTCCGCGAATTCCAAAATACTTTGCTCGGCACCCGAGTACCACCCCCCGCTTCCGACGATCACTGCGGGTCTTTTTGAGGCGGAAAGCAACCGGAAAAACTCCGATATCTTGCGCTCCGGCGGCTCGCAGTCCGTATCCGGGACAGGAGTCCTCGCGGGCGAAGCCTTCTTTTCATCGCAACTTGGATAAAGAACCTCGTAGGACATTCCAAGATACGCGGGCCCCGGCCTGGCAGAGATCGCGGCCCCGTAGGCGGCCGAGACGTACTCTTCCAGTCTCGATACCTCATAAACCGTCCTGGCCCACTTCGTAACGGGCCTCACAATCGCTTCCTGGTCTATTTCCTGAAGGGACATCCTGTCGTTCTCCTCGATCCCCGAACGTCCTGAAATCAGGACCATCGGAGAATTTGCCAGATAGGAACCCGATACCCCCGTGAGGGCGTTTGTAAGACCGGGACCCGCGGTCACAAGGCATACCCCCGGCACTCTTCTGAGTCTTCCATAAGCGTCCGCCGCCATCGCGGCTCCCTGCTCATGGTGGGTGTCGACAAGCCTTATGCCGAGATCCGTGCAGGCCTTGTAAACAGGATTTATATGTCCCCCTCCGAGGGTAAAGATGTCTCTCACTCCCAGATCGTAAAGAGCTTTTGAGACCAGATATCCGCCCTGCAGTCTCGCCATGAGTGGTTCTCCCGTAATCAAAGAAACCATTATTTGGAGGGAAATACAACCCGGGAAAAACAAAAAAATTTTCCTTGAGTGCCCCCGGATGATGATTAATATGGAATTGCGGAAGGGGAAACGGGGATAAAAAATTCATTTAAACGGAGGTAGAGACAATGAAATACGCAGTAAATCTATTGGAGCCAGCCAATGTCTTTCGCAACTTCGCAAGCGTCTTTCCAAGGGTTTTTGATTCCGATGCGGCGGAGGGTGGCCGGAGTCCGAGAGTTGATATTTTTGATGACGGAAACAACTTCGTTTTATCGGCGGAACTGCCCGGGGTAAGCAGGGAAGATCTCGACATAGACGTAAAGGACAACCGGCTTACGATAAAGGGAGAGAAAAAGCTTGAGAACAAGACAGAGAAGGAAGGATATCTCAGGGTAGAGAGATCCTACGGACTGTTTGAGAGAAGTTTCTTCCTTGACGACAATATAGACAGGGAAAACATCCAGGCCGATTACAAAGACGGCGTCCTGCGCCTCACCCTGCCGAGAAAGCAGGATGAACCTTCAAAGAAAATAGAGGTAAACTGACAAAAAAAGGGGGAACGCCAAGCGACGCTCCCCCTTTAATTATCTTCGCTAAAGCACCAAGGTGCCTTAGTCAAAAAACATCCCTGAAACTAAGACCGAATACCGTTCCGCCTGCCCGCTGCGCGGCTTCCGAAAGATACGGTAAAAAGCAGAGCAGACGCTACCAATAGCAGGTTAAAGGCGTTACTCCGAGGCGTATTGTCGCTTCCCGCCGCGATTGCACAACCTCCGTCGCTTTCGTAAATACCATCATCCATGGACTCTTCCATAGGTTCTTCCATAGGTTCTTCCATGGGCTCTTCCATAGGTTCTTCCATGGGTTCTTCCATAGGTTCTTCCATGGGCTCTTCCATGGGCTCTTCCCCGCCATCAGCCATTCCATTCCCGTCACATTCTGGCAGATTGCTGTCCATCATTTCCGGATAGATGCCGGAACCGAAGATAACACCCGGAGGAGCGGAGAGTCCCGGCGCTCCCAAGTTTTCGAAGGGGTCTACAACATAGCTAATTTTCAAAGAGTCGCCAGGGGCTACTTCAGGATCGTTACTGTCTATGTTGTCACTGTCTGTAGCCGGGTCGTCCCAGCAATACTTAACAAAGCTACCCTCTTCCTTAGGGGAAGCGTTCGCCCCGTTAAGAATTAAATCCCTGACATTCTGTCCGGCCTCGTCCACGGCAACTATAAGCTCCCCCTCAGCATCTTGATTAGCTCCGTGATAAAGCATGTTTCCGTCCCCATCCGTGATAAAAAGGTATATGGAACCCGATTTCCAATCTCCCTCTCCCCTGCCAAATACCTCAGCGAAGCGGTCGCTAAAATCGCACCCTTGCTCCATATCCGCCCTAGTCAGCGACAGCAGAGAAAAAGAAGAAACAAGTGGTCTTATATTCGCTGGCGGAGCGATTAGAAAAGCTTGAAGACCTCCAGGAAATAGAGATTCAATAGTATTAGCAATAGGAGTGCCAGTGGTAGGAGCAATAATACTACTAAAATCACACTGTGTCTTTATAATAGTATTTATGTAATATTCGTCAATCGCCTCTTGTACAAATTGCTTAAGTTCTTCTTCGGTATCTACCTCATCAGCGTGTATAGCGTGCACAGAAGTCGTAATACCGGAAAAAGCACCTGCAAGCATCAGTACGCACGAAAAAAGACCCGCAAGGGCCGCTGTCTTAAAGACCGTATTTCGCATCAAAATTTTCATTATATCCTCCTTAATTATTGTTCAGTTTAATATCTAAAGAACCCCGACTCTCGCCGGGTCATATTACTTAGTACTTATTGTACCAATTAAAACAAGAAAGCAGTAAAACTGTCAAGCACTTTTCATGGAAAGATTGCGGTAAATTCCCTCACGTCACGGCCTTGATAGTTTGACGCGCAAGTCTCCCCGCAACGAAAAGCCTTTTCCATTTAACAAGTCATATAACAACCGAGATAACCGGCAAATCCAGCCGTTTTTTTGTCCCAAGATGTTTGTAGGGTGAGTATTCTACCATCCACCGCCAAGCGATTGATTCAGGGAGTCGGCGAGGCTGAAACAAATCGCTTGTTATGAAGGAAAAACTAAAGTAAATTTCCTTCCGTATGCTGGAGATTAATTCTAGCTCTGAAATAAAGCTTGCCGGTACCGATATATACTTCGATTCCAAACGGGCCGTGCCGCTTTCTTTTGTTTCAAGCGCAAACTTCAGCAAACTTCCCCGAAGCGAAAAAATCATAGCCACGCCCGAGACGATAAAGCTTCTGGGGAAAAAGATCAGAGGCTCGGCGGTTCTTTCTTCCCCTTACGGAAAACCTTTCACTCTGGGCAGTTATTCGATTGAGCTTATTCCCTCGGGACAGATGCTCGGGGCTGCGCAGGTAGTCGTCGAGAAAGACGGAAAGAGAATCGTTTACGCGGGCGGCTTCAAGCTTAAGAATACCTCCACTGCCGGTTACGCGGAACTCAGAAGATGCGACACGCTGGTTGTAAATTGCGCTTACGGAGCACCAAAGTTCATTTTCCCGCCACCCGAAGTGGTAATGGAATCCATATTCGAATTCATAAACAGGACGCTGTTTGAGGACAACGTACCGGTAATCCTGATAAACCCCTTGGGGAAAGCACAGGACCTTATAATCTTCCTCGGAGAAAGGGACATCGAGATGAGTCTTCATCCAGCGATGGTTAAGACTCTAAGGCTCTATGAGGAACTCGGGGTGAAGATTCCCCCCTACGGAGGAATAAAAAGAAAGCATTTTAAAAACAAGGTCCTGATAGCCCCTATTTCCTACAGGGACTCCGTCGTCGTCGAAAACCTTAAAAGAAAGAAGGTCGCGGTGATAAGCGGCCGCTCAATGGAGAACGGAACGTTTATCAGATCGGCTCTGCGGGCCGAGGTGGCGTTTCCCTTAAGCAACCACTTCGGATACGACGAGATCTCGGAGTATCTAGGCGTTTCAAGGCCCGGGAACGTGATCATCAGGGGAAACTTCAACGACAGCTTCACGGAGGGACTTAAGAAGGACGGGTGGAACATAACGGCGTTTAAAAAGCCGCGCCAGCTGGAACTTTTCTGAGGACAGGATGGCTGTTGAAACAAAATCATTCACCATAAGCACCCAGGGTGACTGCGATATACTAGACATAACCCCTCACGTGAGCCATGAGCTTTCCAAGGCGGAACTGTCTTCGGGAACGGCCACAGTCTTTGTCGCCGGCTCGACCTGCGGGGTCACAACTATAGAATACGAAAGCGGGGTGCTCTCAGACCTGAAAGACGCGTTTGAAAGGATGGCGCCGGAGGCCATGCACTACGCGCACAACGCCAGATGGGGCGACGGAAACGGACACTCGCACGTGAGAGCCTCGGTACTCGGCCCCTCGCTCACAGTTCCATTTTCAGAAAGTGGTCCGCTTCTCGGGACCTGGCAGCAGATAGTGCTCGTTGACTTCGACAACCGCCCCAGAACAAGAAGGGTAATCGTCCAGATTATCGGAGAATGACCTCGCCTCAGACAAACTTGACCGAAAAATGCGAGGGCTTGTACCTTACGTTAAGGTTAACGATAAGGGGTGTAAGCGACTCTATCATCGAGGAGACCTCAAGCGGACCCGCGTCAAGCACCCTGAGATTCTTCATTTCCTCGGTAAGGTTCTTGATCACCTCTTTAGCTCCCTCGTCATCCCCGCATATTACCACGTCGTAATCAAGGTCTTCATCTATTCTGGCCAGCTCGTTTGCGGGAAGATTATGATAAGCGGATACCAGCCTCGCCGTCTCGGGAAGCGCGTCCTTTATCTCAAGAGCCGAAGAACCCTGGGCAGGAGGATCAAAAAGGAAAGTCTTGCCTTCCCTTTTCATCGAGACCACCGGAGTTACGACTATCTGATCAGTGATGCTGCCGCCGCATCCCGCTACAGTGGCTGCCGCGTACTCGGGAGGAATGCTTATTATTATTACCTCGGACGCCGCCGCGGCGTCCGCGTTCGCCATGCCGTGTATGTTCGATTCGATTCCGAGCCCCTCAAGCGTTTCCGCATGACCCGAAGCTATTCCGAGTGCTTTCTCCTCGCTTCTAGAACCTATGTAGATCTCATGCCCAGCTCTTGACCACCGCAGCACCAGACCTTCCGCTATGTCTCCCGTCCCACCTAGAAGTGAAATTTTCATTTTTGATGTCTCCTTGCGTCAAAATTTTTACAGAACTTCTATCGTATATGCCTGCGGAGCGTTTTTCAAGCCCTTAATGGCAGCTCATGGAACCGACAAGCGTCAACAAACTAATACGGAATGTTTTCAGTTTGAGGGCTTAAGAAGTAAGTTTATAAACTAATCACCAAGCAAGCAGGAACGGAGCATACAGTATTGCAGCCTTCTACTCGTATTTCTTGTCTTCCTTTTTCATTCCTCTTTTAAAAACTCTGCAAGTTTCCCGCAGACTTCGTTAAGGTCTCTGAATTCGCATTCCCAGACAATCAAAGCATGACTATTGGTGTGGTTTTAACAAGAAGGTAAAAAGGGAATCGTCAAATATATAATAGTATGAGGGAGCTAGAAATACTAAGATCATACTAATTTAGTTAAATTTAGTATAACCATGGACGCGATTCTAATCTAAAACCCCTTCCGACCGGGTCTCCCGCATTCCGCGGGCATTTAAAATTCGGCAAAAACGGGCGGCATGTTCCCAATATCCTTCTCGTGCTGTCACAAACCCGCCGCCATCTGGAAAAGAGAGTTAACAACGGCGCGCTTTATGAAAACTATAAGAAGCAGGACCACTATGGGACTTAGGTCTATCGAGCCCCCGATGGGAGGAATGTATCTTCTTGCGAAACCCAGAACCGGCTCCGTGGCCGAGTAAAGAAACCTCACTATGGGGTTATACGGGTCGGGATTCACCCATGAAAGTATAGCCCGTCCCACTATGAGCCATATGTAAACGCTTAGAAGTATGTCCACCACTTCGGCGATGGCCCTTAAGAAATTGCCTCCTAATATTTCCATGTCAGTCCTCCTCTCCTGAAAGTTCCGCGGAACGTCTGGCCGCGGACTCGATAGCGGATATAACGGCGGCCCGGAAACCGCCCCGCTCAAGCGAATGA
Source organism: Candidatus Dadabacteria bacterium (assembly GCA_022827275.1). GTDB lineage: Bacteria > Desulfobacterota_D > UBA1144 > Nemesobacterales > Nemesobacteraceae > Nemesobacter. The sequence continues at coordinate 82,052 of JAJDTG010000016.1, read as the reverse complement.
ATTCCGCTTGCCGTGGTTCCCCCGGGCGACATAACCATGTCCTTTATCTCGGCAGGGTGCCCGGCGCCTTCCTGAATCATTTTCGCAGTGCCCAAAACCGTCTGCGCTGCAAGGTCCGTCGCAAGCCTCCTTGGGAGCCCCATCTTAACCGCGCCGTCGCAAAGCGCCTCGATGAAAATCGACACAAACGCCGGACCGCTTCCAGAAAGGGCCGTAACAGCATCCATGAGACTCTCGCTCTCAACCCGAAAGGCTTTTCCCAGGGAGCCCAGGATTTCGAGAACCAGATCTTCTTCCTCACCGGAGAACCCCTCCCCGAAATAAACGCAGGATGCCCCCTCAAGCACCAGGCTCGGGGTGTTGGGCATAACCCGCGCGAGCTTTATTTCCCTTCCGACAAGCTTTTTTATGAAAGAGTACCCTACCCCGGCAGCGATCGACACATAGAGCTTGTCCCTGGTGGCGACGTTTTTTATTTCCCCGCAGACCTCGGGGATTATCTGGGGCTTTACGGAAAAAATAACTATATCGGACTTTTTTACCGCTTCGCGGTTATCGGAGGTGGTCGCGATTCCGTACCGCGAGGACAGGTAAGAAAGTCTCTCGGGGTCTACGTCTGAGAGCGTTACATCCCTTTTCTTAAGGCTTCCCGAGGCGAGAAGTCCCCTCACCATCGCCTCGGCCATGTTTCCCGCTCCTATGAATGCCGTCTTTTGGGACTTATATACTTTACTAACCATGAGGTGTTCTCGTATCAATTTCACGGTTCGCAGGGACTGTTTTAATACCAGAACCCTCCCCGTGCAGTTGCGCCATTCCCAGACGCCTTATGTTTAACGCAGCGTTCGTGTCCGCATTGGACGTAAAGCCACAGTAAACACATAGGAACCGTGCTTGAGATTTACGGTTCTCCTTATCTGCGTGTCCACAACATGAACACGTCTGACTCGTATATGCGGGATTCACTTCTATGAGTCTCCCACACTTGTATTCAAGGTTTCTTCTTATCTCTCCCCAAGCTGTATCGAGCATTCCCCTGTTAAGTCCCGCCTTCTGCTTCACGTTCTTTCCGGGATTCTCTACAGTCCCCTTAGCGGAGGCCGTCATGTTCTTTACCTTCAAGTCCTCGACAACGACAGTTCCGCATTTCTCCGCAATCTCCCGGGTGGTGTGGTGAATCCAGTCCTTGCGGATATTGGCTATCTTTCTGCTTACCTTCACAAGTTTCCTTTTCGTGTCCTTCCGCCTGTTAGAGCCCTTGACCTGCCTCGCCATCATTCTCTGATACCACTTCCTACGCTTCTCTTTCTTCTCCAAGTCGGGCAGAAAGTAGAAATCTCCGTCCGAAGTAGCGATTTGCCGGACGTTCATATCAACACCCAAGACTTCACCATCATCCCTCTTCTCCACTTCCAACTCGTAGGATACAAACGCCCTCCACCTGTGCCCGTCATGGCGGAGCACCACCTGCTTGGGTTCTCCATCGTAAGGAACGCCTCCCCTGCGGGTAAGCGTTACCCATCCGACCAAGGGGATACGGAGCAGGGAGTATTTCCTGTCCATCTTCTTTATTGCGAAATTCTCCTTGCTGGGAAGCGTGAAACTCGGGGCGTGGCGATTTCTGCTCCGCGGCTTCGGGAATTTCTTCTTGCCTTTCATGGCTTCTCCGAGCGCGTCCGCAAAATACTTGAGAGTATGCTTGATCGGATTGGCTGGCAACTCCTTAAGCCAGTCCGTCTCATGCCTTAACTTGGTGAACTCCACCCCGAGAGAGAAATAGCTGGTCTGCAGTCTCCCCGCCTGGCCGTTCTTGAATGCCTGATAATCCGCAAGGTTCCTCTCCCGAAAATGATTCCAGACGTACCTGCATGCTCCAGCTATCTGGAACATCTTGGTTGCCTTAGCCTTGGACGCAGGCAAAACAACAAACTCTACTGTGCGTATTTCTTTAGTCATTACAGTATATTATACACGATTAGGGACACTGTTTCCCGTATGGTTAGTTAAGTATATAAGTCCCTGCCTTTTTCATTTTCAAACTCGCTCGGGCCTCGGACCGAAAAGCGCCGAGCCGACCCTGAGAATCGTGGCTCCCTCTTCGATCGCCACCTCGAAATCGCTGCTCATGCCCATTGAAAGCTCCCGCATTCCGGGAAACTCTCCCGACACCTTCTCCCTCATCTCCCTGAGCTCCGAGAACCATGGTCTGCTCATCTCGGGATCCTCGAAGTAAGGGGGCATCATCATGAGCCCCTCAAGCGAAACGTTCCGGAATCCGGAAGCGCTTTCGAGAAACTCCTTAAGATCGCTCCCCCTGATCCCGTTTTTGCTGTCCTCCCCGCCGTTTATCTCAACAAGCGCCCGGACACGGGTCCCGGCAGCCGCGGCCCTCTTATCAAGCTCCGCCACCAGGGCCATGTTGTCAACCGCGTGCACAAGATCCGCCTTGCCCACAACGTACTTCACCTTGTTTCTCTGCAGGGCCCCGATGAAGTGCCAGCGAAGCGTGCCGGCGGCGCCGCTTCCGGCTTCCCTCTGCTTGTCGCGAAGCTCCTGGGCGTAATTCTCGCCGAAATCCTGAAGCCCCAGCCGGTTGGCCTCCAGAATCACCCCCAAGGGGAATTTCTTCGAGACCGCCACCAGCCGCACATCCTCCCGGCTCCTCCCGGATCTTCGGCACGCCTCTGCGATTCTGCGTTCTACTTCGTCTATGCTATCCTTCAAACTCATCCGGATTCCACGACACCTATATCCGAGAGTACTGAAACCAGCTCAAAAAGCGGAAGTCCGACGACACCCGTGTAGGAACCCTTTATCCACTCAACAAGGCACGATCCGATCCCCTGAATGGCGTACGCGCCCGCCTTGTCCATCGGCTCTCCGGTCTTAATGTACCGACGCATCCCTTCCGTATCAAGGGACTTCATCCGCACCTCGGTGCGGGTGGCCCCAAGGTGAAGAACATCGCCGGGGGGCCTCGCAACGCAGAAGCCCGTTATGACCTCATGGGTTCTTCCAGAGAGTTCCTGCAGCATAAAGAGCGCGTCTTCTTCGTCGCGGGGCTTGCCGAAAATCTCTCCCGAGACGGACACGACCGTGTCGCCGCCCACGACGATTCGCCCCCGCCGCTCTTGTGTGCAGACGTAAAGCGCCTTTTCCCTGGCCATGCGCTTTGCGAAATCAAGCGGCGCCTCTCCCTCCCGGGCGCTCTCGCGCACCCGCGGCGGAATCACTTCGAAATCAAGACCAACACCCGCAAGAAGCTCCCTTCTTCTCGGAGAAGAGGAAGCAAGTACGAAGCTTCTGTTCTTAAGCATCTAGGAAAAACCCTCTAAGCGGAAACCCGAAACTTGAAAACGCGTCTTCTGCGTATAGACTCATCGTTTCAAGCTCAGATGGAACTTAGAAAACTTTACCTGAAAGGCAGACAAAGCTTCGAGGAAAACGGCTTCGAGTGCCCGGGGATCGAAACAAGAGCGATACTTGCAAGAAGCCTCGGCACGGACCCGCTGGAATTCTACGCGCATCCGGAAAGACGCGTGGACCCCGAACGCGCGGAAGCGTTTGAAAAACTCCTTCGCCGACGCCTCGCGGGAGAACCTCTCGCGTACGTTACCGGCAAGCGGGAATTCTGCTCGAGGCCTTTTGTCGTGACCCGCGACGTCCTGATACCGAGACCGGAGACCGAAACGCTCGCGGAACTCGCCATAAAAACCGCGGAACAGATAAAAAATCCACGTATCCTCGACCTCGGAACGGGAAGCGGATGCCTCGCCGTAACCCTGTCTCTTGAGGTGAGCGGCTGCGAGGTTTTCGCCTCGGACGTATCCGCCGCGGCGCTCGGGGTAGCGAGGAGAAACGCCCGCGCACACGGCGCGCGCATCCGGTTCGTCCGCTCGGATTTTCTGGGCTCCTTTGCAAAATCCTCGTTTGACATGATAATTTCCAACCCGCCTTACGTGTCCGAAGCGGAATACGCGGAGCTTTCCCCGCAGATAAGGCGCTTCGAGCCGCGCACGGCGCTTCTCGGCGGGAGGGACGGGCTTGCGTGCATAAGGAAAATAGCGGCCACCGCAGGAACCGCGCTTCAAGAAGGCGGTTTTCTGCTTCTTGAAATCGGGGCTTCCCAAGCAGAGAATACGGAGAGAATAGTTCGTGAAAACGGTTTTTCAGACATACGCTTCCGGAACGATATCGGTGGCGTAAAAAGGGTAGTGAAAGCGACTTGGAAAAAATAGTAATAGAAGGGAAGAACAGGCTTTCCGGAGAGGTGTCGGTCGGTGGAGCGAAAAATGCCGTCCTTCCCATAATGGCAGCCTGCATACTGAACGACGGAGAGAACACCATCTCGAACGTACCGGATCTTGCGGACGTGCGGACCATGATGAAACTTCTCGAGACCCTGGGCGCGAGATGCGAGTACACGGACGGGGAACTGCTCGTTGACTCAAGTACCATCAACCGCTACAAGGCTCCCTACGATCTGGTAAAGACGATGAGGGCTTCCGTGCTGGTCCTGGGGCCGCTTGTAGCCAGGTTCAAAAAAGCCGAAGTCTCGCTTCCCGGAGGATGCGCAATAGGAGAAAGGCCCATAGATCAGCACATAAAGGGACTTCGCATTCTCGGAACATCGGTGCAGCTCGAAGACGGATACGTGAGCGCAGTTGCGGAAAAACTTGAGGGAACCACCGTGCCCTTCGATCTCTCGACCGTTACGGGAACCGAAAACATAATGCTGCTGGCCAGCGTCTGCGAAGGGGAGACCGTCATCCTAAACGCCGCGTGCGAACCCGAAGTGGTGGATCTCGCAAACGCCCTCAATCTGATGGGAGCGAGAATAGAAGGAGCCGGAACGGATATAATAACGATAACGGGGGTAAGCTCGCTCGGTCCGCTCGAGGGCTACAGCGTAATGCCCGACAGGATAGAGGCCGGAACGCTGATGATAGCCGGCGCCCTTAATGAAAGCGATCTCCTGATCAGAAACTGCAGGTTCGAGCACCTGGGGGCGCTCACCGGGAAACTGCTTCAGACGGGAACGAAAATAGAAAAAAATGGAAACTCCATCAGGGTGCGAGGTACAGGGGAGATAAAAAGCATAGATTTCTCCACGCTCCCATACCCGGGATTTCCGACCGATATGCAGGCCCAGATGATGATACTCATGTGCGTTGCAGACGGAATGAGCGTCATAACGGAGAACATATTTCCGCAGAGGTTCATGCACACCGCCGAACTGCGGAGGATGGGCGCGGACATAAAGCTTGTCGGGAACAGCGCCGTGGTAAGGGGTGTTCCCGAGATAAGGGGTGCCCCCATAATGGCAAGCGATCTTCGGGCAAGCGCCTCACTCGTGCTGGCAGGGCTTTGCGGCGCCGGCAGAACGGAAGTGTCGAGAATCTACCACCTTGACCGCGGATACGAAAAACTTGATGAAAAACTGCAGTCGGTAGGAGCCAGCATCTGGAGGGAAAAAGAGTGATAACCATAGCAACGCCCAGGGGAAGGCTGCTTGAGGAGACCGTAGAGCTCTTCGAGAAAGCCTCGATAGACATAAAAAAGATAATCAAGGATTCGAGAAAGCTCATATTCGAGTTCGAAGAGTCGGGAATGAGGCTGCTTATAGTTAGGCCCACAGACGTCACTTCCTACGTTGAGTACGGTGCCGCGGACTGTGGCATAGTCGGCAAGGACACATTAATGGAGCAGGACTCCAATCTTTACGAGCCTCTTGACCTCAGAATAGGAAAATGCAGGATGGTGGTCGCTGCTCCGAAGGGCTTCGAGAAATCGGGCAAGACGGCATTGCGGATCGCGACAAAGTACCCGAAGATCGCAACCGATTTCTACAACAAAAAAGGCATAAGTACGGAAATCATAAAACTCTACGGTTCGGTCGAGCTTGCTCCTATAATAGGGCTTTGCGACGCTATAGTGGATCTTACGGCCACGGGAGAAACTCTGAAGAAAAATGACCTCGAGATAGTGGAAACGGTAGCTGAGGTAAGCGCCAAGTTGATCGTCAACAAGGTAAGCATGAAAATAAAGTCAAAAGAAATAAAGGAACTGATTGAGAAACTCGAGGAGGCAAGGTAGGCCTTCCCCCCCCCCCTTTTTTTTCACGCGGAGTATCAGAAAAGCTCAAGCTGGGCGGATCCGTCTCTTCTGAAGCGGGAAACATCAAGAGGCACCTTCCTTCCCGCAAAACCGAACTTCCCGTAAGCTACGCGAAAAATCCTTTCGGTCTGCTCGGCGAAAATCCCCCTGCCCTTCATCCGGACCCGGTACTCAGTAGAGTTAAGATCTCCGTCCCTCATAGACTTGATTCGCCCCAGTATCTTTTTCTTTCTGTCCGGGTAGTGGCGGCCAAGCCACTCGGAGAATATGTCGCCAACTCCGTAGGGAAGCCTCAGCATCACGTAGCCCGCATCGACCGCCCCGCGGGCCGAAGCCTCTTTCATTATGGCCGGAATCTCATGGTCGGTGAGCCCGGGAATCACCGGGGCTATGAGCACCGTCACGGGAATGCCGGCGTCCGCAAGCCTGGCTATTGCCCTTAGCCTGTATTCGGGCTGCGATGCTCTGGGTTCCATCTTTCTTGAAAGTTCTCCGTCAAGCGTCGTAATGGAGATAACTACGCTCGCGCAGCCGATTCCGGCCATGTCGGAGAAAATATCAATATCGCGAGTTACCAGATAGCTTTTGGTTATCACCCCGACCGGGTTTCGGAATTCCCGCAGAACCTCAAGGCATTTTCTCGTTATCTGGAAATGCTTTTCCGCCGGCTGATAGCAGTCGGTAACCCCGCTTATCGCTATCGGCTTGGGAACCCATTTCGCCGAGCGGAGCTCTTTTCTCAGGAGCTCGGGGGCATTTTGCTTCACGAAGATCTTCGTTTCGAAATCAAGCCCTGCGGAAAGCCCCAGGTATTCGTGCGTGGGCCTTGCGTAGCAGTAAACGCATCCGTGCTCGCACCCCCTGTAGGGATTGATGCTCGCGTCAAAGGAAACATCGGGACTCTGATTGTAGGAGATTATGGTTTTCGTCCGGTCACTGTAGTAAACGGTTCTGGGGACGCCGTCAGCGGCGGGCGCGTCCTCGTCCGCAACAAAATCAATCCGCTCGAACCTTCCCGCAGGATTCTCCTGGGATCCTCTTCCTTTTATGTACGGCTTCACTTTGCAAGCCTCCCCTAAACCAAAAAGCCCCAGAGCGGCAGTGACCGCCTCGGGGCTTTTGAAACACTAAGCAACTCTTTGCCTTCAGTTTATGTTCTTCGGCACCGGGTCGGCCTCAAGAGCATAGCCGGCCTTGGGAACGACAAAGTTCTTGAGCACGGGCTCATCCGAGAGAATCACCCTTTCAACAACTTCGTCCATATGTTCCACGGTGCTTATCTTCACCTCTTTTCTCACGTTCTCCGGTATGTCCTCAATGTCCTTCTTGTTCTCTACGGGAATCAGCACTTCCTTCACCCTGCCCCTGTGGGCGGCGAGAATCTTCTCCTTTAGCCCTCCGATGGTGAGCACTCTTCCGCGAAGCGTGATCTCACCCGTCATTGCGACTTCCCTGTTTATGGGCTTTTTCGTGATGGCGCTCGTAATGGCGCTTGCTATCGCTATGCCGGCGCTCGGCCCGTCCTTGGGAGTGGCTCCCTCGGGAACGTGAATGTGTATATCCACGTTCTGATAGAAAAGCCTTTCAAGCCCAAGGCGCTGCGCCCGGCTCCTCACGTAGCTCATCGCCGCGCGCGCAGATTCCTGCATAACTTCCCCGAGCTTCCCGGTAACGGTGAAATTTCCCTTGCCGGGAACAATGGAAACCTCTATCGTAAGAAGCTCCCCTCCAAGCTCCGTCCACGCAAGCCCAGTGGCGGCTCCCACCTGGTTGGTTTGCTCGATCTCTCCGTATTCGTACTTGGGAGTGCCGAGGTACTTGCCGACGTTCTTGGCGGTGATGTTGACTCCTTTGGTCTTCTTCCTCTCAACGATCTCCCTCGCAACCTTCCTGCAAAGCGCCGCTATTTCCCTCTCGAGGTTCCTGACGCCGCTTTCCTTCGTATACCTTCTTATGATCTGCAGAAGGGCCTCGTTCTTTATGGCCACCTTGTGGTCGTTAAGGCCGTGATCACTCTTCTGCTTCCCTATAAGAAACTTTCTGGCTATCTGGAGTTTTTCCTGCTCCGTGTAGCCGGGAAGGCGGATTATCTCCATGCGGTCCTGGAGCGCCCAGGGAATCGTGTGCAGCACGTTCGCTGTCATTATGAACATCACCTTCGAGAGATCGTAGTCAGCCTCGATGTAATGATCGTTGAAATTTGAGTTCTGCTCAGGGTCAAGGGCCTCAAGAAGGGCTGAAGCGGGATCTCCCCTGAAGTCCATCCCAAGCTTGTCGATCTCGTCGAGGAGAAAGACAGGGTTTACTGTTCCGGCCTTCTTCATTCCCTGTATGATCTTGCCCGGAAGGGCTCCTATGTAGGTCCTCCTGTGTCCCCTTATCTCGGCCTCGTCCCTTACACCGCCAAGAGACGTCCTGACGAACTTGCGGCCCATTGCGCGCGCTATGGACTTGGCCAAAGAGGTCTTTCCCACACCCGGGGGTCCTACGAAGCAGATTATCGGGCCCTTAAGCTTCTCGGCGAGAACCCGAACCGCCAGATATTCAAGTATCCTCTCCTTGGGCTTTTCAAGGCCGTAGTGATCCTCATCAAGAATCGATGCGGCTTCCTTGATATCAAGGCGATCCTCGGTCTTCTCCTTTATCCACGGCAGATCCAGAAGCCAGTCGATATAGTTTCTCACCACAGTCGCCTCAGCCGACATGGAGGACATCATGCGAAGTTTGTTGATCTCTCTCTTTACCCTCTGCTCAACGTCCTCGGGAAGTTCTTTCTCCCTCAGTTTTTCCTCAAACTCGTCTATTTCGCTTTTAAGATCGTCCCCGGTGCCGAGCTCCTTCTGAATGGCCTTCATCTGCTCGTTAAGGTAATACTCCCTCTGGGCCTTTTCCATCTGCTTTTTGACCCTCTTCCCTATGCGCTTTTCCATCTGGAGTATCTCGAGTTCCGACTGCATTTTCTCGCAAAGCTTCTCAAGTCTCTCGAGCGGATGGATCACCTCGAGAATTTCCTGCTTGTCCGAAAGCTTCATGCTAAGATGCGAAGCGACCGTGTCGCCGAGCTTGCCCGGTTCATCAATGGACATGAAAGTCACGAGGGTTTCCGACGGAATCTTGGTGTTCAGTTTCACGTAATCCTCGAAAAGCTTGGTCGCCGAACGCATGAGCGCTTCAACCTCGACGCTTTCCCCTGAAGGTTCCTCTATCTCCTTTACTTTTACGACGAACATGTCCTTGTGGGAAACAAAGCCCGATATCGAGGCCCTCTTTTTGCCCTCGACGAGCACCTTCACGGTGCCGTCCGGAAGCCGGAGCATCTGAACTATCGTTCCAATGGTCCCGATTCTGTACATATCCTCGTTCCCGGGTTCGTTCACCTTCGCGTCTTTCTGCGCCGAAAGGAATATTTCCTTGCTGCCCTTAGCCGCTTCCTCAAGGGCCTTGATGGATTTTTCCCTGCCCACGAAAAGAGGGGCCAGCATGTAGGGATATATGACTACGTCACGAAGTGGAAGGAGTGGAAGGGTTTTCTCGTTAACGTTTACGGAATCTGACATTTTCTCCTCCTCAATATATAAGCTTATTTAGAGTATATAATACAGGTCCGGATATTTACAACCCTGTTATTATACAGCATGCAGAGGACCGGGCATAATCGGGGGGAAGTTCTTATTGGAAATAATTACCATTTAGTAGTAATTTTTAACGAACAGGTTATCATTAACGGTGCAGAACAAGAAACCAAGGAGGAATTAAAATGATTGACAGCGACATACAGGACGCAATAAACACGCAGATAAGAAACGAGTACTATTCATCCTATCTCTACCTTTCTATGTCCGCCTATTGTGAATCCAAAAACTTTTCCGGTTTCGCAAGCTGGCTTCGCAAGCAGAGCGAAGAGGAACTTGTGCACGCATTGAAGTTTTTCGATTACCTGATCGACAGGGGCGGCAGGGTAACTCTTGACTCGATAGAGCAGCCACCCTCTGAGTTCGGAGCGTTCCTTGAGATGTTCGAGGAGGTTTTGGAGCATGAAAGGGAGGTTACAGGGATGATAAACAACATCTACGATCTCGCCGCTTCGAAGAACGACCAGGCAACTCTGGTAATGCTCCACTGGTTCATAGAAGAGCAGGTCGAGGAGGAAAAAAGCGCCGAGGGAGTAGTCGAGCAGCTCAAACTCGCAGAGGACAATCCCGCAGCGCTTCTGATTCTCGACAGGGAACTCGCCGCAAGAGAGGGAGAATAAGCAAAAACTCGGGCGATCTTTACTTTCAAGCTCCGGTATGTATTTTAGTCTGTTTGTAGATCAAGCCGTTCTCCGCAGTGGGGAAGGAAACAGACAATTGGGAATAAAATACAACCGGCCTGAAGTAAACAGGCAGATTACAAAACAGCTTATAGACGACTACGGAGCGATCGTCTCCACCCTCGTTGAGGTTTTCGGCTACGGGAGCCTTGAGCACGTGCAGAGAGTGTGTGCCAATTCTTTTGAGAAGATGAGGACCAGGTGGGGAAAAGACGGAATTCCCCATGATCCCCAGAGCGCGGTGTGGGCTGATATAACGGAGAGTTCAAACAAGCTTTTCTGCAGGAAGATAAACTACCTGTCCAAGGTAAAAGAGGGAGAGAGGAGGATTGACGTATCGGGCTTTCACCTTCCCTTTCCAGATAAAGAGGAAGTGGCGAAAAATCAGGTCGAAATGCTTTTCGCCCTGTGCGCCTCCGGGGTTGAAAGTTCCATCCAGAAATATCTTGTACTGAACGTGCTCTGCGGCTTTTCCTGCTCCTCCCTGGCCAGGATACTTGAGAGAAACGAAAAGGCTCTGGAAGAACAGCTCGCCTCGGAAAAAAAGAAGATGACCGAAGCGGCCGTTCGACTGACCCGGTCCGATATGGAGAAAAATCTCGGGGTGGTGACCAAGAACATATACGAGATTTTCAGCCTCGGCCAAAACGGTCTCCGCAAGGCAACGCCCCCTATCCCCTCCTTGTGCTTTTCTGCAGTAAGACTTGGCGAGATGCTGCTTGATTTCCCCGCAACGAAAAAGCCCGGGGTTCACGCCCTTTTATCCTTCATGCTGCTGAACGCCTCGAGGCTTCACACCATGAATGACGGCGCAGGAAGACCGCTTGGGATAAAGGAGCAGAACAGGGAACTTTGGGACAGGGACATGATCAAAAGGGGATTTGAGCACCTTGCCCTATCGGCTGAGGGAGGTGAAGAGGTCACAGAGATTCACCTTAAGGCAGGCGTCGACGCCGTCCACTCGCTAGCCAGAAAATATGGGGACACGAACTGGGACCGGATCATCTCACTTTACGACAAGTACTTGGCGTGCAACTACTGTCCGCTTGTTGAGCTTCAAAAAGCAATCGCCATCTCCAAAACCCGAGGGCCGCAGGAAGGTCTTCGCGCCATAGGGGGAATACGCGGGGTCGAGGAACTCCGCTCGCACGATCTTCTGTATTCAACCCTCGGCAATCTTAATTTCCAGCTTCACAAGTACGAAGACGCGATATCGAATTTCAACCGCGCGATCGGCCTTGCCGAGGACTCTTTCGAAAAAGCGTTTTATTCCAAAAAGATAAAAATCTGCGAAGACAGGTTAACCATGTCCAAGCGCTACAGGTATGGAGTTTCCTTCTAAGCACCCCCCGGCCGCTTAATATGCCCGCGGACTCAATTCTTAAACGCACCCTCGCATTCTGTCTTGTTTTATCCGTTGCGCTGACTTCCGCCCACGGCGAACCCGGCTATTCAAGTGAAAGTACGGTGGAATCCGTGTCTTTTCGAAACGGGATGGTTGTATCCGAAGAGCAGATCGCTACCCTCGTCGGGCTCTCCGTACTCAAGCAAGGCGGAAATGCCGTTGATGCAGCGGTCGCTGTCGGATTCGCACTTGCGGTTACTCACCCGAGAGCCGGAAATCTCGGGGGCGGCGGATTCATGCTGGTGCATCTGGGTAAAACGGGACGGACGGTCGCCATAGATTACAGGGAAAAAGCCCCGCTTAAAGCCACGCGGAACATGTTTCTCGATGAAAGCGGAGAAGTCGATACGAAGCGGGCACGACACAGCGTCTACTCCTCCGGGGTTCCGGGGACGGTCTCAGGACTCTCGCTGGCCCTTGAGAGATACGGAACCATGCCGCTTGAAAAAGTGCTTGCGCCGGCAATAAGGCTCGCGGAGGAGGGGTTTGCAGTTACGCCGGAACTCAGGAAATCACTTCTGAAAGCAAAAAAGCGCATGAAAAAATCAAGCGAGAGTATGGAGGTTTTTTTCAAAAACAACGGAGAGGCGCCCCGGGAGGGAGAAATTCTCAGGCAGAAAAACCTTGCGTGGAGCCTGAAGGAGATAAGCAAAAACGGTCCCCGGGCGTTTTACAGGGGGGCAATAGCGAAAAAAATCACCGCCTATATGAAAAAAGAAGGAGGCCTCTTAACCGAACGGGATCTTGCATCTTACGAAGCGCTTATAAGAGAACCGGTGACCGGAAGTTACAGGGGCTACAGCATCCACTCAATGCCGCCTCCAAGCTCGGGCGGGGTTCATCTTATCCAGATGCTTAACATTCTCGAGCGCTACCCCCTCTCGCAATACGGTCATAACTCTGTCCGATACGTCCACATTCTCTCGGAAACTATGAAACTTGCCTACGCGGACAGATCAAAACACCTGGGCGACCCGGACTTCTCTCCTGTTCCCACAGAACGTCTCATCTCAAAACAGTACGCAAAACGCCTGGCAAACCGTATCAACCCCCAGAAAGCGACTCCGAGCAAATATGTAAAACCCGGCTCGCCACTCCCCGCCGGGGGCGCTGACACCACTCACTTCACAGTAGCCGACAGGTTCGGAAACGTGGTTTCAAACACATACACGCTTAATTTTGCCTACGGTTCGGGTCTCGCAGTGCCGGGAACAGGGATCCTGCTGAACAACGAAATGGACGATTTCTCGGCAAAGCCCGGAGTGCCGAACGCATACGGCCTCATCGGCGGCGAAAAAAACTCCATCGCCCCCGGCAAAAGAATGCTGAGTTCCATGACCCCGACCATAGTGTTTAACGACGAAAAGCTTTTTCTCGCGACGGGAAGCCAGGGGGGAAGCAGAATAATAACCTCCGTGCTTCAGGTCATTTTGAACGTGATTGACCATGAAATGAACATACGGGAGGCCACATCGGCCCCGAGGATACACCACCAGTGGCTCCCTGACACTCTGTACGTGGAAAAAGAAACAGGGAAAGACTTGGAGGCCGGGTTGCGGAAAAAAGGATACGAAGTGAAAAGAACCGGCCCGATGGGAAGCACGCAGAGCGCAGCCAGGATCCGTGGGCTTTTTCACGGAGCGACTGACCCCAGGCAGCCTGGAGGGCTGGCGCGGGGGCACTGATCCATATGCTGCGCCCGGGGGAGCAAATCGCGAACCCGTCTTTTGCAGCCCCCTAGAAGGCTCCTAGTATGGTAAAATTACTTTGAAGACGGAAGACCGAGGAGGGCTCTTAATGTTTCGATATATACACTTTCTCATTGCTGTCACGATTCTGTTAGGATTTGTCGGCGGCACCCGGGCGCAAACTTTCAATTCTGTCGTCATCTTCGGTGACAGCCTGAGCGACTCCGGAAATATTGCCCAGTCTTACGCATCCATTGCCCAGTCTCTCGGTCTCAATATTCCGGACGGTACAAGCTTCACCACGAATCCCGACCCGGTCTGGGCAGAAATCGTGGCCCGAACCTTCGGAGCATCCGGAACCAATTCGCTCGCCGGCGGGACGAACTACGCCTGGGGCGGCGCCTGCGTAGACCCAAACGTCGCTTGTGAAAACTCTGTGCCTACAACGCAGGAGCAGATTAGCCAGCACCTTTCCGGAGGAAATGCCGACCCGGATACGCTTTACATGATCTGGGGCGGCGCAAACGACATAAGCGCCGTCACCGAGGAAAATCAGTCTGATCCCCAAGGCGCCCTTGACGGCACCTTGCAAGCGGCGGAAGCGTACGTAGATCAGATCCGAGGTCTTCAGGACGCCGGCGCGCGCTACGTAGTTGTACTCAACTCGCCCGACGCCGGCAAAACCATAAACGCTCAGCGTGCCGGCCCCGCAGCCGCAGCTGGACTCTCCGCTCTAACCCAAGCCTATAATGAAGCTCTGGATACGGGTCTCGGCTCTCTGGAGCATGGAATCATTCCCGTGAATGTCTCCGCCCTGATGGACGAGATAATTGAAAATCCTGGAAACTACGGATTCACCAACATTGACGATATAGCTTGTACTCCCGGTTCCAATCCCCTGCGCCCCGGTGGAGGAATAGAGTCGCTTGTGTGCGGCCCGACCGATTCAGGCTATCTCTCACCTCCCAAAACTGATGAGGCTTATCTTTTCGCGGACGGCTCCCATCCCAGCGGACCGGCCCATGCGGCAATCGCAAGCATGGTAACTTCCACTCTCGAGGCCCCGGTTCAGGTATCGCTTGGAGGGGAGGCAGGGGTAGAAGTTGCCAGGGCGCACCACGATGCCGTATTTACGAAGCGGATACTTGATCTCGGGCCTAGCCGCTCGGCCGGAAAATGGCACAGCTACGCGAGGGGCCAGATAGGCTCATATGAACTCGACTCCCTGTCACATCTGGGAAAAACAAAGTCCGAAATGCATGTGCTCACCCTGGGCACCGACTACCGCATCGGGGATGTGCTCTACCTGGGCGCGGCGCTGAGCCTCGGGAACCACGACAACGATGTCTCGGGCGCAAGCATCGACAGCCTCGTTGTGACCGGCTCGTTGCACGGCACCCTTGTTTATGACATTTTTTACCTAAGCGGCGCCTTTAACGGGGGCAGGACATCTATTGATATCAATCGTTCGATCCGGCTCGGACCGGAACTGCGCACGGAGCACGGCTCCACAAGCTCCTATCAGTTCGGAACCGATGTCGAAGGGGGCTGGATTCTAGGCAGGTCCGAGGGGTACATGCACAATCTGTTTTTGGGGCTCGGGTGGCTCAATCAGAAAATCGACGGCTACAGTGAAAACGGCGGCACGTCCACCTCGATGAACTTCTCGGACTTTGAACGCGACTCCCTGATTGTGAGGGCGGGTTATCAGCTCAAGGGGAATTTTGGTCTAAGCGAAAGGCTGTCCCCATACATCCGCGTCTCTTACGAGAGAGAGCTTAACGACGATCCCGTTTCGGTCACCGCGGGATCGAACACCATGTCCGGCCGCTTTACTCTCTCGGGTTTCGAGCCGCCAAGCGAATGGGTAAACGCCGGGGGTGGCCTTGCAGCCGACATCAGCAGCCGGATAAAAACTTTCATAGGCTACTCGGGGCGCTTCGGCAATGACTCCAACCTCAACAATGAGTTCAGTCTCGGAGCGCGCGTAACATTCTAGAAAGAAGAGATCTCAGTCGGCAATTTGAAACGCAACCTGCAGGCTGTTATTGAGCCGAAATATAGAGCATCCTGTCTATCGATTTTTTAGCCTTGTGGGCGATATCCTCCGGAACCCTGACCTCATACACCTCTTCCCTTAGCGAATTCAGCACCTTCTCAACCGTTATCATCTTCATGTACTCGCAGACCGCATCGGCTTTGGCGGGGTAGAACTCTTTTTCAGGACTTTGCTTTCTGAGCGTGTGAAGAATGCCGGTTTCAGTCGCTACCACGAATTCGGGGGTGTCGGAATTCCGGGTGTAGTCGATCATCTTTCCCGTAGAGAAAAACTTTATCTCCTTTGCCAGTTCGTCATCCCCGGCAGCTGAATGAAGAAAAGATGTGGTGCAGCCGCACTCGGGATGAACTATCATCTCCGCGTTGGGATAGGAGTCCTTTATCCTTCTTATGTCCTTCGGCCGTATTCCCGCGTGCACGTGGCATTCCCCGGGCCAGATGTGAATCTTTCTGCCCGTAACCTTGGAGACAAATGCTCCCAGGAACATGTCGGGCAGAAAAAGTATCTCCCTGTCCCTGGGGATGGATTCCACTATCTTGACGGCGTTTGAGGAAGTAACGCAGTAGTCGGTCTCAGACTTGACGGCGGCCGAGGTGTTCACATAGGAAACAACGAGCGCGTCCGGGTGCTCGGATTTCCACTTCTTGAGCTGTTCCAGGTTTATGGTCTCGGCAAGGGAGCATCCCGCCTCGGGATCGGGAATAAGCACCTTCTTGTCGGGAGAGATTATGGACGCGGTTTCGGCCATGAAGTGGACGCCGCAGAAGATGATGATTTCCGCGTCGGTCTCAGAGGCCTTCTGCGAGAGACCCAAGGAATCTCCGGTGTAGTCGGCAAGATCCTGGATTTCGGGTATCTGGTAGTTATGGGCCAGAATTACCGCGTTTTTTTCCTTTCTAAGCCTGTCTATTTCTTTTGAAATATCATGTAAGCTGTCCATCTCAACAGCCGGCCACCCACTATACAGCCCGCACTCATGAGTTTAACACATCAAAAGAAATATCTAAACACGGAGCCGAGTGTGTAAGAGCTCCTACAGATATGAAATCGACCCCGCTTCGGGCCATCCCTTTAACGTTCTCAAGGGTAACTCCGCCTGACACTTCGACAAGCGCACGGCGGTCTATCAGGCCCACGGCCTCTTCGATTTCCCGGACGTCCATGTTGTCAAGCATTATGACGTCAACGCCGCAGGAAACCGCCTCCTTCACCTGCTCCATGGTTTTTGTCTCGACCTCTACGGAGAAATCCTCCCCGACGTTTTCCCTCGCCTTTCCGACCGCCGCCGCTATGCTTCCCGCGGCCTTTATGTGATTGTCCTTTATGAGCACTCCGTCGTAAAGCCCGGCGCGGTGATTATGTCCTCCGCCGGCCGCCACGGCGTATTTGCTGATCCACCTGAGTCCCGGAAGGGTTTTTCTCGTATCCTTTATCTTCACTCCGGAACCGGCTACGGCCTCGACGAAAAGAGAAGTGAGAGTCGAGATGCCGCTCATTTTCTGAAGGATGTTAAGAGCAGTCCGCTCCGCGGAAAGAATCGCCCTTGCCTTGCCGGTAACGCGGGCGAGGGTGTCTCCTGGCGAAACCCTGTCCCCGTCATTGACAATCTCTTCCCACGCGCAGTCCGGGTCAAGCTTCCGGAAAACCTCACAACAGAGCCCTATTCCCGAAATCACGCCTGTACCCTTTGCACGTATTTCTCCGGTTAAAACGGCATCTTCGGGAACTATGCTCCCGGTCGTAATGTCTCCGCTTCCTATATCCTCCCGAAGAGCAAGCTCCAAAACGGCGTCAACTTCCTGAGGATAATTTTCGTGCGTCTTCATCAGTCGGCTCCGTAAACCTCCAGGTCCTTCCTGAAAACCAGGTGTTTTTCATAATCCGAGTCCTCTTCCGGATAATCAGACCTCATATGGGCTCCCCGCGACTCCTTCCTCAAAAGAGCTGCGCGCGCAACGAGCAGACACACATCGATCATCGTCCCGAGCTTAAAGCCAAACCATCCTGGGACACCCCTGCTTGCCCGGGAAGTCTCCTCAAGCTGGGCGATGAACTCCTCCATCCCCTCGCTATCCCTCACTATACCGAGATGGGTGCTCATCCCCCCGATTATTGTGTCCTTCGCTTCGTTGAAAAACCGGGCATCGGCTTTCCTTGTGTCAGCAAGCATAAAACCTTCGAAGTCCCCGCTGATGTCCGCCGCCGGCTGTCTGCCAGACGCGCTGTCAACACACCTTTTAGCGAACACCATGCACTCGAGAAGTGAATTGCTCGCAAGGCGGTTGGCACCATGAACGCCAGTGTTCGAAACCTCTCCGCAGGTGTAAAGACCTTCTATGTTTGTCTCTCCCATGAGACTGGTCCTTACTCCGCCTATGGTGTAATGGGCGGCGGGGGCTACGGGGATGCGGTCTCTTGCAAGATCAAAACCCGAATCCCGACAGAGCCTGTCTATGTTAGAGAACCTTTTCCTTACGAATCCGGGGTCCATATGGGATAGATCGAGATACACGTAGTCTTCTCCGCAGGATCTCATCTCACTGTGAATCGCCTTTGAGACCACGTCTCTCGGCGCAAGTTCAAGGAGGGGACTGTAGCGTTCCATGAACCTCGCGCCCCGGGCGTTAAGAAGATAGGCCCCCTCCCCCCGTATCGCCTCAGTGAGAAGAAATGCATCGCCTTTTTTGCCGCTGAAAACAGTGGGGTGGAACTGCACGAACTCCATGTCGGAGATCTCGGCCCCCGCTCTCCAGGCAAGCGATATGCCTTCCCCGGAGGCTCCTTCCGGATTGGTGGTCCTCCTGTAAAGGGCGCTCGCGCCACCGGTGGCAACTATGGTGCAGGGAGAAGAAATTCTCACGTAGCTTTCCCTTCCCTCGTCGTACCCCCAGACGCCGTAGCATCTTTCCCCGTCTGAGATTATGTCGGTAACGGTGACAAGCTCCAGAATGGTTACCGATTCGCTTGAACTCACAAAAGAGATGAGAAACTCGATCATCTCCTTCCCCGTTGAGTCGCCTCCCGCGTGAAGGACTCTTCTTTTCGAGTGGCCCCCCTCGAGGCCGAGCAGAAGACCGCTGTCGTCGGAATCGAACTTCATGCCGAGATTTATGAGGTCCGCGACCCTCTCCCTACCTTCTTCGACCAGAATCTGCACGGCGCGACCATCGCAAAGCCCTCTTCCCGCGGCAACCGTGTCCTCTTTGTGAAAGACGGGCGAGTCCTCGGGGTCGACCGCAGCCGCGATTCCTCCCTGAGCCCAGTATGAATTGCTTTGCACGAGGGTCTGTTTGGTTACCACCACGCACCGGCCAAGAGAAGACGCGCACACCGCGGCGTAAAGACCCGCAAGCCCCCCGCCCACAACAAGAAAATCACACTCTACGTCAATAATTTCTGCGCTCATCAAAACCGCCCGCCTTTTCCCCTAGTTCACCGCTGATATAAGAGAATTCTCTATCTTTTTGAGTTTCTTGTCACCGCTTATCTTGCGCCCTCTCGAGTCACGCACGTAGAACGTATCGGCGACCTGATCCGCCCTGGTCGAAACCTTGGCGTAATCAATCGAAAGATCCATCTCGGCAATTGTTTTCGTGATGCTGTAGAGAAGCCCCTCCCGGTCGTGGGCGTAAACCTCTATCACGGTCGCCTTATCTGAAGACTCGTTGTCAAACACGATTTCCGGAGGATACTCGGGAACCTTCCTTCCATAGGAGGAATAGTTTCTCTTCCTCCTCTCAACCAGATCGTCAACCTCAGTATCTCCGTCAAGCACCTTCCTGAGATTTTTGTCGACCTTTTTCCACACCTCGCCATACTCCTCTTCGGTCAGGTAATCGGTCCTTTCCACATAGAAAACATCAAACGCCTTCTTGTCGAGCGTGGTTACGATTCTTGCTCCCAGGATATTAAGTCCGTTCGCACTCAGAATCCCGCAGAACACCGAGAATATTCCTTTCTTGTCGGGAGCACAGACAGTAAACTCGTCGTATTCCTCGTAGCAGATTACCTCCGTCGCGAACTTTCCCTCAATGGAGTCGAGCAACCTCACGTGGCGTAAAATGTTCTGTCTTGAAAACTGGCTGAAGTAGGAAACCGGCATTTTCTTCAATATTTTTCTCACCTCGCGCTCGGGAATCTCTCCGTCGGCGTCAGCCACTATGTCCGAGGTCATCTTCTGCATCCATTCCTCGTCGGTTTTACGCCGGTACGTACCCGCCGACATTTGTCGAAGGGTCTTCACGTAGAGCTCCTGGAGCAGCATTCCCGTCCAGTCTTTCCACACGTCGGGACCGACCGATCTTATGTCCGCGAAAGTCAGCAGGTAGAGAAGAGAGAGTGTTTCTTCGTCGGGAATGGACTTGGCCAGCCGCTTCAGAACGACCGGGTCGTCAAGATCCCTTCTCTGGGAGAAATGAACCATGGCCAAGTGATGTCTCACCAGGAATTCAAGCTGCTCCGCGTCGGAGGCGCTAAGACCCATCCTCTCGGCTATCTTCGGGATCATGGCGGCCCCTTTCTGCGCGTGGCTTCCCCCCTGTCCCTTCCCCATATCGTGGAAAAGGCAGGCGAGAAAAAGAACATGTCTTTTCACCAGGGTTTCAGTGACTTTGGTGAGAAAGGGGAATTTCTTCTCGTATTCATAATTTATAAGCCTTTCGATCTCTCTGACCATGAATATGGAGTGTATGTCGACCGTGTAGACGTGGTAGGAATCAAACTGCACCATGCAGACTATTTTCCCGAATTCCGGAATGAGGCGACCCAGAAGGCGCATCTCGTTCATCTTGAGCAGCATTTTCGAGACATCCTTTCCGAAACGCAGGAGCCTCAGGAACATCCTGTTGAACTCCGGGTCGTTTCGGACCTTCTCGTCTATGCGGGTTGCCTGTTCACCCATGAGAAGTTCAAGGTATTCGGTGAATTCGACCGAGTGGCGGTCAGCGTATTCAAACGCGCGCAGGAAATTGCAGAAGTCCTCACTGAAAACGTTTCTGCTCGTCACGGAGAGGTACTTGCCCCGTATCGTAAACCCGTGGTCAAGGTGGACGGCTTTTTTGGTGAGTCTCCTTCGCGCGTAGGCCCTCGTGCATTTTTCCGTCAGCCTTCGGGAATGCTGCACCACCACTGCGGCGCGAAGGTAGTAAATCCTCATGAACTTCTCCACCGCCCGCAGATTTCCGTCCCTGTAGCCAAAGGATTTCGCCACCTGGAGCTGAAGTTCGAAACTCAGGTTGTCTTCCCTTCTTTTCGCCTGGTAATGCAGTTGCGCACGCACGAGCAGAAGGAAGTTAAGGCATTTGCGCATCACCCCGTATTCCCTCTCCGAGATGAAACCCCTCTGGAGCACCTCCTCGAAACTTTTGGCCTTGTAGCTTGCCTGGGCTACCCACATCGCCGTCTGGAACTCCCTGAGCCCTCCTCTTCCCTCCTTAACGTTAGGCTCCAGGATGTAGAGGGTTTTCCCGTATCTCTCTCCCCTTACGTCCCTTTCATCTATTTTTCTCCTTATGAAATCGTGTGAAATCTTGGGGAGAACCTCGCCGTAAATTTCGTTTTCAAGTTCGTCGTAAAGAGCCCTGTCCCCGCATATGAACCTCGAGTCGAGAAGAGAACTCAGGATGGTAACGTCGTTTTTGTCCATTGAGAGTTCCCTGCACTCCTCAAGACTTCTCGTGCAGTTCCCCACATCCATCTTAGTGTCCCAGAGAAGGTAAAGAAGCCGCTCCACTACCTCCTCGGCCAGGTCCTTCGAGCCCTTTTTGTGAAGAAAAAGAAGATCTATGTCGGAGTACGGGGAAAGCTCTTCTCTGCCGTAACCCCCGAGAGCCACTATGGAGACACCTTCGAGTTCCGGGTAACCGTACCGCGAAAGGGCCCGCTTGATGAACTCGTCCACGACCGCTGTCCTCTCCTGGGCAAGCTCGTAGCCTATGAGGGCCTTGTTCTTCTTTCTCCTCGCGTAATGGCGCCTGCGTATATGCTCGTAGGAGTCCGTAAAAAAAGTCAGGAGCTCATTTTCAGTAGTCTCAAGTTCTTTCACTTTGGGATTCCAAGAAACAAATATCTGTTAAATCCTGACACTTAGCGCCACCCCGTCGCGAAGGGGAACCACCGTCGAGAAAAACTCCGGGTCCGAGAACAAAAGCCGGTTAAACTCCAAGACCCCTTCTGTGCTCTCGGAGCCTCCGCCGCCAAGAACCCTCCCTCCCCAAAGCACGTTATCGGTAATGAGCATGCCCCCGGGGTTAAGTTTCTCCCGCGCAAGCTCGATAACCCGCGGATAGTTCTCCTTGTCTATGTCATTGAATATCATATCAAATTTACGGTCCGAATTCGCCAGTACGTCGAGCGCGTCCCCGCAGACAAAGCGGAGCTTGCGAATCTGCCCGGCCCGCGTGAAGTACCCGCGCGCCGCCTCCGCATTCTCCTCAAGCCAGTCCGTGCAGGTTACCATGCCCCCGTCACCCAAAAAAAGAGAGAACCAGAGGGCCGAATACCCGAACCCCGAACCCATCTCGAAAATGCTTTGAGGCCTGCGCAGAAAGCATATCTGCGAAAGAAACCTCCCCACAAGAGGCCCCACTATTTTCACGTCGCTTCCCTCCGCCCGCTTTTCCATTTCGTAAAAAACCTCGTGGACGCGGGGGTAGAGAGAGAGAATGTAGTCTTCAATCTCGGGATTCGTTATAGCTACGCCTTCATCCATTACCCGTCCTCGCCCCGTCCGAAATCAACGAAGATCTCCCCCGTCCCCGCGACCTTGTTCTCTACCCTCGCAAGAACGAAAAGAAGATCCGAGAGACGGTTAAGATAAACCAGAATCTTGCCCCCCTCATCGGAGTCCCCGAAGAATGCCTCAACGCCCCTCTCGGTCCTCCTGCACACCGTGCGGGCAAGATGAAGCCAAGCGGCACCCTCCGCCCCTCCCGGCAGAACAAACTCCCTGAGCTCCCCGACCTCGGGCAAAAACTCATCTATCCGTTCCTCAAGGCGCTTCGCCATCTCCGCAGTCACTCTCGGCGGGGAAAAAGTCGAATCCCGCGGGGTCGCCAAGTCGCTCCCCACGATGAAAAGCGCGTTCTGTATTTCCCGCAAAAGCTCCTTAACCCTGGGATCGCTCGCTTTTGTGAAGGCAACTCCCAGAACCGAGTTAAGCTCGTCCACTTCGCCGTACGCACTTACCCTCGGCGATGATTTCCTCACCCTTTTTCCGCCCAGAAGCGAGGTTTTCCCGTCATCTCCAAGACCAGTGTAAACAGTAGTAATTCTTTTCTTAGGCATCCGAAAAAATTTTAACCGCCTTCCTGCGAGCTTCAATTGCGGTTTAAATCCCCGCTCCCCCGCCACGCATCCCAAGCGCCTTGCCCGCCGCTCTAAATCATGTTAGTTTTTAATTTCCAGCTTGTAAGTAGTGAGGAGGTTCGGAGTGCCCTTCCCCCCCAGGCTCAGAGATAAGATACAACAAATATTGGATGACCACGAAACCAGGCTTTCGGCGCTTATTCCCGTCCTGCGGGAAGTGCAGAACGAATTCGGCTGGCTTTCCACCGAATCCATGGAAGAAGTCGCCGAGGTGCTCGATATCCCGGCCTCTTCGGTTCAGAACGTTGCCTCATTTTACACCATGTTTTTCACAGAACCCGTGGGGACTCACGTTATGTGGCTCTGCAGAACCCTCTCCTGCGCACTTCGCGGAGCCGAGGGACTGGAACATCACCTCTGCAAGCGCCTGGGGGTAAAAACCGGCGGAACAACAGCCGACGGAAAGATAACTTTTCTCGAAGCTGAATGTCTTGCTTCCTGCGGCACTGCCCCCGCCATGCTCGTAGACGATACTCTTTACGAGAACCTTACCGAATCGGAAGTTGACAGAATAGTTGATGAGATCAGGAAAAGGGGATGAGCGAGAAACTGAGAAAGGACGCGAGGGAGCTCTTTGACCAGGCGCTGAAAGAAGCCGACCCGGGAAAATGCGTTCTGGAGCATATCAAACTCAAGGGCAAGCAACTCAAGGTCGGAGGGGAGAGCTTCAATCTCTCCGATTTCGAGTCGGTGTACGTCGTGGCCTTCGGAAAGGCCGCGTCCTCCATGGCCGCGGCGGTTGAGGAACTTCTCGGCGAGCGGATAACCGAGGGAATCGTGGTATCAAACGTCCGTTCCGAGCAGGCTTTTCAGAAAATGGATTTTCATCTCTCCTCTCACCCGGTACCGGACAGAAAAAGCGTCGAGGCAGCGAAAAAAGCAGTCTCGCTTCTCGAAAGATCAGGAGAGAAGGATCTTGTGATTTTCCTTATATCGGGAGGCGGAAGCTCGATACTCGCGATGCCGAGCGAGGGGCTCACAATAGAGGACAAAAGAGCAGTCACCCAGAGACTGATGCTGAGCGGAGTCGACACCTACGGCCTTAACACCGTGAGGAAGAAAATGTCGCAGACAAAAGGAGGGGGGCTTCTTAAAAAGGCCCTGCCCTCGCAGGTCATCACGCTGATTCTCTCAGACGTCGTGGGCGACCGGCTTGAATTCATAGCTTCGGGACCCACGGTTCCTGACACCACTACCTACGAGGACGCGTGGCGGGTCATAGAGGCACTCGAGCTTGAGCACAGAATCCCCCCCAAGGTGGTGGTGCATCTTGAAAGAGGAAGGGAAAAAAACACTTCTCCCACGATAGACCGCGAGCAGTACGAACGTAGCGGAGCCACCACGGTTGTTGTCGGAAACAATCACAAGGCAATAATCTCAATGGAGAAGATGGCGAAGAAAATGGGGTATAACACGCTTTTTCTCTCCTCCCAGATATCCGGAGAGGCGAGGGAGGTGGCCAAGGTGCTTGCGGGAATTTCCTTTGACATAAAAAGGTTCGGGAAACCCGTCAAGAAACCCGCCTGCATACTTTTCGGGGGAGAGACGACCGTGAACGTCACGGGGCGGGGACGCGGCGGGCGCAACACTGAGACCGCCCTTTCCTTCTGCTTTGAGATAATAGGGAGCAGCGGAATAGTGGGGCTTTTCGCCGGAACTGACGGGATAGACGGTCCCACAGACGCCGCCGGGGCGATATGCGACGGACAATCACGCCTGATAGCGAGATCGATGGGCATAAGCGCGAGAGACCATCTTGCCGACAACGATTCGTACTCTTTTTTTGAAACCCTGGGCGACCTTATAAAGACCGGAAGCACGGGAACGAACGTCATGGACGTGGGAGTGGTTCTGATAGAAGAATGAAAAACCATCGGACAGGTGGAACAGGAGAAAACCTCGAACGATGGAGAATATGACGAAATCCCCCCTCCCGAGCAACGAGGAGGCTGAACGCGCGGTACTGGGTTCCATACTCATCGAAAGCAGCTCGATAAACCAAGTTCTCGAAATTCTCATAGCCGAGGACTTCTATAACGAAAACCACTCCAAGATAATGAACTCAATGATAGACCTCGACAGGGAGGGCACCCCCATCGACGTTCTCACCCTGTATGAGTTGATGAGTTCCAAGGGCGCCGTAGAAGAAATCGGGGGGGCCGCCTACCTCACCTACCTGGTCTCGACCGTTCCCACGGCGGGGAATGTCGCTCATTACGCAAGGATAGTAAAAGACAAGTCCGTTCTGAGAAAACTGGTGCTCACCGCAACCGACATAGCGCACCGCGGGTACGGACCCGACATCGAAGTTGACGAGTTCCTGGACAGGGCGGAGCAGTCAATCCTCGACATTGCCCAGAACAAGATAAAGCCAAGCTTCTGGCACTCGAGGGATCTTGCGCCGGTGGCGATAGACAATATCGAGCGGCTCTACAAGAAAAAGGAGCTCATAACCGGCATAAGGACCGGCTTTGAGAGACTCGACCACCTGACCTCGGGTCTCCAGAAATCGGATCTCGTGATAATCGCCGCGCGCCCCGGGGCGGGGAAAACATCTCTCTGCCTTAACATAATAAGCAATGCCACATTGAACGAAGATCTTTCAGTCGCCATGTTCTCGCTTGAGATGACGAAAGAGCAGCTCATGCTGAGACTTCTTTCCATAAACTCGAAAGTCAGTTTTTCGGCGATGCGAAGCGGTTACATAAGGGATAACGACCTGGAGAGGCTGTTTGATTCAGCCGAGAGGTACGCAAGCGCAAACATCTTCATAGACGACACCCCGGCACTTACGGTACTCGAGATAAGGGCGAAGGCGAGACGGCTGAAAAAAGACAACCGCCTCGACCTGATCGTGGTCGACTATCTGCAGCTCATGAGAGGCAGTTCGAGAAATGAAACCCGGGAAAGGGAAATAGCGGAGATCTCGGGTGCCCTAAAGGCACTCGCCAAGGAGCTTGACGTTCCGGTAATAGGTATCTCCCAGTTAAGCCGCCAGACCGAAGCCAGAACCGACCGCCGTCCCCAGCTCTCAGACCTCAGGGAGAGCGGCGCCATAGAACAGGACGCAGACGTAGTGCTTTTCATTCACCGCCAGGACATATACAGAAAAAACCCCGAGGAAAAAGACGGCATGGCGGAACTCGTAATCGGGAAGCAGAGAAACGGGCCCACGGGCACTGTGAAGCTTGTGTTTCTTGAGCAAAACGGGGTTCCGAGCTTCGAGAATCCTTCGGACGAACTCGAAGAGGGATTCGTCTAGACTATAAAAGGCTTTACGACCGCCTTGGATTTTGACTCCTCAAGGTAGAGGGCGGGGGAGTGCTGCCAGGCGACGAATTTTTCGTAGATTTCAGCGAATTTCCGCCTGACAGAAGTCCAGTGAAAATCCCAGTCGTAGTTCTTCGGCCTGTCTGAAAAAAACATTTCGGAGAATACGGCGCTCTGCTCCGGAAGTCCCTTCTCCGCGATCCAGCCCGTTCTTACGTTCGCGTAGCCGCTAGCAAACCCCATAGCCAACGTTCCCTCGAGGCCGAGGCGCAGCGCCGCCGCGTTAACAAGCTCGACGTAGACGTAGAGGGCTTCCGTCGTGCGGTAATTTTTCTCCGGAAGCTTCTCCCGGAACTTGCGCAGATTCTTCACGAAATACATCGGATAATAAGTTGGGGAGTAAACCGAAACGGATTTCGTCGGACTCCCAAGCGGCTCGCGCGTTATCGTTTCCCCGGAAATCGTTCCGAGCATGAAGTCATCCCCGCAGTAATCTCCCGTATCCCCGCAAAGAGCCAGGGAAACCCTTATCTTTTCCCATTCCTCCCTGGCGATTTCGCTCGCGTTCGCTATTTCGCTGGCTGTCTCGTCGGCTAAAACAAGTTCTTCAAGTGAAGGCATCTGAAGTGAAAATTCTCCTCCGCTTCAATATACATACACCGGGGGATTTATCAAAAAAGCACTCAAGGTAAAAACCTTTCCCTCTCCTCAGGAGACGGGACGCGGCAGGTATCCCTCTTGCCAAGAATGCGGTAGCGGTTCTTTGACACAATCCCGTAAAAATAATCCTTTACCGGCCGGGGAATATAAATAAAAAGGGCGGGAAGCTTCCAGATCCCCCCAAGCCTCCTTAGGACGAGCAAAACGGCGTCGGCGCCCTCGTAAACTCCCTTTTCGTCAACGTAGGCAATCTTCCACTCGCGCGGAGGCTCGTTTTGTTGAAGAGAGAACTCAGCGGCGGCCTCTCCCTGCACGGGAGAAAAGAATATTTCCGCACTACTGTCTGCCCACATTACAAAATCGACGAACCTGTTGCAGAAACCGCACACGCCGTCAAAGAAAATCACCGGTTTTTCTGACCCCAGAATATCTATCTCCCGTTTACGCAAGCTCCCGTATCATGATCTCGTGCTGGGGAAACCTCAGCAGAAGGCTCTCCTGAGCGCCGAGTTCGAAATCCTCAAACTCAAACCCGGGAGCCATCGTAGTTCCCATGAAAGCGTATCCGTACTCCCCCTCCACCACCATTGCGCCCTGCCAGGTTCCCTTGGGAACCACAAGCTGGGTTTTCTGGCCGGAGGGAAGATTATCCCCCATGAACACTACCCTCGATTCTCCCGTAGGATAGAGAAGCAGCATCTGGACCGGATCGCCGAAATAAAAATGGAAAATCTCGTCCGAACTCACCCTGTGCATCTTGGAATTCGCCTCTGAGGTTATAAGGTAGTAGATAGCAGTTGAAAGACTGCGGTCTTCCCCAGCCATTTCATCGCTTCTGTAGGTCTCTTTGTAGTATCCCCCCTCACCGGGAAGCTTTTTCAGTCCGAGTCTCTGTATAAGGTGATCAGCTTTCATGGATTTTCCTCCAGCAGAATTGTTAAAATCAAAGCAGCAATATAATATAATACGTTAGGACAATTTAACCATACAAAAACGGGGGATATTAAAATGTCAGAAGAAAACACAAAGCCGCAAGAGGGAACAGAGTCACAAGAGGAAGTAGAAGACAACTTTATGAACTCCATAAACATGGCCTTTAACCTCGGAGTAGCGGCCCATCAGGCATCCGGCCAGTCAAAAAGCGTCGTAGAGATAGCGACCGAGCTCGGAAACCAGATATACCAGAATTTCGCACAGGCCTACGGCGGCGAGATAAACGAGTCCTTTCTCAAGGCAAACACCGAATACTTTCTCCAGATAGCGCTCATGGGATACATAATCCCAGGGGTATGCGCCTTTGACAACGACTTCAAGGAGAAATTCTTCGCTCTTGTCTACGCGAGAGCCAAGCAGAACCAGCAGAGACAAAGCGAAGGAGGACCCCAGGGCGGAAGCAGGATAATAACCTGAGTACGCCTGCGGCCCGAGGCTCATGAGAAAAGTTCTAGGCGGCAGGGAAAAAGTAAAAGTCGCGGTTGCACAGACGGCTCCCGTGTTCATGGACAAGGAACGGACTCTTGAGAAAGCCTGTCGCGTGATAAGGGAAGCGGGGGATAACGGAGCGGAGCTTATCGCATTCCCCGAGGCATTCATACCAGGCTACCCGGCCTACTACACAGTCGGCTACGAAACCCCCCCGCACGACTGGACGGATTTCATGATCGCACTCCAGGATAACTCCATAGTGATTCCCGGGGACGACACCGAGATGCTCGCAGAAGCCGCCCGGGACGCCGACGCTCACGTGGTAATAGGCTGCAATGAGCTTGACGACCGCAAGGGAAGCCGCACCGTTTATAACTCCCTTCTTTTCATATCGCGTGAAGGCAAGGTGCTCGGCAGGCACAGAAAGCTCATGCCCACCTACACAGAGAGAACCTACTGGGGCCAGGGAGACGGAAGTGACATAACCACCTACGACACCGACATAGGAAGAATAGGAGGGCTTGTTTGCTGGGAAAATCATATGGTTCTCGTAAGGGCCGCGATGGTTCACAGCGGACAGGACTTCCATGTGGCGGTGTGGCCGGGGAACTGGAAGAGGGGAGACGAGAAGCTGCTTGCGGCCGAAACGGAAGATCCGGGAGCGGGGTGCACGGTGCAGCCGCTCATAAGGGTTCACGCGTTTGAATCGGGGGCGTTCGTGCTAAGCGCCTGCGGTTATCTTGACGACGATGATTTCCCGGAGAGATGGCACTATGTGCGCGACGGTAACCACATGAATTACGACTGGGCCAGGGGAGGAAGCTCTATCGTCAACCCAGCCGGCAGATACCTTTTTGAACCTCACTTCGAAAAAGACGCAATCCTCTACGCCGACTGCTACGCGAACCAGATAAAGGCGGTAAAAGCTGTTTTCGACTCCTTAGGGCATTATTCAAGGTGGGATGTGGCCAAACTTCTCATCGACAGGGAGAAACGGGAACCCATTGCGGAAAAAACCGCAGAGCCTCGGATATCCTCCCAGGAAATAAAAAGAATTTCAGACAGCTACGGGGTTTCCGAGGACAAACTTGAGGCAATTGTAGAAGAACTTAAAGAACTTTTTAACTGAGAATGAAATCTTAACCGGCGCCAAGAACCCCTTACCGCTTCCCAATCTCAATTCAGCGCTTCCCAGCAGATTCCCCATTCCCCCAATCGCGCATGCCCCTCCACGGTAAAACGCGCCATTTTGTTTTTACGCGTAATTCCGAGTCGCAACTGGTTTGTTTTTTAATGTCCCTTATGTCCCGGTCATTGCGTCGGAGAGATCAAGAACCTGTTTTTCCGCGTGGTAAGAGCTCCTGACAAGCGGTCCCGCCTCCACATGCGGAATACCGATTATTTTCTCTCCGTAGTCTTTAAGAGATTCAAACTCGACGGGATGGTAGAACCTTGATACCGGTATATGGTCTATAGTGGGCTGCAGATACTGTCCTATTGTAACTATGTCGCAGCCGGCGCGCTTGAGATCCTTAAGCGTTTCGACGATTTCTTCAAAACTCTCCCCGAGACCGACCATAATGCCTGACTTGGTAAGCATCCCGGGCTTCCCCATTTTCGCGGACAGCGAAAGAAGCTCAAGAGATCTGCCGTAGACCGCCTGCGGCCTCACGGACCTGGTTCTTCCTGACTGGGTTTTCTGCGGAAGAGAGTAGAGTCTCGGAACGGTTTCAATATTATGATTCAAAACATCGGGAGATGACGCTATAACTTTGTGAATCGCCTCGGGTTCCCCCTTGAAGTCCGGGATGAGAACTTCGATCTTTACCCCCGGGGCGCTATTCCTTACTTCGTTTACGGTCTGTGCGAAGATACAGGCGCTTTCGTAGTTTCTGTCATCCCTGTTTACCGAAGTTATAACCAGATGCGTAACCCGCGCGTTGTTTTTCCGAAGCTCCGCGACCGCCGCAGCCACCCTGGCGGGTTCTTCCCAGTCGAGTTCGCCGCCTTTTCCCGTTTTCACGTGGCAGAAGCCGCAGCTTCTCGTGCAGACATCCCCCAGAATCATGAAGGTTAGTGTTCCAGCCCCCCAGCACTCCCCTATGTTCGGGCACTTCGCCTCCTCGCACACGGTGTGGAGGCCAAATTCGCGCACCAAGCTTCTAAGCTTGGTATAATTCGGACCGCTTGGGATTTTTGCCTTTATCCACTCGGGTTTCCTGCGGGTCCCCGTACGAGCAGGCATCCGGGTTTGAGTGATGGCAGATCTCATTTCGGCGCCCTGAATATATCACGGGGAGAAGATTGCTCCTGGTAGCCGGCAGGCTTGTTCTGCAGAAGCTCCACCTCCAGTTTCCCGACTTTTTTCTCGAGATTCTTCACGGTTTCCCTGCTCCGCTTCAACTCGGACTTTGCGGAACGTCCTCTGGCAAAACTCAGCAGAAAAAAAACAAAAGCGCCCAGAAGAAACGAGGCTCCTATTATCCCGGCATTGTAAACCGCCCATGTCCCCTTAAAGGAGAAAAAACCCAGCTCGACTCTGAACACCTGCGTTGCTATCTCAAGGTTCTGAATGAAGAAAAGGGCCACGAAACAGCATACGACCAAGAGAAAAAATCTTTTTACATGTTTCATCGGTTGTTTGAAAAACGGTTTCGCTAAACCAGCGTGGTCCGACAAGCGGCACTACACTGTAGAATATCGGTTTTTCGGGAAAATACCAGCTAAATCAAGCCCCGCATAAGTATTGTAGGGCAAGGAGATTGATATGGAATAAGCGGAGGCCCCGTCTAGTAGACCACGTCGGTTATGTAGTAGAGACCGAACCCGGTTCTCACGGGAGAGACAAAGGTCACGCGCTCAGACAGAGTTTCGGGAAGAACGAAATCAAGCAGCGTTTTTTTCTTCATGGGATACTCCCTGATCCACGAATCCTCATCTAGGCCCCCCAGCTTCCTCGCCTCGGCAATCGCGGCCTCAAGAGTCCCGATGCGGTCAACAAGGCCGAGTTCCCTTGCCTGACTTCCGATGAATATCCTTCCGTCAGAGAGCGAAGCGACTTTCGCCGGGGTAAGATTCCTTCTCTCGGAAACCATCTCCTTGAACTGGGAATGGGCACCATCTATAAGCGTCTGCAGGTAAGCCTTTTGCGCCTCGGGCATTTTGCGAAGCGGCGAGCCAAGATCCTTAAACTCCCCGCTTTTTATGACCTCGACTTCCACTTTCGCCCACTTAAGCAGCTGCTCGTAGCTTGCAAACTGCGCTATCACGCCGATGCTGCCGGTCACGGTGCCGGGATTGGCATAAATCGTGGCAGCCGCACAGGCGATATAGTAACCCCCCGAGGCGGCAACCGTTCCCATGCTGGCCACAACCGGCATTGCCTCGCCCAGACTTCTGAGTTCCTCGTATACTTCCTGGGAAGCCGCGACTGCTCCTCCCGGGGAATTTACCCTTACCACAACAGCCTTTACGGAATCGGTCTCGCGTATTTTTCTTATGCTTTTAATATAGGGGTCGGGATTGATTATTATGCCGTCGATGTTTACCACAGCCACCCCGTCCCCGCTGGGGGTCTGGTTATGATCAGAAAGCAGTGCTCCTATTAGGATTCCCGCAAAACCGACAAGGAATATAACCAGAAGCGAAAGAGCGGTCTTAAGAAAAAAACTGAGGTCGGGAACTCTCACTTCGCCACCCCTCAGTCAAGGGCCTTGAGTTTTTCGTTCAGGATGTCCCCGAGCTTGGAGGAACTCTCCTGCTGGGAAGACGCAAAGTCTCTCATTGTGTCTTTTTCCTGTTTCTTCTCAAGCCTTCTGCGGCTGAGATTCACCTGATGCTTAGGCTTGTTAAAACCTGTGACCAAGCCGCTTATCTCGTCTCCGACCTTAATGGACTCCTTGCTGAACTCCTCACCCTGGAATTCGCGGATGGCGTAAAATCCCCTCACGTCGTCGGCAAGCGCCACGGTGACTCCGCTTTCGAGAATTTCCTCTATCTTGGAGGTGACCACAGTCTCGTTAACCTTGTAGTCCCGGAGCACCTTGTTCCACGGGTCCGGGGTAAGCTGCTTGATTCCAAGTCCGATTTTTCTCTGCCTCGGTATGACATTCAGCACAACAAGCTCTATCTCCTTTCCCACGTCTTCGCCTGAGAAAATCTCAAGGGGGCTGATTTCGCTCTCCCACCTCAGATTTTCCGGGCGCACGAGCCCGACCATGTCCGGGGCAACTTCGACAAAAACTCCGAGTTCCGTGACGTTCCTTATGGTTCCGCTAAGCCTAGTGTTAGGAGGATTGTCCCGCTTGAACTCATCCCATGGGTTTTCCTGTATCTGCTTGAGGCTAAGTGAAATTCTTCTTTCCCTTGGCTTTACTCCCAGAACCGCGACTTCTATTTCGCTTCCGACTGAAACTACTTCGCTTGGATGGCGGAAATTCTTAACCCAGGAGAGTTCGCTTACGTGTACAAGTCCCTCTATCCCGGGTTCAAGCTCAACGAACACGCCGAATTCCGCCGCGAAGACCACCTTGCCCCTGACTCTGTCGCCGACCTTGTATCTCTCCTGTATGCTCTCCCACGGGTCCTCGGTGGTCTGTTTCACCCCGAGGGTTATTTTCCCGTTTTCGATCTCAAGGCGGAGAATCTTGACCTGGATATCCTCGCCTTCTTTAAGGACATCCCCCGGGTGCCTTACCCTCCCCCAAGAGAGTTCTCCTATCGGGACAAAACCCTCTATGCCCCCTATGTCCACAAAAGCGCCGGCGTCAATTATCTTCACCACGTTTCCGGGAACAGTCTGGCCTTCCGAGATGGTGGCAAGCGTCTCCTTTTTCTTCTCCTCCCTCTCTTCCTCGAGAATCACCCTTCTCGACACTACTATGCCGTTATCGTTGTTCTGAATAATGCGGGTTTCGATCGTCTGGCCCACCATCTCGTCAAAATCCGCAACCGGTCGCAGGCCGACCTGGGAACCGGGAAGAAAGACCTTGAATGGAGCGTTCCGTCCTATATCGCAGTTAAAACCGCCCTTAACTCTGTTTAGGATCTTCGTGGCGACCGGTTCTTTGTTCTTGAATTTCTCCTCGATCGCTCTTTTTTCTTTTATCTGGTCTGCTTTCTGTTTGGAGGCCCTGACGGTGTTCGGGTTAGGTCTTTCGACCAGAACTTCTATATCCGAGCCTACCGAGACTTCGTATTCGCCGTCTTTGTTTAGAAATTGGTTTATGGGAACTATGCACTCGAACTTAAACCCGAGGTCTATGAAAACAGCGTCGGAATCAACCCTTATTACCCTTCCTTTCGCTATTTCCCCGTTCTCGGGTTCGCTCAAACGCGATTCCATACTTTCATCAAGTAACTCCTCAAAGCTCTTCTCATTAGAATCTGTAATATCATTATCCTGAGTCATTTTGTTTAGCCGCCTTCGCCATCAGTCTTTTACTAATAAGGGCAAGGTTACATGAAAACTGCTTAAAATGAAAAGAGGTCTCGGGAAGAAAAATCTTTTTCAATCGCCGCGGAGGGAGATATCTTTTGTGCGAAGAAATATCGCCGCAATCACATCTTCTGCACTCATTAGAGTCGTATCTATCACCACGGCATCCGGGGCAGGACGAAGAGGATTCTGCGCACGAAGCGTGTCACGACGGTCCCTCCTGCGAAGCTCGTCTTCAACATCCGAGGTGGGAATATCCTCCCGATTGTTTTGAAGGAATCTCCTTTTCGTTCTCTCGGCAACCGTAGCGTCAAGATAGAATTTATATTTTGCCCCGGGAAAAACATAGGTCCCCATATCCCTCCCCTCGGCAACTATGTTTCCCCCCTCCCCGATCTTTCTCTGAATCCCGACGAGAAATTCCCTTATTTCGGCAAGCTCCGCGAGTTCGGAGGAAAGAGAAGATATCTTCTCCGTCCTTATAAGTTTCGAGACATCACGCCCGTCAAGAAGAACATGACCCTCCGCAGAGAATTCCACCGCAGTCCCGGAAAGCAGCCGCGAGAGCGAAGCGGAATCGCGCGGGTCAATCTCTTGCTCGCTTGTCTTAAGCGCCACGGCCCTGTACATGGCGCCCGTGTCAAGACACGAGAAACCGAGCATTTCGGCAATTCGTCTGGCAACGGTGCTTTTCCCCACTCCCGAAGGTCCGTCAATGGTAACGATATTGTCGCCGTCTTGTTTCATTTGGAGTCTAAAAGAGTCTCGAAAAGCGGGAAGAATTCAGGAAACGAAATGGAAACGCATCCGGCGTCCCCGATCACCGTCTCTCCCCGGGCCCGTGTGGCAGCGACGGCAAGAGACATGGCGACCCGGTGGTCTCCGCGGCTCTCGCACCGGGCGCCGCGAAGCTTGTCCGTGCCGTTTATAATCATGCCGTCCGGCGTTTCCCATATGTCCGCGCCAAGCTTCGAAAGCTCCCCCGTCATGGCGCTTATCCTGTCGGTTTCCTTTACCCGAAGCTCCCCAGCGCCGCTTATCACCGTTTCGCCCTCGGCAAAACACGCGGCCACGGAAATAACGGGAAGCTCGTCTATGGCCCGCGACACAGACTCCCCATCTATGCGTACGGCGCGAAGCGCACCGTGGCGGGCAATCAGGTCCCCTACCGGTTCCCCGCAGCACTCGCGGCGGTTCTCAACCGAGATATCGGCCCCCATTTCCCGCAGGATATCGAGCACCCCGGTCCTAAGCGGGTTAAGTCCGATGTTTTTTACCATGATCTCCGATCCCGGGTTTATGAGCGCGGCGACGATAAAAAAAGCCGCCGATGAGATGTCCGAGGGGATTTCAAGGTCGGCCCCCGGAAACTCCGCTCCCGGGCTCACCGAGACACGTGTTCCGCTTACCTCAACCGGAACCCCGAAGTAGCGCAGCATCCTTTCGGTATGATCCCGGGTTCTTTCGGGTTCCGTAACGCTGGTTCCTCCCGCGGCGTAGAGTCCTGCGAGCAGAATCGCGGACTTTACCTGCGCGCTCGCCACGGGAGAGACGTAGTCTATTCCCCGAAGTTCCGAGCCTGTTATATGAAGCGGAAGGACCTCTCCTTCTCCCGAGATCCTGGCCCCCATGCTGCGAAGCGGTACGGTTACCCTCGACATGGGACGGCGGCGCAGTGAATCATCCCCGGTGATGGTTGAGCGGAAGCTCTGGGCGCTCAGAACTCCCGTGAGCAGCCTGGCGGTGGTCCCCGAGTTCTCAGCGTCTATAGCCTTGCGGGGCTCTTTGAGGCCGAAAAGCCCCTTTCCCTCAATCTCCACTTCTCCCGCATCTACTTCCACCTCAATCCCCATGCTTCTAAAAGCGTTCACCGTAGCAAAGGTGTCCTGGGAAGCCAGAAACCCGCTCGCCCTGGTTTTTCCCCTTGCGAGCGAGCCCAGAATGATTGTCCTGTGGGAAATGGACTTATCCCCGGGAGGGGTTATCTCTCCGGCAAATGTGCGGGTTTTTTCCTTGAGTATGAAATCCGACATCTTCTGACTGAGAATTATATACCTAACTCGGTAAAACAATATATAATATTTACCGTAAGGCGCAGCCTTTTACCGAATGTACGGAATGAAAACTGAAGAAAAGAACATATTCGGCGAAGAGCTAAAGGAATGCAGCACGGACCCGATGACCGGATTTTTCAGGGACGGATGCTGCAGGGCGGCGGTCGAGGACGTGGGGCTTCACCTGGTCTGCGCGGAAATGACGGAGGAATTTCTCGAATTTTCGA
The DNA here is from genome assembly GCA_022827275.1 of Candidatus Dadabacteria bacterium. Classification (GTDB taxonomy): domain Bacteria; phylum Desulfobacterota_D; class UBA1144; order Nemesobacterales; family Nemesobacteraceae; genus Nemesobacter. The sequence continues at coordinate 46,033 of JAJDTG010000016.1, read as the reverse complement.
AATCCAGGGGGAACGACCTCATAACCCCCCGCCCCGAGTTCGGTTTCGAGGGACTCCGGCCCGGAGACAGATGGTGTCTTTGCGCGCTTCGCTGGAAAGAGGCGCTTGACGGCGGCGTGGCTCCGCCGGTTTTTCTGCAGTCAACCCACGAATCGGTGCTCAAAATCATAGACCTCTCCGATCTTAAAAAATACGCCGCCGACATATCCTGAGTCTTGATTCCCCTGAATTTGCGTATACCCTCTTTTTCCTGTGAAATACCTCATCCTCCAAGGCGACGGCATGCCCGACCACAAGCTCCCTGAGCTTGAGGGCAGGACTCCGCTCGAGGTCGCCGACACCCCTAACCTTGACGCGATAGCGAAGCGGGCCGAGATTTTCGGGATCGCAAAGACCATTCCAGATCCTCTTCCCCCGGGAAGCGACGTGGGAAACCTGGCGGTGCTGGGCTATGACCCCACGAAATACTACACGGGAAGATCCCCCCTTGAAGCCGCGAGCATCGGGGTTTCGCTCGGGGACAGGGACGTCACGGTCCGCTGCAACCTTGTAACCCTCGCGGAGAGAGACGGCCGGATGGTCATGGAGGACTACAGCGCCGGGCACATAACGGACGAAGACGCGACTGGGATAATCGAGGACCTGAAAAAAGAGTTCGACGGGGCGGAATTTTCGCTGAGCCAGGGGGTAAGCTACAGGCATCTTCTTCTCTGGCGCGGAGGAAACAGCGGTATCAGCACAACCCCGCCTCATGACATTTCCGGAAAGGAAATCGCCCCCTGGCTTCCTTCGGGAGACGGGGCGGAGAAACTCCTCGGCCTCATGGAGAAATCCCGCGGGATACTGAAGGATCACCCCGTGAACGCAAAAAGAAGGGCCGAGGGGGAAAACACCGCCGACTCCATATGGCTCTGGGGCGAGGGAACAAGACCCGACATGCCGTCACTTCAGGAGCTTTACGGAATCACCGGGTCCGTGATATCGGCGGTCGACCTCGTAAAGGGAATAGGCGTATTCGCGGCGATGGAAGTGATCGAGGTTCCGGGAGCGACCGGGTATCTTGACACGAACTACGCGGGAAAGGTGAGCGGCGCGATTGAGTCGCTGCACCGCGTGGACCTCGCCATGATCCACATAGAGGCGCCTGACGAGACGGGGCATGTGGGAGACGCCCGCCTCAAGATACAGGCGATCGAGGATTTCGACCAGAAGGTAGTGGGGCCAGCGCTTGCGGGTATGGAGCAGTTCGGCGAATACAGGGTGCTTGTGCTCTCGGACCACCCCACCCCCATAGACCTCAGAACCCACTCGAACGAGCCCGTCCCCTTCGCCATACTTGATTCCGCGAACCGCTCGGTAAAAAACGGCTCGCTTGTCTACACCGAGGACAGCGCCGCCTCAAGCGGAATCTTCGTCGAGGAAGGCTGGAAGCTCATGGGAACGCTTGTCGCCGGACAGGAGCAGGCGGGTCAGAGATAATACTTTAACCCAACCGTGAAGGTCCAGTTGTCTATGTCATCCACTTCGAAATCGGCCGTAAGCGGGGTAACGCCGTCGGCGCGTATGGATTCGTGGCCTCTTACCAGTGTCCAGGACACGTCGTCCCGGTCAAAACCGCCAAGGCGCGTCCAGCGGACCTTGGCGCCGGCCGAAAGATTGTCGCCAAGCTCATAGTCGACTCCTCCCGCAACCTGAAAACCGAACCTGGTTTTTCCAAGCTCCGTGTCTATGTAGCTGAGCGTGCCCGCCGCGGCCACTTGCCACGGTTCCGCACCTAGGGCGTCCCCGCGCAGGAATCTGGCCGAGTAACGCATTTCCGTCGAACCCAGGCCCGCGCCCGCTCCGATATAGGGCGTAAAAGGCGAATCGTTGCGCAGGTCGTAGTAGACATTCAGGAAGAAATGATGAGCCCTTAAGTCATACACGCGTTCTGAAGGAGGGTCGTTCTCGTCCCATTCGCTCTCCTTTTGATCAAACGTTTCGCCGCCGGAACCAAGGCGCGCGAGCCTTCTCTGCGAGCTCTGGCGGCGGTTTAGATACTCCGCCTCAAAACGCAGCCCGTTGCCGAATGCGTAACCAAGGGTCGCGCCTCCCACGAAACCGGCACCGGGGGCAAACACGTTCGCAATGGTAGTTGTTTTTTCGGTGGTACACTCCGTGTCCGTCGGTGGAGTCGCTCCAGAAGGATAAAGAAACGAATCGCATCGGGTCGGGTGATCAATCAGGGACTGGGAAACGTTCAGATCGCCAGACTTTGAAAAACCCGCTTCAAGCCCAATATAAAACTTGTCCTCGGCCAAAGCCAATGACGAACCAACCACGAAAAGTACCAATACAAACCAAAAACACGTATTGCCTGCCGCGTATCTCAATTACCTTCTCCTTTACCGCAAATTCTCTTTAAAGCTACCGGACAATACCCGAAACAACTCAAGAAAAACTATGTCTTTTTTACCTCTTCCCAGATCTCGTCCATCTGCTCCATGGAAAGAGCGTTTATCTCTTTTTCCCCGTCCTGCGCTTTCTCTTCGAACCGGGAGAATCTCTCTATGAACTTCTCGACGGCCCCGTGAGATGTGGTTTCGGCGTCGATATCAAGATGTCTTGCCAGATTCACGACGGAAAAAACTAGATCTCCCCACTCCTCGCGAGACCTGTCTTTCTCGCCGGCCTCGATTTCCCGCTCAAGCTCGGCCACTTCTTCCTTTACCTTAGCAAGAACTGATGAAATGTCCCTCCAGTCAAACCCTACGCGGGCCGCTTTCTCGCCTACCCTCTGCGCTCTCATCAAAGAGGGCATGGCTCTCGGTATTTCCTCCAGATCGGGCTTCCCCTTTTTCTCCTTGAGTTTCTCGGCGTTCCAGGTCCTCAAGGCCTCTTCAGCGTCCTTGGCCTTTTTCTCCCCGAACACATGAGGGTGTCTTCTTATGAGTTTGTCATGGAGTCTCTGGGTGACGTCGCCCACGTCGAATTTCCCCTCCTCGTTCGCTATCTGGGAAATAAAAACAACCTGGAAGAGAAAATCTCCAAGTTCCTCTATGAGCCCTTCCGTGTCCCCAAGCTCTATTGCCTGTATCACTTCGTAAGCCTCTTCAAGGACATAAGCGCGAAGGGACCCGAGGGTCTGCTCCCTGTCCCATGGACAGCCCCCCGGAGCGCGGAGACGTCTCGCAAGCGAAACTATATCCTCAAAAGTCTTTTTTTCTTCCATAGTCCCTGGGGCAACTTAAACCCGAAATCTTTTCGAACACCAGGTCAGATTTTTGTTTCCGTCCCGCGTGACCAGAACCACATCCTCTATCCTGATTCCCCCGAGATGTTCGTAGTAAAGACCGGGCTCGACCGTAACAACATTTCCTTCTCTCAGAATCTCGCTTCCGGGACCGATCCTCGGCGGCTCATGAATGTCAAGCCCGAGTCCGTGTCCAGTGGAATGTATGAAGCCCTGAGGACTTCCAGACCCCGAAGCCGTGGTCGGAAAGCCCCGTTCCGTGAAGAAATCTATTACCGCGCCGTGCACATCTTTTGATCTCACGCCATCCTTTATCATGGAAAACGCGATTTTCTGGCCGCGTAAAACCGTATCGTACATCCTCAAAAGTTCAGCCGAGGGCTCACCCTTAACAACCGTTCTCGTCATATCTCCGAAATAGCCGTTTTCCTGAGACCTCGGGAAAATGTCGATCACCACCGGCCATCCGGCCTTAAGAGGACCTGATCCCTTCTCGTGGGGCATGGAACCCTGAACCCCTCCGGCCACTATAGTGTTCGAAGCCAGATACCCCCGTGCGGCAAGATAGGAGCTTACGGCGGAGCGCACTGTCTCGGAGGTAAGGGGCTTGCCGTCACGGTAAAGCACGGAACCCTTCACCACTGAATCCGATATAATTGAAATAGCAATCCTCATGGCCCATGCCGTAGAGTGAAGCGCCTTCCTTATGAGTGAAACTTCTGCCGGGGATTTCCTGAGACGCCCGGGAAAAAGAAAATCCGTTTTCGCAATCTTGACGAAAAAACCGGCTCCCCGAAGCGCGTCGGCATAGGAAACCGGAAAATGCCTCTGGACAATCAGGCTCCTTATCCCTCTCTGCCTGAGGATTGCCGCAGCCACCTCGGCAATACCGGGCCTTTTTCTCTTGCCGTCGCGAATCTTGGCAACCCACTCCCCGAGTGAGACAACCCGCTCTACTCTTGCCTCTTTTTTTCCCCGCTCAAGTTCAAGGTCGCTGAGAACCAGTGTCCCTTCCCCGTCGTGCTCGAAAAAAATAACGGGATCCGGAACGAAAAAACCGGTTCTGTGGTAAAGATCCGAGTTGCGCTCGCTCGAATCGATTATAAGGTAGGCGGTTCTGCTCACGCCGAAAACTATACAGTAAATCCGGGCGGGCGGGCAAACCGGCGGGGCAGTTTTTCCGCCCCCGCTTTGACAATTGTCCCCGGCAGATGTATTTTGTTGGGTGGAGTGGTAAAGAAATTTATACTGCGAGGAGGCAGAGGAAATATGTTTTCCGTAACTCCCAAAGCCGTAGATGAAATAAAAAGGCTGCTTGCCGAAGACGACATCGAAAACGCGTTTCTCAGGGTAAGGATAGTGCCCGGGGGCTGTTCCGGGTTTTCCTACGAGATGGGATTTGACGACGAAACCGATGAAGGAGACAATTTGATCGAGTCCGACGGCATAAAGGTCGCTATCGACGAGATCAGTTACACCTATCTCGACGGATCGGTTCTTGATTTCAAGGACGGTCTTGACGGAAAGGGCTTTGCGATCGAAAACCCTAACGCGACCGGTTCCTGCGGCTGCGGACAGTCTTTCACCGCATAGAAAAAGAAATCCGCAATATCCAGATTTTTCCCCACAAAATCTCTGCCGAGTTCCACGGCCAATTTTGGCATTGAGGATTCATTGAGTGTGGGGCAACGAATCACGGTTTCTGCATTCGCAAAAAACCGCAGAAACCAGGCTCTCGGAAAAACGGATTCTTTTTCTCATAGACAGATTTGATTATATAATTATATATGTAGCGAATCTGCTAAGCGATCAGCACAGAGTACATTATGGCATCAACGGCAAAAATACTTCAGGCCCACGAAGAGGCAAAGAGCTACGACAGGATCAAGTCAAAGCACCTGATCGGAACCATCTTCACCAACTTCACTCCCTGGAATAAGCTCTATGGGTTCAGGAACTTTATCCACGCCCCTTCGGGCAAGAAGATCGAATTCGCTAACGATCCCGCCGTTATAGTGGGTACGGCCGTATTCGAGGGCACCGGTGAGGAAGTGGCCATAATAGCCCAGCAGACCCCCTCAAGCGAAAAAGAAAGGACTACGCTTAACTATGGAATGGTCAAGGCCGACGGCTACGGGCTGTCTTTGTGCATGATGAAATACGCCGAGCAGCACCGTCTCAAGCTCTATACATTCATTGACACTATTGGCGGAGACCCCTATGAATACTCGGCCGAAAAACTTCAGTCCTGGCTGATTTCCTACTGCCAGTCAAAGATGATTTCCATAAGAACGAAAACAATAACCACAGTGCTCGGGCTCGGAGGGAGCGGCGGCGCGATAGCGATACAGCTGGGACACAGGAGACTGATGCTCTCGCGAGCCGAATATTCCGTAATAACGGCCGAAGGATGCTCCGCCATTCTTTTCAGAAGCGCGGACAAAGTGGCGGAAGCTCTTGAAGTGCTGCAGCCCACGGCGACCCACATGAAGAAATACGGAATAATAGACGAGGTAGTAAAAGAAGCTTCTCTTGCAAGAAACAATTACATCCCCTCGACCCTGAAGAACCTGCAGGCTTCCCTAACCGCCGCCTCCAAGGAAGTTGACCGTTTCGACGTGAGGCACCTGCGCGACGAACTGCGCAGGAAAATCGAGAAGTGCGGGCGGATAAAAAAACAGCAGAGGATCTACGGGGGAATCGCAAAGAAAATAAAGGCCTGGCTTCCCAACTACTTCAGCGGAAGAAAGGAAAACCCCGACATTTCGGAAATGCAGATAGCCATCTACGGATCGGAACCCCACTTCTGCAACGACGAAAAGGACGGCCAAGGAAAAATCATACGCCCCGGCTGCAAGAAACAGCTTACGAAAAAGGAACTGCACGCGAACAATTCCTCGTGTCCTTACTGCAGCCGTCCCGAAGCACTTAGTTCCGATGACTATCTGGACTTTCTTCTGGACGAGGCATCCTTTCACGAGATAGAACCGGGCCTTTCCCTTGAGGACGTGGATTCGATCTACAAATTCTTTAACTATTCGTCTTCAATACAGAAACTCGCCGGAAAAACCGACTCCAAGGATTCCCTTGTAACGGGCTACGGGACCATGTTCGGCATCCCTGTGGCGATAGCGGTCTGTGACTTTCGTTTTATGGGCGGGTCGATGAGTTCCGTTTTCGGCGAGAAGATGAACAGAGTCGTCAGCTACGCCATAGAGAACAGGCTTCCCCTGATAACGATAACGGTAAGCGGAGGAGCCCGGATGCAGGAAGGTACCGTGGCGCTCTATCAGATGGCTAAAACCATATCAGCGATTATGAAGCTTAAAGAACACGGGCTTCCGAATATCTCCATACTCGGTCACCCGACAACCGGAGGAGCCCTTGCGAGCTACTCGGTCCAGGGAGATTTCATAATAGCGGAGAAAAAAGCTACCATCGCTTTTGCCGGAGACCGGGTTGTGAAGCTTACGAGCGGCGGGCGCGGCGTCGACCCGAAAATAATGTCCTCTGAGTTCTACGAGGAACACGGGGGGGTTCACCTCGTGGTCGAAAGAAGCAAGATAAAACCCGCGATCTCCGGACTGCTTAAATTCAGGGGTTTTAAAAACAATCTGGACACCGGGGCATTTCACCAGCGCCCGGACAATGAATTTGAAGACGACTGGCTTTAGCGCGGACTACCGTACCGCCGTTATCCTCCCTTCGCCGCCCGGCGGATAGTCATCGGCAGATATCAGGCCGCCAAGGGTATCCCCTATGAAACGAAACAGGGACTGCTGGTACGATACCCCGAGGACATTGAAGTCCGTGTTCCCGAACGGATACTGGTCGCCTCCTCTGGCAAGAAAATCAACGGTGACGACATCTATATCGGGAGCTGATCCGTTCACTACGCCACCCCTGACAAGAACCGGGCCGTTTTCAATCTCGACATCGACCACCCTGGAGCCGGCCACCGCGATGTTTCCGTCGGCATCGATAACCTGCGCCGTGCCGTCCGGGTCGTAAGTGAATCTGAATCCCGCAACCTGGGCGAACCTTCCATCCAAGCGATCGACGTTCGATACGGCGTTTTCGAGAATCGCCTTGAACCGCGAAGGACTTACGCCGGGAACGACGGCCACGAAGTTCGGAAACGGAAGCACGGAAAAGGTGTCAAGCTCCGTTACATCCCCGGCTGCTATGACGGAACCGTTACGCATGCCGCCGCCGTTCTGAAGGGCGACTGTCCACGTGCTACGCGCTGCGCTTTCCATCCGCCTCACGGTCTCAAGGAGCGCGTCGGCAACCAAGTTGCCCAGATTGGTTTCCCGCGTCCTCACGTGAGCCCTGAGTCCGTTCAGACCCACTTCGCTTTTCCCGATTACGTTTGAGCGAAGGGCGGCAACCGATTCCCTTACCGGATCCTCAACTTGCGCCGAGATGTCCGGATCCCTCGCCACGGCGTCGTCTTTCTCCCCTCCCACGACCCTTACTGGGGAACTTTCGGGATCGACGGAGAGCAGATCCCCTTCCCCGTCAAAATGAAGGATTATTCTCCCTACATACCTGTAGCCGCCTCCTGTCGTCACGATCGGAATTTTTCTTCCGGCAGCGTCTTCCGTCATAAGGGGATAGGGACCGAATATATCGTCCTTGCCGTCATCGGGGTGAAGCGGGTCACCGTCGTTGGCCAGAAGTTCGTTGCCGCCGCCCGCTATGATGAGGTCGGCTCCTCTCAGCCGCCCGGCGAGACCAATATCCTCCTCAACCGACTGCAAGTGGCTCAGAATGATGATTACGCCTGCCCCGCGATTTTCCAAGCGGTCAATCTCCCGCTGAACCGAGGCGACGACGTCACGGTCCACCCTTACGTTTCCCGAAGATGATAGGAATGGGAGATACGGGGTTGTCGCTCCCACAATGCCGACCTTTTTCCCGTTCACATCCAAAACGACCGAAGGGGCGACGGACCCTCTGTCCACAAGATCGGAGAGAACGGTTTCTCCCGAGAAATCAAGGTTCGCGCTTAGAAAAGGCGCATCGCCGCCGAACGCGGCTATGAACCTAGCTAGAAAATCCGCCCCGAAATCAAACTCGTGGTTCCCGATACAAAGCGCGTCGTAACCGATCAGGCGAAGACCCAGCGCGTCGAATACGGTCGTTTCTTCCTGGAAGCTCGCGTTTAGCTCTGGGCCCGCGAGAAAATTATCGCCGGATGAAAGAAGAACCACGCCCCGCTTGCCGGTTCCGCCCGACCGCAGGGCCTCATCCCTAAGGTTCTTAACCACGGTGGCAAATCTCGCGATGCCGCTTATCTCGTCAATCAGGTTGGATTCCCCGTCGTTGCTGTGCAGAACGGTGAGCGTGAAAACGTCTCGCCCGCCGTTCCCGCACGCCGCGGCCAGCGCGGCCAGCAGGACCAGAAGAAGCGGCGTGAAGAAAAGTCTCGCGGAACCAAAGTCGGTTTTCTTGCGAGGTGACATTATCTCTTCCCCGCGTTACGTGGCCTGCGGGGAGCCGGGCTTTCGGGAGTAGGTACCGTCCAGTCCCATTATTTTTGAAATTTCTTCAGGAGAATCGAGTATCTCCCCCTTGCCCATCTTGTAAAGAAAGTTCGCGTTGTCCCTCGGGGCGTCGCTTTTTACATTCGGGTCGAAGAAAACCTCTTTGGTGTGAACGAGTCCCGCGCGGTTATACGAAGAGAGCTCGTACTTCATTCCCATCCTGAGCGCGTCGCACGGGCAGGCCTCGACGCAGAAGCCGCAGAAAACGCAGCGCATGAAATCTATATTGTATACCTTTGGCCTTCTCTCGATTCCGTAATCGTCTGCGGGTTCTGAAACTATGGAGATAGCCTGGGTGGGACACGCGATCTCGCAGAGCTTGCACGCAACGCACCTTATCTCGCCCTCGTCATCGGCGGGCATCACGTGAAGCCCCCGGTAGTTCTCGGGAAGCGCCTTTACCTCCTCCGGGTATTTCACGGTTATCGGCTGGTGATTCGTGATGTGCCTTATGGTGATCATAAGGCCCTTCAGCACTTGGGGAATGTAAAGCTTCTCCCAGAAAGAAAGCCGCGGCCGCTCAAGCACTTTTACGTTAATAGCCATAGCAACCATCTATATACCACAGAAAGGGGAAATATTGAAGCCGCTAGCGGAAAAAACTGCCGCGGCGGCGAAGGATTAGGGCAAGCGCAAGCGCCGAACCGCAAAGAAGCCAGAGAGCGGTTTGGCCGTCTCCCAGAACGAGCTTGCCCGTCCCTATCATTAAGCAGAGAAGAAAGGACACGACAAGCGACCAGTTAAGAAAAACGGAAGAAAGCACTCCCCGCCCCGGCACAATCCCCGCCCTCTTCCGGACGGGCAACCAGAAGCCCGGGGGCCTTACCCTCGAGTAGAACTCCGAGAGTTTTTCCCAGGACTCGGGAGCGGTGGCGAAAGTGGCAGCAACCCAGCAAGTTACGGAGACGGGAACAACAAGTATCTGGTGGCGCAGTTCAAGCGGAATGCCCCTGGCCTCGGTGTAGAGAATCAGAACCAGTATGGTCGCAAGCGACGATGCAAGCGCCACTATCTCGCTCCAGGCGTTTATTCTCCACCAGAACCACCTGAGTATCAGCACGAGGCCAATTCCCGAACTCATGGCCCAGAGAAATATCCAGGCGTCCCCTATGTTCTTTATCTGAAGCGCCACAACGCCCGCAATAACGGCAAGCGCCACGGTCGCGATCCTGGAGACCGCCACGTAATGACGCTGCGGGGCGCTCCGGCGCACGAACCTCCTGTAAAGATCGTTCACGAGATACGAGGCTCCCCAGTTAAGGTGCGTCGATACCGTGGACATAAACGCCGCGAGAAAGGAAACCAGCAGAAGACCCCGAAGACCCGGCGGAAGAAAGTCCCTTATCATCACGAGGTACACCGACTCGTCGTCCCCGCCTGCCACCCCGGCCGCCTCGGGAAAGATTACAACTGAAGCCAGAGCGACAAGAACCCACGGCCAGAGGCGAAGCACGTAATGGTTAAGCGCGAACCACGCCGTGCCCGCAAGGGCGTGTCTCTCGTCTTTTGCGGAGGAGAGGCGCTGTATGAAGTAGCCTCCGCCGTCAGCGTTGTGGGAAGACCACCAGACAACAGTCATGAAAACAAGGAATGTGAAAAAGTCAGAGGAGAAAAACTCTTCGGTGCCGGCAGGCTGCGTGATGAACATGGAGGTCTGCTCGGGGGGAAGCTCCGCGATTTTGCTTACGAACTGTCCGTACCCTCCGACTGCTTCAGAATTTATGACCACGACCGCGAGTATGACCGTGCCGCCGAGCGCTATCGCGTACTGCACGAAATCCGTTATAACGACACCCCAGAGCCCGGAGAAAACCGTGTAGACAAGCACGATCCCTACGCAGAGCGAAACCGCGTATATCTGCCCCACTCCGAAAAAAACCTCGAACACCTTGGTCATCGCGGTTATCACCCACCCCATCACTATGAAATTGAAAATCGTCGAGAAATAAAACGCCTTGAACCCCCGGAGAAACGCCGCCGGGCGGCCCCCATAGCGAAGCTCTATGAGCTCATTGTCCGTTATCACCTGCGCCCTTCTCCAGAGCCTCGAGAAAACCACTATCACAAGCGCGTGGCTGAAGATGTAGTTCCACCAGAACCAGTTCTTCCATATCCCCTCGGTCCTTATCCACCCGGTTATAGCAAGCGGGGTGTCGGCAGCGAAAGTGGTGGCGACCATCGAGGTTCCGAGAAGCCACCAGGGAAGCCCCCGCCCCGAAACAAAATAGTCTGAAAGACTCCCGGACGCCCTCCTTGAAAAATAAAAGCCCACCCCCAGAGAAAAAACCAGGTAGAGGCCAAGCAGCATCCAGTCTACGGCGTGGAGTTTCATTGACCTGTCCTCACCGGAAGTCTCCCCGTGGACCTCCTCTCTCCCGTAAGGATTTCCGCGGCCGCCCGGCCCGCAGCGCGCGAGGAATCAAAGAGCGAGATCACGGTATCGAAAAAGGGAAATTCGGCCGCGGGATAGGGAGAGCCGAAGGTAAGCAGAATTTTTTCACCCGGAAAGGAAGAAAGGGCGTTTACGTAATCGGCTGTCGCCGGGGGAATAATGCAGTTCTCCGTCCATCCTGCGGGCGCGACAGACAAAACAAGTACAAGCGAGGAGACATCTCCCCCTGGCGGCTGCTCGGGACAGCGAAAGCTCTTCTCCACCGTCACCGCTCCCTCGGAGAATCCCTCGTAAAGTCCGGCCAGAAGCTCATCCGTGTCTTCCTTGCCAAAGTGAAAGACCGAGACTTTTTCGTCGCGAAGCCTCTCTCCTCGAACAACGCAGGCCGAGCGGCGGGCGATTTCCCCCGCCTCCTCACGGTTTTTATTAAAATCGGGAGCCGGAGCTTCTTCTTCGCCCGAGGCGAAAAGTCCCTTCGAGTAGGATATTCTGGAGAGAGACTCTCCCCGGGCGGGATCCTGGAAAAAGTCGTCCTCTGCCCGTCTTTCGAGGAATCCCTCCGGATCCCTCGGGTCAAGAACTATGTCCACCCCGCTTGCGAGCGCCGCGAGAATGTTTTCCTCCTCCCGCTCCTCTCCTCCAAGCGCGTCCATCCTGAAGGAATCCGAGACGACCAGGCCGTTGAATCCGAGTCTTCCGCGCAGAAGACCACGCAGAATCGATTCCGAGAGAGTGGCGGGAACTCCGAGCGGATCAAGGGCAGGAAAACAGACATGGGCAGGCATCACGCAATGAAGCCTTTTCGCGATCGCTTCCCTAAAAGGCAGAAGATCCGATTCCTTGAGACGCTCAAGAGACCTTTCGACGGTGGGGAGGCAGGCATGGGAATCCTCGAGGGTCGCCCCGTGACCGGGGAAATGCTTCGCGCAGGCGAGCACTCCTTCTTTCTGCATGGTTTCCGCGAAAATCCCGCCCAGTTTCGAGACAACCGCGGGATCATCCGAGAACGCCCTTGCGTTTATTATCGGGTTTTGCGGCTCGGAATTCACGTCAAGAACCGGGGCGAACGCTAGATTGAGCCCGCAGTATCTCATCTCCCGGGCCGTTATCATTGCCTGACATCTTAAGAGCTCCTCGTCATCCATTGCCCCTTGAGCCATCGCGAAAGGAAAAAGAGTTCCCCCCGAAACCCGCTGACCGAGGCCCCTTTCAACATCGCAGCCGAAAAAAAGCGGGAGCTCGGAGAGAGCCGCAAGCCTATGCGTGGTCTCTCTCACCCGCTCGACATCCCCGTTGAATATTATGAAACCGCAAACGCAGAAATCTCGCACGAGACGCTCCGCCCGCTTGACCGAAGCGGGATCCCGGAAATCGATTCTCGGCATAATAAACTGTGCCGCGCGCCGGGGCGCGGGGAGATCTTTTGACGAAAAAACGGAGGGATTCTCATACATTTTACAAGACGTTCTTCCCAATCGAGATTTTTCCGAGAACCGTGGCATCTCGGGCCCCCGTGACCCCCGGCACGTTCGCCCGGTTCCCGCACACGGCCTCATTCGCGAGCACCGCGAATCCCAGAGCTTCCTTGGCATCTGCGGGAATGCCGTATTCATCCGAGAGGCATAGTCGCGTCGGGGCGAGCTTTTCGCGAAGCCTGGAGACTATTACGGGGTTTCTGGCCCCGCCGCCGCTCAGCACGACTTCTTCCACATCCGCGTGGGGGTAAACGAATCTTTCGTAGGCAGAAACTATCGAACAGACGGTAAACTCGACGAGCGTGCGCAGGAGATCGGGAAGAGAGACATCCTTTTTCTCAGCAAGTGAAAAAAGCCTTGTGACCATTTCCTCTCCGAAAAGTTCCTTGCCGGTTGATTTAGGAGGTTTTATATCAAAATATGGGTTTTTCATGAGTCTGCGCAGAAGATCCTCTTTAACCGAACCCCGCTTCGCTATTGCGCCGTCCTCGTCAAAACTCTTCTCGCCGCCCGAGGCGAGGTGCGCCACCGAGTCGATCAGGGAATTGCCGGGGCCCGTATCGAACGCCATGGTCTCCCCGAGTTTTCCCGTGACCAGAGTGCAGTTGGAAATGCCCCCTATGTTCTGGGCAATTACGTTTTTACCGGTTCCGGAAAACAGCAGGTAGTCGACGTAGGGGATAAGGGGAGCTCCTTCTCCGCCTGCCGCCATGTCTCTCGTTCTGAAATCTCCCACCGTGGTAATTCCCGTAGCCTCGCAGATAACGTCCGCTTCGCCCAGCTGAAGGGTCGAGGAAACTTCTTGTCCCAGAGAAGGGGGGTTATGGAAAAGCGTCTGACCGTGGGTGCCCACTAGGTCAATCTCGGTCGTTTTGAGTGCCGCTTTCCGGAGAAGATCAAAGACCGCCGCGGCAAACTCCTGGCCGAGCAGGAAATTCAGATCGGACAGCGAGGCGATGTTCAGGGTGCCGGGCGAGAGAAGAAGCTTCCTTGCGGCATCAGAGTATTCCCGGCAGATAAATTCCTCAATTTGTACTTCCGTATCCTCTCCCGAGCCGCGAATTCTTACAAGCGCCGCGTCAATACCGTCCATCGAAGTCCCGGAAATGAGACCGACGGCCAGTTTTTCCTTCTTCGAAATTATCTGACGGAGCCAGTTCACGCGGAAAAAGTTACCTGATGAAAAAAGAATTTAGCAGGCAGAATGCACATGGGGCCAGTTACGAATTCCCCGCCGAGCGGGATATGCTCCTTAGGGTCTTCTTCAAGTACCCACCGTTTTCCCGCAGCAGTTCGACAGACTCCTCAGGCAAGAGACCACCAAGTTTCATTACCACGGCAACCTTGAGATTCCCGCCGGCTTCCCGGAAAAGCGAGGCGGCTTCTTCTTCTCCCACGCCACATATGTCCATTATGATTCTCCTTGCCCTGTCGACAAGCTTTGACGACGTGGGTTTAAGATCAACCATCAGGTTCCCGTAAGTTTTCCCGAGAAGCACCATTGCGGTCGTCGTAACCATGTTAAGGACCATCTTGGTAGCGGTAGCGGCCTTGAGCCTGGTGGAACCCACTATAACTTCAGGACCGACAAGAAGGGTTATGACCAGGTCGGCCGGTACGTTCTCCGGCTCGCTGGAGCATACAAGTATGCTTGCGCAACCAACCGTCTTGGCATATTCAAGGGCCGATATCACAAACGGCGTACCGGAACTCGCCGCGATCCCCAGGACCACGTCGTCCCCCGAGAGTTTCTTGTCGCGCAGGGCTTCCACGGAAGCCGTAGCGGAATCCTCCGCACCCTCGACCGAGTTCCATACCGCATCCCGCCCTCCCGCCATAACCGCCTGCACCGTCTCGGGGTCCGTTCCGAAAGTGGGCGGGCACTCGGCAGACTCCATCACCCCGAGCCGCCCGCTTGTCCCCGCCCCGACGAAAAAAACCCTGCCGTCGCGCTCAAGGGAGCGGAAAACCATTTCCGCCGCCCGGGAGATGGAATCTTTTTCCCTGGAAACGGCCTCAAACGCCTCCCGGTCCTCCCCGCTTATAAGATCGATGATCTCAGAACATGAAAGCTCATCGATGCTGACTGTCCTCGGGTTTATTTTCTCTGTGAGCAGGTGTCCTGTCCGGCGAGTCTTCTCCACGGGGAATATTATATCTGAAACGTGAGCTGCTTATCTGGAGAGCCTCCGCGGTGCCGGGTTTGATTTGTAAGCAATATCCGTATAGAGTCCTCTGGGTATTGCGGGTGTAGCTCAGCTGGCCAGAGCATTGGCTTCCCAAGCCAAGGGTCGCGGGTTCGAATCCCGTCGCCCGCTCTCAACACTCCCACGAACCGCTTTTTAACCTGTGTCCCCACGCTAATATCAAATCCGCCCGATTCGGGACGGCGAGGCGCTTGCGCAATTTCTTGATAAGATAAAGTCTCTTGGACCCAGCAAATCAGGACCGGAGAGACCGGTCAACGCCGATGACGAACTACGAAACTTCCTGCTGGAAACCTTCTGAAAGGATTTTTTTGCCGATACAAAGAAAGGCTAATTAAGAAGCTGATTTTTTCCGCAAAAACCAGAACCAATCAAGACCTTTTCTCAAAAACCAGATACTTAAGGCCGAAAAAATTCCAGAAAAGCGTGAAAACCAAAGACACCGCGGCTCCTATGTTGGCCCACACCGTGGAGGAGATGGACCCTCCCGAACCGCCGAACTCGGCGACCACGTAGGAAGCGACCGCAACGTTTATCACAAGCCCCACGCCCACTACGGCGAAGAATTTTATTAACTGGTTCATCCACCCCTCGACCCCATTGCTTTGAAACGTCCAGAACCTGTTCCACGCGTACCCGTTAACGTTCGCCAGCATAAAGGAAGCCGCCTTGAAAACCGAGTACAGAACCCCCTCGGCCACCCCGGAGTAATAGATGAGCAGGTTGAGTATCCCGAAGTCGATCACGAGGTTTGAAAAGCTTATCATGCAGAACTTCGCGAACTGGACAAGCGAGGACCAACGGGAGAAAAACCGGAGAAAAAGAAAGTGGATCACGGGACTCAGTATGAAAAGCCCCCACTGCACTCCCGCAAGCGTGGAGTATACTCCGGGCATCTCGGCGCGAAGCGTAAAGAAAAGAAGCAGTACGAAAAACGCGTTTATCTCGCTTATTACGAATAAAACGGGGTAATCCGATCTCGTCATTGGGGTTTTCGGGGAAAAAAAGGGTTGCACCCCGAAGCGAGAAGCTTCGGGATACAACCCTCAAAACTGTACTTGCCTTACCTTCAGTTAACTACCTGGTACTGTGGGTAGACGAAGCTTCCCTTGGTCCAGATAGCCCAGGTTGGGTCCCCAAGCGGCTTAAGCTTGTGAAGCGAATGGCCCTCGGGAGCTGTGAACGTTATTTTCGGGTTAGCCATGGACACCGTTCCCCCGTTCCAGGGAATCGGGTACTTGACCACTCCCTTGTTCTTCATAAACCCGAAGTAGTTAAGGTGTCCTCCGCCGAACCCTCCGAGCTCGCTTCCTACCTCGGCCGTGGCCTCGATCATCGACTGTCCGCCGATTTCAAGTTTTGTCTTCAGCACTCCGTTCTCCACCACGGTGGTGGTCATTCCCTCCTGGGCAGGAATGCCGACGGGCTTGGTGAACTCTCTCATCTTGGGGGAGCTGTTATAGTAGTGAACGAAGTACCTTCCCGGATAGGTTATATCGGAATCCATCACGTACGAGTCGTGACCTTCAAGCTCGATCGTGAGATAAGTGAGCGTGTACGCCCCGAATCCCGAAGTCTGGTTCTTGTCAGGAACCGTGTACATGTTTATGACCACGTGATTGTTCGGATGGGGCTTAAGACCCGCCGGAAGCATTGATTTCAGGACCTCCGGATCAGCCTTGTAGCCCGCAATGAACATCCACGCGCCGGTTACGAGCTGCGGGCCCGGAAGCGAAGCCGACTTGGCCGGGGGCTCGCCCGAGTGCGTGGCCGTGAGCGGCACGGCGCAGAAAACTAAAGCAATCAAAAAAACCAAAAACCTTCTAGCTAACATTTCTATTACCTCCTTAAGACTTTCTGATTCAATCTGATTCAATATCCAGACGTCGCCGGAAACAAGGTTCGCTTGAACCCTAACGCTCTCCCGACGCTCTCTTTTCCTTTTCTTCTATCATATACCTAACGGCGGAGCGAACAAATCTGTTTCTCTCGGCCTCCCCGAGCACCCCTTTAAGCGCGTCGTGAACCGAGGGATCCACTACAAGCGCCCCAACCGAGCCTTCTCCTTCCCTGATCATCCGGGAAACCTCGGACAAGTTGGAAGAGAAATTCCGCATGTCGGCCGCAAACTGCTCGTCGTAGATTAGAGTATGCAGAAAGCCCTCCTGCTTCTCATCCGCAAACGCCTCCACTATCTTGTCGAGATTTCTGGAGATAGCCGTGAGGTTCGTAACGAATTCCTCTGACTGGCTTATTATCTCCTGCATCTCGGGCGACGTGTAGCCCCTGATAACGATCCCGTCGCGAGCCCTGCCTATGCTGTCTCCCTGGCCGGGAACGATCTCGACGAATTTCGCTCCCAGAAGCCCCTCGGTCTTGATCGTGGCGTGGGAGTCCTTAGAGATCCTGGCAAGCGCCCGCTTGTTTATTTCCATTACGACCTGGACCTTCCCGAGGGAAAGATCGTCTGAAAAACTGATGGATGACACCGACCCCACGCCCACTCCCGAGAGTCGCACGTAGGCACCTTCGAGGAGCCCCGCAGAGTTGTTAAAGTAGGTCTTTACCTTGTACTCCCTCTCAAAGAGCTCTTCCTGGCCGCTTATCGTAAAAACTCCGTAAACGAATATAGCGATCGATGCCAGAACGAAAATCCCTACCTTGAGTCGAGCCGATCTCTGTTTTTCCATCTGTGCTCTCCAGGCGCAACGGACGCGCCTTATCTTTGGTATTGTACCGAAAAACCGGATTATTTGTAAGCGGAGAATTGAAAATCCGGGTGGCTGTGATAATCTCAATTATTCCTTTCCATCCGAGGCACGCCCCCGATTCCGAAAAGGAGCTTTAATTCATGACAAAGATAAAAAGAGCGGTGATAAGCGTTTACGACAAAAAGGGGATAACCGCGCTAGCAAAAGGCCTCGGGGAACTAGGCGTTGAGATGCTCTCAACCGGAGGGACCGCCAGAAGGCTCAGGGACGGCGGGGCAAAAGTGACGGAAATATCGGACTACACGGGTTTTCCCGAAATACTGGGAGGAAGGGTGAAAACACTTCATCCCAAAATCCACGGGGGTCTTCTCGGAATAAGGGACGATGAGCGCCACAGCGAGGAGATGGCCGAGAATTCCATAGAACCGATAGATATGCTGGTTGTCAACTTCTACCCTTTTGAGGAAGTGACCGCGAAAGAGGGGACCACGTTTTCCGAAGCGATAGAGAACATAGACATAGGGGGGCCGGCCATGCTTCGGGCCGCGGCGAAAAACCACGCGTCGGTAACCGTGCTCACCGATCCCGAAGACTACGGCGCCGTGCTCAGGGAGCTTCGCAGAAACAAGGGGAGAATCTCTCCCGAAACCAGTTTCCGCCTCTCGGCAAAGGCCTTCTCATACGTCTCGAGGTACGACGCAGCGATATCGAACTATCTCTCGTCCCTCGAACCTGACGGCGAAAGAAACCCGCTTCCGGCGACCTACACCCTCTACCTCGAAAAAAAGATTGATCTTCGCTACGGGGAGAACCCCCACCAGCTGGGGGCCTTCTACACGGAGGGCGACATAGCCGGGTCGCACTGCGTCGCGAACGCCAGGCAGCTCCAGGGGAAGGAGCTTTCCCTTAACAACATATACGACACTGACTCCGCCTTCGAGCTCGTAAGGGAGTTTGAAGAGATCGCATGCGTAATAGTGAAGCACAACAATCCCTGCGGAGCGGCGCTCGGCAACACTCCCGCAGAAGCATTCTCCCGGGCAAGGGAGTGCGACCCGGAAAGCGCTTTCGGAGGAATAATCGCCTTTAACAGGGAGGTTGACGAGACCGCGGCCGAGGAGATAGCCGGCATGTTCTCAGAAGTTGTGATAGCCCCCGGTTTTTCAGAAAAGGCGCTCATGCTGCTTTCGGCAAGGAAAAACCTCCGGGTGCTTCTCACGGGAGGCATGGATATCGGCGGGGCAGGCGCCTGGGACATAAAGAAAGTGACTGGCGGCGCGCTCATACAGCAAAGCGACAGGGGATCGGGAGATGATTTTTCAGAGATAAAGATCCCGACCAAGAGAAAGCCCACACCCGAGGAGATGGCCGATCTTCGGTTCGCTTGGAAAGTCTGTCAGTACACCAAGTCAAACGCCATTGTCTACGCGAGAGACCTCCAGACGGTAGGCATAGGGGCGGGGCAGATGAGCAGGGTCGATTCCGTAAGGATCGCCGGGATGAAGGCTAAAACGCCGACAGACGGTTCGGTTCTCGCCTCAGACGCGTTTTTCCCTTTCAGAGACGGAGTTGACGAGGCGGCGCAGGCGGGGATTACCGCAATAGTGCAGCCTGGGGGATCGGTAAGGGACGCCGAGGTGATCACCGCGGCCGACGAGCACTCAATGGCGATGGTCTTTACCGGGAAAAGGCACTTTAAGCACTGAATGGCGCCCCGTTAGGAAAGGATTCGGGCATATCCTTTCTTTAAGGAAATTGTAGAGAAAGGAAGCTTTCCTTGGAATTCGGCTAAAGAAAAGTTTTCGGGGTTTTCTTTCTTTATGCGAACTTTAAAGCAAGAACCCTTTCCTTAAAAACACAGTAAAGAAAAATTTAGGGGTATCTTTTCTTAAGAAGACTTGCTAAGAAAGTTTTTCCGGTTATCCTTTCTTAAGCAAAACTGTAAAGAAAGGATATTTAATAAGAATGGATTTCAAACCGGAACCGTCCCGCTTGGGAGAAATGGTGGAAACTCCGTTTCAGGGGCAGACAATCAACGCGTTCGTACCTCCGCCCCTTCCCCCCGTTCCGACCGTGCGGGTCGACAGGTTCCACGGACTGCTGGAAAAAGCGAACCAGAACCTGGGTCGCCTGGACGGAATAACTTCAATACTTCCCGATCCCCATTTTTTCATCTACATGTACACCCGGAAGGAGGCACTGCTTTCATCCCAGATAGAGGGAACCCAGTCTTCCTTTTTCGATCTGCTTCTCTACGAGAGCAAGGAGGATCTGGGCAGACCTTCGAGTCAAGATGTTCTCGAAGTTTCAAACTACGTAAGAGCCATGAACCATGGCCTTGAGCGGATCAGGGAAAAGGGGGCTCCGATTTCCCTTGAGTTGATCTGCGACATTCACCGGATACTACTGTCCGGAGTGCGCGGCGGGGAGAAAAGCCCTGGGGAACTGCGCGACCGGCAGAACTGGGTCGGAGGCCCGCACCCCGCGACCGCCGTTTTCGTTCCGCCGCCGCAGGAACGCGTACGCGACTTGATGTCTGACCTTGAGAATTTCATTCACGCCGACTCGCTCGACATGCCGACGCTCGTCAAGGCGGGACTAATTCATCTGCAGTTTGAGACGATTCACCCGTTTTTAGACGGCAACGGCCGCCTCGGCAGGCTCCTGATAACTTTTCTTTTATGCGCGAAGGGCATTCTGGCGGAACCTCTTCTGTATCTCAGCCTGTACTTCAAGACCCATCGTTATCTTTACTACAGCCTGCTGCAGCACGTGCGCGAAACCGGCGACTGGGAATCGTGGCTTGAGTTTTTCCTAGAGGCCGTAGTCCACACCTCGGTGCAGGCCTCCGAGACAGCCCACAAAATACTGGATCTATCCAAACGCGACCACGGCCGGATCGAACAGCTGGGCCGCCCCGCCTCGTCGGTGTTCCAGGTCTACCGGTTCCTGCAGAGAATGCCCGTCATATCCGTCCCGGACGCACACAGAAGTCTCGAACTTTCCCGGCCGACAATAAGAAAGGCCTTAAAGCACCTGCAGGAGCTTGGCATCCTGAATGAGGTTACCGGAAAAGGCCGCGGGCAGATATTCGTATATGAAGACTATCTTGACATCCTGAGCGAAGGAACGGAACCCATAGATCATCATTCGATATGACGCTGCGGCGGAAATCGGGGTTATCCGAGCGGATTGCGATCATCCTTCCATGATACGTCTGTTATACCGACGATAAAAAGAAACGGACTCAGCACCGTTCAGGCGGATCAGTCATCCTCAAGATAAGACCCGATGTCCGAGTGGTTCTCTATGAGAAAAGAATTGCTCTCTATCATCGTCCCCCTCGCACGCTCAAGATCGGCAAGGGCTATCCGGTGGCTGGCAAAAGCACTTATGTAGTTGGCCTCGGCGCTTATGAGATCCCTCTGAGCTTCGAGAATCTCTCTCGTGGTGGAAAGTCCCGCCTTGAACTTCTCCTCCTCGTTTCCGAGCACCTCCCTGGCCAAGTTGGTGGAAAGCAGGGCAGCCTCCATCCTCTTCTGGCTGCTTGCAATTTCCCTTATGGCGTTTCTGACGTCAAGACGCACGGCATCTTTCTGCTTCTGGTAGCTTATAACGCTTCGGTCATAGTCGGCACGGGCCTTCGCGTAGTCGCCCCCGGCCTTTCTTCCGAAAACGGGAAAGCTGAGTCTTCCAGTCACGCTCCAGTTCGGAAAATCACGGTCGACGATGCTGTCGTAGGCATGCGAGGAATCGGCAAAGCGCGGGGACACGCTGTCAAGCCCCCCGAAAACAAGCCTGTCGGGGTTCTCAGAGCCTCCGAGGCCCAGATACTCCAAGCGACCCTCGACTGTGAGGCGCGGCAGCCTCTGGCGGGAGTAAAAGGTCTTGAGTGCTTGCGCCTTCTCCATTTCCCGCTCCGCCCGGCGCATCTCGGGGCGTTTCTCAAACGCCTGCACCACGGACACGGCCTCCGAAGGCAGTTCGTATGCAGTCGGCATGGAGTCGGTTACCTCGAGCAGTTCAACGGCTTCCTCCAGGGGGATAACAAGCAGGTTCTTAAGCGCATCCATAGAGGCCTCGTAGGAGTTCTCAGAGTTTATCATTCTCACCTTCCTGGCGGCGCTCTCGGAGCGCGCCTGAGTTAGGGCCACCCTGGGCAGAACCCCGACCTCCACCTGTATTCCGGTTCTTCTCTCAAGGTCCAGGGCAAGATCGTAGGCTTTTTTCTCAAGGTCGCGGTCGCGGGCAGCGGCCACTACTCCCCAGTAGCTTCTCTCAAGATCAAAAAGCGTCTTCGCCACCATGCGCTCGAATTCGTAAACGGATATGTCCCTGTCCTTTCTCGAGAGCACCACGGACACCCTGTTAGAAGCTATATCGAAGCCGCGGAGCAGTTCCTGTCCCACGCTGAAACCAAGGCTCGCGGACCACGAAGGGTTCAGGCTCTCAAGCGGAGAATCGGTCTCGGCCCTCGACACTTCAAGATCGTAGAGCTTGTAGAAGGTTCCGGTAGGAAGCTTTCCGGAGAGTTCGCTTCCGAAGGAGAAAACCTCGGCGTTTATTATTCCGTCCTCTATGAAAGCACTGGCAGTGGGATTTTTCGTGTCGGCGTAGGAAGTCATGAAGCTTATCTCGGGATCATAGACCCCCTGTCTGCTCTTGTGCTCCCCGCGTGCGGCGTCGACGCCGAGCTTCCAGACCCTTATATCGTGGTTTTTCTCAAGGGCCATTATCTTCGCCTGCGTAAGCGTAAGGGCATCCGCCCCGACCGGGGCGAAAAGAAAACACGCGGCAAAAACCAGAAAGATATTAAAGCGTTTTGACATCGAGATGCTCCGTTGCGTTGGAACCGGCCCCCGGCGTTTCGGGCCCCGGCCCGGATCCTTCGTCATCCTCCCCGAATCCGCGGTAAAAATTTACTGAGAAAACCGGAAAAAGCCTAATTTCAGGCCCTGCGCTGCCTTGCGAAACGCAAAGAAATCCAGAAAATTCCTGAACCACGTCTCCTTATTCTCTGCCGGCCTTCCTCCACGATGTCGTTTTTCGTAACAACCATATTGAAGGCGGGGCAATAGTCTTGCCATGTGCCTGACCGACGCGGCTGTTTCTCTTGGAAACTCTTTATCCGACATATCGGGTATTGAAATTCCATTATTTATGGGTTTTGAATAACCGAATTGTCAGACTCCCTCAAGAGAAAAGCAACCGGGACCTCAAACCGCCGGGTTGGGTGGCCGGTCAGAAAAAGTGGAGAATTCCCCGCCCGCGGTTTCCGGCAACCATGAAAATTGGATGGCAGGCATCCAATTTTCATGGTATAATTCCGCATGATGATTAAACGTCCCCAACATTTAAAAGAACTGAACCGGCTTCTTTCCCACAATCCGGTCGTCGCCCTGCTGGGAGCCCGCCAGGTAGGCAAAACGACCTTGGCCCGCGAGGTTGCCCGGCTCCGAAAAGGTCCGACTCATTTCTTCGACCTCGAATCCACCGCCGATCTCTCGCGCCTTTCCGACCCCCTGCTCGCGCTCTCTTCCCTGCGCGGCCTCGTGGTGCTTGATGAAGTTCAGCGGCGGCCCGACCTTTTTGCCACTCTGCGCGTGCTGTCGGATCGCCCCCGCCGACCCGCCCGCTTCCTTGTTCTAGGCAGCGCGTCTCCCGAACTGCTGCGCCAAAGCTCGGAAACCCTGGCCGGGCGGATTGGCTACTACCAGCTTCCCGGGTTTTCCCTGTCCGAAGTCGGCGAAAGCAAGGCCGACCTTCTCTGGCTTCGAGGCGGGTTCCCCCGTTCGTTCACCGCGCGCAGTCACAGGCAAAGCTACGAGTGGCGGCGGTTTTTCATCCGGGATTTTCTTGAGCGGGACATTCCCCAGCTCGGAATCAGAATACCGAGCGCGACTCTTGACCGCTTCTGGTCAATGCTCGCCCACTATCACGCGCAAATCTGGAACGGTTCGGAACTTGCCCGCGCGTTCGGTGTTTCGCACCACGCCGTGCGCCGCTATCTTGATGTGCTTGAGGCGACGTTCATGGTGCGAACCCTCAAGCCCTGGAGCGCCAACACAGGCAAGCGCCAGGTGAAATCGCCAAAGATTTACATACGTGATTCAGGGATACTTCACAATCTCCTCAACGTAGCCACTCACGCTGAGCTTGAGCGCCACCCCAAGGTAGGAGCGTCCTGGGAAGGCTTCATCGTTGAAACCCTGATTCGGGCGCTCGGGGTCGAGGATGGGCAATGCTATTTCTGGGCAACTCATTCGGGACCGGAAATCGACCTTGTGGTGCACCAAGGCGGCCGTCTTCGCGGTTTCGAGATAAAACGCACCACGGCTCCCGCCTTCACCCGCTCGATGCGATCGGCCCTGCGTGACCTGGGGCTGACCAGAATAGATATTATCCACGCGGGCACGGAGAGCTTCGCGCTTGACAAACAGGTTCACGCGATTGCCGCCAAGCAACTTTTGCAGAATGTTCCTTAGGTGGAATTTCAGCAAGAGAAGCGATTAACTTGTCTGAACGTCCGGCAATTGCCTGACTTTGTCTGAAAATTTCCTCGTTTATCTTTCTTGCAGCCGGGTCTTCAGGTTCAGCGAGTTTCTCCTGACCGCGGGCAAAGTACGGTGTTATTGCTACGTCCGGGGCAACCGGATCGGCAACAGTAAAGCATCGGCTTAACACGAATCCGCCTTTAAAATCCCTCGGGACAAGGAATCCCGAAAACTCCCTATTCGACATAGTCAGGTATTGAAACTCCATTGTTTACAGGTTTAGAACAGCTGAATTGCCAGTTTCTACCAAAGAGAAATACACTTTAGTCACGATGATTCGGCCTTGGGATATTTAGGTTATTATGTCGAGGTATTTTTAGGTTATTGTGCGGGAAGCAGGTTCATTTTGCTTCTTGACGAAACCACGGGGTGACGAAATTAGGAATAATGGATAGATTACAAGCGTCCGGGAGTGCGTCACCTTGCACGCTGGGGCTGCGGCCCCACCCGGCGTCTTAACGCATGATCGCCCCTTTGCGTTTGTTGCCACGCTATAAAGGCTCAACGGGCGGTTTTTTTTGAAGAGTACAGGGCCCCGTGAACGCCTGTCAGCGTGTCCGCGATATGCGCACCCAGGGAAGCAACGAATTCCGGTTTGGCAGCCGTTTCCGACAATTCCGCCTTGTCAAGAAACCTCGACATTTCCTGCTGAAACAGTTGCTTTTCGAAATACCCCGCCATTCCGTCGATCCTGTCTTCCAGAAAAGCCTTGTAATCTTCGGTTATCCCGTGATCCGCAATTTTCAACCTGATCAGATCGGGCCTCAGCACGGCGCCTTTCTGCTGCAACCACAGTATGTCCCACAAGTCCCGGGCTTTTATGCTGCCGCGCGCGGGTACCGCGACCAGCTTGTCGGCCAGTATTTCGGAAAGAGAAGAGCACCGAACGAACATTGTGCCGTAGCCGTCCGGAAGATCCTGATAATTGGTTCTGATAATCCGGGGCGAGGCCTCGTACACGGGAAGACGCGCGACGTCTATGTGGATCCGCTGCCGGGGAAGATCTTTCCGGTCCCCGCCGGTCTTTATGATAATCTTCCAGGTGCTCACCCGGCTGCCCGGGGAACCGGTGTCTTTTTTCAGATCTTTCGGACTCCTCACCTCGGTTTCAAACCCGTGACGATCCGATATGTAACGTTCGAGTTCGGATCGGAACCTGTCAAAATCCCCTGGCTTAAAATCCTCTCCGGCGTGAAAATCGATATCTTCGCTGTACCGGTTTGACCCGTAGCAGAGGCGCAGGCACGTACCGCCCACAAAAGCCATCCCGGCAGACATCAGGGCCTTTTGCTGCAGGACGTAAAAAATGTCGTAATGGACGAGTTCCTTTTCGATTACGGGGCGTAGCGGCGCCAAGGCCGGAGCGGTCTCGATAATTCTTTTCACCCTTTCAGTTAACGGAATCGCGGTCATGGGCCACCTCGTGATAAGTTTCCATGTCGACCATGTGAGTGTTGCGCCCCACGCGCCTCAGGTCTTCAAAAGCCGTCTCAGGGTTCGCCACCCTAAGCGGCCTTCCGTCCTGCCAGAAGGTATTGCGTACAATCTCGGATTCCGGCCGCGAAGTATGGGTGAACTCTATGGTTCCATGGGGCGTGACGTACTTCTGGCTCCTGCCCGTCGTCATCACAGTCAGGTGGCCAAGTGTCATCTGGCTTATTATTCCGTATTCCGAAAGAGCCGTCTCAAGGCTTACGTAAGAGTACTTTCCGCCGCGAAGCGCGGCCGCGACTGATTCAAGCCTGTAGGCGTTGGAGGAGTTTGCGCGCGCATACAGATACACGCCCCTGCAGGCTCTTTCGACCAGGCGGGCCGACACGGCCCTCGAAAGCGTCTTTTTCAAGTTTTCTTCCGGTTCGCCCGGGAAAACGTTCCGGATCATTCTGTTGGTGAAAGCGTATATCCCGTTTTCTGACAGCAGATCCAGAAATTCGATGAGCGCCGACATCTTCATTGTTTTGCCTCTACGGAAAGGGTAACTAATTTTCCCTTTTCTGTATATCTTTTTTTCAAAAAACATGCAAGAGGTCAATTAAATTCCTAATAGTATTACTACCTCGGAAGTTGTCACCGAAGTTATCAACCAGATAGCCTTCTCCCGTAAAAAACAGGGACGAGCCGTTTCGTGTAGCCTGAGGTTGGCACAAAGCATTTTGTGTAGCCTGAAACAGAAAACAGGCTATACAAACAGATTGGAAAAGCCCGCAGGCTACTCAAAACTTTCTTGACACTTGTTACCCCTGCGCCAGCATTATCAATCCCGGAAAACACAAAACTGCGGAGCGACTCCACCTGCCGGGCCTGCTCGGTTTCATGTAGCGGACGATATGATCATTTCCCGGTAGAGCTTTGCCGTTCATAAAGACAGTAGAATTTCCAGTTCAAATGCTTTAATCCGGGCATTCACACCTTTGAGCGTGTCGGTTCCGGCAACTCGCGAGACGGGTCCATCTTCCGCGCGGTGTTTGAAGACAACATACCGGGCCAGGGAGTTTCCCAAGAACTGAATGCCGAGAAGGTTACCTTCATCGTCGTCCCAGACGGCTCGAAGGTTCCCGTTGTCCATCAGGAACAGGCTTCCCCTGCGAATAAACGGAAACAGCTCGATAAATGTCCAGAAGTCCCGCTCGGAATCCTTGTTGAAAATTACGCCTTCCGCAGTTGCCTCTTCCCGAAGAAATTCAATTCGGGAAAGGTAGAAATGGCGGATTTCCCGGGTCCCTTCAGTTTTTGTGTCATTCTCCAGACGCGTGGCAAATTTTCTCATTGCGAGGTCGTCCAAGCATATAATATTTGGCGGAAATAATACCCATTCCAATCCCCCCACTTTGAAATCAACCGCAGTCGTTCACATTACTCGTCCCGGTTGCTCTCCAAGTACTCGCTCAAGCAAAACATCGGCTGCGGCAGGACTTGCTTCTTGTATAAAAACAGGGGTATGAGTATTCGACCGATCCGACCGTTGCAGCCCATGAAAGGATGAATTAACTCGAATTGAGCATAGCAGCGGTGAAGAGTGATCTTAGCAACTGCATACAGTGAAGGCTTTTGAAACTGCGTCTACACGAGATCCAGACGCACTTCACGTCCGACCGCCGTGGCGGCTTTCTGCAATGTTGCCAAGGTAACCGACCCGTTTTCCGCATCCAGCAAACGGTCGAGAGTGGCACGGCTGGTGCGCATTCTCCGCGCCATGGCAGTCCTTGTAAGACCATCTTTTGTCATCACCGCCGCCACTTGGTGTGCCAATACGCGCTTTATCGCGTTAGCGGTAACCTCCTGCCTGATACCCTCTTCATCCAGCCAGCTGTCAAAAGATGTTCCGATGTTTTTCTCTTTCACGATCCCTCTCCCCTCTTTCTCCTGACCGCAAGGTCAATGCGGCCGCTGTTTAAGCGGACCTCTCAAAATATTCAATCGGCATTCGATTCCATTTGTAAAACGCTCCGACAACGTGACGAAATGCCTCATAGTCAATTTCACCGTCAACGCGAAATATCTTGGCTTTGTGATAGCTTTTATCGCAATTCTTGAGATTTTTTCGGCGGAAAATCCGGTCCTCGTAATCGGATTTATCGTATATACGCACAGCTCCGTCAAGGTGAGTAAAAATTTCTTTTGCCGGATCGAATATTGCGTGAACAAACCTCGTAAGTACTCTTTCATCCGCCTGTTCTAGGCTCCCTTCAGCTTTATGTGGTAACTCCTCCATGCTGAACTGCACCACCGCGTCTTTCTTCGAAGACCAGAGGAACTGAGTGCAGTGTCCATCGAGAGAAGAATCGCCGGGACCATGCTCCGCCGATTCTTCGCCCCGAAGCTCCCCGACCCACTTCAGACTGAACGGCCTGCCGTACCAGTGCGCAAGCTCAGAATGCGGGAAAACATCCGAAACCGGCTGCTTTCTGAAACAGTCAGGCCTTATCTTAAGTTTTATCTTTGGATTCCTGATCAGGAAAAGCAAGCTTTCCGAGAGCTGGAGAGTCCCGTTGGAAGCGCCAGGCAGTGATCTTGAAATAAAAAAGGCGTTCTCCTCGGACTCAAGCCACTGAACAAACGGATAGCCCTTGTCAGGAAGAAATTCTTCTCCGATGCTCAGGAGCCCCCGGTCGCGGCCAGTCTTTTCCACTTCATCGGCCAGCTGAGGGAAATTGTCACTGAAATTTTCAATGAACCGGTCAAAGTCCAGAAAGGATTCCACGTATTTTTCCTCTATGGATTTCTTAATTCTCTCAATAATGAACCAAAGTTCCGGCTGATTCGGGAGATGTGCATATTTTTCAATATCAAACCCGTCTCCTGATTCCTTTACTTCATCAATCAGAGAATCCTTCACCTCATCCAGCTCTTCAGGAAGTCTGAACAACCCAAAAAGGGGCTCTGTTCCTGTGGCTAAACAGTGGGATGTAATTTTATCAACACTATCAGGATTCATTTCAGTCTATATGGCTTAAAGCCTAGTTTTTCATCCCGAAACACGACACAGAGAAAATTCAGCCGTCCAGACAATTTTCCACTCGCAATGGATGTTCAAGCAAGCTCAAGCCCGAACAGCATTTATAATAAATCCGCCCTGAAGCATTTTTGTCAAGCCCCTGAAAGCGCCGACAATTCTCTGTTGCCGCTTTGCGCGCATAATTTCGTGTGGAAGAGAAAGTTTCACTGCCAGAGCGCAGAGAGCGGAACCGCCAGAAGCCCTTCTCCGAAGGAAACTACTTTGTTTCCTGCGTACAACACAACGCCGCAAGCAAAATCATCTTCAGTAATATCCCGAAGCGTTTCCAAGCCTTTGAAATCGTCCGAATTAACGCGGTCCGATGTTTTAACCTCAATGCCAGCAAGCGAACCGTCCGGACGTTCCAGAACAAAATCCACCTCTTCGCCACTGTCTGTGCGAAAATAGTGCAGTTCAGTGCGGATACCGGAGAAGGACAACAGCTTGAGGAGTTCGGAGGCCACGAAATTCTCAACAACATGACCGTAGAGTTCAGGCCTGCGTTCGCGCATTTTCGCCAAATCCCAGCCAAGCAAATGACAAAGCAGAAGAGTGTCTACAAGATAGCCCTTCGGAGATTTAACCAGCTGTTTGCCGATGTTGCGGTACCAAGGCAAAACATCATGGGTCAAGAACATCGCTTTTAGAACATCTCGATATTTTTTACTTGCAGCGAGTTTAAGCCTCATGTCGCGGGCGATACTCTCATCGTTCATAAGATCGCCCGCGCGCGCCGACAGGATTCCAAGCAATCTCGGCAGAAGATCGATCTTTTCAACCTCGCCTATTATGCGCGCCTCACGTTGAAGAATGGTCATCCGATAGCTGTCAAACCATTCGCCGCATTCGCGCTCGGGTTTTCCCGATATTTCAGGAAATGTAGCCAACCGGATTGCGTCGTTCACCGACGGGGTGTCCTTGGCCTCGGCGAAATCAAGCGAAAACAACCTCTCGGGAAAATCGCCCTTCCCTTTGAAAATCTCGCAGGCGGCAAACGGATAAAGAGTCTTAACAATCATGCGCCCGACCAGGGAATCTGAGAGTTCGGGCAAAACTGCAATATTCGCCGAACCCGTCAGAAGGAACATGCCGTTGCTCCGTTTCTTATCCCTGAAGCGAGTTTCATCGACAGCGAGTTTAAGGGCGCGGAACAGACTAGGCACCATCTGAACTTCGTCAATGACCGCAGGACCCTTTAGGCTAGTTAAAAATTTTTCTGGAGAAAGCCTGGCAGCAGCCAGTTGCGACTCATCATCAAAAGAGCGATATTCAGCTGGATAATCATCACGCATAAGCATCCGCGCGAGGGTGCTTTTACCTGACTGGCGTGGCCCTTTAAGAAAAACGACAGGGCTGTTTTTCAGGGAAAACAGAATCTTGTCGGATAATCTGCGCTTCACGTATTGCATGGTATTTTCTCAAAGATATTCATATTTATGTGATTTCCAGACTAAATTTCTCCAATGTCATCCCCAAGCAGCAGTCGTAAGACCAGTTTCCACTCTTTTAATTTTTTCGTTTCTATATGCATAACCTCTACCCCAGGATTCCTTAGGTCCGGTTCCCTATTCTTACGACCGTTCTACAAGACATCTCCTTTAATGCTTCATTGTTGCCCAAGCATCATTGATTCAGGTTCAAGTTTAAAGAATCCGAGGATTTTCTCAAAGATATTGGTAGTGTTCTTCAGGATTTCCCAGCGTCTTGTGTTTGTTCCCAAAACCTATTAGTTTTTTGCTTCTGTTCCCAAAATCGGCTAGTGTCTCGTTTTTGCTCCCCAAATGTATGTGTGCGGGGAAGGATGATACCACTGCTGAAGAAAAGCCCCTTAGAACGTATTCCAGCAGAAAACCTTTCCGCAAACTCATTATTCGGAAACACAATAGTCATCTTCCCGCTAGACCTCTTTAAAACTTCCTTAGCCTTCTCTCTTTTTTCCTTTTTTGTGAAAAACTTTTCCCATTTTTTCAACTTTTTATAGTAAATATCGTTGACAACCTCTAGTTCATGAAGCACCCGGGTTATAACGCCATTTATTTCCGAACTGTGCAGATTCCTGAATCTGTCCACATCTTTTTCACAGTCGATGTTTGGTATCTTCATGAAACTCATAAAACACTCTATTTCATAGATTAGACTTGAGACGTTTCGATGTAAAGGATATGTCTTGGCCGTGGAGCGCCATATCGCTAAGTGGTGAACCAACTCATTAATCTGGTAAATTCGGAAATTTGAAAAACCAAAACTCTCCCCTGTGTGAAGTGATTCGGCTTTCTTGGAATCCTTGACATTTTGGTAAGTGGACACCATGTCCCATAATACGAAACAAGAAAAATAAGACTTTCGAACGAAATTCAAAATCTCAAGAAGCACTATCGCAATAAATCCCCCTAAAACACTACCAAGAACATTTAAATAAACATCACTCACAATCCTTCCTCCCTACGCAACATGTTCATTGCCAATTCAACTAGTATCGGGAGCGGGAGCCTTCCGCCTATTTTCTCTTTCAGCTTCTCCCATATCCCGTCTTTTCGTATAGAGAAATGGATCCCGAATTTTAGACAACACATTAAGCGTATTTTTCTAGTATATTAATCAGAAACGTTCGTCTGCGATTCTCAGACACGAAACAATCTAGTGTAATCCCCCACATACAAACAACACGACGAGAAAAGAAATCTTGAAGTTTTTCAGATAACCACTGTAATCAAATCTAAGGAGAATGTATATGACCGTGGTTTCAAGTTTGAAACTAGGCACTAAGAAATGGCTTTTGTCCGGCGATTCCGGTTGAACAGCGTATAGAATACAGTTAGTCCGCAATGACTAAAACAAACAAAAAAGGCAGTTCCCGAAGAAAGGGGGATGAATATCAGGATCTGACTGCTCTGCGACTTGTGCTGGAGAACTATATAGATCGTAAGCCGTTCAAGATTTTCCTTGAGTACAAAGATGCCGGAAAGCTCGATGACATTGTTCTGTTTCAAGGAACTGAAATCTCTGCCTGCCAAGTCAAATACGCGGTCAATCCGCTCGATGTCTATGAACACAGCAATTTTACCGACCCCGAAAGCCCGGTGAATTTCAGGAAATTTTCGGATAGCTGGAACGCAATGCGGGAAAAATTCCCGGAACACAAATTAACCGCCTGCCTCTTCTCCAACCGCGCTCTTGATCCAGCTCTCGTTAAACTTCTGACGGATGACGGTAACGGGGCATTCAGACCGGAAGTGATTCAAGATCGCAAACGGGGTGACGCAAAGAAACTGCGTTCGCTACTGAAATCCGCCTCGGGACTGGATTCTGACTCCTTCCGGGAATTCCTAAAAGCCTTCCGGTTCCGCGTCAGACAGCCGACATTGGAGGATCTGGAGCAACATATTAAGACCTTTCTTCTGGACAAGGAACTGGGGTTCTCCGATACCGCAATATTTTTCAGCCTTAAGGAAACCGTTAAAAATCATGCGATTCTTTCCAGAGATCCGATTACTCCTGAACTGGTTGACGGACTGCTGCAAAAATTCCAGAGTAGTTTGCTCATTCCGCAAGTATTTCCTGTCAATCACAAACACTTCGTTGAGCGCAAATCTCTTTCGGACCAGATGGACAAGGCATTGCCGGAAGCTGACGGAGGGTATCTCGTCGTCGCCGGCTTGCCCGGCAGCGGAAAGTCGACCTCACTGACAGAATACTTCAATGCGCTCAATCCGGCTAAGCATGAGGTCTTGAGGTACTACTGTTTTGTCGGAATAAACGACAATGATCAGAAAGTGCGCGTCAAGGCGGAAACCCTCCGTGCGAACCTGTTAAACGAGTTCCAAGATAAATATCCAAGCATTCTGGAACGACGGTTTGACTACGGCGAACAGAACTTTTACAAATGTCTGAATACGCTAGGGCAGTTTTTCATCGAGCAAGGCAAACGATTTGTAATTTTCCTGGACGGGCTCGACCACGCTGAACGCTTTGGACGGGAAATAACAGATACAGTGATATCCACACTGCCGTCGGATGTTCCCAGAGGTGTCGCTTTCGTCGTGAGCACCCAGGAACTGCACAATTGGCCTCACTTTCTCAATCGTGCAAGAGAGTGCCCCGGAACCCACATCCAGATGCCGTTGTTTTCACGCTCAGAGACGCAAGATTACCTGGAAAACAAGCGGAAGATACAAGGGCTTTCAAATGCCGATATTGCCGATATTCACAGGAAGTGCGAGGGACTTCCGCTGTATCTGCAGTATGCCGCAGAAGTCCTTCTGTCCGCCGAAGCGGTGCCAGATGCCGTAGAATCCCTCGCCCCGGCAACAGACGGAGATATTCAGAACTACTATCGCCTTCTGTGGGAAGAGCTTGACCGTGCGGGCGCATCAGGCGCAAGGCATCTCTGTGGCGTAATGGCATGCCTGCGGTTTTCCTTGAACAAGGGAGAGCTCTACAGCATTCAGCGTTCTCTCAGCCGACCTCAGTTTGAAGACGCGTACAAGCTCGTGAGTCACCTCTTAAGGCATTCCGAGGACAGGATGTCCGTATTTCATAACAGTTTCCGCGAATTCGTGATCAGTCAGCTGGATGATGACTGGTTAAAGGAAATAAGGAAAAACATTGCGGGCTTTCTGAAGACAAGCAAGGGTTCTCCCAAGTGGTTCGGGCATGTCTTTGAATACTGTTATGAACTTGGTGACTACGCTTATGTGCTTGAGGAAGTGAATGCTGATTTTGTCGACCGCGCCCTTTTGAGTTACAGGCCATCCGAAGAGATACTGGACGCGATGGACTGGGCTTTGGAATCGGCGTTCAAAGCACGGGACATAGTTGAACTAAGTCGAATTGGTTCGCTGAAATACAGAACTCAGGAACGTCTTGAGAGTTATCTTGACAGAACCCTTATTGCCGACGCCCTTATTGCTCTTGGCCGGGAGAAGGACGTGATTTCCTTCGCTTATTCACCGGAGACGGACTGTTGGATGGTCGACAACCGAACTTCGCTTGCCGTCATATCGGCACTTGCCGATATCGGCGAACGGGAACTGGGACGG
Organism: Candidatus Dadabacteria bacterium; assembly: GCA_022827275.1. Lineage (GTDB taxonomy): Bacteria > Desulfobacterota_D > UBA1144 > Nemesobacterales > Nemesobacteraceae > Nemesobacter. The sequence continues at coordinate 12,379 of JAJDTG010000016.1, read as the reverse complement.
CGGCTTTTTGGCGTATTCATGGATGAGTTTGAAGATGTTGACCAATACGGCGGAGAAGAACTGCACTCGCAGGTTACCGGTATTGCCCGGTGTCTGGGCATCTACTCGGAGAGTCCTGCATGTTCGCTTCGGTGGCTTTCCAGTTTTGAGCTTAATCCCGGCGCTCTGCAAATCGCCGATTCCTATGCACCTGGATACGCACCTCATCTGTCAGACTACATTGACGCGCTTGTACAGTTCGAACATACGGAGAAGTGGAACCGACTTAAGCGCGTGAAGAAGCTCTTCCCGAATCGTTTAGTGCGCTATCTGCTGATCCGGGCACTCGCCCGCCACGGTCTTCTTGAAGATCTGCGGACTGCCGTAACGGAATATGTGGAACAGGAATCTCCTTGCGGTAACGTAGAGCTGGCTTTCTATGCCGCTAAAGCCGGTATGCCCGCTTCCGATGTATCCGCCATTGCGGGGCTTATCGAAGCTCCGGAAACAAACCGCACAAGCAGTTTAAGATGGAAAGATCCGATACTCAGGCACTACGCATACTCGTTTATAGTTTTGGCCTATGAAGATAACGAGGGCCCCTATGCGAATCTCTGCGAAACCGTCGGTATTTCGCAAATGCTTTGGACCTCTGTTCTTCGTCATCTCCTTAAGGCTTGCCGTTGCATTGCCATGTCGTTCAGGAACGATACGAACAACTGGTATGCGGACGCGTGCGAAAGCATTGACCTGCTTGCGCACGCCGAGCAGGGAAAGGATGAGAGGATTGTTGAACTGATTGATATCGTAAGAGCTCTGCTGCCTTTCACAATCGGCCTGCTGACCGAAGAGGTGCGGAAACGCTTTCCCGACAAATTAGATTCCTGGGTTGAAAAGCTGGCTTCTCTGCGAGATTCTCTTCTATGGAACACGCACTTCGGAATTAGTGAATACCGGGAGGATTATGAATTTGAATTGAACCTGTGGGATACTCTAGCGGAAAATTCCATGGTGCGAACCAAGCTTGCCTCCATCCTGAAGAGCTGCGCAGCCACATACGAGAAATCAACAATGCTGAAAGGTGACAACAGGTCAAGTCATTTCATGCGACTTGCGGCTATAATGGCCAAGTGCGGCATGCGGGAAGATGCGGAGAGGTGGCTTAGCTACGGAGTCCACTCCTCGCTCATTTATGGTTACCACAAGGATATTACTCTTTCGTACCTTATAGATATTCTGAAACTGGTGAACAAACGTTATCCTGAAAAGGCACTTGAAAGGTGCACTCGCGTCCTGCGGATGGTGGGCTGGATGCCGCACCTGACCGACGGTCGGGAAACAAAATGGTTCCCAGAAATGGCTTTTTCCGCCGTTCTTGAGGTCGACCGTCAGGCGGCATTCAAATTGTTCGAGCATTTTTCTCAGTCGGCGGCAAGATGGCAGATGGAAGACTGCCTGAAGGAATATATTCTAAGCGCAGTTGACGGAGACCCTGAGTACTTGTGGTGTCTTAGCGAATCGCTGTTTGATGATCCCGTCGAGGCTCGGCAACACTTAGTAAACCTTGTTGGTAAATCGTGCTCAGAAGATGTCAGAGGGGAGTTCGAAAATCGTTTCAGGCGCTTTCTCCAGACTGAGATCTCCCCCCGGCGTTGGCCGGATTTCCTTAAGGAGGAGTTTTCCATTCTTCCCGATTCGGATGAAAAAAGTGAAAACGATACAGGATCAAGCGGCTACCGTAAATCGGACTTCATGCTGGATGGAAAAACCGTAACCGGAGAGGATGTGGTTGAGAAATGCAAAGCGTCATTCTCTGAATTTCTTACGATATTCGAAAAGTTAGAAAATCAGAACGAACATTTCTACGAAGCGGACCTGAGGGATTCGGTTTTACGGCATCATATACAGGAGGCAGTCTCCCGGGATACCCTCCTTTTAATCATGGAATATGCCGAATTGCAGAAGCCCTGGTTCGATTCAGGTGTCATGGAGCGTCTGGCGGACCGTTTTTCGGATTTCGGCGACCAAGACAATGCCATAAAATGCCTCGGTATGGCTTATGTTTTCTTTAGAGGATTCTACCGAGGGCCAGAAAGCATCCACTTGCTTTCCTCTATAGCAAGAGTAAACAGGGTTGCGGCTGAGGGCTATCTGTTGCAAAAGTGCTGTAATTCGGCGAGAGGTTCAGAAGGTGGTTACGACACGCCGATCATCGCAGCACTGGGCTTGGATGTTCTTGACAAATCACCAATGCTTGAAGCGGTTTTCGAAAATTTCCTGACACACTGTGAAAGCATGTTTGCACAAATGCCTGAGGAAAATAACTATTCGTGGTTGAAAAATTCCGCAGTGCGACCTTTTAACGAGAATCAGCTTATTCTGGAGTTTGCCGTTAACGAGTTGGGGACTCCAGACATTGATCGTGGCAATAAGTTAATCCGGGCATTAGCGAAACTGGCCGTCGCACGGCCTCAGAGCGTAGTCCCCATGCTTGTCAGCAAAACGCTGTCTGCTTCCGGGAGGCTTTTTCGTCGCCTGCTGATGATTATTCACGTAGTCGCGTCCTGGAGTCCGCATGTATTGGCACCGCACCAGCGGACACTTGTTAAACTGCTTGACAGAGAGGATTTTCTTTGCCGTCAATCGATAGTACGCATTTTCCGATGTATCAGCCAGACTTCAGCTTTGGAATCTGCAGTTGCAGAAGCAGTAGAAGATATTGACAGAAAGTATTCAACTGCCATCTCGCACTCGACCTACAGGATGCAATCCAATCCAAGTTCTGTTTTCCAAGAATTTCTCAATCGGAACACTCTGTTTCATTTCTCGGACCAATTAACATTGATCGAAAAAATTCTTCAGGTAAAGCCCGGGAGCCTTGCAGCCGCGGTTGAAGAGCGCCTTGATCTCCAGAACTGGTCGATGGATGAGGAAAAGTCCCGTCTTGAAGACAACTGGGATGGAAAAGTACATCCCCGAGGCTGGCCGGTTGCATGGACCACAACTGAATTTCAGGAGCTAGTTGCCGAGATGGTCTGGGACATCTTGGACGAAGCGGTGGAAAAGCTGAAGCTGGATGCTTTTCAAGTTAACTACCTCTGGAAGACAATACAATTGGTTGATCCCGAACATGTCTTAGACAACATAAGGACTCGCCCCTCGGACATTGAACCGCTTAGAGTGGCTGACAAGGAAGAGTGGTTCGGAGAACTCGAAGCGGTCGAATCCTTCCGGGTCGCAAACACGAGAAATCTGCAGCAAGATACCTGCTGGGTGACTGTGTTTGAGGATAGAGCTTTATCTCAGGAGGAGAAATACAATGTGCCTTACAGACAAACAATGTTGCAACGAGCAGTACTGATTCCCCGGCAGGTGTACGGCGGGTCTCACAAGGTGGACGAACTGGAAATGCTGACAGAGCGAATCTTGCCTGAGTCCGAGATGGCCCTAACCTTGGAACAAGCCAGCAATATCTTGATGGAAAGGGGGAAATCACTCTTGGATATCGGCGACGAATGTATTCCGCTTGTTGCCAAGCACCAGAACCCTAAGGGGTTTCTTGGGTACTGGAGTATCTGCACATTAACGTCATTCATAATAGATGAATTCAATCTCTCGTTTGAAGGGTTTAATCTCATTAAAAATGGTGAAACTATAGCCAAATATGAATCTTGGCAGGAAGGATGCCATAGCGAAGAATATAATCGGGAAAAACTTTCTTTTGGAGTAAGGTTGCAGGTTCGCCTTGATTTTCTGACTGAGGTCTGCGACTGTTATCAAAAGATGTTGTGTGTTCTTATTAAAGAGACGCGGGCACACTATAAGTCTATCTCCGAACGCAAACCAGATGCCCTGAAGGATTCGAAACGCTATGTATTATATCACTTGTAATGCGGTGTTTCTAAGCATGCTGCTCGTCTTGACGTAGCGGACATGTAGGCAATGAAACGGTCTTCATCGAGCGCGAAACACGCCATCGCTTCTCTGAAAACGGGTATAGTTCCTGAAAAACGGGAAAGCGCGATGCAAGAACATTGGCTCAAGAAACTGGAACAACTCGTGCGGAAACACCCTCTCGCGGTACTGAGGCTTGACAGCGAACAGCACGAAACTCTTTCCTCGCAAACAAGCAGCGAAACCATCTCGTTTTCAATCGCTCTTCCCCGCGCAACACTGCGAGAACTACGAGTACCCACCGCCTGTCTGCTGATTACGGAAGACCACCGGGGAAAGAAGAGAACATATTTCGGTTCAGCGGTCGGAAAAAGTCCGGTTACAACATTCGAGTCACGCCTGATGATCGGAAACGCCCGTCCAATCGCCCCGGATGAAGAAGAATCCATCATAGCCCTGGTAACCGATAAACATTTCGCCTCCGACCTGCGCCGCCGCCTGGGAAACCGGAAGCGCCTGGTCTGTCTTTCGCCCATGCTGAGCGTGCACCTGGTCAAAAAATTGGCGGAAATCAGGGGAAACAAAGATGAAATGCGCAGGGCGGCTTCCGGACTCGAAGATCCACCGAAATACTCAGACAACAAAGCCCTTCAGCAAGATGCGGTGAATTCAGCCCTCCGGGTATTCCGCTTGACGCCCCATGACACCGCGACAAGCGTTGAAACCGAAGGCCCGACCGCCCTTGGCCGCGTTCCCATACGCGAGGACGCGGTTATTGAACATGACGCACGCCATATCCCGGAGTTTGCCTTGACCTCAAGCGATCTTACCGGGCGCGCCGTTTTCGAAAAAGGACGGGAGCGGCTCGAAGTCATTACCGCCAACAGGAATCCGCTCGAAGAAGTTTTCGGCGTCGACCTGATCTACCTGAACCTGATCAAACGAAACATTGTCATGGTGCAGTACAAGATGCTTGAACCCACGCGAGAGGATAACGGCACTGACTGGATTTACCGACCAGATGATCAGTTCGGAAAACAGATCAACCGCATGAAAAGTTTTCGTTTCTCTCAGCCGCCCGAACCGTATGAATACCGCATTAATCCTCAGGCTTTTTACTTGAAATTCGTGCGGCGGGACGCGTCTCTGGGCAAAAGCCCGATAACGATGCCGATTGACCACTTCGAGGTGCTGCAAAACGACCCGGCCTGCATAGGTCCGAGGGGTGCGTTCAGAATCAGTTTCGACGCACTTGACGGTCGGTATCTTCGTCAGACAGCCTTTTTTGACCTTATCCGCTCCGGGTATATCGGCGCTTACGCGCAGGACACCAAGAATCTGGAAATACTTATTGAAGAGATTCTGAAAGATAACCGGGCAGTGGTTGCGGCAACGGCATCACACTCTCAACTGCCCCTCCACATCACAGACGGTGACTTATATTACGGTTAGCTCCAGAAACAGCGCGCAGGAAGATACTCCTTTCCGCGGCGCACTGAGAAATGCGGGTTAAAAACACCAAAAGTATGCGTTGCTAAAATGCCCGTTCTCGCTTCAAGTGGTGCAAATAATCTTCGTAATTCGGGTGATTTCCAAGCCATCGCGAATAAAAACAGACTTCACCAAAGCCAAATCAAAAGAAACTCAGCCGACAGACGCTCATATCTTCACGTCGGCAAGAGAAGCGATAAGCTTATCCGAACGCCCGGCAATCCCCCGACTCTGCTTGAAAACATTTTCGTTAAAACGGCGAAGCTCCCGGTTTTCTGTAAATTCCATAAGACCTTCCTCTCCTTCGCCATAGGCAACGGCCACATCATACGCAATAGGAAACCACATCGCCAAAAAGGGCTTGGGTTCGTTGCCAGAGCGCTCGGGAAACACCTGCAAAACGGGATTGCTTCCGATAACAAAGCTCTTGTTCTTCCTGCGTATTAGAACGAAAGCAAGACTCTTGCTCAGAAGATAGGACAGTATCCAGCCTCCCGGTTTCGTTACTACGCCGACAAGGCTTTCGACATTAACACCTTTTCCAAACTCCGCAAGCTCCCGAGGAGAAAGATCGCTAATCTCAGGATCTTCGAGAGATAATCTGCTTAAGGTGTGATCAAGAATAGGGCCAGTCGTATCCGGCACGCGCGCCCACTGAAAATAAACGTAACGATCCAGGACATGTCTCTCTAACGGAGTCAGAACCGGTTCTTTTACGCACCGAACCGCGGTTATTATCTTGTCAAACACCGGCGCGGCTTCTCTCTCAAACTCGGCGAACAGGTCTTCTGCCGAACCATCCATGTTTCCGTGCTCATCACGAACAACGTATAGATCACGCTCCCGGTAAAGTGCATCCGGGGTGGTTTTCAGAATCCGCTTTTCCTCAAAGCGTCTATCGAAAAAATACAGCTTGCCCTCTTTGTCCGTAAAATTTCTCAACAACATTCTGGGCACAGAATGATTTCTGCGCTTCTTCTTATCCATCGCTATTCTCCCGTGCCCGCGGCCGTAGCGCTTCATCCACGGACCCGATTGACTCATAAAGGTTTATCAACTACGTAAGAATCATAAGCTTCTATTGTGCAACAAGTGTGTCCACATCTTTCCCCCAAATCCGCAAAAACTAAAAGGACGAAGTAATCGCATCCCCGAAGCAGTCTCTCTCAAGGTCATAGTAAGAACTGTTTTTACATTTTCTGCAGACGATTATAAGTCCTGAAAAAGCATCTCCTCCATGGGGAGAAAAAATGCTCCGTATCCGATCTTCAGGCGCCTCTATCTCTAGCTCGTTACTTTCGCAAAGAGCACAGTGAGAATTTTTCAACCTGTTCTTTATGTCTCGCAGTTTTTCAGGGCGCATTTTCGACATCGTTTTTCTCCTTAATTTTTCCGCCTTGGCAAAATCTTCTTCTGATTGTTTTGTGTTGCCTAGTTTTTTATTGGATTCCCCTCGATTGGAGTAGGATTCCGCGTCATCGGGCTTTAATTCTATAGCTTTGTCAAAGTCTTCTATGGCTTTTTTGTGCTCTCCTAATCTGGCTTTTGCGATGCCACGATTTAAATAGAATGCTGCATCATCGGACTTTAAGGCTATGGCTTTATCAAAGTCTTCTACGGCTTTTTTGTGCTCTCCTAATCTGGCTTTTGCGATGCCACGATTAACGTAGGAATAGGGGTATTCGGAGTCTAGATCTATAGCTTTATCAAAGTCTTCTATGGCTCCCTGAAATTCTTTCAGCTGGTCTCTTGCAACTCCTCTGTTTAAATAGCAAAAGATGTCATCGGGCTTTAAGGTTATAGCTTTATCAAAGTCTTCTATGGCTTCCTGAAATTCTTTCAAGTGAATTTTCGCAAGACCTCTGTTGTAGTATGCATCAGCAAAATCTGGATCAAGTGCTATTGCTCTGTCATAGGTTTTAACAGCCTTCTCGTATTCCCCTCGTTTAGCCATCTCGTTGGCTTGAATATACGTGAATATCTTAACGACTGAATCCTCAGATGCCACCGGAGCGGGTGTTCTCTGCAGCAACTGATCTTGATTGTTGGCGTAGGCAAAGCCCGTGAAGTCCCTGTAAACGCTTTTGTTGTCCAGTCCGTAGTAGCGCTTCAGGGCTAGCTCAATACGCGGTTTGTCTTTTTTTTTGATCGTTATTTCCGTATAGGCTCTGGCAGGTATTTTCTCGGAAGAAAAAATGAAGCAACTGTGCTGTGCAATAATCCTGTTACTCTGAGCAGGCGGTTGCCAGTAAAGCACTTTTTTCTGAAACGGAAAATTGTCTTCTTCACTTGCGTTGAAAATTTCTTCAATCGAGGCTTCAGACCTTTCCGGTGTAATATCTTCAAACAGGCGGGGGTTTCCACTGTCGACGATAAAAACTTTGCCGTCTTTGTCATCATTGGGCACACAGGCAAACCAGAGCGCGATGTGGAAATTGTGAGTGAAATCTATAAGGCAGGTAGCTGCCTGATGATGCTGGAGTTTGGCGAGAAGTTCAAGGTCTGAAAATTCCTTTCCGTTTTGACGGTCGTAACTTTCTCTTTTCGCGGGACCGATTAAATTCTCCCGCAGATATCTCAGCAATTCCTTCGCATTAAATTCACGGCTCGATTTCTTCAGGCGTCGCTCCGCGCTGCTGTCGAGAAACCAATTTTCGTCGCTCTGACCGCGAAAAATAAGAGAAGTTGGGGTTTCTCCGAAACGCTCTCGCGCAGCTTTTTCGATTTCTAACTCATAGCGAGTTAGCAAGTCCATTAAGCTTTCTTCCGTTTTATTCATAGCCAGTTGTAATGGTGCAATAAACCAAGAAAAGAATATCTTCAGAATTTGAATAATATCACTGTCAAGAATTCGGCGAAAACCCCGACTGATTATCACTTCAATTTCCCGCCCAGTAATCTTCTTCAAGGTCAAGTGCGCACTGCAGAGAGTCAAGAGTTACCGGATTATGTCTTATTTCCAAGGCTCGCCTGTAATCTTCTATGCCCGAGCGGTCACGCAAAACAACCTTGACCATACCCCTCTGGTGAAGCGCCCGGAAGTGCCGGGAATCTAATTTTAGGGCTTCGTCAAAATCCTGTATCGCCTCTCTCTGGTGGCCGGAAGCAAATCTCGCAGTGCCTCTTGCGAAATATGATTCGGCAGATTTATCCTTTTCTATTTTCTGATCATAATACTGTTGCTGAACATAGTTGTCCTCCCGGTTCTTGATAAAACCATGCAGGTCGTTATAAATCGTGTCGCGCTTTATGTCATAATGGTGTTCAAGATAAAACAGGATCTCCCCCTTAAGGCTCTCCTTGATTCTGACTTCCCTGAATCTCTCTTTCTCTATATAACCCCTGGCGGCTCGGACAAACACGCTGCTTTGAAAAACAGCACGCAGGTTTTTCCCCGGCGGGAGAAGTATTTCGCAAGCGTCTTCGCCGGAGGCTTTTCCTGTCTCTACCTGCTCCTTCATCTTCATTCCGGTCGTATCAAATAAAATGATCCTGCCGGGTTTATCAAGATACCTGTCACATGCAAAGAACAAGGCAATATACAAATTCCGCGTAAAATCAATCAGAGTGGTTTTTCCGCCGTAATGCTGAAGTTCTGTCAGAACTTCAAGATAAGACGCGTCGGGACGGACGTGGCGCCTTGCGGCACCAACAGTAATTCTCTCCGACTCAAGCATATGATCATCAACAAGATGAGCTTTTTCGAATTCTCTGTACAGTTTCGAGGAAACTTTTTCGTATTCGCTGTCTTCACCGCGAAAAATATATTTTCCTCCTGCGCATTCACTGAGTATTTCTCGTATTTTTTCCTGCGTTTCTTGGTACATAAATCCTTGTTCATTCATGGTATTGAATTATCCTTACTATGTATTCGTATCCCACCTTCCCCAAAGAGGATTTTCAGGCGCCTGAATTCAGAAGCTGCTTGCCCTTGCTTTACCAAGCTATTCCAATCAAATCGTGAGAACCTTCCATAATTCAGTATGTTCAAGCACTTTATCATCTGATGTCCAAAATGTCATAAATAAAAACCATGTTTGGTGAAAAACAGAGAGTCCCTCAACTATACTGAGATAATTCAGAACACAAAGTCATCATGATCAGAACTGAGCGCGTAATAAACAACCAGAGAAACCCGAACGGACTTTGGCGCAGTCTGCGGACCAGGAAGCGTCCGGCGCTAAGTCCCGGCTCGTTCCCAAAGATTATTGACGAACTCAAAGTCGTGAGAATTCTCCGTGGCCATAAGCAGTGAACGCGCCAGTGCTATACCGGCGCCTTTATCGAGTTTCTCTCGCGACCTCGGCGGAACGATGCAATTTGGGCACCCTTTTTCGCATCCGCATGATTCAGCAACGCTGATTCCAGTCTCGAGAATGTTCCGCCACCGTTCGAGGGCTTTGCGAGCGACACCGATTCCGCCGGGATAGGTCTCGACGATATAGGCTTTGCTGTCCTTGACAACAGCGTGCGGGAAGATGTCGTGTGCGTCAAGAGGAATGGTGAAAACGGCGCCGACGCGGAGAAGGTGCTGGAGGGCCGGGATTCCGACATCCGCTTCACAGGTTTGTGTCTCCTGACAAACCCAGAAGGCATGCGCGTTATCGAATTTGGCAGAATTGACCTTGGGCACCCACTGATCTCTTACTTCGCCAGTGCGATCATCAACTTCCTCGATGGAGATTAACGCTTCTGTGATCAGCACCTTGCCGTAATACGCCTGAACTTCGATGTCTCCGGATGTCCAGCGCCTTCCGTCGTAGATGTCCTGCTCGGAAACTGTCGTGAACGTCGCCGCGTTGGTCACCAGATACGGTTCGGCAGAACTCAGTTCGATCTTTCCTCCCCCGCCACCTGCGAAAGATATTCCCTCAACGCGATACTTCCTTCCTCCATGCATATAAATCGCCCGCTCGTATGCTTCGCGAAACTGCTGTTGGCCAGACAAGGTTCCGACAACATTCGCCCCCTCCATAAGTTCAAAACTGCCTCCACCCCCACCCCGGATATCTAGCTGGGAATGAGGTCGCCAGTTTCCGGTTCGTACCGGCTGGGCACCTGATTCCAGTTTGGCCGCAGCAGTGCCATGCAGAGCTTCACCCAAGATTGCGCGCCCTCCTTCCAAAGCAGATGTCTCGAACAGGAGCGACGGCACATGCTTTTCGATCAAATCCTCGTTCCCCGGGTTGACGACGAGATCATCAAGAGGCTTCTTCAGAAACGTGCCAAGATTGGAAGCGTAAAATCGGTCCAGCGGGTTGTTGCGGGCGTAATAGATAACGAACGCCTCGGATTCCCAGTTGCGGCCAGCTCTCCCGATACGCTGCCACGCGGACATCATGCTGTCAGGAAAGCCGGCGAGAATGACTCCGTCAAGTCCGCCTATGTCAATCCCGAGCTCAAGAGCGTTGGTGGTAAACACCAGGCGCACCGAACCGTTCTTGAGGCCAGCCTGGATATCATGGCGCTCATCTGTGCTGAGACCGGAACGAAACACCTTGACCGCCTTGGGGTCGATGTGAACCGCGCCCGACTTGCGATACCCCTCAATCTCCCGTATCGCAATCGGATAACAAGCCTCGGCGAACTTTCGCGTCGGGCAAAACACAAGAACTGACTTTCCGTTCGCAAGGCAGGCGAGACCCGCCCTGGCCGTCCGGAACTGAAGGATCTCCCAGTATTTGTGGTCCGGTATATCCGGTTGTATGAAGTAGAATCGCCTCTGCGGCCGGATGCTGTCGCTTGCGTTTACTTCCTCAAAGGGCAACCCGGTGAGATTGCGGGCGTGTTCCCCGGCGTTGGCGCAGGTAGCAGAGCATAGGAAAAATTGCGGGCGGACACCCTGCTGGGCAAGGTGATGAGAGAAACGCCGCAGAATCATCGAGACGTTGGAACCAAAATAGCCTCGATATTCATGGATCTCATCGACGATAACCCACCTGAGGGTTTTGAAAATTTTCTGCCACTGATCGGCATGCCCCAGAAAACTGTTATGGAGCATGTCCGGGTTGGTGATGAGAATATGCGGCGGGTTCTCTCTGAGCAACTTGCGGTGCTCCCGATCCGTATCGCCGTCGTACCACCATGATTCGATTTCGCAACCCCCGACGCGGTCCGAAAGGCTCTTGAGCTGTTCCCGCTGATCAAGCGCAAGCGCCTTGGTCGGGTAAAGCATGAGTGCGTGACTGTCGGTTTCGCGGAGCAGCGTCTCGATCATAGGCACTTGGAAGGCAAGGGACTTGCCGCTGGCCGTGGGAGCTTGAAGAACTACGTTATTGCCTCCTAACGCCTTAAGCACCGCCTCCGCTTGATGCTGGTAAAAACGATCCACACCGCGTTTGCGCAGGGCATCGGCCAACTTCGGAGACAAATGATCAAACACTGTCCCGTCGACATAGGTTGGAGAAATGGCACCGAGGGTCGCATCAACGACGATGTCGTTGCCAGCGTCGCCGTCTCGCAGAGCGTCAAATTTTCTCAACTCGTCCTGCAAACATCCCATGGTTGATCTCCTGTCGCAGTGTTTTTAGGAATAAGTATTACTAGAAGTGTCAAAAAATGCGACAACTGTCCAGCACCCTTTATTAAATTTGATCACCGATTGAACTCCGAAGTGCAACACTGATTCAGACAATCTTCTTAACGAGAAGAGCGGACCTGATCGGACGCGGTTTTATTTCCACTGAAACGCTCGTTTTTTCTCTTTCTCTCGGGTTGGGTGGGGGGACCCTAATTTCAGGCCGGAAGAAATTAGGGTCTCGGCTTCAAAAGGGCAATCGGGATAGGGAGAAATCTCGCGATTTCTCCCCTCCCACACCACCACGGATTTAAGCTGCTGAATCCGGCTGTCAGGTAAAGTCGGGAGACAGTTATGTCTGAAGATAACGCTTTAAATCTTTCGCAAATTAAAAAAGGAGGCGGCATTTCCTGGTAAATCCGGTTAGATAAAGATGTTCTAAAATCTATTTAACAGGAGGAAACACCGCCATGGAAGATTGTACAGCAAAGAGCCCCA
>JAJDTG010000024.1 GCA_022827275.1 Candidatus Dadabacteria bacterium | reverse complement strand
GATGCCATAACGAAGTGGATATCGGAAGTTAGCACAAAGATATAGAATCGGATGAATTCTGCATTTGGGTCTCGGGATTCTGGGGGTTGAACCGGGATAGAGCACCAAGTTTGTTTTTTATTCTTGAAAAAAGGGAAACTTTATATATCTTACAACTCCTTTAATAAAACAGTTGACTTTTTCCTAGATTTTTACTCATAAATCTGTAGGCAACAGGAAATTTGGAGGCAATGACCATGTCCGAGAATTTTTCAATTGAAAAGGAGCTTTCAGAAAAACACCAGCTTAAGAAACCTTCGGGAGTATATTACAACCTCTCCGTTCCCGGGCTTTACGAAGAGGCGATAAAGAGAAACGAAGGGCACGTTGGCGAGAGTGGAACTTTTGTGGGCTACACTTCTCCTCATACCGGAAGATCCCCCAAGGACAGATTCGTGGTAAAGGAGCCTTCTACGGAAAAAAATATAGACTGGGGAGCAGTAAACCAGCCCGTATCACCAGAGGTGTTTGACCACTTGTACGAGAAGGTGATGGATTATTTCGAAGGCAAGGATGTTTTCGTGAGAGACCTTCAGGTCTGCGCCCACCCGGACTACAGAACAAACGTGAGGGTGATAAATGAATTCGCCTGGCACAATATTTTCGTGAACAATCTCTTCATAAGACCTGATGTTTCTGAGCTTCCGCATAAGGAAGTGGGCTTTACCGTCATTTCAGCCCCGGGGTTCAAGGCAGATGACCCAGAAAAATACGGTCTTAACAGTGAAACCTTCATATTTCTTAACCTAAGCCGGAGAATTGCTCTTATTGGTGGTACTCGCTATGCGGGAGAGATGAAAAAATCCGTTTTTGCCGCTATGAATTTTCTTCTGCCGGAGAGAAATGTTTTTCCGATGCACTGTTCGGCAAATGTTGGAGAAGACGGAAATGTGGCGCTTTTCTTCGGACTGTCGGGAACTGGGAAAACCACGCTCTCCGCTGATCCCCAAAGGGCGCTTATCGGAGATGACGAGCATGGCTGGTTTGATGAAGGAGTTTTTAATTTCGAGGGAGGCTGCTATGCAAAGACCATAAAGCTTAGCCCGACTACAGAACCCGAGATTTATCGAGCGGCACTTAATTTCGGCTCGGTCCTTGAAAACGTCGAACTCGATTCAGAAACGGGAAAAATAGATTTTGACAGCGACAAATATACAGAGAACACTCGCGGAGCATACCAGATCGATATGCTTGAAAATATTGTTCCGGAAGGAGTAGGCGGCATTCCCAAAAGTATTTTCATGCTGACCTATGATGCTTTCGGGGTTCTGCCCCCCATATCAAAGCTTGATTCTGACCAGGCCATGCGTTATTTCCTTCTGGGTTACACGGCGAAAGTTGCCGGTACCGAGAGAGGAGTGAGCAAACCTCAGGCGACTTTCAGTTCATGTTTCGGCTCTCCCTTTCTTCCAAGACCCCCGAAATTCTACGGAGCAATGCTGAAAGAGAGGATGGAAAAACATAAGGTAAACGTCTGGCTTCTAAATACCGGGATTTCCGGCGGGCCTTTCGGGGTCGGCAAAAGAATGCCTCTTCCGTCCACAAGAGCTCTTGTTACAGCAGCGGTAAGCGGCTTGCTTGACGACAGAGAGTTCGTCAAAGTTCCTATACTTGATCTGTCCGTGCCGATTGATTGTCCCGGAGTTGACTCGACTCTTCTACAGCCTCGACTTTCATGGGATGACCCGGATGAATATGACCGCAAGGCTCGTACTCTGGCGGACCTTTTCGAGGAAGAATACGAAAAGTACACCTAGAGTTTAAGCCGGTTTTAGCTCACCGTTCTTTAAGAATTGATTCCCTAGAATAGAAACACCTAGCAAATTGAGGCCGGGGATTATTTCTGGCGTCCCCGAGGGGATTTGAACCCCTGTTACCGGCGTGAAAGGCCGATGTCCTAGGCCTGACTAGACGACGGGGACGGCAAGAATTGAGCCGTACAGGATTCGAACCTGTGACCCACTGCTTAAAAGGCAGTTGCTCTACCAGCTGAGCTAACGGCTCAGAAGATGCCGTATTATATCACGGGCCTGTTTCATGTCAAAAAACCACAGTTGTCCTGATAGAAAGTATAAAATCATGTAAACTCACTTTCTCACTTTCTTTTTTTTCAGGTCACCATTTTAGGATGTCTTTTGCACGAAAGTACAGAGATTTTTCCCTCGTCACTTTGGGAAATTTTTTCTTTTTTTGCAATTTCTCCTCTTTCTTCCTGCTTCCGCTTTTCATAACAGATATCGGGGGTGACGAGGCCAGTGTAGGCTATGTCATGGGAACTTTTGGCATAACTTCAATAGGAGTTATCCCCTTCGTAGCCTTCCTGATAGACCACTACGGGCGAAGAAGATTCATGCTTGCGGGTTCTTCCCTTATGTTCTTGGTTTCCCTTCTCTATATTTTCATATCGGATATTGACGCAAAAATATTCCTCCTGAGGCTCATGCAGGGAATAGCTTTCGCTTTTTTCTTCACCTCGGCCGCTACGGCGGTCTCTGATTATGTTCCCAGCGAAACAAGGGCTTACGGGCTCGGCATTTTCGGTGCCTTCACAATAGCTTCTTACTCGGTCGGACCTACTATCGGAGAAATAGTGATCGAAAGATTCAGTTACTCGATCTTCTTTCTCTATACCTCTGTTTTCAGCCTGCTTGCCTTCATTCTCTGCTTCCTCTCTCGGGAGGGAAAATTCAGGGTATCGGAGAAATCCATTTTCAGCGGTTTTTTCGACGTTGTTTTTTCCCCGAGGTTCCGCGTGCTTCTGCTGACGAACCTTATGATTGCCGTGGGACTTGGAAGCATGCTTAATTTCTTCTCTGTTTTTCTTGAGAAAAACGGAATTCATGTATGGAGCTTTTTTCTTACATATTCCGTAACCGTCATATTAATCAGGGTCCTGGGCGGGAAGCTTCCGGATATTGTCGAGAGAAGAAAAATAGCCCTGCCGTCAATGCTTATCATGATTTTGTCCCTGCTCATGATCTTTTCCATAAACTCCACTCTGAGCGCTGTTCTGGTTTCCTTTGTTTTCAGCCTGGGTTACGGAATTCTCTATCCCACCATAAGCGCGATGATTATCGACAGGGCGCTTGATGATGAAAGAGGAACAGCGATGGGTGCGTTTAACATGTCATTCAGCATCGGGATAAACTTTTTCGCCTTCGCTCTCGGACTCGTAGCGCGCGATTACGGTTTTTCGAATATGTATTTGGTAACGGGAATGCTCATGTTTGCGGGCTGCATGATCTTTACCTATAAATATTTTATAAGTGCAGGGAGAGTGAGGCGTCTTTCATGAGAATAAAATCCGGTGACACCATTCTCCTCGTTTCACCTGACAACAAAAGTTTCATGGTGGTGGTAGAAGAGGGCAAGTCGTTCAGCTCTCATATGGGAATACTCGACCTTTCGTCCGCGCTGGGGAAAAAGTGGGGAGAAACCATAGTATCAAGCCTTGGAAACAATTTCGTACTCCTTAACCCCACAGTGGAACAAAGGGTTATGAAGGTGAGAAGAGCCACGCAGATCGTTTATCCGAAGGATGCGGCCCTGATTCTCTTTAAAACAGACGTGAGAGCAGGAACCAGGGTTGTTGAAGCAGCGACCGGTTCGGGAGCCCTTACCATTGCGCTTGCGAATTCGGTGGCCCCTTCCGGAAAAGTCTATACGTACGAAAAAAGAGAGCAGTTCATGAATAATGCCAAAGACAACGTACGACGGGCGGGGCTTTTTGAATACGTGGAATTTAACTGTGGCGATGCCAGGGAAGGCTTTAAGGAAAGAGATGTTGACGTTGCGATACTTGATCTCCCTTCTCCATGGTATGGAATTCCTGCGGCTTATGAGGCTCTTGTTTCCGGAGGGAGAATCGCGAGCATTTCCCCGACATACAACCAGGTGGAAAGAACCGCGGAATCGCTTGAGGAAACGGGTTTTGTGAGAATCGAAACGGTGGAGCTGATAATGAGAAACTATCAGGTGAAAAAGGGGAAAACCCGCCCCGATAACAGGACCGTGGCACACACCGGATTTCTCACCTTCGCCTTCAAGGGAACAAGCGATACCGACGCTCACGAACCAAAATGATTAATGAACGACTTCTTAGAGAAGGCGCAGAACAGATAGGAATCAAAAACATCAGGACCGACATTTTCCTCTCCTATGTTGATCTGTTGCGCAAGTGGGGCAGGCGCATAAACCTAAGTTCGGTTCTCACTGACCGGGAGATCATAATCAAGCACTTGGTCGATTCCCTTACCGTGGCCGAATTCATGCCTTCTGGCTCCAGGGTGATTGACATAGGCACGGGGGCCGGCTTTCCCGGAATTCCGCTCTCTATCCACGACCCGTCCCTTAAAGTTACGCTCCTTGAGTCGGTGGGGAAAAAAGTTGCCTTTTTAAAGGATGTGAAAAGATCCCTCGGACTTAACAACATCGATATTTACCATGGGAGAGCCGAGGAAATAGATAGAGGTATGGTAGGGGAATTTGACCGGGTGACGTTCAGGGCTCTCGGGAGCATTGGCGCCATAGTGGCTCTCGGCACCCCGTATCTGGATATAGAAGGGGAGATGGTTATAATGAAGGGGCCCCGGGGAAAGAAGGAATGGGAAGATTATACGAACCGGAATCCGCAAGATACGAAACTTCTTTTGACAAAAGAACTCGAACTGCCTTTCTCAGGTGAGAAAAGGGTAATTATTGTCGCAAAGCCGGTATCTCGGCGGATGGAGACGGAAACTTGAAGACTATAGGGATAATGGGCGGAAGCGGTCTTTACGAAATGGAAGGACTTTCGGACGTTAAAACCGTTTCTGTGGAGACTCCGTGGGGCAAACCATCCTCAAGCCTGGTCACAGGAACCTTCGGCAGCGTGCGAATGGTTTTTCTTCCAAGACACGGGACAGGACACACAATATCTCCGCCTGAGATAAATTTCCGGGCGAATATATATGCAATGAAGGCTATGGGAGTCGAGCGGATTATATCAGTAAGTGCCGTGGGAAGCTTGAAAGAGGAAATAGAACCGGGGCACATAGTGATACCTGATCAGTTCATTGATAATACGAAGCGTAGGCCTTCTACATTTTTTGAAGGTGGTATAGTAGCTCACGTTTCAATGGCCGACCCCGTGTGCTCCGTGCTCTCAGGCTGTCTGCGAGAAGCAACGCTTGGCTGCGGTGGGACGGTCCACTCGGGAGGAACCTACGTATGTATCGAGGGCCCCCAGTTCTCTACTAGGGCAGAGAGTCATCTGTACAGGGAATGGGGAGCAGACATAATAGGAATGACCGCAATGCCGGAAGCCAAACTTGCCAGGGAAGCGGAGATCTGCTATTCCATAATAGCCCTTTGCACTGATTATGACTGCTGGAACGAAGATCATGACGACGTCACGGTCTCCGACATAATCGAGATCATGAATAGAAATGTTGAAACGGCAAAAAAAGTAGTGGCAGCTGTCGTTGATACTATCCCTGAAGAAAGGGGATGTCCTTGCGAGATTGCCTTAGGTAACTCTGTAATAACGTCTTCTGACTGCGTAGCCGAAGAAACCAGGAACAAATTCGAACTTATCATAAAAAAATACATGTAGAGGTCTAAATGAGTATTGTCGTTGTAGGATCAGTAGGAATTGACACCATAGAAACACCTTTTGGAAGAGAAGAGAATGTTCTCGGCGGGTCTGCCTGTTATTTCTCTCTGGCGGCCCGGAATTTTACGAATGTTCACATGGTCTCCTCCGTTGGAGAAGATTTTCCCCCGGCCCATTCCGAGCTGCTTCACTCAAGAGGCATTGATACGGAGGGAGTAGCGGTCAGTGAAGGAGAAACTTTCAAGTGGGAAGGCAGATACGGCTATGACATGAAGGATCCCGAAACCGTCTCCGTCACCCTTGGTGTTCTGGGGTCGTTTGACCCTGTGGTCCCCGAGAAGTCTAGAGATGCCAACTATCTTTTCTTAGCCAACACGGATCCTGAGATTCAAATGAAGGTCCTCGAGCAGATAAGCTCGCCCCGTGTCGTAGCCTGCGACACCATGAATTTCTGGATAGATAACAAGGTGGAACAACTTAAAGAACTTCTTTGCAGGGTCAACATTCTCATAATAAATGACTCTGAAGCAAGACAGCTATCCGAAGAACCGTTAATGGCCAAAGCGGCGAGAAAGATAATGGACATGGGACCGGAATTCCTGATCGTAAAAAGAGGAGAGTACGGGGCTTTGCTTTTTTCTCGGGAAGATCTGTTTTTCGCCCCCAGTTACATGCTTGAGCAGGTGCTTGACCCGACGGGAGCGGGGGACACTTTTGCCGGGGGATTCATGGGTTACGTAGCGTCTCGAGGTAAAGACCTTGACTTTGCCGGTTTTAAAAGAGGGGTTGCTTACGGGAGTGTGTTGGCTTCCTTTACGGTTGAGGATTTCAGCGTAAGGCGCCTTGGCTTGCTACAGAAAGAGGAAATAGAGCAAAGATACGAAGAGTTTCTGAAACTCTCAACCATGTAGAAGAGAAATCAGCTCAGAGACTTTACGTATTTCATGCGGATGTTGTAAATCATGTCGTCAAGAAGCTGCTTTTCCTCTTCTGTCAGGTTCCCTTCGGTTTTTTCCGCAAGTATCTCAAGTATGCTTATGGTGTGCTTGGCAGCCGGAATGTTAACTTCTCTTTTTTTTGAGTGGGGGTCGGGAATTTCACCCAAGTGAATGAGGGCCGAGGCGTTTAACGAGAGAATAAACCCCGAAAAGTCCATCTTTAATTCGTCTTTTTCACCGCTCACGATAAAACACTCTCCTTACAGGTAAGTTCTTAACGTCGTCCGATCAATTATAGATACTGGAGAAGTTTTTTTCTAGGGTCGTAGGGATATTTCTCTTTAAACTCGTCCATGAGTTTTTTCAGGTGCTCGCCGGATTCCTCCGGCATTGCTATCTGAACAACGACGAACTGGTCTCCCCGTCTGCCGGTCTTGGGATTTCTCACTCCCTTTTCCCTGAGCCTCATTTTCGTGCCGCTTCCCACGCCGGGCGGGATAGTAAGTTTTACAGGGCTCTCTATGGTCGGCACATCAATCAGCGTTCCCAAGGCCGCCTCATAGACCGTCAGCGGAACATCAATATATATATCATCGTTCTCTCTTTTGAAAACCGGATGGGACAGTACCTTTATTTCAAGAATAAGATCTCCGGCCATGGAATTTATTTGTTCGCCCTTGCCCGGCAATCTTACCTTGGACCCGGTTTTCACTCCCGCCGGAATCTTGACCGTTATTTTCTTGGTTCCGCCCTCCGGGGACTTAACCAGAAGCTCTTTCTCTCCACCGCTTACCGCGGTTTCAAAATCAAGGGTTAAAGCATGCTGGATGTTCTTCGGTTTTCTCGGCTGCTGCCGCACGTTACTAAAATCAAAAACATCTCCGAAACTGCCCCTCGCTCCACCCATGCCGTAAGTCCCGCTTCCCTGCGAAAAGATATCTTTGAAGATTTCGTCTATGTCCGGAAATCCCCGTGAATACTGCCTGTAGCTTCCTCCACCTGTTCTCTGCCCGCCAAAACCGCTTGTCCCGAACATGTCGTAGTTCTTTTTCTTCTCGGGATCGGAGAGGGTTTCGTAAGCGAGCTGAATTTCCTTGAACTTCTCCTCGGATGCCTTGTCCCCCTGGTTCATGTCGGGATGGTGTTTTCTCGCAAGGTCCCTGTACGCTTTCTTTATCTGGTCCTGCGTGGCGTTTCGCGGTACGCCGAGTACGGTGTAAGGGTCTTTTTCCGCGTTCATGAAAATAAAAACTCCTGTTCTTTCATGCTCATTATAATACCACTTAAGATCAAAGGAAATTGATTAGGAGCATATGCCTTCCTTAAATATCTTTATAAACGTGATTGAAAAACTGTCTGGATTCTGGTGGGAACTGATTGGTAGCTTCTAGAGAGCTGGGGGGAGGGGGATTAGTTGAATATGTCAGTCAGTTCTCTATGGATTCGAGTATCCTGTCTGCAATCTCAAAAAAGGCCTTTGCAGCTGCGCTTTGCGGATCAGATTCCACAATGGGGTTTCCGTTGTCCCCACCGATTCTTATCCGCGGGTCGATTGGGATTTCTCCAAGAAACGGAACTTCAAACCTCTCTGCCATACGTCTTCCTCCACCCCTGCCGAATATGTCTATCTTGCCGTCCACACCGGGCATATCCAGATAGCTCATATTTTCCACTATGCCGAGAATGGGGATATTCAGTTTGTTAAACATCAGAATCCCCCTTCTTACGTCCACCAGGGCTACGTCCTGGGGAGTGGTTACGATAACCCCTCCGCTTATCGGGGCCGTCTGCGCCAGAGAAAGCTGGGCGTCCCCGGTACCCGGCGGAAGGTCAATTACCAGGTAATCCGTTCCGCTCCACTCAACGTCTTCAATAAACTGCTTTACCGCTCCGTGCACCATGGGACCTCTCCATATCACGGCATCTTCCTCATTTACGAGAAAACCGATGGACATTACCTTAAGGCCGAATTTTTCTATGGGAACGATCTTGTCATCGGTAGTTGCGCGGGGTTTCTCGCTTATTCCCATCATCAAAGGAGCGCTCGGCCCCCAGATATCGGCATCCATAAGCCCGACTTTCTGTCTTTTTTTTGAAATTGCCAGAGAGAGGTTAGTCGCTATTGTTGACTTGCCGACTCCTCCTTTGCCACTTGCGACGGCTATGTAGTACTTTACGTCGGGAAGCTTGCTTTTTTCACTGCCAGCATCAGCAGTTATCTGCTTCTGCGGTCGCGAGCCGATCTTCATAGAGAGGTCTTCAACCCCGGGTATGCCGAAGATGGCTTTTCGGACTTCTTCCTCGATTTCGGACTGAAGTTTCCGGTCGGGTTTGGGAAGCACTATGGAGAGCGTTACCTTCGAACCTTCCAGAGCAATGTCTTTTACGAGGCCGAAGGAGACTATATCCCGGTTAAATCCCGGATATTTAACGCCCTTAAGAACTTTTATTATCCGTTCTCTGGTTAGTTCCACGCAGAAAGTCCCCCCTAAGCGATACCCAGTTTCTTTTTTCCTTCCTCGGATATCATGTCGGGGTTCCAGGGAGGATCCCATATCACTTCTATAAGAACGTTATCGGCTCCCGCTGTCTTGAGGGCCATTTCGGCTTGGCCTGCTATATGTGCCCCCATAGAGCACCCTGGGGTGGTGAGCGTCATCTTGATTTGAACGTTTCGCCCTGAAATTTTGGTGTCGTAAATAAGTCCGAGATCCACTATGCTCACGGGAAGTTCTGGATCGTACACATCCTTAAGGGCACCGTAGACCGTCTCTTCCGTTATTTCGGAGCTGTCTTCGGTTTTTTCCTTCTTTTCAAACTTGGTAAAAGACACAGAGCTTTTATCCTTAGAGGAACCGCCCCTGTCTATCTGGATTATCTTCTTCATCCCCATAATTCGCCTCCTGATTTTCTCTTTATTAATAACTGCAAGAAACTTATTGAGCCGGCTTTTTCTTATGCCGTTTCAGGTTATTTCTTATACTTTGCCGGACTCTTCAGAAGAAATAAAGACCTCGGGGTATTAACCGGGTTAAAAAAGTCTTTGAACCATCTATTAGGCCTTACGCTTTCTTGACACTATAATAACTATTCAATAGCATTTTCCGCAAGTTATGAGGCAATCCCGGCAGATATCAATCGGTGACGTGAAAATAGGCGGGGGAGCTCCCGTATCAGTTCAGTCAATGACCATTACCGATACGAGAGATGTAGCGTCAACGGTTTCCCAGATAAAGAGACTTGAGAAGGCGGGTTGCGACATTGTCAGGGTCGCTGTTCCCGACATGGATGCCGCAAAGGCTCTGGGAGCGATAAGAAAAGAGATAAGAATTCCTCTTGTCTCGGACATACACTTTGATTACAGGCTGGCCCTTGAATCAATAAGCCAAGGGGTCGACGGGATGAGAATAAATCCCGGGAACATCGGCGCCAAATACAGAATAAAGGCCGTGGTTGACGCCTGCAGGGAAAGAGGAATTCCCATAAGAATAGGCGTGAATTCAGGCTCTCTTGAAAAAGACATACTCAAAAAGCACAAGCATCCAACAGCTGAGGCCCTGGTTGAAAGCGCGATGAGGCATGTGCACATACTCGAGGACCTTGATTTTCTCGACATAAAGATTTCGGTCAAGTCCACCGACGTGAAGAAGATGATCACCGCATACAGAATGCTCGCAGACAAGACCGAATATCCGCTCCATCTCGGAGTTACCGAGGCGGGGACCCCGGGTATGGGAACGGTGAAATCCGCCATAGGAATCGGAGCACTTCTCGCTGAAGGAATAGGTGACACGATAAGGGTGTCCTTAACAGGTGACCCCGTAGAAGAGATAGTCGTCGGAATGAACATACTGAGATCTCTTGGAATTAGGAACAACGGAATTGAGCTTATCTCGTGTCCGGGGTGCGGACGACTTGAGATAGATCTTGAGAAACTGGTTTCGGAAGTCGAACAAGGTGTTTCCGGTTTCAACCTTTCAAGACCGGTTAAAGTTGCCATACTTGGTTGCGTTGTTAACGGGCCGGGTGAGGCCTCGGAAGCCGATATAGGAATAGCGGGGGGGAGAGGAAAGGGGATGCTTTATCGGGACGGAAAACTGATAAAATCTTTCAGAGAAGCTGATTTGGTCGGGGAACTTGTCAAGGAAATAGAAAGAAGCTACGTCAACTGAACTGAAAATCCCGCAAAATTGCTTTCCATCTGAATTCAAATCACTTTAAAGGAGAAGAACGGATGAGGTTTTCGTCCTATTTCATACCCACGGTCAAAGAAGACCCCTCGGATGCCGAGATCATAAGTCACAAGCTTATGGTAAGAGCCGGCATGATAAGAAAGCTTGCGGCCGGGATCTACAACTATCTTCCTTTGGGACTCAGGTCCATAAGAAAAGTCGAGAACATAGTGCGGGAAGAAATGAACAGGGCCGGAGCCATAGAACTTCTCATGCCCGCGGTGCTTCCGGCTGAGCCTTGGATTGAAAGCGCCAGGTGGGATTACTACGGAAAAGAACTGCTCCGCTTCAAGGATCGAGCTGAACGGGATTTCTGTCTGGGGCCCACACACGAGGAAATAATAACGGACATAGTTAGGAAGGAAATTCGTTCCTACAAACAGCTTCCCGTCAATTTTTACCAGATACAGACGAAATTCAGGGATGAAATTCGTCCCCGGTTCGGAGTTATGAGAGCACGTGAATTCATAATGAAAGATGCCTATAGCTTCGATGTTTCGGATGAGGAAGCGGATCGCTCCTACCAGGCAATGTACGATGCTTATGTACGTATATTTGAAAGATGCGGGCTCGCGTTCAGCGTGGTTGCTGCCGATTCGGGAAACATCGGCGGAAGTTTCTCGCATGAGTTCATGGTGACTGCCGACACCGGGGAAGACGTAATAATGAGTTCTACGGAAGCTGATTACGCCGCCAACCTTGAACTCGCAAAAATCGGCATTTCGGAAGACGAAAGGGAAGGATTGAGAACAACCTCCGGGCTTGAGGGGGTCTCCGAGGTCCACACCCCGGACCTTAAGACGGTTGAGGATGTAGCACAGCTTTTAAGAGTCGGGCCGGAAAAATTGATAAAGACCCTTATAGTACGTACCGAAACGGAACCGGTTGTTGCGCTTGTAAGGGGAGATGCGGAGCTCAGCCTGACCAAGCTTAGAAACTTTCTCGGATGCGATGTAGCGGAACTTGCCGATCCGCAGACAATTCTTGAGGTCTCAGGAGGGCCGCTTGGATTCAGCGGACCCGTGGGACTTAAGAGAAAGAATGTGAGAGTGGTTGCGGACAAATCCGTTCGCAACATGAAAAACGCCGTAACGGGAGCAAACAGGGGCGACTATCATATAACCGGGGTTAACCCCGGGCGGGATTTTGAAGCTGATTCCTATGCGGATATAAGGGTCGCGAGGGAAGGGGACCCGTGCCCGGTTTCTGAAAACGGAGTTCTGAGGGCGTCAAGAGGCATTGAAGTCGGACATGTTTTCAAGCTGGGAACCAAGTACAGCGAAGCCCTGGGAGCTACCTACGTAGATGAGAACGGAGCGGAAAAACCACTTGTTATGGGTTGTTACGGAATCGGGATAGGAAGAACGGTAGCAGCAGCAATAGAACAGAACAACGATGAGCACGGAATAAAATTTCCCGTCCCCATAGCTCCGTTTGAAGTTTCGGTGCTTCCAATAAATATGAAGCAGCAGGACGTGAAGGATGCGGCGGAGAAATTGTACTCAGCGCTTCTCCACGATGGAGTGGATGTTCTTATTGATGACAGAGCGGAGACCGCCGGCGTGAAATTCAAGGACTCGGACCTGCTCGGAATCCCTATTCAGGTAATTGTCGGACAAAGAAGTCTGAAAGAGGGCAAGGTGGAGATAAAGAACAGAAATTCCGGTGAGAGAGTAAACATCACCGTAGAGAACGTCCCGGGAGAAATTACCGCACTCTTGGCTGAAGAGAGATAAAAAGAAGGATCCCGGGGGCTCTTTGTTGAGCTCTTTTAGAAAGTCCTGCAACGTAAGCAGTTCGATCTCTAACTTTTGCGGCAGCATTGCTACAACTTTCACCATAGGGCCGGTAGATTCCTGGAACTTGGTTGGAGTCTATCTCCTGAAAAGAGTCAATCACCCCTCTATCTTTTCCATTCTCTGAGTAATCCATAGCTAGTGTCTCTGCTTCCCGGTCTGGTTTTTACTTCTTTGTTTTTGGTAAATACAGCTTTTCCTGTCTGTTCCAGAGTTCCGGAAATGTGGTGGAGATTTTTGGCTTTCTGCTACCTATCAAGCAAGCTTATATTCAGCTGAGATGATAAAACAATTACCTTGGAATTGGGGTGTTAAAGGTAAGCGCCCCGATGATAGCTACTATCACGGCTATAACATAAAGAGCCGTCATAATCTTGTCATTCTCTCCCTGTTCCTCACACTTCTTACTCTGAGAACTGAACATACGATGGCCTGGGAAAAAGGTGAGGTCCTCGTAGGTGGCCGACCACATTCGGAAGTAATGTCAGAGAGACTTCACCCCAAGGTGGTAATCACCCGACGTGACATTGAGCTCTCCGGTGTAACTAAATTAAGCGATCTTTTGTTACAGAGAGCAAGTTTTAATCATTTAGGTTCATATAAACCTTTTGTCCTCGGACCCGGTCGTTATGCGGTCAGGGTGAACCGAAAACATACCTCAAGTTTTTACATTGATCTTGATTTAATCCCGGTTTCAGCGATCGAACGCATCGAAATTTTAAAGGACAGCCCCGGGGCCCCTCATCTTGGACAATCTAACAGTGCCTTGATAACTGTAATCTTCAGAAACGATTATGAAGGCCTTGAAATCCGCTCAGGCATCGCACGTCCACGCGCTGAGGGTGGAGATTCAGAATACCTAAGCGCTCTTTTGGGAAGCAGTCTCGGAGAAGGCCATATAACTCTCGGTGCAGAGATGTTCAGACGCAATGAAGTTCGTGATGCGGACCGTGACTACAGCCGTGCGATATATGCCCCTGGTGGTTCTTTAGCCGATACCCAGGGAGTGTCTATAGGTGGCAACACCCTGCTGCTTACAACAACTGACGGCAAAAAAATAACGGCACCGCTTGGCGACTGCAACGAAAGCATATACACGGGAATATTAACGACTTCCTCCGAAGATAAGATGCCCGGAAGTGTCTGCGGTTTCGCCCACGCTGACATCTCATGGCATTTGCAGCGCAGGGAAAACGATAACGCATTTATGGATTTCCAATACCCGGTCGGGGATGCAACCGCCATTTACATTAGAGCCCGGTCCGCGAGATCAAGAACGAAACTGCTTCAGGCGCCGGAATCAGGTGGTTTCTCCTTCATGCCGACCGAGATGCTGAAGCAGGGCATAATCAACAATATTGAAGGCCTTGACGAGAGGAATTTCCCGCGGGAAATCAGCATTGAACACAGCTTCTTGGGGCATGGGAACCGTCAATGGGACACAGAGGCAAGAGATTACGATATCGCTGTGGGGCTGCAGGGTAAAATCAAAGATGACATAAGCTATACCATACGTATATTCACTACAATCACTACGAGTATACCGATACAGGTCGTAACTACGTTGACATAATGACAATTAAAACGGCCATTCAAAACGGAAATTACGATATCAAAGATCCTCTTTCCGAATCTGCAAAGCATAAAACAGCGATTAGTGAAAGCGTCTTGCGAAGGTGCGCTAATAAACAGTTTGATCACATTGGATCAGTGCTTGCGCTGAAGGGACCGTTATTTGAGATATTCGGCAACAAAATCAGTTGGTTAGCAGGCTATCTTGTCCTGTATAACAAACAAAGCAACACTTATGAGTATTTCAACCGGGATGAGCATTTGGTTGACCCTGACGATGCGCTCGGGGAAACCCTGGATTCCGTAACGGTCGGTCGTAAGGGTCTGGCTGTTTTCAGCGACATATGGATACCGCTTGGCGATACTCTGGATCTGTTTGTGTCTGGCCGGCGCCTAAGCCTGGATCATCTCCCGGCAATATTTTCGCATCGCATGGCAAGCCTGTATCGCGTGACGCCGAATCTGGCTCTTCGCGCTTCCTGGAGCCGGGGACCACGATTGCCGAGGCTGTTAGAACTGTACGAGAAAAAATCTGTCACTCACCCTTTTGTCTGTGATGCGGACACGGTGACTGCGGACTGTTCCATGGAGCAGGTGGAACTAAGTCAGAATGCCAACCCGAACTTGGAGCCGGACAAAAACGAGGGCTTTTCAACTGGAATTTCGGCGGGAGAGGGGCCATTTTATGCAAGCGCCGACTGGTTTCACGTGCGGACCTCCAACGTACCAAGCATGTTGGACCCTCAGTTTATTTTAGACCTGGAAAAAAGAGGGGAGCTTAGCGAGTACTCAGCGATCAAGGTGATACGCCACGACGGCCGATTAAGCAGAATCGAGAACTCCTTTACCAACAGCGGGGAATTGGATGTTGAGGGAGTTGATATCGGAGTTAAAGCCGACGGTGAGATCGTTTGGGCGAATTTCATGCTCAATGCCAACTGGCTAAGGGTAACAAATTACGAAAGACGAATAGCCGGACAAGTGCAACCCGGAGACATCGCCCGCGACCGTCTGCACCTCTTGCTCAGAGCAGCTCGGGACAATATGACCGTGCAATGAAATCTGCACGCGGTTTCAGGTTACTGGAACGCCGACAGGACCAAGCGTTACATGCGCTGGGTTGGACATGATATAGTCTTTAACTGGGAAAAGGCCTTTGGTTTTGAGTGGTTTGAGCTCACGGGAGGCATACTTAACATCGGCAACGAGGGTCAATCCCGCCCAGATCAGGGTGAGGACCAGGTACTGTATCTGGATTCCATGCTGGGACGAACGCTGTTTCTTACTACCAAGTTTAGCCTTTAACAGTTGGTTGTTTCTTCCCGAAAGTGAAGTTTTCTTCTTTGTCCAGATCTACTTTTACCGCGTCGGAATCCTTGAAATTTCCTTTCAGTATCTCGTTCGCGAGCGGATCCTGTATGCATTTCTGTACGGCGCGTTTAAGCGGTCTTGCCCCGAAAGCAGGGTCGTAACCAATATCAACCAGCCTTGTAACGGCTTTTTTGGATAGTTCTATGGTGAGATTTTTCTCCGCAAGCCTCTCTCTTAGGTGCCCGATCTGAATCTCGGCTATTTTCATGAGGTCTGCTTTTTTCAGACTGCCGAATATGACAACTTCGTCAATTCTGTTTAGGAACTCGGGACGGAAATAGCTTCTGAGCATTTCACCTATTTTATTCTCTATTTCCTCGCTGTTCCCCGACGATTCCTGTATGTACTGACTTCCGAGGTTTGAGGTCATTATTATCACCGTGTTGCGGAAGTCCACGGTTCTCCCCTGTCCATCGGTGAGCCTTCCGTCGTCAAGAATCTGAAGAAGCAGGTTAAACACATCAGAGTGTGCCTTTTCTATCTCGTCAAAGAGCACCACGGAGTAGGGTCGTCTCCTCACGGTTTCTGAAAGTTGTCCCCCTTCCTCGTATCCGACATACCCGGGAGGGGCTCCAATCAGTCTTGATACCGAGTGCTTTTCCATATATTCACTCATGTCAATCCGTACAATCGCATCTTCATCATCAAACATGAACTCGGCAAGCGATCTGGCAAGTTCAGTCTTCCCGACTCCTGTAGGTCCGAGGAATATAAACGAGCTTATCGGCCTTTTCAGATCGGAGAGCCCGGCCCTTGACCTCCGAAGCGCATTTGAAACAAGCCTTATCGGCTCCGGCTGCCCCACTACTCGCTTCGAAAGCCTTTCTTCCATGTGAACGAGCTTCTCGACTTCCTCTTCAACCAGTCTTGCTACCGGTATCCCCGTCCACTTCGATACAACCACGGCTATATCCTCGGCGCCTACTTCCTCGCGAAGCATTTTCTTTTGACTCTGTATTTCGGAAAGCTCCGTGCCTATGCTCTCCATATCCTTTTCAAGCTCCGGGATTCTCCCGTAAAGAAATTCGGATGCACGGGAGAGATCTCCTTCTCTCTGTGCTCTCTCCGCATCCATTCTTCCGGTTTCTATTTCCTCTTTGGTCTTTCTTATTCTCGATATGCAATCTTTTTCCTTTTGCCAGTGCACTTCAAGCACTTCCGCTTCTTTTTTCAGTTCCGAGAGATTTTTTTCAATCTCTTCAAGCTTTCCCAGAAGTTCAGGATCCTGCTCTTTCCTGAATCCCTCCCTTTCTATCTCAAAGCGCATTATCTTTCTTTTTATTTCATCTATCTCAGTCGGGACGGAGTCAATCTCCATTTTGAGCCGTGCAGAGGCTTCATCCATGAGATCAACGGCCTTATCAGGCAGAAATCGCCCGGAGATATATCTGTTTGAGAGCTGGGAGGCGGCAACGAGAGCCTCGTCCTTGATTTTCACCCCGTGGTGAACCTCGTATTTTTCCTTAAGACCCCTGAGGATCGACACAGTTTCCTCCACGGAGGGCTCATCAACGTAGACCTGCTGGAACCTCCGCTCAAGGGCTGCGTCCTTTTCTATGTGATTTCTGTATTCATCGAGAGTGGTCGCACCTATGCAATGAAGTTCTCCGCGTGCAAGAGCCGGTTTCAGCATGTTTGACGCGTCCATCGCTCCATCGGCTGCTCCGGCTCCTACCACCGTGTGTATCTCGTCTATGAAAAGAATTATCTCTCCTTGAGATTCCGTGACTTCCTTTAGCACAGCCTTAAGTCTCTCCTCGAACTGTCCCCTGTACTTTGCCCCGGCAAGCAACGATCCCAGATCGAGGGAAATCAGCTTTTTGTCTTTAAGTCCCTCGGGAACATCGGAGTCAACTATACGCTGGGCAAGTCCTTCGACTATGGCGGTTTTCCCCACTCCGGGTTCCCCTATGAGTACCGGGTTGTTCTTGGTTCTTCGAAGAAGCACCCGGATCACATTCCTTATCTCATCGTCTCTACCTATAACAGGGTCTATCTTCCCGCTTCGGGCAAGTTCCGTGAAGTCCTTTCCGTACTGGCGAAGCGGCTCCATGGTGTCTTCAGGGTTCTGGGTGTTCACTGTCTGATTACCTCTCAGTTCTCTCAATGCTTTTAAGATCCCCTCTTTAGTCACGTTTGATTCTGAAAATCCGTTTCTCAGGGCCCCGGAGGCGTGAGAAACAATTCCAATCAGAAGGTGTTCCATACTTACATACGCGTCTCCAAGATGTTGCGCTTCCCTGTCGGCCGACTGGATGGCGGAATCTAGTTCTCTGCTCATGTATATCCGGTCAGATGCCCGTTTTACCTTGGGAAGCTTGGATATCTGCTCGACGGCCGTCCGCACAAGCTCCCCGGGATCGGATCCCAGTCGCTCCAGAATCCTGATTGGCATCCCGGGCTGGCTTACCAGGGCCGCGAACAGGTGCGGCAGATCAATTACCTGATTTTCGCCGTCGCTGGCAGCGTTTCGCGCCTCCACGATAGCTTCTTGTGCCTTCAAGGTGAATCTTTCAGGTGAAATCATCTCAGACACAAAATAATTATTCTTCACACGGAATCAAGGAATTGCCCGAAGTTGGAAATGGTGGGGAAAGGGGACAAGAAAAAATTGCGCAACACTCCCCTGAGCGCGGCAAAAACACCACACGCACAAATGTATGCAGAGAAAAAACGGGAGATTGCAAGGAACGCCGATTAAAGCGTGTCTGCGTTATTTCCCGAGGATGCTCACAACGCAGGTAATTCCGTCCATGGCAGGCTGGGCGCCTCCCATGGTCTCGATGATGCCGACTTTCGCATCTTTTACCTGACGCTCCGGTTCGACTTCCTCTCTTAGCTGCCTCACGATCTCAGCAGTTTGAAGAAGCCCCGTAGCTCCGACCGGATGTCCCCGTGAAAGCAGGCCACCGCTTGGGTTAACCGCGACTTTATCGCCTCCAACCCATGTGCTTTTTTCATCTATGAGGGTCGCTCCATCTCCCTTCTCGCAAAAGCCGAGAGATTCAACAACCATCATTTCCGCTATTGAGAAAGCATCGTGAATTTCGGCCACGTCCATGTCCTCGGGTCCCAGTCCCGCCATTTCGTAAGCCATCTGGGAAGTTCTCCAGACGTTCTCGGAAGGATCGCAGGTAAGGCCTGTGGGGCTGCTGTATTTGCCCGACTGGGCAACGCATCCCAGGATCTTTATTGGCATTTTTTTAGCGAGTTCTCCGACATGTTCCTCGGAACACAGAACCGCAGCCGCGGCCGCGTCTCCAACAGGACAGCACATGTTGCGCGTGAGCGGGTCGGCGATAACCGGCGCGTTCAGCACTTCCTCGACGGTTGTAGGTTTTCTGTACTGGGCAAGGGGGTTGAGCGAAGCATGGTGACGGCTTTTTACGACCACTTCGGCCAGCTGTTCAAGCGTGACCCCGTATTCGCTCATATATTTTGAAGCTCTTATCGCGTAGAGTCCGGGCATTCCCATGCCTATGGATACCTCAAGGTCATCTTCCTCTAGGGGCAGCGGGCCTCCGGAGAGAATCCTGCTCAGATTCTCAACACCCAGAGCGAGGGCTATGTCGTACTGACCGTAGGCTATGGTTCTCCAGGCTTCCCATAGGGAAAGCGTTCCGCTTCCGCAGGCGCCCTCCACGTTTATGGTCGGCTGCCCTACGAGCCCTATATCCTTAAGGGCCCTCTGTCCAACTCCCATGCCCTGATAGACATGACCGCAGAATGCGATTTCTATCTTTCGCGCGTGAATCCCCGAATCCTGTATCGCGGCCCATGCGGCTTCTCTTGCGAGAATGTGAGCCGGTTTATCGGGAAATCTTCCGCAGGCGGTGTTTCCCACTCCTATGATATATACGTCTCTCATTAATAACTCCTCCTGCTTGCGCTATAAATTCGGCGATAAATGTATACCAAATTATCCGTATTGTAAAATTTAAGGGATTTTGATTTTTAATGATGAAATTTCCGTGATTTAGTGGTATGATGTTCGGAGATGTTTTGCAGTTTCAGCTTTATTCTGAACAAAAATACCCAGATAGGAGGTTATTAATATGAGTGATGTACCAAGCGCCAGCGAAGTTGGTAGTATCATGGACACCTTCAGTTCCATAGGACTAAGAAGGTCCATCAGGTGGTATGAGCCGCATAAGTCCGTTGAGAAATGGAAGGTTCAGGCCATGCTGGAAGCTGCCAGACTTTCTCCCACGGCAGGCAACTTCAATGGACAAAGAGCAATAGTTGTATACAGGGATGAAGATCCCGAAATATGGGAGTTTATATCCGACTGGAGTCAGATCACAACGCAGATGGCTCCCGTGCTTATTTTCTGGTGCTATGACATGGGCAACTACGACACAATGGGTCAGTCTATCCACGACCTTCTAAGGACCGGAGCACTTGATAAGGCACACGGCTGGGAATATGACAGGGTATCCAGGCTGTTCCCGCTTCCTGCAATGCTTCCCGATGCGGTACTGCACCGCCTTGCCGCAATCGATCTTGGAAACGCGATACAGAATGCCTGTCTTGTTGCGACGTCCTTGGGCCTCGGAACCTGTCTTAACGGTGCCAGTGGTGGAGCCAGAAGGAACACGAAAGCGAAATTCAATCTTCCAGACACTTACGTGTTCAGCTGGCTTATGACCGTCGGCTATCCCGCGGAGAGCATGGACGGCGGTGGAGCGAGAAGCCGTCCCCCGTTTGAAACCATGTTTTTCGAAAAACAGGTCGGAAACGGCTTCCCGAGAGATCCTGAGGTAGTAAAGCTTCTTGAGGATCTGAACCTGCTTCAGCCAGCAGGACCCCTTCCCGGAAGACTTGAGGAGATCAACAAGCTCACCAGACGTTTCGGTCTCGGAGACGAGTGGCTTACGGACTGGAAGCTTGAAGAGTCCCAGCTTGGAGACCTTGCGGGAGACAAAAAGCCTGCCCCTCTCAGTGCCGAGGAAGTTCAGGCTACGGTCGCAGGTGCATCCGCTGACCCCTCAGGCTTTACTCTCAAACCGACGGTAAAGCGGGAAGAGATCCAGAAGTACAGAGAGGAAAAAGGCATAGGAGATGCCGACTAGTTCTAATCAAAAAAAACAAGGAGGTTTTGGTAATGGCAGAGATAACGCTAAATATTCCAGATCCGATTCATGACAAAATAAAGAGAAGGGCCGAGCAGACCAAAAATAGCGACATTGGTATTATAATCGCTACTCTGGCTCTTACTTTCGGCGCTGCGTTTTATGACCATACAAAGTGGCTCCAGAATCTAGATGGAGTGGACGACAAGTCCAAGCCTTGGTAAGGTCAAAGAAGTAAAAAACAAAAAGGGGGATGTTCGCAGAAACGGACATCCCCCTTTTTTTATTGTTTTTAAGAGCAAGGTTGCCCAAAGTCCTTAGTGGACTAAGCGGAGCTGTTTAGCAAGGGAAGCGAGAAACTGTCTTTCACTTTCTCTTCCGGTTTAAGATCTCCGAGTTTGGCATCCGGATCAGTTTCTTCAACAAATTTCTCTAAACAGAGAAGCAACTCTCTGAAATCTCTCCCGTTTCTGGCCGATACAAAAGGCACTTGAGGAAATCCCTCGCGAAGCGCCGCTTCTGTGTCTGCATCCGCTTGGTCAGTCTTATTAAATATAAGAATGCTGGGAATCTCTTCGCATTCCATGGACTCGATTATCTTCATTACCGAATCTATTTTATCCCTGACTTCGGGGTCGCTCGCATCAGCGACGTGAAGAAGAAGATCAGCTTCGGCTATTTCTTCAAGCGTTGCCCTGAACGCGTTTATCAGTTCCTTGGGCAGTTTGCTTATAAAGCCTACAGTGTCGGTCATAAGTACTTGCCTTCCTCCGGGAAGCATAACTCTTCTTGTCGTCGGGTTAAGGGTCGAAAAAAGCTTGTCCTGAGTAACAATGGAAGACTTGGTCAGGCGATTAAAAAGGGTGGATTTGCCGACATTTGTGTACCCGATGAAAGACAGGGTCGGAATTTTTGAGGTTTTTCTGTTTTTCCTGGTGTGTTCCCTTCTTCTGCAAAGGCCGTCAATCTGTTTTTCCAGCTGTTCAATCTGTTTTCTTATGTTTCTTCTCTCCTGCTCAAGCTTCTTCTCTCCAGGGCCTCTCGTGCCTATCCCGCCCCCCAGTTGGGAAAAAGCCGTTCCCTTGCCTTTGAGCCTCGGCAAATTGTACTGGAACTCGGCGAGCCTTGCCTGGATTTTTCCTTCGTTTGTCTTGGCGTGTTTCGCGAATATCTGTATTATCAGCTGGCTTCGATCCATTATATCAAGACCGGATTCCTCTCCGATAGCGCTTGCCTGGGCGGGGGTAAGCTCCGTGTCAAAGATTATGGTGTCGGCCCCGAGGTGCTTGGCGTGAAGGGCAATCTCCCTGAGTTTTCCCCTGCCGACGAGGTAACGGGGATCAACGTTCTTTCTTGTCTGAACTATCTTGTCGAGCACTACTTTTTCCGCGGAAAGAGCCAGGGAATTAAGCTCCTCCAAGGATTTTTCAGCAAGGTAGCGAAACTTGGTGCTAAACCCCACAAGTATGACTCCTTCCCTGTTCTCCTTGCCCCCGTTTTTGAGAAAAGCGCTCCTTAGGGACTGTTCTATGGCATTTATTTCCTGTTCGAGGTTAATATTTATGCGACCTACGTCAGAGAACTTCGAAATCTCCCACTTCGCGTGGTTTTCTCCGTCTGGTGGAACAAGGTTTGCGTATTCAAAGCGTCCAGCTGAACCGTTTTGGCCTAGAGACACAGAAGCTACCAGGTCGAGTCTTTCATTTGCCAGGGTTGTTAGATCAGAGTTCGTAAGACTGGCTCCCTTGAGGTTAGTTCTTACGGCGCGAAATCCCCTGAGCCGGTATTTCGCTCTCCTCCTTCTTCCAAGCAACTTTTCAAAAGGAAAATCGCAAGGTTCTCCGATGAATACGAACCTTATCTTTCCTCTGCGGTCGATAAATGCCGTTATGGTTTTTTGAAGTTCCCTCGAGAAGGCTAAGAGAGTGCGGGTGAATTCAAGGGTTACCAGACAGTCCTGAGGAATTTTCCTCTTGTATATTCTGAGCAGGTTCTTCAGGTCGCTTCTGGTGAGACCTGAGGTGTTTCCATGGATTCTGTCTATCTTTTATCTCCCCTTCGAGCATATATTATTATATCGAGCGAAGAATTTGAAGCATTTTCAGCGAAGAATGAGAAAAACCTTGCCGATTTGCAGGTCTTTCAATGGTTAAAACGATAAAGTTCTCTGTCCGCAGACTGAAGCTAGAGAGCGGAGAGTCGGGGTAATACGGCGTGGAAACAAAAAAACAGCAATGGATTACGGAATTTTACGAAAAGGAAAAGATCTCGGCCGATTCGGATAAAGTATGCGAAAAAATGAAAAAGGCCTCGGATTTTCTCTGCCTCAGCTTTGAGACCTGTGTGGAGTCTTTAAACAGGGAATATGGCCAAAACGCAATCAGTGTGGTTGCCCCGCCTCGGGGTTTTATGCACGCGGCCTTTGATACCGATGTAGAGACCTCGGGTTTTCTGCTGCTTTTTGGAACTTCGAAACTGGTAATGGTCCTTTACGGGGCTGGAAACGCCGTTACGTTTGTCGGAAGAAATATCGATCCCGGCTCCCAAAGCCAGAAGAAGAATTTAAAACTTCTCGGGGCAACCTGGGAAGAGACAGGAAACGGGGGATATGTTTTCCGGGACAGTACGGGAGTAGAAATCGAAGTCCGCGAACTTATCCTGCGGATAATCCGTTGGGGTACGGGCTAAGGAGTAAGGACTATGTGCGTCAGAAAGGCGATGACCATTATGAGTCCTATTAGCAGCGGTACGCCAAGGATGTAGTAAAACCCTTCTTTTTCGTGCG
Organism: Candidatus Dadabacteria bacterium; assembly: GCA_022827275.1. GTDB lineage: Bacteria > Desulfobacterota_D > UBA1144 > Nemesobacterales > Nemesobacteraceae > Nemesobacter. The sequence continues at coordinate 564 of JAJDTG010000024.1, read as the reverse complement.
GTTCAAGATCAAACATTACGGCGCAAGAATAACCTATGCTTTTTGTCATTGCAAAGATTTATTGAACAGGTCCTGAAACTTTGTTAGATTCTTACGGTAATGATCGAATATGTAACACCTTTTTTCCGCCCTCCAAGCGAGCATAAAAGTTTCATTCTGCAGGCCACTGTCGGCTGTTCCCATAACAAGTGCACGTATTGCGCCATGTACAGAAAGGAAACCCAGAAGTTCAGGGTAAGGCCTATGGGTGAAATAAAAGAAATTATTGATGCCGCGGCAAAGAACGGTTTACTTGAACGAAGAGTTTTCATTGCAGACGGCAACGCGCTTGTACTCTCCACGGCTAAGCTGATGGAGATAATGGACTATCTCCATGAGAAAGCCCCGGATATTGAGAGGATCACCATGTACGCGAATATAGGAGACATACTCAGAAAATCGATTGAAGACCTCACACGTCTTAGGGAAAACGGCCTCAGCATGGTCTACATAGGCTTTGAAAGCGGAGACGACATTGTTCTCGAGAGAATAGAGAAGGGAGCGAACTTTGCCGAGACAGTTGAA
>JAJDTG010000004.1 GCA_022827275.1 Candidatus Dadabacteria bacterium | reverse complement strand
CAAAGACTCATGAGTCTTTGATCCTGAAACTGAAGAAATGCCGAAAACTTAAATTTGCGAAAAATTCCGAGCACTACCGATCTGAAGACGCATCCCCTTGTAACTCACGCAGTTGTCGTTGCCCACCACCCTCCGGTGCTTCAGACACAGTATCTCATCAAGACCCACACCGAGCAACGGTACAAACGCGCTTCCCTCTTCGGTGGGGGCTACCATGAAACGCCTGTTGAAGTCAGGAACGAACTTGTCTCTCAAAAACCTGTTCCCCTCCTCCATCTCCACTATCCCCTGTTCCCAAAGCTCCGCGCACAGCCTCCTGCAGCGTCTCGAACATCCTCTCGCTTCGCCCGCGAGCCTCCGGAGAGTATCCCGGTATCATTACCACCCCAAGCTCCGCCATCGCTCTTCCAAACTGCGTCGGATTCCCCTTGTCCACACCCCCTCCCGCCACCGGAGTCTTCCAGTAATGAGAACCCCTGTCACTGTAGAAACTTGAGAATATCCCCCTGCGCTCCAATACGTCCCTCACTCCCCTCATGCTGCTCCACGTTCCCTCCTGCTCAACGAAAAAAGCGCTGTATATCTCCCCCGTGGCGTCATCCATCGTAACTACCAGGTCCCATACCTTCCCCACAACCCACTCGTGCGTACTCGCGTCCTGGTGTATCATCATCCCAACCTGCTCCCGCCGCTCCCTGCGCTGGCGATGCACTCCACCTCCCCGGGACCTTCTCCCCACCCCCGCGCGGTAAAGGGTTCTCTTGACCCAGCTGTAGGAACGCTTGCCTCCGTGACGCTCGGTGTAAGCTTCGTAGAAGTGAGCCACGTTGCGTTGCGGGTAAAAATCCCTGTACAGCGCCGCCAACTCCGAAGTCTCCTGCTGTGGAGCCCTCCTCGGTGAGACCTTCCCCAGACGGCGGTCCAAAAGCCCTTCTGTGCCTTCGTTGTTGTATCGGACTATGTAGCGGCGAAACGTTCTCTCGGTTATCCCAAGCTGCTCTGCTGCCTCTTTCTGCGTCACCTTCTTGTGCTTCCATCTGTCGTAAACTCGCTTGAACTGATTCATCCTCACTCTCTGCAGAAACCTCGTCTGATCCATGGGTATCTCCTCCTCGTAGGGAGAAGATAAATCCACTCAAACACTATTCTGGCAAAGCGGACAAATCACGTACCCTAAAAGCGGACAGATAATGTACCATTCACACGAGGATTGACTTAAGTCGTAAGGAACCTACCAGTGACGAAGTGCAAGAGTTAATCACGGCTGGTGAGAGTGATAAAGTCGAGTTCAAGTCAACGCTACGTTATGACCTTAGAGCAAAGTGCGTAAACAAAAAACTTGAATATGTCATCGCAAAAACAATAGCTGCATTTCTCAATAGCGAAGGAGGAAATTTATTTATTGGTATTGATGATAATCAGAATGCCCTTGGGCTATCAGATGATATCGGAACCTTAAAAAAGAAAAGTGTAGATGGCTTTGAACTAAAACTTACCGAAGTAATCAAGAAATACATAGGCGGAAGCCACAGTACACATATAAAAATAACGTTTCCTGTGTATGACGATGTTCAGATCTGCCGAATCCGGGTTGCGAGAAGTGGCAAACCAGTATTTACCAAATTTGAAGAGAAAGAAGACTTTTTCATTCGTTCAGGGTGCTCATCCCAGCCACTAAGTCGCGAAGAGCAAAGTGCTTACGAAAAAGAGCATTGGAGTAATTAGTGCCTGTCAAAAGATTAGCTCTCAGGAAAAGCCATGGAACTCAGATAGTCACACTTTCCGATGAGGTGCGGTTTCCGGATGGCGTAAAAGAGGTCATGGTACGAGTAGTAGGTTCTGACCGGGTACTGTCACCGGTTGACCGTACTTGGGATACGTTTTTTCTGTCGGAAGAGCACGTAACGGATGATTTTATGACTGAGAGAGATGGTCAGGAGCAACAGGAAAGGGAGTCATTTAATTCCTGAAGTACTAGTGTGAGTAACTCCAGCGGGCTTGGCGATTTAAGGCTTACGTCTGGGTGAAGAGGTCGAAAGTGCTTAAGACTAATATCTTTATCTGTTCTCCATTTCCTTTATCCTGTCGAGAATCTTGTTTGCGAGTTCAAACTTGCTCATGAGCGGAAGTTCCTCGACCCTCTCCCTGTCGACTAGCCATGCGATATTGGTATCTTCCCCGAAACCTGCCTGCGGGGCCGTCACGTCGTTTGCCACTACGAGGTCGAGATTTTTTTCCTCAAGTTTTTTTTTGGAGTTACCAACGAGATTTTCCGTCTCGGCTGCGAATCCCACAAGGATCCTGTTTTTTTTATCCTTGCCGAGCGATTTCAGTATGTCTCGGGTCTTTTTAAGAGGGATTGAGAGTTCTTCCCTCGATTTCTTTATCTTCTGTTCCGATTTCTCGCAGGGGGAGTAATCGCTTACTGCCGCCGATTTTATGACTACGTGGGCCCGCTCGAAGCGCTCATGGATTTTTTCGTACATCTCGTCGCAATCCGTTACTCGCACCACTTCCACTCCGTGGGGATCTGGAAGAGAAGAATGCCCCGAGACCAGAGTCGCGCATGCTCCGCGAAGCCATCCCGCCCGCGCTATGGAGTAGCCCATTTTGCCGGTCGAGGGATTGGATATGAACCTTACGGGATCTATGTGCTCCCTGGTCGCCCCGGCGCTCACCAGTAAGTTCTCTCCCGCGTAGTCCTGCGGCGTGACTGCCTTCTGCACCTCAAGGGCGATAACCTCCGTTTCGGCGAGCCTTCCCCTGCCGGTCCACCCGCAGGCGAGATCTCCCTCGCCGGGCTCCACTATGGTGAATCCGTGGCGCCTCAGCTTTTCCATGTTTTCCTGCACTATGGAATTTGAGTACATGTTGGAGTTCATTGCCGGACAGATTATTACGGGGGCTTTAGTTGCCAGTATGACGGTCGCAAGCAGGCTGTCGGCTATCCCCGAGGCTATTTTGCCTATGAAGGACGCGCTCGCGGGTGCGACCACCACGACGTCCGCCTCGTCGGCGATTTTTATGTGACCTATTTCGGATTCGGAAGTGAGGTCAAAGAGACTGGAGGCGACCTTGTTTCCAGAGAGGGTCTGGAGAGTCAGGGGGGTTATGAAGCGTTCGGCGTTTTTTGTCATTGCGCACTGAACCCCCGCCCCGTCTCTAACGAGAGACCTGACAAGTTCGCAGCACTTGTATGCAGAGATTCCGCCTGTTATTCCCACTACGACGTTTTTTTCTCGAAGCCACTCCATGGAATAAAGTATATTCCCGCCGTAAAAATAGGCAATACGCATACACGGGGCGTGGCGACCGAGACGGTCTACCCCCGGCGGGTAAACCAAGAAATTACGGCTGTTTTTTAGGTCCTAAGAACCGGTTTCCATTATAGTGAATCATGTGGTCCGGGTCGGACGCTATCCACACTTCCGTTTCCCATGCGATTTCTCTGATGTGTTGGCGGAATTCCGCAAAATCGGGGAAGGCACTTACATATATAGGGCTGTTGGTGGATGCTGCAAGCATTTTTTCAAGTTCAACAATACGTTTGGGCGTCATTGGACCATGTGACGTCACCGCTTCAATGAGGAACAGCCAGTCATGGTTGTCATCGTACAAGACGATGTCAGGCAACTTGCCATGATCAGTGATTGGAATGCTGGAACGAGCAAGCCCATCCTTGTCTATAAAAAGGTCCTTTTTTGCCGTATCGCCCAAGTAAAGCAAACGTGCGTCTGGTGCGAATCTGGGCGCGAATTCTTCAATTATGGCTTTCTGAACTTCGTTGTGCTTGCCAGGAGAGAGACGATACTCTGTGCCATCAGAAATCCTTATCGGCACTTTTCTGATATCTCTACCACGTTCGTAAAGTTCAGTTAAGACACCACGTTCTTGAAGGAATTTCGCTGTAGCGGCCTCCCGCCGACCGGTATCATAAAGCCGCACGACCTCAAGTGCAGATTTTGTTATGGCATAATGGGTATTTGGACTGTTAGTAGGAAGATCAGGATTGAAGGGGTTGTAGTCAGCGATGCGACCCTGTATGAATTGATGAAGAACTTGACGACGAAAAGTTTCCCGAGTGTTAGCTGCGTAATCAATCCCAAACTGCTCTCGTATATAATCCATTATTCCCTTGGTTATTGTGCAGGGCCTGCGTATCGCTTCTGACCAGGCAGAATCTTTCCCGAGCCCGCAAAGAGCGAGAAGGGTCATGCCGGACATGCTGTTGCATTGAGGAGGTGGCATGCCAAGGGCTTCAAGGATTTTCTGGGCTTCTTTTACGCTAGCCAACTGCCAAATCCTCTCGTGCTGGAACCGAAACCATTTTCATTATAATCTCATCTAATTTTTTCACCGGATCATCTAACCTTTCCACCTTCTTCCCCAAGGCCGCAATTACCTTGTGTTCAGGTAATGGCATTACGCGCAATTCCGTCGCACTGACTTGCGTATTGCCGTTTATACACCGGAAGTATGTGTCGAGAATGCCACTGTTATAGAGAGCCGCCAAGCCCCAGGCCTCCTCTTCCAAGAGTGTCTCACCGGGACGATAAATGTAATTCAGATGATTTTCGATTCCAATCTCAGCAATGGGGAAGTTCCCGGCAATATAGGGGGCCGCTATCAGACGTCGTAATTCTTCCTTGGTGCTGAACCGTCTTATCAGCACATAGTTATTGTTCGGTACCAGCAAAGCTCTAGCGCTTTTTCTTTTTATATATTCCGGCTTCTGCTGATTGAGCGGCCACTTTACCCTCATTGCACAAACGTGATTCATCCAGACCAATGGTACGTGGGTGTCCGGAACGCATCCTTCATTGTCAACCGATTCTGTTGCCCGGAAGGGGATTACTGGTCCTGTTGAGATGTTGAGCCCCAAACTGCTCAAGGTATTTGGCCATGCGTTTACCAGAGACAGAATTCGTATATCCCTTTCAGACAAAGGGAGTCGCAACACCTTGTCCTCGGTGCTGAGATCAAGAGCTGTTTTTATCGGTATTGTGTGATGGTACGGTTCTTGGATATCACTGACTCCACAGCTCGAAGAAATATTCAATGCTGCTTGTGTTTTATCCCTGTGCCAATGATCCTTGCGTACGCCTACGAAGATAATATTTTCCTGCAGAACCTCATCACGGCTGAAAGCGTCGCGTCGCGACCCGAACACGTGAACCTTGACTGGAAGGATGATGTCGAACAATACGGAGCGAAAGCGCCGAAAATATGGACCCGATGCGAAACTGCGAGGCGTTATAAAAATAAAATCTCCGCTCTGCTTTAAAAGCGCGGCGCTGACCGCCATGAAAAGTGCGTATATATTAGGCTGTCCATAAACCACTTTGGATACGGCCATCGCGCGTGGGTCGGACTTGGCGATTTTAAAATAGGGAGGGTTGGAGATAACGATGTCAAAGTTCTGATCATCTGAGTCGTAGGGAATCAGGCCGTGCATGAACCACAGGGCATCCGCTTGCGCAACTAGAAAGTCAGCATTTTCGACACGTGCTTTAAGTTGTATTCCATGCTCTGTGCGACACCATATGGTCAGGTAGTCCAGTATGGCTCTTAAGTGATCGACAAGCTTGGTATCGACCTCGTATGCAAGAAGCTCGATTGACTGCGGTTTTGACTTGCTCGCGGCCAAGGCTTCAACTGCGGCGCAGCAGAGAATGCCCGCGCCAGCGGCTGGATCTAGGATCCGGATATCGGTTCCCGACACAGCGATCTGTTTAGCCATGAATTCCGCAACGGGCACGGTGGTTAGATAGAGACCATGTTCTTTTCGATATTCTTGTGATTTGGAGGCGATATACCATTCACCAACCCGATCGGCGTAAGCGGTCGGCCGCTCATCAGGTAAAGGTATTGGAGCAGTTAAGTCGAGTGATAACTCTTTAAGACCAGTGGATGTTTCCCGCTCATACATTAAAAATCTTCCCCCGTCGAGAATAACTGTCTTTTAAGCCAAGTTGCCTGCACCTCAGGGAGGGATTCTGAATTGTCTCAATCCTGCCCTTAACCAGTTCCATATTATGCCTGAAAAAAGACCTTGAGACTAAGTCCTAGACCCTGTCCGTCACAGCTCCCTGGGATGCGGAGGAAACAAGCCTTGAGTATTTCGCCAGCACGCCGGTTTTTTCCTTCGCAGCCGGTTTCTTCCAGGCTTTCCTTCTTTTTTCAACTTCCCTTTTCGGCACGTTAAGGGTTATTTCCCTGCTTTCGGCGTCGATCGTGATCTCGTCCCCGTTCTTTATGAGCGCTAGGGTGCCGCCGTCAATAGCCTCGGGTGTTATATGCCCCACGACGAAGCCGTGCGTTCCGCCTGAGAAGCGCCCATCTGTTATAAGCGCTACGTCTCCTCCAAGTCCCTTGCCCATTACAGCCGCCGTAGGCGCAAGCATCTCCCTCATCCCGGGTCCGCCCTTGGGTCCCTCATACCTTACCACTATCACGTGGCCTTTCTTCACCCTTCCGTTGAGAATCGCCTTAAGACTCTGCTCCTCCGAGTTAAATACTATCGCCTTTCCAGTAAAGGAGTTCCCTTCCTTGCCCGTTATTTTCGCCACCGCTCCTTCAGGCGCGATATTTCCCTTGAGGATAACTATGTGGGCCGATTCCTTTATAGGGGTTTTTACCGGATGAACTATCTTCTGCCCTCTGGGGTATCTTTTCACTCCCCGAAGGTTCTGCTTGAGGGTCTTGCCCGTCACCGTCATGCAGTCGCCGTGGAGAAATCCCTCGTCAAGCAGGATTTTAAGCAGCGGGGTGAGTCCCCCTATTTTGCAGAAATCAGACATCATGTACTGTCCGCTGGGCTTTAGGTCGGCGAGGACGGGAACTTTTTTCCCGACTCTTGTGAAGTCGTCTATGGTCAGTTTCACCCCGGCGGCGTTCGCCATGGCGAGCAGGTGAAGAACCGAGTTAGTTGAGCCCCCGAGCGCGATAACTACCGTTATGGCATTTAGGAAAGCCTTTTTCGTCATGATGTCCCGGGGCGTTATGTTCTCCCTTATCAGGTTCACGACCGCCGCCCCCGCGTTTTTACAGTCTGCCACCTTGTCTTTTGAAACAGCTGCCTGAGCGGAACTGTTCGGAAGACTCATCCCGAGGGCTTCTATTGCCGAAGCCATGGTGTTCGCGGTGTACATCCCCCCGCAGGAACCGGCTCCTGGAATGGCGCAGGACTCGATCTCTTTTAACTCAGAATCGGTAATATCATTGTTTGAGTGGGCCCCCACGGCTTCAAATACCGAGACGATGTCCACATCCTTTCCCCTGTAGTTGCCCGGAAGTATCGTCCCGCCGTAGACGAACACAGAAGGCCTGTTTAGCCTTGCCATCGCCATCAGGCATCCCGGCATGTTCTTGTCGCATCCTCCTATAGCCACGATGCCGTCAAAGCCTTCTCCTGCGGTCACCGTTTCGATCGAATCAGCGATGACTTCTCTGGATACTAGGGAGTATCTCATGCCTGGAGTTCCCATGGATATTCCGTCGGATACTGTAATGGTGTTGAAGATTATGGACTTGCCTCCGGCTTTGTTCGCCCCCGAGGCCCCGTGTCTTGCGAGCTGGTCTATGTGCATGTTGCACGGCGTTACCATGCTCCAGGTGGACGCTATCCCCACGACGGGTTTCTTGAAATCCCTGTCGGTAAAGCCCACCGCCCTCAGCATGGAGCGGCTCGGCGCCCTGTGGGCCCCTTCTACGTAAATTGAAGAGTATTTCCTGGGGGTTTCTTTCTTCTTAGCGGTTTTCGTTGCCAATAGAGTATTCCTCCTTGTGTTGACCGTAGTGCGTTCGGCTGGTCGGTTATTCCGGTAAATTCTAACTTAAAATTACTTTCCGCGCGACGGCGGGAAAAGCTGTCTTCCAGGAATAATTCAATTAAGGATTCTCCCAGAGCATGCGGATCGGCACCGCGTAGAGTCCGTCTCCGAACCTGACAGACGCCTCTCCGTCGTAGAGAACTATTCCTCCTCTGAACCGGCTGCTGCCTACTGTTTCTTTGAGTTTGCGCAGGCCGCGGAAATCGGTTCCGGTCACGGTGCCGGACGCCTTGACTTCTACGCCTGCCACATCCATAGTTCCGCGTTCAATCACGATGTCAACCTCTGCACCGTCACGGTCGCGATAGTGGTAGAACGACAAGAGGTCATCATGCCAGCTTGCTTGGCGCCGCAGTTCATGGAAAACGAATGTTTCAAGGAGCCGACCCAATAGGGAACGATCTGCCATAAGGCCCGGGGCATCAACCCTCAGCAACGCGCAGGCAAGCCCAGTGTCGGCGATGTGGATTTTCGGTGTTTTCACTAGGCGGCTTTGACGGTTGCTGTGCCAAGGAGGCAGGCGCTCCAGCAGAAAAACCATCTCAAGCAGTTTTATGTAATTGCTTATGGTCGGGCGGCTGAGTTGAAACGATGAAGCCAAGCTGGACAGATTGAACAGACCCGCAGTCTGTGTCGCGGACAAAGCAAGCAGTTGCGGAAGCATATCCAGCATGCTGATGCGGGAAAAATCGCTTACGTCTTTCCGTAATTGTGAACTAATGTAGTCGCTATACCAGTCGATCCGCTGCCGCCCGGGCGGCAGTGCAAGCGCGGACGGATATCCGCCTGCGACGATTCGCTCCCCGAGATTTCCGCCTAGTCGTTCCCTCTGTCTGAATCTGAATCCGTTTCCGAAAAGAGCGTCAAGAAAACCGGGGAACGGTTGATTTTCCAGTTCGCACTGAGCTAGGGGGTACAGTTCAATCATCCGCATGCGACCCGCCAGTGAATCCGAAACCTTCGGGGTCAGCAGAACATTAGCTGAACCAGTCAGTATGAAACGCCCGGGAATACGTCTGCGGTCTACCTGCATCTTAAGAGCCGTGAAGACTTGGGGGGCACGCTGCACTTCATCCAGAATGACGCGCTCTGGCAGCTCGGCGACGAAACCAGCCGGGTCCGCCTTGGCGGTTTCACATATGACGTCATCATCCAAGCTGACGTATTCGTACTCGGGAATTTCCGTTGCTATCCGCCTGGTAGGCAGGATTTTATCCTCTAGGTACTTGGGTGCGCACACCATTTGCGCCAGAGTGGTTTTTCCGCACTGGCGGGAACCGTGAATCAGAACGACCGGAGAATTCCCAAGTGCCTCAATCAGGCGTCGCTCCACGGGGCGAGGATAAAGCGCAATCCGTTTCATGGAATAAATTGTAATTTCATGTGCGGCTGATTGCAAGGTTTAGGGGTCGCTGATTGCAACATCAACTATTAAAAAGCTGTCATTTCAGAACGTTAAGCAAAAAAGTACGCAATGCTGGATCGTTGGCAAACTCCGCATCCAGAACAGGAGATTTCACGTCCGGTTCTCGAAGTTGCCAAGAATACACCTAGCAGGAAAATAAGAATTAGTGATATCGGTATGTCACAATTCTAAGCCGTCGAAGTCGGAACGACTTTACTCACGATCAGCGAATGGGCGCTGCGTACAGAAGCCCCCCTGCTTTCCAGGAAGCGTTGAGTCCCCTTTCAAGCGCTAGAGGAGTCTTGGGCCCCAGATGCCTTTCGAATATTTCCCCGTAGTTGCCTACGGCTGAAATTGCGTTAACGGCCCACTTCTTGTCAAGACCGAGCATTTCGCCCATGCTGCCTTCGGTGCCTAGAAAACGGTTCATACCCGGATTATTTCCAGACTTCTTAGCGAGTTCCTTGACG
>JAJDTG010000015.1 GCA_022827275.1 Candidatus Dadabacteria bacterium | reverse complement strand
TATGTGGACTTCACCCTCACTCCCACTGACGACAACCTCGACGAGGAGGACGAGACAATAAGCTTTGACGGCACATCGGCGGGACTGACTGTAACAGATGCCGAGATCACAATCACGGATGACGACGCGGCGCCTACAGCTCTTACCCTTACGGTGGACGCTGACACAGCCACAAACAATGTGCAGAGCAGCATAGCTGAGAACGGAGGCGCAAAGACAGTACGGATAATTGCAACCCTGGTAGGAACAGCCCAGTTTGTCGCCGCTAAGACCGTAACCGTTGAAGTGGGCAAGTCGGCGGACTCCGCAACCGAAGGTACGGACTACGCGACGGTAGGAACCCAGACTATCACCATAGCTGCAGGGGAGGGAAGTGGGTATGTGGACTTCACCCTCACTCCCACTGACGACAACCTCGACGAGGAGGACGAGACAATAAGCTTTGACGGCACATCGGCGGGACTGACTGTAACAGATGCCGAGATCACAATCACGGATGATGACGACGCGTCCCCGACTGATCTTACAATTTCGGTGGATACAGACTCCAGCACAAATGGGAAACAGAACTCAGTAACAGAAAGCGGCGGAGCAAAGACTGTCACCGTTACCGCAACTTTTGATGGAACCGCTCGCTTTGCGGTTAACAAGTCCGTAACTGTATCAGTGGGTAAAAGCTCCGACACAGCCGTGGAAGGAACTGATTACCAGACGGTGGCCGACTTTAACATCACTATCAACGCGGGGGCGGCTAGCGGCAGCCAAACATTCACGCTTACTCCCATTGACAACGCGATAGATGAGCAAGATAAAACCATAAGCGTTGAGGGCACGCTCACAGGAGTAACTGTTAAACCTGACTCCATAACCATTGCGGATGACGACGAGGCTCCTACCGCTCTTACGCTTGTCGCAAATCCGGACTCGGTTGCAGAGGGAGGGGGAGCAAAGACAGTTACCGTTACGGCGACTCTGGACGGGACCGCTCGCTTCGCAGATAACAAGACCGTGACAGTGGCCGTGGGCAAGTCGGCGGATTCCGCAACCGAAGACACTGACTACACTGCTTCGGCAACTGACCTCACTATCACTATCAACGCGGGAGAGGCTAGCGGTAGCCAAACCTTCACGCTTACTCCTGCAAACGACAACCTGGCGGAAGGCAATGAGATCATAAGCGTATCGGGCACCTCGACTGGACTGACGGTGACCCCCGATGAAATCACAGTCACAGACGACGACGCCACTCCCACGGCGCTTACACTTTCCGTGGACACGGATACGGGCGAAGACGGAGTGCAGGAAGGCTTAATGGAGAACGGAGGCGAGAAAACCGTGAGAGTGACAGCGACTCTGGGTGGAAGCTCCCGGTTTGCCACGGATAAGACCGTAACAGTTGAGGTCGGCAATACGACAGATTCCGCCAAGGAAGGTGATGACTACACGACGGTAGGAGACCAGACTATCACTATCAAGGCCGGTACGTCTAGCGCTCACGTGGACTTTAGGCTTACTCCCACTGACGACGACCTCGACGATGATAACGAGATGATAAGCATTGACGGCACCTCTGCGGGACTGGAAGTAGCCGGCACCACTATCATAATAACAGACGATGACGCTACTCCCACGGCGCTTAGCCTCACGGTGGATACAGGCTCCGGCACGGGAGAAACCCAAGACTCGAAAACAGAACAAAACCTGGCACTAAGTCGGGGTTCAATAAATGAGGACGCAGGCGCAACTACGGTTACCGTTACGGCGTCCCTGGATGGAGCCGCCCGCTTTGCAGTTGACAAGATTGTAACTGTTGAGGTGGGTAAGGATGGGGATTCCGCAACCGAAGGAACAGACTACGAAGCGGTAGGCACCCAGACTGTCACGATAGCTGCGGGGGAGGGAAGTGGGCATGTGGACTTTACCCTCACTCCCAAAGATGATAACCTCGACGAGGAGAATGAGACCATAAGCGTTGAAGGCGTTCTTAAAGATGTCACCGTAACTAACGCAATCATTACCATAGAAGATGACGATACCACTCCGGAACTGTCAATAACGTCATCGTCCGTAACGGAGGGCGACGACCCCGGTTCAACTGTGGCGTTGAATTTCACGGTAACAATGAACGTGGCAAGCGAACAGGAGGTTCATGTGCGCTACGAAGACGCTGGAACCGGTACCGCCACTCCAGGCGAAGATTACGAACCGCTTGCTCCCGGTATACTGATGTTCAATCAGGGAATCACAAGAAACACAGTTACCGTTGCCGTAAAAGGCGACAAGATAGATGAGTATAACGAAACGGTAGTGATCAGATTCTTATCCCCCTCCAACGCCACGTTCCAAGACGGCGCCCAGACATTTTCCGTAACGGGAACCATAGAGGATGACGACAACCCGGCGATACTGTCGATTAACTCGCCCTCAGTCAAGGAAAGTGGAACCTCCGGCGTTTCTGCGGCCATGACGTTTACCGTGACTCTCACCCCTGAGAGCAGTAAGGTCGTCACAGTATCATACGCGAACCCTGAAACCGGCACAGCCACTCCCGGCAGAGACTACGTACCAATTTCTCCGGGCACCCTTACGTTCAGCCCCGGGATCATAAGCAGGACAATCACTGTTACTGTGAACGGAGACAATATTGATGAGTATGACGAAACGGTGTCGCTGCGGTTAAGCAACCCGACAAATGCCAGCTTCCCTGACAATGTCAGCACACTTGACACAACAGGACTGATCATTGACAACAACGATCCGCCTACAGTCTCTTTTGCGGACTCAGACCCTGTAGAAGAAGGCACCGTGGCAGTATTTCCCCTGAATCTATCAGAGGAGTCGGGAAAAATCATAACCGTACGCTGGGCAACGTCTTCGGGGACTGCTCTTGAAGATGTTGATTACCATGGCTCCGGAGCGGAAATCACAATCAATCCGGGAACCACCTCGGAAACAATCGAAGTCGCGACAATTGACGACAGGGAGATTGAATTCACAGAGACTTTCTCGGTTACGCTCTCTGACCCAGTTAACCTGACGCTTGAGAAATCCACGGCAATTGGAACGATTGAGGACGACGACCGTCCGAAGGCCATAGCCCGTCTAAAGCGTGTCAACAAGACGATACTGCCGTATGTGGGCTCGGCGCTTATGCGAAGCAGAATAGATCACATAACCGGATGCATAAATCACGCGGCGTCCGGAGTCTCTTACGGAGACCTCTCGTCGCTTGAAGGACAGCTGAGAAACAACGCGGAAACCTGGGAACAGGATCCGATGGAACGTGTGTCCTTTCGCGACGTGTTCAGCGACGCGAGACTTGCCACGATGTTCAAGTCCTACGGAGAAACACACAACCCAGGTGACGTGACATTCTGCGCAGGAAGCGACTGGAACGAGCTCTCGGGCGGGGAAGGAGACCTCATCAAGTGGGACGGCAGTCTCGGAGGAGCCCATCTTGGAGGCAACGTGCGCCTGTCCGAATGGATATTGACGGGTCTTGACCTGTTTCTTTATACCGGTTCTTTTGACTGGACGGATTCCGTCATAGGGGAAACATTTACGGGTGACTGGGACCTTGACCTCAGGGGAGTGAACCCTTACGTGGCGCTGCTTTCAGAAGACGGAGAAACACAGTTCTGGACAATGGCCGGATATGGCTTCGGTAAGGTAAACATAGTAGAGGAAGAAATTCTCGATCAGTCAGCAGATATAACCATGAAGAGTATAGCGCTTGGAGGAGCCGTGCCTCTTAGCAAAATTTCAGGCAATGGCTCCCTGAGTCTTCGAGGAGACTTATGGCTCGGGAAATTTAAAATAGCGGATAACACAGACCTCATAAGGGGAGTGTCAGTGCAGACCCGAGGGGCCCGGGCCCTGCTTGAGAGCAAATGGCAGGGGAGTTCTGTTACCCCGTCTCTGCTCGTCGGGGTAAAGCATGACAACGCTTCTTCTGACAGCACCGGCATGGAAATAGGTTCCGGTATTGAGTGGGAATCCAGATCGCATGGTCTCAGGGCATCTCTTAAAAGCCGTGCCCTCCTGGTGAGAAGCAGTGTTCAGGAATGGGGAATAAGCGGAGATGTCCAACTCTCACCCAGAAGAGGTCTCGGTCCGTCCCTGCGCCTTGCCACGTCCAGGGGAGAAGATGAGGAGAGGGCGTCAACATTTTTTGAGAACGATTCCGAAACCGAGTTCGGAGAAGGCGGGGACGAGGGCATGTCGCTTGAAGCGGAGGCAGGATGGGGTATACCTGCCGTTGGCGGCAGGGGGGTAATGACACCTTTTGCAGCAGTATCGCTTCTTGAAAGAGACGAGAGCGTGCTGCGTCTCGGCGGACGTCTTGACGTCGGTAAAGCTTTTGACCTGCAACTTGAGGGACAGCGGGAGAAAAACGACGTAAACGGGTCGGAATACGAATTGCTTCTGGAAGCGAAGTTTTCTTTCTGACTTCAGAATTTCTGACTACTTGCTTATTCCTTATACTGGAAGTTCAGCCTGAAGTTTGACTATGAATGCCGTTATGAAACTCGGGAAACTCACAATTTGCGCAAAAACAATATTGATAATTGCGCAAATCGTGTTTTAATTGCGCATAACTGTATTCTAATTGCGTATATCTCTATGTACGGTACTGGATGAAAATGGGAAAGAGAATACCGGAAGAAAAGTTTCAAGCTATCGAAGCTGTTGTGTTAATGTTCCCGGATGGAACCGGCATTCGGGAAATTACAGACAAGCTTGATGAGAAAATTCCTCGTCGCACACTCCAGTACCGCCTGAAGCATCTTGTGGACGAGGGCCGTCTGCTTGCTGATGGCGAAAGACGCGGAGTTAAGTACAGAGTTCCCGCGACAAGAACGAGATACAGGGAAGTTCTCAAAAAAGACGCCACGACCAGACAATCGTTCCCGGAAGACATAGGTAAAATTCGGAAATATATTCGCAAACCCATCGAAACGCGAAAGCGAGCAGGTTATGATCGAAAGTTTCTCGATTCCTACTTGCCGAACACAACTTTCTATCTTTCAGAAAAAGAGCGGGAACATTTGAGAAAAATCGGCACCCAGGCGGCAGTGGAACAACCCGCGGGCGCTCACGCGAAGCATATACTTAACCGTCTGTTAATAGATATGTCGTGGAATTCAAGTCGTCTTGAGGGCAACACTTACTCTCTGCTTGAAACCGGCAGACTTATCAATTTCGGCAAGGAGGCCGAGGGAAAAGATCAACTGGAAGCCCAGATGATCCTGAATCACAAAGAGGCGATTGAATTCCTCGTCGATTCCGCAGCGGAGATCGGTTTTAATCGCTACACCATTTTCAATCTCCATGCGTTGTTTGCGCACAATCTTCTGGCCGACCCAAAATCGATCGGCAAACTGCGACGCATCGACGTCGGAATTGAAAAATCCACATTCCGTCCCCTCGAAACGCCTCAACTGATCAATGAATGCTTTGACCGGCTTCTCGCGAGCACAACCGCCATCAAAGACCCGTTTGAGCAGTCCTTTTTCACCATGGTCCAGATTCCTTATCTGCAGCCCTTTGATGACGTTAACAAGCGCTTGTCACGCCTTGCCGCCAACATCCCTCTAATAAGGGAGAACCTTATGCCTCTATCTTTTATAGAGGTACCAGCCGACGCATATACCGAAGCCGTCCTAGGTCTTTACGAACTTAAAGAAATCGCCCTTCTGAAAAATATCTTCATCAAGGCATATGAATCTTCTGCTTCACGTTACAGAGCTGTAAGACAAGTAATCGGAGAGCCTGACCAGTTCCGTATGAAACATCGCGAAGGGTTTTTTCATATTGTACGGGAAATCATTCTCGCTTCAATGAACAGGAAATCCGCGTTTGAACATCTTGAGCACTGGGCGGGAAAAAACATTGAATCTGAAGACAGGGAAACATTCAGAGAAATCGCCGAAAACGAGTTGATTGCCTTGCATGAAGGAAGCTGCGCGCGTTATAAAGTTACTCTGCTTGAATTTCAAGCGTGGCAGGAAGTCTGGAACAGAAAATCGTTATGAGTTCATCAGAAGAACAACAAAAGATCCGTCTTTTCATAAGCTGCCTCGTGGACAATTTTTTTCCTGAAGTAGGAGAAGCAATGCTGAGAGTTCTCTCCGGCATGGGGCTTGAAGTTGAATTTCCACAAGACCAGACCTGCTGCGGACAGCCCGCGTTTAACTCTGGTCATAGGAAAGAAGCTGAGAAAGTTGCCTGTCACTTCCTCGATGTCTTTAGTGACTCGAATAAGGCGATTGTGTGTCCTTCAGGTTCATGCGTGTCCATGGTAAAAAATTACTACACGCAGCTTTTCCGCGATGACCCGGAAAGACTGTCTCGTGCGGAGAAAATCTCTTCCAACATCTATGAATTCTCGGAATTCGTTTTCCAGAGAAAAGAAAGAATCAGTTTTAACTCTTCATATAGGGGCAGGGTCACGTTTCACGATTCCTGTCATGCGCTTCGAGAACTCGGGATAAGCTCCCAACCCCGGGAACTTATCAAATCTCTAAACGGAGTTGATCTGGTTGAAATGGAGATGGCTGATGCCTGCTGCGGTTTTGGAGGAACTTTTTCCATCAAATATCCGGAAGTATCGAAATCCATGCTTCAGGAAAAAACGGATTCAATCGTGAATTCAGGCGCTGACGCCGTGGTTTCAACCGACATGGGGTGTCTTATGAACATAAAGGGGCTTGTATCCAGAAAGAAACTGCCCGTAAAGGTACTTCATCTGGCCGAGCTTCTTGCTTTTGAGGGTTCTGAATGATTACTGAACGCATAGACTTCAAGAAAAATTCCGTGGAAGCCCTCGGGAATCCCAAATTGAAAAAGGCTCTTGTGAATTTCACCGATAGATCGAGAGCTTCCAGACAAAAAGCGGTAAGCGGGGTTTCCGAATGGGAGGAACTAAGGTCTGAGGCCAGGGGGATAAAAGAAGAAGTAATCAAGAACCTGGACAGCTATCTTCTGGAACTTGAGAAAAGCGTTACCAGGCTAGGGGGCAAGGTGCACTGGGCAAAAAACGCCGAAGAAGCCTCCGCAATAGTGGTCGATATAGCCAGAAAAAACAATGTCAAAAACGTCGTGAAAAGCAAATCGATGGCCACAGAGGAAATAGAACTTAACAGGCACCTTATATCAAACGGGATAAACACCGTGGAAACCGACCTCGGAGAATACATAGTACAGCTCTGTGACGATCATCCTTTCCACATAATCACCCCTGCGATCCACAAGACTAAGGAAGATATTTCAAAGCTTTTCTCCGAGAAATTCGACGTGCCAGAGTATGAAGATCCCCAGAAACTCACAAACATAGCGAGAAAAGAGCTGAGAGAGAAGTTTCTCTCGGCCGATATGGGTATTTCCGGGGTTAATTTCGCCGTGGCTGAGACAGGAACCATAGCAATAGTCGAAAACGAGGGTAACGCCAGGCTCGCAACCACGTTCCCAGACATACATGTGGCTATCATGGGAATAGAGAAGATCGTCCCCAAGCTCAAGCAACTTTCCATTTTCCTCAGCCTGCTGGCAAGAAGCGCTACGGGCCAGAAATCCTCTACTTATGTTTCTCTCATAACGGGCCCCAGGAGGGAAGGGGAGAGTGACGGCCCCCAGCAGTTTCACCTGGTTTTTGTTGATAACGGAAGAAGCGACATCGCAAAATCGGAGGAAACCAGGGAATCGCTTTACTGTATAAGATGCGGAGCCTGCATCAACATATGTCCGGTTTATAGGCAGGTTGGAGGGCATAGTTACGGGTTGGTTTATTCGGGACCAATAGGGGCAATAATAACTCCGCAGCTAAACGATCCGCAGAAAACAGCGGATCTGCCGTTTGCGTCTTCTCTCTGCGGAGCCTGCAGGGATGTATGCCCCGTAAAGATCGATTTTCCTCATGTTCTTCTCTCTCTGAGGCAAAAAGTAGTGGAAGAAACCAAGGGAAGGGCGAATCTGCAGGGACTTATGGAGAAAATTGCCTTTCAAGTCTGGAGCTTCGTCTTCAGCAAGCCATTTTACTACAGTCTTACGGGAAGAATGATGGTTTTCCTACAGTATTTCTACCAAAAAGATAATGAATTGCGGGGACTTCCATATCCTTTCTCAAAATGGACTAAAGAGAAAAACTTTCCCGCTTTCTCGAGAAAACCCTTCAGAAAGAGATGGAAAGAGCAATATCATGGTAAAAACGGAATAATGAGATGAATTCTAAAGAATCAAAGGCATTTATACTACAAAACTTACGTTCTGCCTTAAGAGAAGACAAGGAAATGAGCAGAAGTACTGGGAAAGTCTTTGTAGATCCTCAATTGTCCATTGATCAAAGCAAGTTGCAAAACGATTTTATAGTAAATTTTGAGATGGTATCCGGTGAAGTTCATCTTCTCGGAGAAAAAGAGAACCTGACCGAGAAAATAAATGAGCTTATCCGAGAGCTTGATGCCCAGTCGGTTTCTTTTTGGAACATGAACTCCCTGAAATCACTTGAATTTACCTCTGAAATCGACCTTGCAAACGCAGATATAGGAATAACAGGGGCCGATTTCGCTATTGCCGATACTGGAACACTGGTATTGCTGTCCAGTCCAGAGCAGCCGAGACTTACTTCGCTTCTACCTCCCGTACATATCGCGATACTTGAAAAGGAAAATATAGTTCTGGATATTCATGCTCTGTTTGCAAGGTTAGGGAAGTCTTATGAGAATTATGATAAACTGTGTTCGTGCATTTCTTTTATAACCGGACCGAGCAGGACGGCTGACATAGAACTTAACCTTACATTAGGGGTTCATGGCCCAGGAAGAGCAATAGTTGTAATTGTCTAGAGAATTTACAAACTTTCATCTCTAATTCCCTTTAATTACTCATAAATGTATCCCAAATGACCTTTTATTCCGAGCTCCTCAGCAGAAATATCCAACGTCCGATAATGTATATTATGTAAACTTATGTGGTTAGGATGAGAGTTGCGTTAACTTTTTTTCTCCTCCCAAAAAAAAGGGTCCTCAGGCCAATTGCCTTCCGCTACCTCCAGTGCCTTTCTCGCTTCATTTCCGCCAATTTCACACAGTGCAAGATATGACTCTAATCGAACATCCGGAGAGTTGTCATACGCAGCAATATGAGCAAGCACACCAACTGCTTTAGCGCTCTTTCCTAAGCCCAAGCTTCCAGCCGCCGCCTTTCGAACTGCAGGTGACTGTTCTTGTGCCAGACACAAAGATACAGCGTCTACAATTTCTGGATGAGATAGTCCTTGGAGGCGGCTAATTGCCTCTATCCTATTGATCTCATTATCTCCGTTCCTCAGTATTCTGATTTGCTCTTTCTGTTCCTCCGAAATTCCATCCCATCCGCGCAGTCTTTCCGCTTGTTCAGTCGCGAACCGGTTAACCTCCTCAAAGATCTTTTTCGTACAAGAGATCTCTCCACATCGCTCTGCCAATTCAACCAACGGTAAACTCAATGTCTTCAGACATTCGGACATATCTGCTTTCAACGGCACGCTTTTCACTCTTGGTATTTGTTTGATTGCCGACTCAGGCTCGTTGTCAATTACTAACGCAACAATCTTCTCACTACTATAGTTCATTGCACTCACCAGATGCGTATCTCGCAAAGAAGTGCCCATTGCTATCACTAACCCTCCCCTCGACAAAGTTTCTGTAAATACGTGCATCAAGTTACCATATGGATCTTCCATTGCTTCTTTTTCCAAAGTCGGCAGAACCATAAGTGGTTCCAGCTCCCGACCTTGCCGACTCAATCGGAAATCTGGGTCAGGTAGCGGATACCCTCGATCAAGACGAAAAAACTTCCTTGCCGGGGCGTGTTGTCGATCTCCATAGTATGTCACAGAACCGTGAAGCTTATACAAGCGCATTTTTCCCGAAAAATCTCCAGTCCATGGAGCAACTAATTCAGTTTCTGATCTTTCAAAGCCATCATCCAGTGGAATATCCGCATATTCAGAGACATACTCCAAAATGCGATCGTAGTTGGTCGTAAAGAAATAAACTTCCGAGAGCTTATTGCTGGAGGCCAAACGCTTTAAAAATGGAGCGATATCGTCTTCCGCTTTCTCCCGGTCGAACTGTTCACATTTTTCGATGATATACGAGACAAGGTAGGCCTTTATCGAGCGAGATTCGGACGCCCAGCAATCCAGCTCGGCATTCATATGATCCAGAGATGGCATAGCGGAAGATAGAGCCTCCGCCTTACTCAAACTAGATAGTAGTCCCTCTATATCACTTTCGTCCGTGAGTTTTTGGATATGATTTTCTAGGGTGTCGTGCAGACTTGGGTATTTTCGGTCTGCAAACTTTCGAAACGACGTAAGGAACGGTCTCATTGTAGGGATATTAAACGGAGCAGAGAACCCCGCACCAAGCACAAAGGAAATTGACCCATTCACGATTTTATCTCCTGCATTATATCACGTATACGCCCTTCCACATGTTTCTTAGTTAATGGGGCCATTTCCGCAGTTGCTAGCGTCGCAAGATCATTTCTGCTCAATAAATTTATCAGGGTTTCACGCGCATCTGACAGCTTAAAATCTTCAAGCTTAAGGTAAACCTCCAAGAGCTTGTGTTTTAAAGGATTTGATATAGCATCAGGAATCAATTCAAGTAGCTCCTGTACCGCCGGATTGCGTAAATTGATATACATCATGCCGGTCTGGTCGCTGATTACGCGTCGTTTGGAATCAGGCACCGCTGCAAACGTCAATCCCCCAGCTTTAGTCAATGCGCTCCGGAGAATAGGAAGTTTTTCAACACTCGTCATGTCCATGTCCGAGGCGGGTGCATTTGTAATGTCAATTAGATCTATACCGCGCTTCTGTAAGCACTTCTGAACCAACGGCTGCTCTTGTATTTGTAGTGTTTGTACAGTATTTTGGGCTTTTACATTTACCTGATGTAGATTCAATTCAATTACGCTGAAGCCCTTCGCTCGAAGAGCACTGACACGGACACTATCTCGGATTTCTCGGTAGATACGAATAGGTAAACCATCGTCATCAATATTCTCGTGTCGATGAGTATGAGGACCTATTTGACGAAAATAGAGTTTCCCTCCTTGTCGATTTTCCTTGACCAGATTTGCTAATGTAATTGGTTTTCTTTCCGCTTGATTAAATGGCACCGTTTCGTAAACGCGCCGGTCAAGAGTTTCGTACAATTCAGAAAAAGGAGGTTGCGGCGGCAGAAAATTATACCAGAGTAAAATGTTTCTTTTCACTTCTTCAGAATCCGCCTCAGGCAATCTCTTAAGTTCTCCCGTAGTAAGTTCTTCGATTGCGGTTTGGATGAAAAATGTTTGAAGTTGACCCCCAAGATTGGACCAGAGTTGATCTCTTTGAATGCGTTCCCGAGACATACCAATGGTTAGCGCAGAAGGTTCAAGATCAATCTCGCCGCCAATACCAATAGTCGCTATAGGAACGAGGTCCCTCACAGACTCTTCAACCAAAAATCCTACATTACAAATTGTAATTTGATTTTCTAAAGTTCCGGAATTTTGCCTAAGGGCAGGAAGAAACCCGATACGTCCAGATCGTACTATGGAAATGCCGCCAACCTCTCGGACATTGATAAGATTGTCTATAGCCCATCTATCAGTAACGGTTTCACGTCTATCATCATCGACTGAATAAAGAATTATCCCCGGAACATGTCGAGCGTAGGATTTAACAACATCTGACAGAGAAGCTAAAGAGAACTTCTCAGTGGCTTTCGGAAAAACCCGAATCCGAGTGCCAGGATCGCTTTGCTCGTGTTTGAAAAACTCTACAGATTCGTTAATACCAGTTACTTCAAAACGGATACCTGGTTCATCTGAGATGCCTGATTTCGTGAAAACCTCGAAACGTTCTGCAAGCAGGAAAATGCTTAAAACACCGATGCCGAAATAGCCGATTTGAGAAACAGGTTCGGTGACTTGCAAAACTGCCAACTTGTCCTGGCCCACTTCGAAAAAGCTATCCTCAATGGTTTTTTGATCCATACCGATGCCGTCATCAATAACTTCAAACCACCCCTGAGACACGCTGTACTTTACAGTTATTTTACCGCCTTGACCGTCACCGCGAAGCTGCCTCAGTTGTATAGCATCCCATGCATTTTGTAAGAGTTCTCGAACGCAGGCATCTGGGGCGCCGTAGAGATTAGATCCAACAAGCGTCGTTAGAAGGCGTCGGTGAGGTTGAAATCTTTTTGCCATCTCAATAACCTAGCAGTTGCGGGACAATCGAAGTGAGGTGAGAACTTAACGTCGTAACAAAAAGAACAATACCGAGACATTTCAATATTGCAAAACAACAGTTTTTCGGCTTTCATTCAAATTCCTCCAAACTGCATCCAAACCTGTTTTCACATTGCTCAGATAATTTCAAATCCTTGATTTTTGCGCAAATTCAAGTTTTATGTTCAGATAATTTCTACAAAATAAGGTGTAAGCAAGACCATGCCTATTTACGAGTATGAATGTAAAAAGTGTGAAAGTGTCTTTGAAATCCTTCAGGGCTTTAATGATAAGCCTGCCACCAAGTGTGAAGAGTGTGGAGGAAGACTTAAAAGACTCATCTCTGTTTCGGCTTTCCATCTGAAAGGTTCGGGCTGGTATGAAACCGACTACGGAAAGAAAAAGATATCCGACCCCAAGCAACTGAAAGATCACGATGTAGGAGCAGAATCCCCCGCCCCCGCTGATTCTTCCGGGAGTCCGGCCCTTCCAACGGAACAAGCTGCTGTTTCAGGCTCGAGCCAAACATATGACTCGATAAAGTCCGACACGAAAAAAGCAAAGTCAAAGCAGAAGAAAAAATAGCTTATGGACCTCGGCATAAAGGGAAAAGTCGCCTTGGTAGCGGCGTCCAGCAAGGGAATCGGAAAGGCAATAGCCTTTGCTCTTGCGGATGAAGGTGTAAATCTCTCCATATTTTCACGTTCAGAAGACGAAATAGAACGCACAGCTTCCGAGATTAGAACTCGTTTAGGTGTTGATGTTCTTGCCTCTGCAGCCGATGTAACAAGCAAAGAACAGATTGACCGCATAATAGAAGACACCGTAAAAGCACTTGGCGGAATTGATATTCTCATAAACAACGCCGGAGGGCCCCCTTTCGGCTTTTTCGAAGATTTTGAATCTCCAGAATGGCAGAGCGCCTTGGAACTCAACCTTCTAAGCGGCATTTATCTGGCGAAGAAAGTAGTCCCTCTAATGAAGCAGAAAGACTGGGGAAGAATAGTGAACATAACCTCAATAGCCGTTAAACAGCCGATAGATGGACTGATACTCTCAAACACTTCCCGTGCCGGGCTTATAGGCTTCTCGAAAACTCTTTCAAACGAACTGGCAAAACACAACATCTTGGTAAACAACATCTGCCCCGGAAGGATCTACACGGACAGGATAAAGGCGCTTGCGGAAAAACGCGCTGCTCAGTCAGGCATTGAATACGAAAAAGCCATAGAAGAGATGGAAAAAGACATTCCCCTGCAAAGAATAGGAACCCCCGAAGAACTGGCCGCCCTAGCCTGCTTTCTCGCTTCTGAGAAAGCAAGCTACATGACTGGAACCACTATCCAGGTTGATGGAGGATTGTTGAGGGGACTGTTTTAAAAACTTGTAGGACTATATCGTTTTTTAAGGTATAATGGCATTTTCATTATAAAAAAGGTTGGTCCTGATCATGCCAGAAAGTTCTGAACAAGCAGTACTGCTTACGCACTCTCCCGACCGCCCGGGTCTTCTCCGCGCAATAATCGACTTCATATCCAAGCATGGCGGTAACATACACGAAATGCAGCACTGCATGGACACGGACGACATGGTCACCTTTGTCCGTGTAAAGTGGGCAATGGAGAAATTTTCCATTCCCAAAGAGGAATTCTCCGAACGGTTCCAAGAGGAAGTAGGTTCAGAATTCGATATAAAATTCGACATATTTTTCACCGGGAAACCACTACGCATGGCGGTTTTCGTCTCAAAACTTCCCCATTGTCTCTCCGATATCATATACAGGTTAAGAGTCAGGGAATGGAATGTGGAAGTTCCCGTCATTATAAGCAACCATCTTAACCTCAAGCCCGTTGCTGACCGCTACGGCATGGATTTTTACGTTTTCAACGATGTAGAAAACAACAAAGGGGAAGTGGAAGCCAGCCAGCTTGCGCTCCTCGCTGACTATAAAGTGGATTTCATAGTGCTTGCCCGGTACATGCAGATACTTACCGAGGATTTTGTCTCACACTACCAAAACAAGATAATCAACATTCACCATTCCTTCCTCCCCGCCTTCCCCGGAGCGCGTCCCTACCACAACGCCTACCGAAGAGGCGTCAAGATCGTTGGAGCAACGAGTCACTACGTAACCGAAGACTTGGATTCCGGACCTATAATAGAGCAGGATGTAATACGGGTAAACTACAACGATTCCATAAACGACTTGGTGAGGAAGGGAGAGGATCTTGAGAAACGGGTTCTCTCACAGGCAATCTGGTCTCACATCAACAGAGAAATTCTTATATACAAAAACAGAACAATAATGTTCAATAAATGACCCAAGAAGCTTCTTGGAGTTTTTAAGCAGAAGTTCCCCGGTACTTTTCACATTATTCATCGTCATCCCCCTGATTCCGTCTGAAAAGAGACCTTATCTTGTTGTAATCGTACTCTTCTGACTGCTCTGCTCTCTTTTCTCCGGATTCCACCACCATCATCCTCAGCCCCTTGATTATCTCATCCTTGGACATGGTCGACTTGACCTTGAATGAAATTTCCCCAAGAGGAGTTTTCTTGATCTTTATGCCGGATGGAACCTCGAATTCCTTGCGCTCATTGTACTTGTCAAGCGCCCTGCTCATGTACTCTTTCCAGACCGGAACCGCAGCCAGAGATCCTGACTCCTTGTCTCCAAGCGAGGTGTTATCGTCCTTTCCAACCCACACTCCGGCGACAACCATGGGACTGTATCCTATGAACCACGCATCCGTATAATCATTTGTAGTCCCTGTTTTCCCTGCGACCCCTGCCTTGTAATTAAGCGAGTTGGCGAGCATCCCCGTCCCTTCCGACACAACCGCTTTCATCATGTCCGTCATTATATATGCAGTCTCGGGGCTTATAACCCTCTTAAACTCTTCCGTATTGCCAAAATGATGGATGGGAACTTTCTTGATGAAAAACCCGAACTCCGCAGCGTTAACGAACTCTCTTTGATCTTCGGCCAGAAGGCCCAGGAACTGCGACCTGCCCTCCCGGGACCGCGGCGAAAGACGCTCCTGGTAATGCCATTCCCCGGACTCCTCGCCCTGCTTAAGTCTCCTCTCGTACCGCAGGTACACCTCCCCGGTGTTATCCTCAATCAGGCTTCCGTTCCTGTCATAGATCCTGAGTATGAAATTCGGTTTTCTGTATATACCGGAGTTTGCAAAAACAGAATATGCCGAAGTTATTTCCAGCAGAGTCACTTCGGAACTTCCCAGAGCGAGCGAGGGATAGGGATTGATTCTGGACCGAAAGCCGAAAGGTCTAGTGTATCGCGCCACATACTGCGGATCCACGTCCATGATAAGCCTGATCGAAGAAAGGTTCCTCGAATTGACAAGAGATTCCCTGAAGAAAATCGACCCCATGTATTCCTCGTCGTAATTCTCAGGAACCCAGTCATCCACGATAATCGGCACGTCAAGAAGCTTGCTCGTCTGCGTATACCCCTTGTCTATGGCCGCCGAATAGAGAAAAGGCTTGAACGAGGAGCCCGGCTGCCTTTTCGCCTGAATAGCCCGATTGAACTTCGAGAGTCCGAAATCATACCCCCCCACCATTGAGATGACGTTGCCCCTTGCGTCCATGGCGACCAGGGCTCCCTGGGTCTGCGGCCAGAACACGGGAACTATATCAGTCACCTCGTCGTCGCTTACAGACACTCTCACCTTTATGACGTCTCCCGGCTGCAGCTTCTCGGGAAGAAGATAGATGCCGTCGGGAGGGGGAAGATACCTCTCCGGATCTGCTATGTAACTGAATTTCCGTTTCTCGCCGCCGACTTCCACCGTCGCAAAAGAAGTTTTCCCGTCTATGTCTCCCGTAACGGTGATAACGGCTCTGTACGTTTTTCCGTCCTGAAAAACAAGCTGGCTCTGCTGTTTTTTGAACTCCTCGACCTTCTCGACAGTTCTTAGCCTGGCGATGGTGAATCTGGTTCTTCCCTGCCTTTTCTCCGTGTTGCGTATTCCCCTTCTGATGGCTCTGTAAGCCACAAGGTTAAGGTCCATGTCAAGGGTCGTGTAAACCTTGTAGCCGCCCTTCTCGTAGGCCTTCCTGCCAACCTTCTTCTCAAGATATTCCCTTACGTACTCAATGAAGTAAGGGGCTATATATTCCCCCCTGGGTTCTTGCTTCGGAATGATTTTTATCTTGTATGCCAGGGCCCTCCGCTTCTGTCTTTCGGTTATGAATTCCTGGTTGCGCATTATGTTTATCACGGTCTTCTGCCTTTTAAGCGCATTTGAGGGATTGACCCTGGGTGAGTAAAGCTCCGGCCTTCGCGGAATCCCCGCCAGCAGGCACGCCTCGGCTATGTTTATGTCCCTTGCCGACTTCCCGAAGTAATTCCGGCTCGCCATCTCAACTCCGTAGACGCCGTCGGCAAGATATATGTGGTTTAGGTACAGATAAAGTATTTCGTCCTTGGAGAGGTTTCTTTCTATCCTGTATGAGAGAATGGCTTCTTTTATCTTCCTGCTGTACGCCTTTTCGGGACCCAGGATGAGGTTTTTGGTTATCTGCTGAGTAATGGTGCTTCCGCCGGAGACGATTCTCCCCGTGATCAGGTTCTGCAAAAGGGCCCTCACAACGCTTTTCGCGTCCACGCCGCTGTGCTGATAGAATCTCCTGTCTTCCACGGCTATGAAGGCGTTTATCACGTGAGGGGGGATATCCTCGAGATTTACAAGCGCCCTTCTCTCAAGCCCGGACTGCGCTATCAGTTCCCCTTCGGATGAATAGAACTCGTTCAGGATGACGGGCTGATACCTTGTGAGATCGCGCAGGTCCGGGAGGTCTTTTGAGAAATAGACATAGACCGCAAGAACCCCGACCAGACAGGCAAAGGCAAAGACTGTAGGCACGAAGAAACGGAAACGGGGAAGCTTGCCCGGTTCTTTGCCAGCAAGATTGATCCCTCTGTTAGAATTCATTTGCACCGGGAGTATACAATTTCGTGGAAATCAACTCGAAAAAAGGTTACCTTAAAAAAACTTCTTGGGTTATTCTAATCGGCAATTAGACCAATGACACATTTTTCTGAAGATGAAGCGATGGCCGCTCTCAGTTTATACGTAAAAGACGTGACGGACCAGGAAATAAAAGTACTTCTCCTGAAACTCAAAAACGAGATCAGAAAAGAAGACGTGACGTGGGAGCAGATAAGAGAGATACTGGCCGAGATCAAAAGCAAAGACAGCAGCGCGCTCAGAGACATAATCTCCTTTCTTGTGTATTGACCGGGCACGGAAAATCCGCACGAAAAACACGCAAATGGCAAACCTGATTGACTGCATCGGCGACACTCCGGCAATAAGGCTCAGGAGCGTGCCGAAAAACGGACGCTCAAAGATATGGGCAAAGCTTGAGAACCTGAACCCTGCAGGGAGCATAAAGGACAGGGCGTGTATAGCCATGCTCAGACAAGCGGAGCGTGAGAACCTTATAGAACCCGGTAAAACGACCGTAATCGAGGCATCGAGCGGGAACACCGCTATAGGGCTGGCTCTCTGCTGCCGGGCAGGCGGCTATGACTTCGCCGTTGTCATGCCCGAAGATACGGCAAAAGAGAAAATCCAGGTAATAAAAGCGTTTAAGGGGCAGGCGGTTCTTACCGACCCGGGTCTGGGGATTCGGGGATCAAGAGAAAAGGCCCGCGAGATTGAACGCGAAAACCCGGACTGCTATTTCCTTGACCAGTTCAGAAACACAGCGGATATAGAGATTCACCGCGAGGAGACCGCAAAAGAAATAAAGAACCAGATACCGGGGCGTCTCGATGCTTTCGTGTGCGGAGTCGGAAGCGGGGGGACGGTAATGGGAGTGGGCTCCGAACTCAAAAGGATCTACCCCGGCCTCAAGGTAGTGGTGGTCGAACCCAAAGAGAGCCTTACCCTGTCCGAGGGGAAAAAAGGTTCTCACGGCATCTGCGGGATATCGCCCGGGTTCGTTCCAGAGAAACTCGATACCGGCGTGATCGACAGGATCTACCCGGTCTCCACGGAGGATGCCCGTGAGTGCGCCAAAGCCCTCGCTTCTGAGGAAGGCATACTGGTCGGAATATCCTCTGGAGCATGCCTCAGCGCGGCCCTCGGGATCTCAGAAGAACTTGAAGATGGAGGCCAGGTGCTTGTAACTTTCTGCGACAGCGGAGAGATGTATCTGGGAACTGACCTTTACGATTAGAGAATCGCTTTGGACAATATTGCTTTTTATGGAAACGGGTTGTTTTTCCTCATCACAATTGTTTATAACCGAGGTCATAATACCCCAGAGAAAACGAATATAGGAAGGTATAGTGAAGGAAACATGCGGCCTTGACAGAAACTTTTTATTTCGTATACATTTTTTAACAAAACCTTTCGACAAAACCATGAAATTATCCGTTACGCCCGTAGGCGGGCACGTATGTGGAGACCTTCCACAGGCTAAAACCCGTGGGAGGTCTCTCTTTTGAAAACAGCAATTTTCATTGACGGTGGATATCTGCGGGTGTTGGTTCGGCAAGCTGACCTTCAGTATACACCTGACTACATTGAAAGAATTGCTCACGCCTGTCTTCTGGAAGACGAATTCCTTCTGCGCATCCTTTATTATGATTGTGCGCCGTATAAGGGAAGTCCGAAGCTTCCCGTCTCTGGCAAACCATTCAGTTTCACGGGCTCTGATGAATGGATAAAGGAACTGTCCGCCAAGCCACAATTCGCTGTTCGGTTCGGCGTTTTAAAGTTTCGGGGATTTGTACCCAAGAAAATTCCCCTCTCTACAACCACGCTATCGGATGAGGATTTTAAGCCTCGATTTGAGCAGAAAGGGGTTGACATGCGCCTTGGTCTTGACATCGCTACCTATGCCGCCAATCGATCCGTGGAACGGATTATTCTGATCACAGGTGACACAGACTGTTTGCCGGCAATGAAGTTGGCGCGAACGGCGGGGCTTCAGGTGGTGCTAATACAATTTCCCGGGAAGACATTAGCAAGAGAACTGCTTTCGCACTCTGACTTCCAACGGCAAATCAAATGGCCCAACTAAACGAGTCAAGACTTTTCATGGACAAAGCACATAAGATCTCCACCCGTTTGAAATGACATTTTAACTGTGTTATTTTATTTTTTGGATATGTTTATCTGCGTGAGAGTTGCGTAAAAACAAAGGAATAACGCATGTCAGCAAATATTTTTAGAAACCTTGTGCTCTGGGTGGCCATATTCGTCGGAGTGTTCGCCGTGTACCAGTTCATGAACACCTCGGCGAACGTCTACTCGGAGATATCCTACAGCAAGTTCCTGGAACACCTGGACCATGACAGGCTGGCAAGGGTGGAATTCGGCGAGAACATAATAAGGGGAGAACTTAAAAACGCCGACCCAGAAGACCGCGGATTCACAACCACCGGTCCCGCGGGAGAACTCCTTATCGCAAAGCTCGAGGAAAACGGCGTGGAGTTCAGCTTTTCCCATCGCAAACAGAGTTCCCTTACCCAGATACTGATAAACTGGGGTCCCCTTTTCATACTGGTCGCACTAATGGTCTTTTTCATGAGACAGGTGCAGGCCGGGGGCACGAAGGCCATGAGCTTCGGAAAAAACCGCGCCAGGATGCTCGGCGAAGACCAGAACAAAATCACCTTCAAGGACGTAGCCGGAGTTGAGGAGGCGAAAGAGGAAGTAAGCGAAATAGTGGAGTTCCTGAAAAGTCCTGAGAAGTTCACGCGCCTCGGGGGAAGAATACCCAGGGGAGTTTTGCTGGTCGGTCCCCCGGGAACGGGAAAAACCCTTCTCGCAAAAGCCATAGCCGGAGAAGCGGGAGTGCCGTTTTTCATCATAAGCGGGAGCGACTTCGTGGAGATGTTCGTCGGAGTCGGAGCTTCAAGGGTAAGAGACCTGTTCATACAGGCCAAGAAAAACGCTCCCTGCATAATATTCGTTGACGAACTCGACGCCGTGGGAAGACACAGGGGAGCGGGACTCGGAGGGGGCCACGACGAAAGGGAGCAGACCCTTAACCAGCTTCTGGTCGAGATGGACGGCTTTGAAGGAAACGAAGGCATTATAGTCATGGCCGCGACGAACCGCCCGGACGTGCTTGACCCCGCGCTTCTCAGGCCCGGGAGGTTTGACCGCCAGGTTGTAGTCCCCAGGCCGGATGTCAGGGGAAGAGAAGCCATACTGGTCGTTCATTCAAAAGACACTCCGATGGCTGACGACGTTGATCTCTCGGTAATCGCCAGGTCCACCCCGGGGTTCTCCGGAGCCGACCTTGAAAACCTCGTTAATGAATCCGTACTTCACGCGGCCCGCAACGACAAGGAGCAGATATCCATAGAGGACTTTGAATACGCAAAGGACAAGGTCACGATGGGAGTCGAGAGAAAAAGCATGCTGATAAGCGAAAAAGAGAAGAAGATCACCGCTTATCACGAAGCCGGACACGCGCTCGTGGCGAAACTGACTCCCGAGGCCGATCCAATACACAAGGTGACTATCATACCGAGGGGAATGGCTCTCGGGGTTACCCAGCAGCTTCCCCTTGAAGACAAGTACACCCTTTCCAGGAGCTACCTGATTTCCACCATAAAGGTGCTTCTGGGAGGCAGGGCCGCCGAAGAGATTGTGTTCTCCGAAAGGACCAGCGGCGCGGCAAACGATCTTGAGAGGGTTACCGACATAGCCAGAAAAATGGTATGCGAATGGGGAATGAGTGAAATTGTGGGGCCGGTAACTTTCGGCAAAGGGGAACAGCAGCCATTCCTTGGCAGGGAAATATCGAGAAAAAGCGATTACAGCGAAGACACCGCGGTGCAGATCGATCAGGAGACGAAAAGGATCGTGAACGAAAGCTATGACGAGGTAATGAAGCTCCTCGGAGACAATCTGGATCTTCTGCATGATCTCTCTTCCCTGCTTCTTGAAAAAGAAGTCGTAGACTCGGCGGAACTTGACGAACTGGTGTCAAAGAAACAAGAGTTCAAGCCGGAAGTGAAAAAGCCGTTTGATATAACCAGCAGGGTCTGATCCCTATGGCTTTCCCCTGCCCCGCCGCTGTTTTTCGGCTGTCTTTGCAGAACCGGGAGTAAGAGCCGCTTGCTAAAGCCTTCAGTCCATAAAGCAAATCAGAACGCACCAGAACATCATTTGATAAAACTCGGTTCAAAAAGACTGGATCTGAGCGAAAAGCCCCTTGTCATGGGAATCGTGAACATGACGCCGGACTCCTTTTATGACGGCGGAGAGTACAACGATCCCCAAAAGGCTCTCGGGAGAATCGCCTCCTTAATTGAAGACGGGGCCGATATTATTGATATAGGGGGAGAATCCACAAGGCCGGGCTCTCTCGGCGTAAGCACAGAAGAGGAGCTTGACCGGGTTATACCGGTAATAGAGGCGGCTTCGGTGGAATTCGACACCGTGATATCCGTCGACACCACAAAAGCAGCCGTTGCCGAAGAGGCGCTAAAGCGCGGCGCTTCGATGGTAAACGATATAAGCGGACTGAGTTTCGAACCGCAGGTAGCGCAGAGAGTATCGGAAAAAGGAGCCGCAATCGTACTCACCCACACGAGTTCGCGACCGTCGGACATGCAGGAAAAAACCCAATACAGTTCGCTTGTTCCCGACATAGCGGACTTTCTTCTGAATTCAGCCCAGACGGCCATGTCGGCGGGAATTCCGCGGGACCATATAATAATTGACCCGGGCATCGGATTCGGAAAAACCACCCCGCAGAACCTCGAGATCATAAGAAGGCTCGAGGAATTCTGCGAGCTCGGGTTCCCGGTCTGCCTCGGAACCTCGCGAAAATCCTTTATAGGGGAAATCCTGGGGAGCCCGCTCGCTGAGCAAAGATTGATAGGATCCGTCTGTTCAGTAATAATATCAATGCTCAAGGGCATTTCTATCGTAAGAGTTCATGATGTACTTGAAACAGTGCAGGCAATTCGGACGGTAAAAAGCATATACGGGGTCAACTAGGAGATGACAGACTCTACCATACAGAACTTTCGATTCTTTTCTGACAGTCTGGATATCCTGATCGTCGCCATAATATTCTTCTACGTACTGAAGGCCATAGAGGGGACCAGAAGCTCGCAGATACTGGTCGGACTGGTGGCGATGGCTGTTCTTTACTTCGCCTCGAGAAAATGGGGGTTTTTCACGCTTAACTGGGTGCTTACCCACTTTCTCGGTTTCGCTATCCTCATAATAATAATTCTCTTCCAGGATGATATAAGAAGGGGACTTGCGAACATAGGGAAGAAACCTCTTCTCTTCAGTTTCGTGAAACATGCGGCAAACGAAGCAATGATAGAAGAGCTGGCGGATGCCTGCTCTTTTCTCTCTTCAAGGAAAACCGGAGCTCTTATAGCCATTGAAAGGCAGGAGAGCCTCAGAGTGTTCCCCGGAAGACCTATTAACGCCAGTTTATCAAGCGAGATGCTCATAACCATTTTCAACCCCGCATCCCCTCTTCACGACGGAGGGGTGATAGTCAAAGACGACGTTATTGTTTCAGCCGGGTGTTTTTTTCCGATCAGTACGGACCTTGAACTTGGAACAGAACTTGGAACAAGGCACAGGGCCGCAATAGAGCTCTCCAGGGAAACTGACGCTGTCGTGGTAATCGTGTCCGAGGAAACGGGAAAAATCTCGCTGGCGGCAGACGGAGAACTTAAAAGAATCGCCAACGACAGGCTGCTAAAGCCGAGCCTGGTTTCCGAACTTAGCACTGAGAGCCTGAGCAGCATAAAAGTAGGCCAGACGGGAAAAGCCTGATGGAGAAAAAACCTTTCTTTCAAGGTCTTGCAAAAAAGACAATCGCGCTTGCGCTGGCCGTAGTTCTCTGGGCATTTACGAATTTCGAACTTGACGTGGAAAGGGACGTCAGGCTTCCGCTTCACCTAAGCGGCCTGCCTGAAGAGCTTATTATCGTGAACAATGCCCCCGAGAACGTTGACCTCTCTCTCAGGGGGTCGAGAAACCTGCTCTCTTCATTTGCCTTCTCGAACAAGTCAATTCCCATTGACCTGCAGAAAACGGAACAGGGCGTCCTTAAAATAGACCTGAAGCGCGCGGCATCGCAGGTAGTTCCCAGAGGAATCGATATAGTCGCTACGAGGCCCTCAAAACTCTCGCTTAACATAGACAGGCTTGTGACGAAAAGATTCAAGGTGAAACCCGTTCTCGGAGAACTGGACTCCGGCTACGAGATATCGAAGAAAGTAAAGGTCGTCCCGCGATTCGTAAAGGTAAAAGGGCCCGCTTCGCAGCTCGGCAAGCTGGAAACCATAGAAACGGCGAAAATAAAGCTTGAAGGCGAGAAAGCCGAGTTCACGGCGCCGGCGCAGCTGCAGCTGCCCTCCCAGTACATGGAAGTCCTCGAAGGCGATCACGTGAACGTGACGGTTTACATAAAAGAGATAATACTGACCAAGGAGTTTCGGGACGTCGACATAGTCCCCCGGAATTTCGGAGAACTTGAATACAGCACTACTTCCAGTCTTAAGGCCACACTGGTTTTCAACGGCCCCTACAAAACCATCAACGACCTTACAAGCGACGACGTCAAAGTTTTCATAGACGGGGCGGAGATGGGCGGGAGCACGCAGAAAAGACTCAACGTCAAGGTTCAATATCCAAGTTCAAACCTCCTTAAACTCACGAGCATATCTCCGAGAAGTGTCAGGGTTAGAGTCAAGCCGCCCGCCCCGGAAGAATCTCCCGAGACGTAAATCATGAAGAACTCCGCATCTGAATTTCCCGAAAGAAAAATTTTTGGAACCGACGGAATAAGGGGGGTTACCAACACCTACCCGATGACCCCCGAGATATCGCTTGCCCTCGGGAAAGCGCTCACAAAATATCTGTCCGAAAAGACGGGCGGCCACGTGAAGATACTCGTCGGCAAAGACACCCGCCTTTCAGGCTACGTCTTCGAACAGGCAATAGCCTCGGGCATAACGTCCATGGGAGCCGACGTACTGCTCGTGGGTCCCCTGCCGACTCCGGCGATAGCTTTTCTCACTTCAAACATGAGAGCCACGGCCGGAGTTGTCATCTCCGCGTCACACAATCCCTACACCGATAACGGAATAAAGATATTCGATTCCACGGGCTTCAAGCTTCCGGACGCAACGGAGATAGAGATAGAGAACATGGTTCTCGGAGAAAAGCAGTTAAGCCCCCCTCCCCTGACGGGAAAGGCGAAAAGAATCGAGGACGCGGTCGGACGCTACATAGTGTTTCTCAAAAACACTTTCCCCGACGATCTCACGCTCGACGGGGTTAAGATCGTGGTTGACTGCGCCAACGGAGCCGCGTACAAGGTCGCACCCATAATTTTTGAGGAGCTCGGAGCCGAGGTAATCACGATCGGCACTGATCCCAACGGAACGAACATAAACGTTGACTGCGGAAGCCTGCGGCCCGAGATACTATGCGAAGAAGTAGTGCGAAGCCGCTCCGACATAGGAATAGCGCTTGACGGAGACGCGGACAGGGTGGTCTTCTGCGATGAGAACGGAAATGAGGTCGACGGCGACCACGTGCTTGCTATCTGCTCATCCGAAATGCTTGAGACCGGCACCCTGGCAACGGACACCGTGGTATCTACCCAGATGAGCAACATGGCCCTTGAGAACTACCTTAACGCAAAAGGGCTGAAACTCGAGAGAACCCGCGTGGGAGACAGGTACGTCGTAGAAGCGATGAGAAAACTGGGCGCTAACCTCGGAGGCGAAAAATCGGGCCACCTGCTGTTTCTTGACCACTCGACCACGGGGGACGGCCTGCTGGCCTCGCTTCAGATTCTGGGCATAATGAAAAGAAAGGGGAAACCGCTTTCTGAGCTTGCCGGGATAATAGACATGTTTCCGCAGGTTCTTAACAGTTTCGAGATCAAAGAGAAAAAACCGTTTGAGCAGATCCCGGGACTTGCCGAGATAGTCAGGGAATCTGAAGAAATCCTCGGGGGCAAAGGAAGAATAAACCTCAGATATTCCGGAACCGAACTGCTGGCACGGGTAATGGTGGAGGGAGAGGATGAAACCCTGATAAACGGAATCGCTTCCCGCGTATCTTCCGTAATAAGCGAGAACATAGGAACAGGAAACCTGTAGATGAAAACCAGACTGAACGTAAACGTTGACCACGTGGCAACCCTGAGACAGGCAAGGAGGGGGGATGAGCCCGATCCCGTGGCTGCCGCCGCGGTGGCCGAGCTCGCCGGAGCGAGCGGAATAGTGGTCCATCTTCGCGAAGACCGCCGGCACATTCAGGAAAGGGACCTTCTTCTGCTGAAACAGACGGTGCGGACGAAGCTCAACATGGAAATGGCCGTAACGGACGAGATGATCGAGATTGCGTGCGGGACGCTTCCTGACGTCGTGACCCTTGTTCCTGAGAAAAGGCAGGAGATAACTACCGAAGGAGGGCTTGACGTGCGCGGGGATACGGAGAGAATTGCCGCGGGGGTTGAGAAGCTTAAGAGTTCCGGACTGTTCGTAAGCATCTTCATAGACCCCGATCCCGACCAGATAAGCGCTTCCGCGCAGGCCGGCGCTCACATGGTTGAAATCCACACCGGAAGTTACGCAAACGCCCGCGACGAGACCGGGATGATGATGGAACTTCAAAAGATCAGAAAATCAACGGAAGACGCCCTCTCCCAGCGACTCAGGGTATCCGCCGGTCACGGGCTAAACTACGTCAACGTGACCGCGGTTTCACAGATAGACGGGATTGAGGAACTCAACATCGGCCACAGCATAGTTTCACGGGCGGTTCTCTCCGGGATGGAGAAAGCCGTAAGAGACATGATCAACCTGCTATAGTATTGTTCTACAGCAAGGCATAAGGCAAAAAGATATGGTTTCAGGCATAGGCATCGATATGGTTCGCAACAGTCGCATAGAGAGCCTTATCGAGAGATGGGGGGAGAAGTTCCTTCGAAAAGTCTTCACCGATGACGAACTCGCGCAAAACGGTAACGGCAAGAACAGGAACATAACCTACGCGGCCAACTACGCGGTCAAGGAGGCCTTTGTCAAGGCGCTTGGGACCGGGTTCAGACGGGGAATAAAGTTTCACAACATAGCGGTCAAGCGCAACGAGCTTGGAAAACCCTTCATAGACCTTCGGGGAAGCACGAAGGAAATAGCCGAACAAAGGGGCCTGACCCGGATTCATACCACCATATCACACGACGGCGAATACTCAGTCGCCGTAGTTATACTTGAGGACTGACTGCTTCAGCCCGGATCTCCGTCCCGCCTCGAAAAAACGCTCCTGCAACGTGAACAGGATTTCAAGCCGGCATGTGCTATCTTTAACCCTGTAGGCCCAAAATGTTTCAGAATCTCGACAGACTCCGCCTGAAGGGAGTGGACAGCGTAAAACCGGGGCTCGGCAGAATCACCGCGGTTCTTGAAGAACTGGGCTCTCCTCACAGGGAAAAGGATTACGTCGCCGTTGCCGGAACTAACGGCAAGGGGTCCGTGGCGACCTGCATCGCGTCAATATTCGAGGCAAACGGCTATCGCACAGGTCTCTTTACCTCCCCTCACCTGATCGACGTCACGGAGAGAATAAAGGTAGGCGGAGAGGAGATAACCGGGGATCAGCTTGAAGAGACCCTGGGCACGGTCTTTGCCGCCTGCGCCAGGATTGGCGTGGAGCTCAGTTATTTCGAAACGCTCACCGCAGCCGCATTCCTTCACTTCAACGGCAAGTCAATAGACGTAGGCGTGCTTGAAGTGGGGATGGGCGGGAGATGGGACTCGACAAACGTATGCGACCACCTTGCAGGCGTTATAACGAACGTGTCCTTTGACCACACCGAATACCTGGGAAATACCTTGGGTGAGATTGCCGGGGAAAAAGCCGGAATAATCAAGAAAAACGCCCGCGTGGTGACAGGATGCACGGGCGAGGCCCTGTCGGTAATCGAGCGCAGGGTCCGGGAGAACTCCTCAGTATGCCACAGAATCGGAGCAGAGTTCACTTACAGGGAAAAAGAGGATCTGAGCTTCGACTACATTGGACCCAGGTGGAATATTCCGGGACTCAGAGTTTCTCTGGCGGGCACGCACCAGGTGGAAAACGCCGTTATATCCATAGCGGCGGCCGAGCTGCTGACAATGCATACCCGCTACAAAACGGATCCGGGAAAAATAAAGGAGGCTCTTTCGGAAGTCGGCCTGGGAGGACGAATGGAATACTTGGACAGGGGGACTCCCGTTATAATCGACGGCGCGCACAACCTAGCCGCGGGAGAGAACCTCGTTAAGTCGCTTGAGTTTTATCATCCCGGGAAAAAATTCAATTTCCTCTTAACAATGCTTGATAACAAAGACATCGCAGGGTTCACCGAAACGCTCTCCCGCGTCTCGGGAAAACTGATCATAACGGAACTTCCCGGAGTCAGGAAATCCTTGGAAACGGAAAGAATTCTGGCGCTTACCCGTGGAGAATTCGATTCGGTCGAGATGGTAAAGGATCCCCGGGAGGCATATGAAAAGCTTCTTGGTTACGGAGAAGCAGCCTGTGTATGTGGTTCCTTTTATCTGGTAGGTTATCTTAAAGAAGTGATCCAAAATGAAGAGACTCTCGATAGTAAGTAACGATCTTTTCCTGGCTCATCAGAACCCTCCCGGACATCCGGAGTGTCCGGAAAGACTGACCAGCATTCTGGGGGTGCTTGAGAGTTCGGGCCTTATGGAGAAAACGGTTCCCGCCGACACAAGACCCGCTACGGAGGAAGAGATCACCCTCGCACACAGCAAGCCCTATTTCGACATGGTCAAAAGCACCTCCGGCAAGGAGTTCTCGCAGCTCGATGCCGACACTACTACGTGCGAGGTTTCTTTTGACGCCGCGCTTGCCGGCTCAGGGGGGCTTATATGCTCGGTAAACGATATTCTCTCAGGGAAAATTGATACCGCGTTCGTACTCGCCCGCCCTCCCGGACATCACGCCGAACACGACAGGGCGATGGGGTTCTGCCTGTTTAATCACGTGGCGGTCGCGGGAGCCCACCTGTTGGCCAACTGCGGGCTTGAGAGGGTCCTGATCATAGACTGGGACGTGCATCATGGAAACGGCACCCAGCATATCTTCTATGATTCAGCCAGCGTGCTTTTCTTCTCAGTGCACCAGTTCCCGTTTTACCCCGGCACCGGAAGCCTTAAGGAACTCGGATATAAAGACGGGCTCGGGTACACGGTTAACGTCCCCTGCCCCGCGATGCTGGGAGACGAGGACTACCTCAGGATCTTCGCCGAGATACTCGAACCCGTGGTGGAGCAGTACTCCCCGGAATTCATTCTCATCTCCGCGGGCTTTGACGCTTACCAGGTCGACCCGATGGGAGGAATGCTGGTTACCTCAGGAGGTTTCGCCAGGCTTACAAGATTCGTTATGCAGCTCGCCGAGAAACACTGCCGCGGAAATATCGCCTTTTTGCTCGAAGGCGGCTACAACATCGCGGAAATGGGACTGATCATGAAGTCGGTCATAGAGGAGATACTCGATCTTAAGACATCGGATACCGGTTTTGATCCCAAGCGGACAAACTGCGAACACACAGTCTCGGAAATCAGAAGGATTTATTCGAAATTCTGGGATTTCTAGAGCAACAAGTCATGTAGTGCCAGAAGTTAAAGCTATTGTGGTGTCACTGTAGTCGACATGCTCTTGTAGATATCTTTTCTGTGCCCGACGGCTATGATAAATATCTCTTCATCTCGTTTCAGACACAACAATCTAGAGTTGCCAACTCTGAATCTATAAACGCTTCCCATATGACCCGACAGCCGGGAAAGATAAAAATCAGGATCAATCAACAGTTTCTCGTCTATGGCCATAACAATGTTTTGCTGAATACTTCTAGGCAATTTGGCGAATTGCTTTGCGGCCTTTTCGCTGAACTCCACCTTCCACATAATTCTAGAGGTTCAGTTCCTTTTTGAGTTCAGAAAAAGAAACCGTTCTTTCTCCAGAGGCCAGAAATTCCTCATAAGCTTTAGCAGCTTCTTCATAATCCTCAAGATCTTCCAGCCTAGCCATTAAAAACAGCTCTAATCCCTTTCTTACGTAATAGCTTTTTGACCTTTCCTCCGCTCTCGATACCTTGCCTAATATTTCGGCGATTTCAGCAGGAATCTGCGCCGAGATATTTACCATGTCAGATGAACCACTTCTCTCCTTAGCCATGACATCACCTCCGGCACTAAAGAATAGCAAATATCAATAGTTTTTACAATCTTTCAATAATTTAATTAATTTTTGCTAAAAGTTATCTAGGATAAAAGACTGCGGAAAAGGTCAAATAAAAAAACATCAAGGGCAGGTGCGCTACCCTCGGCACATTAGCTTTGGATTTCAGTTGAACGGGTGGTATTTACGAGGAGATTTCGCCTTTCCTATAGTCGCTTCCATCGATGAAAAGCGGGGTGCACATCTCATAAAGCCTTGAAGCTATCCTCTCCCCCACCCTGTCCTCAAGTACTTCCGTTTTGCTCCTGGATTTCTTTGGCAGCGACTCCCTGGCTATGTAGTTGGTGGTAACGAGAGTCTTCTTTGAGGAGTTATAGCGCTTGGAGATAAGCTGGTCAAGGATGTTCTGTTCCCATTCGGAACTCCTTCCCTTTCCCATCTCGTCTATCACCAGAATTTCCGCGTTTATCAGCGGTCCTATTATCTCGTTTTCAGGAATTCCCGCGGAATAGGCTTCCCGCAGGTCCCCGAGGAGAAAGAAAAAATCGGTAAACACGCATTCAACGGCTTTCTGGAGAGTAAGCTCCGCTATGGCCCCTACGGCCAGGCGTGTCTTGGCAAGCCCGGGACCTCCCATAAGCAGAAAGCCCTTTTCCTCCGGGTACTTGTCGACAAACGACTTTACGTAGGTCATTGCATCAAGCTGACTCTGTCCACGGGGGTCTATATCGTCTGACTGAAGAACACCGGCGAACTTTGATGGAATCTTCGCATTGTTGTATCTCCTGATTTTAAGTCTTACCACCCCGCAGGTTCCGCAACGCTCAAGGTACCTATAGCCCCTTTCGTTCTCCAGAAACACCGTCCCCGACCCTCCGCAGTCGCCGCACTCGGAGATGCAGCCGCAGACCTGCGCGCGGGCGTACTGATCGTTCTCCGTGGAAATCATGTACCCCCTGCCGGAACATGTTTGACAACCGGCCGCAATGTGTTTTCTCCTGGCCATATTACTTCATCGTGAAAACATTATTTATGCCGAAAGTCTCGCATACGATTTCATCCCTGAAAGCGTTAAGGGTTTTTCTTCTGGCATCCTCGTCGTAGAGCTTAGCCTCGGCGGGAAGCCTGCTTAGCGCGGCATCTGTTATCTGCTCTTTCCTCTCTTCGGAAAGACCCGAGAAAACATCCCCCATGAACTCCCGCCACAGCAAATCAAACTGTTTGTATACGTTAGCGGGTCCCGCGCCGTCCGTCTTCCGGACCCTGCTTCTTAGTTCCTCGTATCTCCCCCGTATATCCTCTCTTCTTTCCTCAACTATGATCCTGTCAAGCCTCTTCAGGGTCTGCTCTACTATGCTGCTCCTCGTAAAAGCGGCGCTCTTGGGTCTTGTCTGTTCCGATTCCCGTTCTACCGACTGCGTTCTCAGGTAATCTTCAATTTCATGCCTCAGGTTAAAAAGCCCCCTCGGCTCCTGGGCCCCTCTCTGCCTCTTCTGCTCAAAGCCGTAGGCTATGGCCTTAATTACCATTTCCTTTGAGACGGATCTTTCGCCAAGTTCCCTTATGAAACCGTAGTCCCTGGCTGAAAGCATCAGGCCCTTCCCCGCAAGCCCGAGAAAATACCGCTCTATGTCGGCTATGTAGTTTCGCTCTTGAGACTTCATCTTTCCCCGGAAAAACACGCGGCCCTCGGGTCCGGTCCCTACTCCATCATCTCGCGCATGGCCGACATCGTATCGGCGTAGTTTTCCGTCTTGTATATTCCGGAGCCCGTTACCACTATGTCCGCCCCGGCTTCGACCACTTCCCTTATGTTCCCGAGATTTATGCCGCCGTCAGCTTCAATAAGCGGCTTCTTTCCATCCATCTTGTCAAGTAGAGATCTCAGGTCTCTTATTTTCGACAGCATCTCGGGAATGAACTTCTGACCCCCGAATCCCGGCTCCACGGTCATTATCACTATCACGTCTATAAGCTCCATCAGCTTTTCCTCGATCACTCCGATCGGGGTCGCGGGGTTAAGTGCCACCCCGGTCATAACCCCTCTCCACCTGATGGATGAGAGAGCGCTGTAGAGAAGGTTGCAGGCTTCCATCTGGACCGTGACGATCTTCACGTGGGGAGAGCCCGCGTCTATGAATTTTTCCGTGAATTTCTCGGGACTATCAATCATCAGGTGTATATCCATCTGGGGCGGCGACTCCATCCGGGCAATCGCCTCCACTATGGGTATTCCTATGCTTATGTTCGGAACAAAATGCCCGTCCATCACGTCGACGTGTATTAGGTCGGCGCCCGCCTGGCAGACGGCGGTTACCTCGTCTTCAAGGCGAAGATAGTCACACGAGAGTATCGAAGGAGCCAAGAGTTTCTTCATTTCATTATTCTCCGCAGAGTGAAGTGGGGTTTTTCTGTATTTTACCCGAACAACAGCAAAAACCCACGCGCCCCCTGCGCGGAAACCAAGGCCATTTCATGCCAAGAAACGAATCCCCAGACGATAGCGGGGCAGAAAAATTTTTCGAAACTATGCGTGTTTTTACCGGGAAACAAACCTTACGAGTCTCTCGGCAGCTATCATGCAGACAGCACTGCTCGTTCCGCGCGCAAGGCGCGCGGAACCAACAGCATTCGCGTTTTTTGTGAAATCAAGATGCCCGGGAAAAACATCCGTCTGACTCGGTGACAACAGGGCTTAAACGGCGTGGGAGCGGAGAGATCATAATATCCCCCTCTCCCGCAGTCACTCGCAGCTGCACCCATGCGCAGATTTATCTCCTGGCCGTGTGGGCTCTCCACGAGACCGCCAAAAACAGGGCGGATACCACTAAAAGCAGGTTAAACAGCGAACTGAGACCGTTTTTTCCAGTGTTTCCTCCTGCGATCGCACATCCGCTATCACTATCGCTATCCATTAATGGAGTAGGGTAAAAACCGGAACCCAGCACAAACCTTGTTGACGTTAGCTGATCACCGCCGGGAAGTTGCACTATTACGGTATAGCCGATCTTGGGGGAAGTACCGGGAGATTTTCCGGGTTCATTCACCTCGTCCCCTTCAATTCTCGGATCATCCCACGTATACTCGCCAAAACCATCTCTTCCCGGTTCTGTTGCCGCGTCTATAAGTTCATGAGCAACCTCCACTCCGTTAGCATCTGTCATATCATGTATGTTAGTGCCTTCTCTTAGTGGACTGAGTGCGTTAAAAATACCTATCTCCTGATGCTTACCATCTTCGTCGGCTTCACCCGCTGTGAAAAATGTACAGGTATATACTGCGGTCATGCGCCATCCAATCTCCGTCCTCGTCCCTGAATTCACTTAGGAGAATGAGAAAATCCTCAATATACTCAGCCTCCTCAATATGAGCTTTTGCGTGCATAACAAAATTTTTGAGAGCTTCCCTGTTCTCCTCGTTGTCAACACCATTCATTACGGCGCTGGCCAAGGTCGTGTTTTGATGGTCT
This sequence comes from Candidatus Dadabacteria bacterium, assembly GCA_022827275.1. GTDB lineage: Bacteria > Desulfobacterota_D > UBA1144 > Nemesobacterales > Nemesobacteraceae > Nemesobacter. The sequence continues at coordinate 114,642 of JAJDTG010000015.1, read as the reverse complement.
CCATCATGCGCAAAAGACGGAACAGCAATAAAACCGCTTGCCAGAACCAGAGCTACAGCCAAGAAAAATCCCTTCATAAGTCTACTCTTCCTCAATAATTCCTTGTTTTGTCACAGAAGGTGTTACCGACTGTTTTGTCCTTCTGAAAAATTCTACAAATGATACATGACACGAGGTTCCGCCTTCAAGCGCATCAAGATAAATTCCCGGGAACCGGACAACCAGTCAGCTCAAAAAACGGTGAATCTGATTGACCCCATTACAAAAAAACGGATTGTTGACAGAAAGACCAGAATAATTATATTACTTGGACTTTTGAGGTCGCTTAATGCCCCCTAAAAACTTCATATTCACCTCAGAATCCGTAACGGAAGGTCACCCGGACAAGATTGCGGATCAAATATCAGATGCGATACTCGACGCCATGATCGAGCAGGATTCCGGAAGCAGGGTCGCGTGCGAGACGCTGATCACAACCGGCCTTGTGGTGATCTCCGCCGAGATAACGACAAAAAGCCAGGTCGACATACGGCAGGTGGTGAGAGACACGATAAAAGAGATCGGCTACACGGACAGCGCGATGGGATTTGACGCGGACACCTGTTCGGTCCTCCTGACGATCGACAAGCAGTCCCAGGACATAGCTCTCGGGGTCGACAAGGAAGGAGCCGGCGACCAGGGGCTCATGTTCGGCTACGCATGCGATGAGACCGAAGAATTCATGCCCTCCCCCATACTCTACGCCCACAGGCTGGCAAAGCGTCTTTCCGAGGTAAGAAAAGACGGCACCCTGCCCTTTTTAAGGCCCGACGGAAAAAGCCAGATCACCTTCAGGTACGAAAACGGAAAACCGGTTGCAGTGGACGCAGTAGTGATATCATCGCAGCACTCAGAGGAAGTCTCGCGCGAGGACCTCATCGAGGGAATCAGGGAGAACGTAATAAATCCCTGCATCGGAACGCTTGTTTCCGGGGACACGAAAATTCATATAAATCCCACCGGGAACTTCGTAATCGGGGGTCCCATGGGAGACACCGGCCTTACCGGGAGAAAGATCATAGTCGACACCTACGGCGGATGGTCAAGACACGGCGGCGGGGCGTTTTCGGGGAAAGACCCCTCCAAGGTCGACAGAAGTGCGGCCTACATGGCAAGGTACGTGGCGAAAAACATAGTCGCGGCCTCTCTTGCCTCGCGCTGCGAGGTGCAGCTTGCCTACGCCATCGGAGTCGCGGAGCCGGTTTCAGTAATGATCGACACCTTCGGCACGGCCGCTGTGGCGGAAGAGAAGATCTCGGAAGCAGTGAGGGAGATTTTCGACCTTACTCCCGAGGGAATAATATCGCACCTGGGACTCAGACGGCCCATCTACAGGAAAACTGCTTCCTATGGCCATTTCGGCAGAAACGAAGAAACTTTCTCATGGGAGAAAACAGACAGAATCGCGGAACTTAAAAAAGCCCTGGAGAACGCCTGAGCCAAAGAGCGCTCGGGGCTTCTGACCGCGAAAAAGCAACGGAGGAACAAATGGATTACCACTTAAAAGACTTAAAGCTTGCCCGCGAGGGGAAACTGAGAAGCGAATGGGCCGCGCAGGAAATGCCCGTTCTCAAACAGATAGAGGAAAGATTCAAGAAGGAAAAGCCGCTTAAGGGAGTAAGAGTCGCCGCGTGCCTTCACGTTACCACGGAAACCGGAAACCTGATGACCACCCTCAAGGCCGGAGGAGCAGAAGCCTACCTCTGCGCGTCAAACCCCCTCAGCACGCAGGACGACGTCGCCGCCCATCTGGTAAAGAACCACAAGATCTCCGTTTTCGCGATAAAGGGAGAGAACACGAAAACCTATTACAAGCATATAAACGCAGTGCTGGCCGCCCGCCCGCACGTGACCATGGATGACGGGGCGGATCTGGTATCAACCCTGCACACGGACCGAAAAGACCTGATAGACGACGTAATCGGGGGAACCGAGGAAACGACAACCGGAGTAATAAGACTCAAGAGCATGGCGGATGACGGAGTGCTTCAGTATCCGATAGTCGCCGTTAACAACGCGGATACCAAGCACCTTTTCGATAACCGCTACGGCACGGGGCAGAGCACCCTTGACGGAATCATACGCGCCACCAACAGGCTTGTCTCCGGCACGACCTTCGTAGTCGCGGGATACGGATGGTGCGGAAAAGGGCTTGCCATGAGAGCCAGGGGACTCGGAGCGAACGTCATCGTAACCGAGGTTGAGCCGCTTGCGGGACTCGAGGCCACGATGGACGGATTCAGGGTAATGACGATGGAGAAGGCAGCGCCGCTTGGAGACTTCTTCTGCACCGTTACGGGCAACATACACGTAATAAGGAAAAAGCACTTTGAGAAAATGAAAGACGGGGCTATAGTGGCCAATTCCGGACACTTCAACGTGGAACTCGATCTTGACGCCCTTGCCGAGATAACAACCTCTAAAAGAGCCATAAGGGAGTATGTTGAGGAACATACCCTCGAGAACGGAAGGAGAGTCAACGTTCTCGGCGGAGGAAGGCTCATAAACCTCGCCGCGGCCGAAGGGCACCCTTCAAGCGTGATGGACATGAGCTTCGCCAACCAGGCGCTCTGCTGCGAGTACATGGTGAAAAACGGAGGGACGCTTGCAAACGACGTTCACGACGTTCCGGAGAAAATAGACCGCCTGATATCCAAGATAAAGCTTAAGACCCTGGGAGTCACCATAGACACCCTGACGGCCGAACAGAAGAAATATCTAAGTTCCTGGCAGGTTGGAACATAAGATTAATGGATGAACATGTCGATTCGTTCCTTGTATATCTTACTGTGAACAGGGGCCTTTCGAAAAACACCATTCAGTCATATTCAAGGGACATAACGTCCCTTGCGGCTTTTCTAGACAAAAGGGGCATATCCAACCCCGCAGCCGTAAGCGAAGGCGAGATAGCCGCTTTTTTCGATCACCTGAGAAAAAAGAAACTCTCCCCGAGAAGCGTGGCGAGAAACATAGTTTCCATAAAGCAGTTCTTCAGGTTCCTGCTGACAGAAAGCGTCATAACCGAGGATCCGCTCAGAAACACCGTCTCTCCCAAGCCCCCGAAAACCCTCCCCCACACTCTCTCGCTTGAAGAGGTCGAGAGACTCCTTCGGGAACCCGAGGAGGGCAAGTCCGCAGAAGCGCTGAGGGACCGCGCGATGCTCGAGGTTCTCTACGCCACCGGAGTCAGGGTATCTGAGCTGATCTCACTTGAGCTTAACCGCGTCAATCTTGACCACGGCTACGTCATCACCCTCGGCAAGGGAAGCAAGGAGAGAATAGTTCCCATAGGCGACGCCGCAATCAGGAAAGTAAGGGACTACCTTTCTGACTCAAGGCCGAGACTCCTTCGCGAAAGGAGCTCGGAGTACCTTTTCGTTACCTCGAGAACCGGCTCCAAGATGAGCCGCCAGCGCTTCTGGCGCATGATAAAGGACTATGCCCTCGCCGCAGGCATACACTCCCACATAACCCCCCACGTGCTTCGCCACTCCTTCGCCACGCACCTGCTTGAGCGGGGGGCCGACCTGCGGGCCATACAGGCCATGCTCGGTCACTCGGACATATCCACGACCCAGATATACACTTACGTTGAAAAAGAAAGACTGAAACGCATACACGAAAAATCTCACCCAAGGGCGTAAACTATAGATATGAACTACCAATTTCTCATAATACTGGTCCCCGTAATCCTTTTCTCGCTTACCATACACGAATACGCCCACGCGCTTGTGGCCCACAGGCTCGGGGACGACACTGCGAAGAGACAGGGAAGACTCTCGCTTAACCCTCTCGTGCACCTTGATGTCCTGGGAACCCTGCTGCTTTTCATCGTGCACTTCGGGTGGGCGAAACCGGTTCCCGTTGACCCGAGAAACTTCAGGAACCCGAAAAAAGACATGCTTATGGTCGCGATCGCGGGGCCCATATCCAATATTCTGACGGCGATTGCGGCTGCCGTGATTCTAAAGGTCATATTCGAGAACTCCGCGGCCATAACTCCGGGAAGCGGGGTCGACGTCGCCGCGCGGATGCTCGTGTGGTTCATGTACATAGGGATAGTGCTTGCCGTTTTCAACATGATCCCCGTTCCGCCGCTTGACGGCTCGCGGGTGCTCTACGGACTGCTTCCCGACAGTCTCGCTTACAGGTACGCGAGATTTGAAACCTACGGAATATTCATTCTTTTCGCCTTTTTCCTGTTCGGCGGGAAATTCCTGGGTTACTTCATACGCGTTCCTGTGGTTATCTTTATAGAAATGTGCAATTTCAGCCCGAGCGAACTTGAGGTCGTGATCCGGGCAATGAACCCGTAGCGGTTCGGCAAGAGAAAGGGAGAAATGGAAGACCCGCAGTCAGCCTACAGCGTACAGCTCGAGATATTCAACGGCCCGCTTGACCTGCTGATTCACCTCATAAAGAAACACGAGGTGGACATCTACGACATACCCATTGCGCTCATAACCGAGCAGTACCTTGAATATCTGGAGTTCCTGAAGGACGTGAACCTCGAGATCGTCGGGGACTACATGTCCATGGCGGCCGAACTGGGGTACATAAAGTCACGCATGCTTCTTCCCAGGATAAAGGAAGAAGGCGAAGAGGAGGAAGAGGACCCCAGGGAGGAACTCGTAAGACGCCTGCTTGAGTATGAGAAGTACAGAAGCGCGGCGGCGGAGCTCGGGGGGATGGAGATTCTCGGAAAAGACGTCTTCCTGGCGGGTTACGACCGCAGGGAAATGTTCGGAGAGCCGGCAGAAGAGACGGAATTCGTGAAATTCGACCTCTGGTCCCTGGTGGACGCCTTCTCCAAGATATGCGAAGACACAAAGAAGGCTGAGACAAGGGAAATATCCCTTACACCACAGACTTACAGCGTTGAGGAGAGAAAAGACCAGATAATCGAAATAATCAGGAGAGAAAAAGAGGTTCTCTTCGGGGACCTCTTCGAGGGGGATAAAAACCGCATGAAACTCGTGGTAACCTTTCTCTCGATACTGGAACTGCTGAAAGAAGGCGTCCTGGATGTTTTTCAGCCGACCTTCGAAGAGCCCATAAAGATAATTCTGAGGGAGGAAAATGGACGATAGAAGTTCTCTTGAAAATATAATAGAATGCTTGATATTCGTTTCTAAACACCCTTTAACTATTCAGGAAATCTCCGGGTTTCTTAAGGACGCTGAGAAAAAAGAGATAACCGTCGCTCTCGACGAACTAGAAAAGCGCTGGGAGGAGATGGGGCGAAGCTTCTTTCTAAGCAGAGTCGCGGGGGGATATCAGTTCAGGACCCGTCCCGAGTACTCGCAATACATAGTCGAGTTTAACAAGGAAATAAAGAAATTCAGGCTCTCCAAGGCCGCCCTTGAAGTGCTTGCCATAATGGCTTACGAGCAGCCCGTTACGAAAATCGAGGTTGAGAAGATAAGAGGGGTTGACTGCTCAAGCAGCGTGAGCATGCTCCTTGAGAGAAGGTTCATCGAGATCGCGGGAAGGAAGGAAGTTCCGGGAAAGCCTTTTCTCTACAGGACCACCGATCTTTTTCTCGAGACATTCGGTCTTAAAAACCTGAAGGACCTGCCCACAGTAAAGGAAATCGAGAAGATTAAAGAGGATTTTAAGGAACCGGGGTGACCGGAACTCCCTACTCCACCTCCTGCGTGGACGTATTGATTATCTGACTGCATGCACGTGGAGCTTGACTCCTTCATGTTCTTTTAAAGGTGCCAGCAGAGAGGAAATATTCTTAAGACTCGGGTTTCCTCCCGGACTGAGCATGCGCATCAAGCTCTTCGGGTTTTTCTTCGTAAGAACTCCAAGCTCCTCGAAACCGACTGTCGCGTTAACATAGTCTCGCAGCAATACCTTCGCTACGTCGATTTGATCATTGAGCACGCACTCAATCGCTTCGGTCAGAAGCCCGACGCGGAACTCGGGGTCTCCCATCGCACGCTCCTTTACTATCTCCCTGAAACTACGCGTTAATGCCATGGTTCCCATCGATTTAACCTTTGAAAAATTCCCTTAATACTAGAAATTCGAGGGTCATATACAATGTTACATAAATGAGAGAAAAAAGGGGGGTCAGACGGTTTCATCAATCCCTGCATTCTTAAGAATCCTGTTTGCAAAGTGCCGGGATTTTATCTTGCCATCGACGGTTGCTTTTATTCTGGTTTCTGGATTTAGCCAGATCTCGTGATCTCCTTTTCCTGATCTATGAAAAGAGAATCCGTGTCTTCTCAAAATTTTCTTTACCTTGGGAGTATAGGTAGCCACTAAGTTGCGTGTGTATAATGCAGGGATCTCACTATAAAAGGCAAAGGATTTTCTTTGGGAGTTTTGCTTGAAGCAAAGACAGAGTGAGTAGCCTCCGTTTCCCGATCTACAGCTAGCACTTCAGGAATAATCACAGACAGCTTTTTGCTTAACTCTTCAAGAGTCGGAGCCTCGGCCATTGCCCCTTGAATGGGAGTTTCCGAAGTGTACCAGACCTCGGCTTCCTCATCCCAAGAAACCTCAAAAACTAGATTCTCCATTTAGATCTGCCCTCCCGACATGCAGTTAAACAACCGGTCCATTTTGACTCTAAAAAGATATATCAATCTAGAAAAGAAAATCAAGTTGCGATTGCCAGAACAACCTAGGTCGTGGTCTGTACTACGGTCTGTATAACTGGGTCAATCTCTATAGGAATAATCGGGGGGACAATTATGATTTCTTCTTTTTCTCGACCGCTTTTTTCTTGCTTCTCGAAATGCGTTCTCGCATCTCCTTGTTGCTTAATCCCATGGTTTCCGCGTTATTGAAAACGATTGCTTCCTTCAGACTGTTTCTTGTGGGGACTACAATCTGTGTGGTACAGCAGGTAAGCAGGAAGCGTTATTGGTGATGCACCGACTTTCCGTATAAGGTAGGGACCCCGACCGAAACGTTTTACAGCGTCTTCAGCTGCCAACTCAAAAGAGTCGTATGTTCCGGCAAGTTCCTTGTCATGGACAATGACCCACTTTCCAAAGTGATCAAGTTCCAAGTCATCACGCATTTCTTCGTAAGCGGCAATTTCCTCTTTCAGCTTGGCCATGGTTTTCTCTCCTGAGAAATACTATATCAATGGTATTTGAACAAATTCAATTTCTACCAAATGGGAAGAAGATGAGAAGAGCAAGCCGAGAATTACCAAGGTCGAAGACTGGAAATCTTGGTGTTTTCTTAAGCACATTTTCACCTTTCAGCAAGGTAGTCAAGCACCTCTTTTTCCTTCTCCCTCATCATCTCCCTTTCTTTTTTCTTCTTGTGGTCAAATCCGAGCAGGTGCAGGACCGCATGGACTATAAGCAGACGAAGTTCTTCGTCCATTGTGATCTCAAGCCTCCGGGAGTGACGGAGGGCCGTCTGGTAGGATATCACTATATCGCCCAGAAGATCCGGGGTTGCCTCGTTTTTCTGCGGAAAGCAGAGAACATCCGTAGTCGAGTCAATCTGCCTGTACTGCCTGTTAAGCTCCCGCATGTCCCCGTCGCTTACAAGCGAGACGCAGAGCTCGCTTCGGGCGGAGAGATCGAGATAGGCGAGTATTTTTTCGATCAGGGACACAAGCTCTTCCCTGGCTGGAGCGTCAATGAATCCCTCCCTGTCCACTATGGATATCTCCATACTCACCCCCATAGAACCATCTCGCCGTAACGGTGGAAAAAGATCAGTGAAGTGTAATATGTACAGGGGAAAACGAATATCAGGCTGTCGAACCTGTCAAGCACCCCGCCATGTCCGGGAATCAGGGAACCGGAGTCCTTCACCCCCGCCCCCCTTTTTATGGTGGACTCGAAAAGATCGCCGGCAACTGCGGCCCCGGCTATTATTACCGCGTAAAGGACCACCCAGAGGGCTGGAAGAGGGCTGCCGAATACAAGATTCACCACGAAAGCGCTTACGACCGAAACAAAGAATCCCCCGATGAGCCCCACCACGGTCTTGCCCGAACTTATGTGACGGGCAAGCTTCTTCTTCCCGAAAGCTTTTCCGAAGGAATACGCTCCGGCGTCGTTAAGAAAAGTGCAGGAGACCGCAAGCGCCACGAGAAAAAACCCTACGCCCTCCGGAGCCCCGTAAAACGAACCGTAATTCAGGGCGCCCTCGCCGCCCGGGATATTTCTCAGCAACACCCCGTGGGCAAGCATCCAGCCGAAATATATAAGCGGCAGAAGGGTCATGCCGAGGTCTCGCAGGCAGTCGCTGAAATCCTTTTTGCGAAATTCAAGTATTATGGAAAGAAATATCAAAAAGGTGAAGAAAAAACTCATGAGCAGGAAGTCGAAAAACGCGCTCACGATCAGAAGCAGGGAGATAGCCGTTATATAAGTTCTTCTCGACTTCCGGATATCCGGGCCCGCAAGCGCGAAGAACTCAACGGAGCAAAGAGCCGCAACCAGGCACATGAAAGCGAGATAGTACACTCCCCCGTGGTAGAATATGAGAAGAAGTATCGGTACGGCAACGACGGCCGTGGCAATTCTTGTGATCAGGTTTCTGCTTTCTTCCATGCTGCGTCACACTTACTTGGAATCGCATAAAAATTAAACGATAGAGGAATCAATGCAAATAACGCCGCTTTACTCAGATACCGCCCGCCCGATGAAAATTCTCGTGCTCGCCTCGGGAAGAGGGACGAATTTTGAGAAAATATACTCAAGACAGACGGAGCTGAAGCAGGAAGGCGGGAAGAACTATGGAACCATAGAGCATGTCTTCTCAAACGACCCCAAGTCCCCGGTTCTCGAAAAGGCAAAAGCGCTCAAGATCAAGACTTCCTCCATAAGTTCCGAGAAGTTCTTCGCAGATATTGGGAAACCGCCTTCCGATGAAGACGGCCGGGTTCTTTACGATTCTGCCGTCATTTCCCTGATTGAAGAGACTCTTGAGCCAGATCTCGTGGTGCTTGCCGGATACAGAAGAAGGCTTAGCCGTCTGTTTGTCGAGAGGTTCGCAAACAGGATCTTGAACCTCTACCCCGGGGACACAAGCAAGGATTACCTCGTAAGAGGAAAAAGCGCGTGCGTCCAGGCACTGGAGAACGGAGAGAAGAGTATAAGATGCACCGTCTATCTTGAAAACGACCCCGAGGTAAGGTTCGGAACCGCGGTTGCCCAGTCGGCCGACATATCCCTTGAGGGTTTCGGCACAGGGGACGTGGCGGCGATGGAAGAGAAAATCAGAGAACAGGGAGAATGGGAGCTGTTTCCCTTCGTGGTCCATGATCTGATCGCAAACGGGAGGGTAGCGATTGACGGGGAAAACAATATCTACGTTGACGGTCAGGGGACAGGTAAAAGCGGTTTTTCGCTCTCGCCCTGAGATTAAGTACTTCCGTCCCTCAGCCCCTTAAGAACCTCGATGTCTTTTGACACCTCGGGTGGAGGCATTTCCACTATCATGTCGAGATCTTCGAAAAACGGGTTTTTAACCATCGCCCCGAAGCAGTCAATCCCTATTTCCCCCTCTCCTATATGTTCGTGGCGGTCCTTGCTTGAGTTAAACTCTGCCTTGGAATCATTGGCGTGAACTAGTTTCACGGTCCCGGGAGCAAACGCGGCGCCGATGCGCCCTACCAGTTCCTCAACGCCCTCGCGGGTCCTTATATCGTATCCGGAGGCAAACATGTGGGCGGTATCTATGCAAACCCCGAGACCGTCATGCGCAACGCGCTTGAGTATGAGGGAAATCTCCTCGAAGCTTGCCCCTATGGTGTACCCCTGCCCCGCCGTGTTCTCAAGCAGAAGCTCCGTCGTGCCGCCGTAGCCGTCAAGAACCCTCAAAACTGAGTCAACCACGTTGTCCACCGCCACGTCTCTCTCAAGCCCCTTCGCGCTTCCTATGTGGGTCATCATGTACTTCACCCCCAGGACGCTTGATCTCTCAAGCTCCTCCCTCACCAGGTTCACGCTTTTTTCTCTCAGGTCCTCTTTTCCGGAAGCAAGGTTTATGAAGTAAGGAGTGTGGACGTAGTAATCGCTTATGGAAACCTCCGAGCAGTTAAGAAAAAATGCCTCAAGCAGGCGATCTTCAAGCTCCGGGGGACTGCCGCCCCTCGGCGAACGGGTGAACATCTGAAAACATTCACATCCAAGCTGCCTCGCCCTAAGCGGTGCATTCTCAATCCCGCCTGCTATTGAAACATGCGCTCCGAATTTCATCGCATTTCACCCTCGTTTGACAAATTCACCCCGTAAATATAACTTGAATGCAGGTTTATAAGGAGTGGTGGATTGACCCCTACAAAAGCTTTCGTAACCAAGGGCGTAGGCAAGCACAAGAAAAAGCTCTCAAGCTTTGAGCTTGCTTTGAGAGACGCGGGCATCGCTCAGTTCAATCTGGTCAAGGTGTCAAGCATTTTTCCCCCGGGCTGTCAGCTCGTAAGCAGAAAACAGGGACTCACGATGCTCTCCCCCGGGCAGATAGCGTTTGTGGTAATGAGCGAAAATTCCACAAACGAGCCCAGCAGGCTCATCGCCGCGTCCACCGGCCTTGCGATCCCGAAGGATAAGACGCGCTATGGATACATCTCGGAACACCACAGCTACGGGCAGAAGGAAGCCCTCGCTGGGGAATACGCCGAAGATCTTGCCGCCTACATGCTCGCCACCACCCTTAACGCTCCCTTTGACCCCGATAAAAGTTACGACGAGCAGAAAGACATATGGGAGATAAGCGGGCACAAGGTAAAAAGCAGAAACGTAACGCAGACCGCCGTGGGGGATAAGAACGGACTCTGGACAACGGTTCTTACCGCGGTGGTTTTCTGCTCCTATCAGACAAAGACGATCAGCTAGTTCTCATTCCACATAGGAAGCAAAACGGAAGAGTTTTGAGGGGTCGGACCTTGGATTTTATTCGAATCGACTGTGTCCCGATATCTTTTACAAATTTGAAATTACCTGTCTGCTAGATTTCCTGAAGGCAACTTACAGTTCAAACTGCGCAACTGATTTTCGACATTTCCAGCCCCAACAACACAATTTTCGACATAAATCCTTGATTTTCGACATTGCGAAGGATAAAATATGGAAACTCGACACAATTGGAGTTTATATAGCATATTTCGACAACAATAAAGGATTTTCGAACAATGCAAATACAGGACGCAACACCGGATTTCTTTCAGGGCAGTCCCCTGCCACAGGGTGCAGATCTGGTCGGCTGGTCCGCCTTGGCCCACTCGCTTGACGTTGCCGCGCCAGTCCGCAATCTCTCCTGCGTTTCGCAAAGGCATGTTCGCGGAGGCAAGCGAAGCGACGGTACTTGGAATATCTATGACAAGAGGTACCGCCCGGAGTCAACGCTCGAAGGACACCTGACCTTCGCAATGCGTCATGAAACGATCGATCTTCTGGTCCTCAAAAGAATTCTCGAGGCGGTTCCCGAAACCGCGCTTGTCGAAATGATCCGCGCTAAGCCGAGGGGGGCCACGACGCGGAGGATATGGTTTTTCTTTGAGACTCTGACTGGAAAGCGCCTCGACATTGCAGACGCGCCTGCGGTCACTGCCGTCAATGCCCTTGACCCGGACCGCTACTATACAGCCGGGAGGCGGATTTCACCGAGACACCGAGTCCGCGACAATCTCCTGGGTACAGGGGAACTGTGCCCCGTCATAAGGCGAACTCCGAAGCTTGAAAAAATGATTGCTCTTGATCTCTCGGCAAAGACGCGGGATACAATCGGAAAAGTCGGCGCGCAACTCATTGCGCGCGCCGCGAGCTTTGTACTGCTTGAAGACAGCCGGGCGAGTTTTGAGATCGAGGGAGAACATCCGCCGGTCAATCGGCTCGAGGGATGGGGACGTGCGGTTATGGAGGCTGGGCAGAGGCCCCTTCGGCATGCGGAAATTTACCGCCTCCACAGCATCCTGATCGGAAACGACCGATCAAAAACCACGGGATACAGAACCGAAGAAGTGTTTCTCGGCTCTCGCAACCGCTACTATGAACCCCTGCCCGAGTTTATCGGCACGCGTCACGACGATGTTGAGCGTGTAATGACCGCACTCAAGGAATGCGGAGACCGCCTGCGCAACTCAAAGATCGACCCCGTTCTCCACGCCGCCTGCGTGGCGTTCGGGTTTGTATATATCCATCCGTTTACCGACGGAAACGGGCGCCTGCACCGCTGCCTGATCCATCAGGTCCTCGCAGAGCGTGGATTTACACCTCCGCAGATGGTTTTCCCCGTTTCATCCGTAATGCTGAACCGCATAGATGACTACGGAGCTACATTGCGGGCGCATTCCGGCCCCTTGATGCAGTTCATAGCCTGGAGGGCTCTGCCGAACGGCAATGTGGAGGTCACAAATGATACCTCGGATCTCTACCGCTACTACGACTGCACGAACGAAGCGGAATTCCTCTACGACTGCATTCTGCAGACGACAGAATCCGACCTGCCGCGCGAAATCGACTACCTCAAGCGCCACGACGCCGTCGTGAAACAGATCATAAACGCCTTTGACGTGCCGAACCGGACAGCGGAAGACATCATCATGCTCATTCGCCGCAACGGAGGCGTCTTTCCCAAGAAACGCCGCAAAAAAGAATTTCCGGAGCTTACCGAAAGTCAGACTGCCGCACTTGAAGCTATAGTGGCGGAGGGGTTCGCCGGTTTCGACCAAGAGTGAGCCCGCTTGAATTCAGGCCGGTTTTTCCATACCGCCCTACGGCAGATCAGCTCGAGCGGCTTCTTTTATAAGCTCGCGGGCAACTTCAAAGGTTTTTTCGGACACGCTTTTTCCGGCAAGCATCCTGCCGATTTCCATTACCCTCTCCTCTTCGCTGAGGGCATCGACCGAGACATCCGTTTCACTTTCGCTGGATTCCTTCGCAACCAGCAGGTGGGTGTCAGCAAACTTGGCGACCTGAGGGAGGTGCGTTATGCACACCACCTGGCTCTGGTCCGAGAGATCCTTTATTTTTCTCCCTATGCTCTCAGCCACGACTCCCCCTATGCCCGCATCCACCTCGTCGAATATGAAGATCGAGCCTGAATCGCCGGTGGAAACGAAACTTTTAAGCAGAAGCATTATTCTTGAGAGCTCTCCGCCGGAAGCGACCCTGTTAACGGGCCTCGGAGCCTGGCCCGGGTTGGCTGAGAAAAGAAACTGCAGGCTGTCGCGGCCGTCTCCCGAGAGATCCTTTTCTGAGAATTCCACCTCGAAACGGGCGTTTTTAAGCCCCACGGACTCTGCCTGCCCGGAGAAAAGATCCTGAAGCCGCCCGGCCCCCGATTTTCTCGCGGCCGATATCGAAGAGGCCATAGCGGAAACCTTCTCCCGAAGAGAATCCCTTCTCCGCTCGATTTCCCCAAGCCTCTCAGATGAATTCTCAAGACCTTCAAGCTCGGATTCGATCTCGTGCTGCTTTTTTATTATCTCCTCGATCGAGCCCCCGTGCTTTCTCTTGAGCCTGGTTATCTCTTCAAGCCTCGCAAGCACCTCCTCAAGCCTCTCTGGGTTATGCTCAATCTTCCCCGCGAATTCACTCAGACCGTAGAAAACATCCTCGGTTTCTATGAGTATGGCCGCAATCCTGTCGCGAAGCTCCCCGAGAGATGAATCAAGGTCAGAAACCTCCTCAAGGTGCGAGAGTGCCTGCTTCAGAAAGCCGATCGCCGAGCTCTCCCCCTCGTACACAAGCCCGGTCGCGCTTCCAAGCGAAGATGAGAACCTCTCTGAGTTCTCAAGCCTCACCCTCTCCGCCTCAAGCTCGGAATCCTCGTTCGGCGCGGGGGAGACTTTTTTTATCTCTTCAGCCTGGAACCTCAGGTAATCCTCTTTTTCCGCCCCTTCCTGTTCTTTTTTCCTCAGCACCTCAAGTTCATTCTCCGCACGCACGAGTTCTGCGTAGGATGCCTTGTATTCGGAGACTTCATGTTCAAGTTGAGAAAAGGTGTCTATATAGCTTAGATAATTGCTTTTCTTAAGGAGGCTCTGGTGTTCGTGCTGGCCGAACATGTTAACGAGTCCGTCGGTCACCCCGGAGAGCGTCCCGAGCGTCGCCATCGAACCGTTTATATAAATCCTGTTCCTGCCGCCCGGGTTAAAGACCCTTTTTATGACAAGCTCGCCTTCTCCCTCCCCGATGCCGAACTGCTCGAGTTTCTCCCCGATACCGCAGTCATCCGGAACTTCGAAAAGGGCTTCCACCGATGTCTGCATGTCGGCTGATTTAACGTGGTCCGCCGTAAACTTGTCACCGAGGATTATGTTTATAGCGTCAACAATCAGGGATTTCCCTGTGCCCGTCTCTCCCGTAATTATGTTCAGGTTTGCCCCGAAACCAATGGAAATCTCGTCTATTATGGCGAAATTCTTAAGCCTGAGTTCAACAAGCATCTGTTTTTAAAGCCCCCTGCCATACCCTCGCGGAACCGGGCGATCCCGCGAAATTTCCCCAGGCCCCCGAAAGGTTCAGCCCCTTATCTGGCCGTTTCCTCTTACCACGAACTTCGAAGTGGTCAGTTCCTCAAGCCCCATCGGGCCAAAGGCGTGCAGCTTTGAAGTGCTTATGCCTATTTCGGCGCCGAGACCCAGCTGGAAACCGTCGTTGAACCTGGTCGACGTATTGACCATGACCGCGGAGGAATCCACTTCCTTTACGAATTTCTCAGAATTTTCAGGATGTTCCGTAACTATGGCGTCCGTATGCATGGAGCCATAGGTCTGTATATGCTCTATAGCCTCGTCAATCGTCGCGACGACCCTTACGTTAAGGACAAGGTCAAGATACTCCTCGTGCCAGTCCTCTTCCGTTGCCGGGGCAACGCCGGGAAGAAGCCCCCTCGTGTTCTCGCAGCCCTTTATGCTCACTCCCTCTCCCTCAAGCCTCTTTATCGCCGCGGGCAGGAAATCACCCGCCACCGAGGAGTGCACGAGCATTGTCTCCATCGAGTTACACACCCCCGGTCTCTGCACCTTCGCGTTCCGGCAGATCTCCTCGGCCATCCCGAGGTCCGCATGCTCATCCACGTAAACGTGGCAGACCCCCTTGTAGTGCTTTAGAACCGGGATCCGGGAGTTCTCAGCGACAAACCTTATAAGCCCCTCCCCTCCCCTCGGGATAATGAGATCTATCTTGTCCTCGAGTTTCAGCATCTCGGTTATGACTTCCCTGTCGGCGACCGGGACGACCTGGGCCGTGTGGGGAGAGAGACCGCTTTGGGATAGGGAATCGGCCATAAGCCGGGAGATGGCAAGGTTGGATCTTATCGTTTCCGAGCCGCCGCGGAGAATTACGGAATTGCCGGACTTAACGCAGAGCCCGGCGGCGTCGGCCGTAACCCCCGGCCTTGACTCATAAATAATCCCTATGACGCCCAGGGGAATTCTTTTTTTCTCAACTGAAATCCCGTTAGGCCTGTCCCACTTTGCCGATATCTTGCCCACGGGGTCGGGAAGCTCCGCCACCTCGCGAAGCCCGTCGGCCAAGGAGCTTATCCTCGAGGGGTTAAGCCTCAGGCGGTCCACAAGGGCGGTGGAAAGGCCTTTTTCCTCGGCGTCCGAAACGTCCCTTGCGTTCTCGGACAGAAGGCCGTCCGTCTGAGCTACCAGAAGGTCCGCGAAGCGCAGGAGAAAGTCGTTTTTCCGGGAAGACGGGGCGGAAGCCAGGATTCTTGAGGCTTTTCTTGAATTCTCGGCGATATTGCTTATCAGCTGAGCTGGGCTCATTGAGTCAGAAGCCCCCGATTCATTGTTTGAAGCAGACATCTTTGTTTCCGGGAAAAACCTTAACGCAATCCTATTATTATGATCTATAAACGCGAATAAAAGAAGCGGCTTCTAAGAGACGGCCCCCCGGGCTTCCCTTATCCCATGTTCACCGCGTCGCGCGCGATCAGGTAATCGAGTATCTGCTGCTTGCACTCCTCGATCGAGTGTTTCTCCGTATCGACCACGATTTCGGGGGCAGAGGGCTCCTCGTACGGATCGTCAATTCCCGTAAATCCTTTTATGACCCCCTCTCTGGCCTTCTTGTAAAGCCCCTTTACGTCCCGCTGCTCGCACTGCGCGACGGAGCAGTCAACGAACACCTCGACGAACTCCCCTTCCTCAACAAGCTCCCTTATGGCGTCGCGGTCGGCGCGGTAGGGGGAGACAAAGGCTGAGAGGACAAGAATTCCCGCGTCCATGAAAAGCTTGGAAACCTCACCTATTCTCCTTATGTTCTCCTCGCGGTCCTCGGCGGAAAAACCAAGGTCCTTGCAGAGACCCATCCTCACGTTGTCCCCGTCCAGTATGTAGGTGCGGTGGTTTCGCTGTATAAGTTCTTTTTCGATTTCATTTGCAAGAGTGGATTTTCCGGAACTCGGAAGTCCGGTGAACCATAGAATCAAGGAACCGTGGCCGTTTAGCCTTCTTCTGTCCTCTTTAGTGATTTCATGCTGATGTGGAATAACAAACCTTTCCATTTGTGTTGCCTCCAATGATTGTAAGATGCGGATATGATTGAAAAAGAGAAGGAAAAGCAGAGCAAGACAGCCAAGCTCCTCGTGCTAATTCCTCTTTCTTCCCAAAGCTCTTGGGGCAACATTATACAGCACGGAAACAAGGGTTGTCCACACCGACAGGGATTCGCTTAACCAGAGAGAAAATCCGCCCGGATGAGGTGCCGCTTTTGCGTTCGCAGGCTTCTCCACGGAATTGCGAAAATGAGAAGCGCGGCGAGCAGAAGCTGGACAGGCATCCCGCCTCGAGATGTGTCTTGCACCTGCTCTTCTGCGGCAATTGCGCATCCGAGGCCGCCCAGTCCCGCCTCCTCCCCCGGTGGCGACGCGGAGTCAGGCGAAGGGACACCCGGTTCCGGATCATTATCCCGGTTGGTTAACGACACGTCATCAGGATCGAAGCCATGATAGAACCTGTCCCGGCTCCGCACCCGCTCAAGCACGATAGCGTAGCGCCTGGCGCCGTCCTCATCGCCGTCGTTCATGCCGGTTACAGTCACGGTCTTTGAAACCTCCCAGTCATCCGGAGTGAATTCAAGCGCCCGGGTATCGGCCGTTCCCTCAGACGGATCGCTGCTACGCAGGGGGATTATTACGTCGCTTATCGGTTCTGACTCAAGTTTCACCTGAAACGCCGCCGTCCCGCCCCCCTCCGTGGTCACAAGCCCCGAAGTCGGCGTAACGCTTATTCCGGTCAGCACGCAGGAAGGCGGAAAGCCCTCGTCGTTTATTTCCCAGCCCATGTCCCTGAGCATGGCAAGACTCAGGTCCATGTCCGCGGGATAGGGGTAGAGATATTCCATGATATCCTCTGTGTCCGTGTGAACATGGGTTATGGAACTGCCCTCCTCAAAAGTCGGGGGAGCGTGGAGCCGGGGTTTTCCGTCCGGAGCTATGCCGGCGGATTTAAGCTCGGCCATGCGCTGTCCGTAACTGCATGAATTCTCCTCCCCGGGCCGCGCGGTTCCGCCCCAAAGAAGGCCGGTGTCAGAAGTAATGGCCCGCTCCCTTTCCCGCGGCTCAAGATCGACGATAAATTCACGGTCCTCCTCAGAATACATCTGCACGTCGTAGATTCTCTGCCACTCCGGCACATCAAGTGAAAAACTCTGGGTTTCGCCGGTCACGTTAAGGGTCGCACTGGGAAAGGAACCGTCTTCCTCAAGGGAGGAATGAAACCCGAGCCCATGAATGATCTCGTGCACGGCAATGCCAACGAAATCTATTGAAAACGGCGGCGCTTCCCCATAAAAACCGTAATAGAACTCAAGACTCCTTGAGAATGCCACAACGAGATGAGGCACCGATTCGTCTATTAAAGCCCTTCCCGCGATTTTTTCCGCAAGCGCCGGGGGGTACCCTATGTGAAGCAGTTCTTCCGGCCCGAAACTTATGGCTTTCCCCGTATAGGCCCTGGCGACCGTGGCTTCATCCTCAAAGAATCTGAACGACACGTCAACCCGGATTGTGTTCGAACCCGGCAATCTCTGTTCAAGCAAACCGGCGGCATGCTCAAAGGCGTTTCTTCTCGCCTGCCCGAGCGTGCTCGCGTTATTGCCGTTATCGCCGAGCATCGCCCTTTCCTCCTCGGTCAACCCGCTCGTATCGTTAAACCCGGTTCCGGGAACGTCAGCGTATATCGCCTCGATCGTGACCGCACCGCTGTAAGAAGCCGCGGGGAAAACGGTCAACAGGAAAAAAAGAAGCCCGATGGAAAGGTTGTTCACTTCGTTTCGCTTAATGACGTGTGGTTCCGAGTTCGCCCTCATAATCACTAGGACCAGGCACTACCAGAATAACCTAGAAAACCGCCCTGTTCCAGAGCGCGGTCGCGAACACGGCATGAAAACCGTGTAACACTTGATTCTTCATACCGTAATAATTAGAATCTAGTTCCGAAACCGGGGGCGGAATTTCCCGATGCGGATTCAGCATTAATGGCCGGAACCTGGTTTTCCGGAGTGACCTATGGCTTCCGAAGTTAAAGACAAGCTCGTGAGTTTCAGGATTCCCGAAAATGACTATAACTACGTATGTTCGACCGCAGACAGCAAAGGCATAAGCTCAAGCGAATTCATAAGAACAGCGATAGAAAAGACCAGAGAAGAGAGTAACGAGCCTACTAGGTCCGAGGTGATCGCTTACCTCAGAAACCTGAACGCCTCTGAGAGAAACGAGATCCTGGACAAGGCGGAGAAGACCCGGAAAAGGAAAATCAGGTCTTTCATGAACGACGCGATCTCCCGCAAGCCCGGCATCAAGGGAAAAGAGCTCTGCAAGATGGTAAGCAGTGAGTTTGACCTGCCGATCACCCTTGATCTGAAGCACAAGGTGTATCTCAGGATAAAAAGCCGAAGGAGAAGGAAGAACCTGGTAGGGAAGCTTGAGAAGGAATACTAGACACACGGTACCGAGTCCCCCTGAAGCGGCGCATCCTGTTTTAGCTCCCGCCGCGAAGCTGACAGTCAGACAGTCATCACAATCACATACAAACGGAGGCAGAAAATGGAAAGAACATTGTCAATAGTAAAACCCGACGGAGTCGGAGCGAACCTGATAGGCGAGGTTCTGCGGAGGTTCGAGGAGAAGGGGATAAGCGTTGTGGCTCTCAGGATGATACACCTCTCAAAGAAACAGGCCGAGGGGTTTTACCACGTGCACAGGGAAAGACCCTTTTTCTCAAGCCTCACGGACTTCATGTCCTCGGGACCGTGCGTGGTGATGGTTCTTGAGGGAGAGGAGGCCATCTCGAGGGTAAGGGCCATCATGGGCGCCACGAACCCCGAGCAGGCGGATCCCGGAACCATAAGAAAGGATTTCGCCTCCGGCATAGAAAAGAACATAGTGCACGGGTCAGATTCTCCGGAATCGGCCGCCTATGAGATAGGATATTTCTTCAGCGAGCTTGAGATAAACAGCCGATAGGGTCCCGCCCGCAGACCGCCTCGGCCAGGGAGAAAACCAAGTCGTGCCTTCCGAGAAAAGCATCGACATTCATCCGGTAACCGTACTTAAAAGCACGCAGCCCCTTCTGGTCGAGGACTTTATCGAGGAGATAAAAAAGAAGCTCTCAAGCGGTTCCCCCAAGCTTCTGGTTGAGAGCAGGAACCTAGACGACACCTCCCTTCAGGAAATAGTCGAGGACGCGAGGACGCTGCCCATGTTCCACGAGAAAAAACTGATCGTGGCAAAGGGGTATGACGGTCTCGGGAAAGACGATCTTCTGCTCCTAAACGAATACTCAGAGGCCCCGGCCTCTTCCTCCGTGCTTGTCCTGCTCTCGGGGGGATCCCGGAGAGGGAAGACAAAGCCCGCAAAAGGCATAAAGCTTGTCGATCTTGACCGTGGGAGCAAGCCCGAGCGGGAAATAAGGCGCCTCGGGGAAAGACTCGGGATATCCCTTACTCCCGGGGCGGTGGGTTTCGTGAAAACCATGCTCGGCGAGGACATGAACCTGGTCAAGAACGAGCTTGGGAAGATATCCCTTTACGTTGACGGGAAAAAGCCCGTGGGAGAGGGGGAGTTAAGGGGGCTTATCGAGAAACGAAGCACCGAGAACGTGTTTTCCCTCTCAACCGCGCTTTCAAACAGGGACCTCAAGGGGTCTCTCAGGATACTCCGGGAGCTTGAGAGAAACAGGGAGGACCCCCTCTCCATACTCTACATGGTTGCCTGGAGATTCCGCCAGATATTCAAGGTGTCCCAGCATCTTCGGGAAGGAAAATCCGATGAAGCCATCGCCAAGGCCATAAAAACGTCCCGCGGGGCCGTCTTTTACCTTAAAAAAAGCGTGCGCAACTTCAGGGAGAGCGATCTAGGCAGGATACTGGGTCTTATAGAGGAAACGGACTTCGGAATCAAAAACAGTTCCGGGAACAACTACGTGCTTCTTGAGAAACTTCTTCTGGGAATTTGCTCGCGGGAAACCTAGGAGCCGGCGCTCTGGTTGAGGGCCGAGAGCTTTTTTGAGAACCTCGATATGTACCTTGAGGCCTTTTTCTTGTGAATAACCCCTTTCGTGGCGGCCTTGTCGGTGAGGGAAACCAGTTCCTTCAGGAGAGTCTGCGACTGTTCGATGTCCTCGTTCCCGATAGCTTCCGAGTAACGCTTTATCTTGGTTTTAAGAGTGGACGTTACGAACCTGTTTCTCTCTCGTCTCTTCAAGTTCTGGCGATGCTGTTTCTGCGCCGATTTTGTTCTAAGGCCCATGAAAATCCTCCAGGGTTTAAAAATGAAGGTTGAATTCTACACCTTCTTCCCGCATTGTCAATAAGATCGGGTCTCCTGGTTCAGGCCACCTGGCAAAGAAGGAGCGGGCTGTTTCTTCCAAGCCGGCTCCAGATCCTAGCAAAAACTCACATAAAGCCATATGAGGGTCGAACGTTTCGTTTATTTCCCTGTAACGAGTGTCATGCCAGGGAAATCTAACAAGAGGCCCTTTTTAGCTACGAACAGTCATAACTATATCATGGAGAAAGGAGAGAAACAACCTGTTGCCGGCTGGCCTTGGGCGGTCCGGATTAACATTCTCTGTTGCATATAATCCCCGCAACCAGACTTAAGGAAGATATTACTATAAAGATGAGTTGAAAAAGAAAGGAAGCTTTAAGCGGTCCGGATATTACTCCGTCACTTCCGCGAGGATTTGCCCGAACGTCTTTTCATAATGTGGGTGCTTGCTCCGTATATGCCTTCTGCCGCTTCCATAATGGTCTCTGTGAGAGTCGGGTGAGGATGTATTGAAAAAGCTATATCCTCAGCGGTCGCGCCCATTTCAATCGCCAGGACGGATTCCGATATGAGTTCCCCCGCCTGCGGTCCGACAACTCCGACGCCGACCACTCTCCCGGTCCCCTTGTGGGTTATCAGCTTCGTTAGACCGTCGGTCCTGTTAAGCGTAAGCGCCCTGCCCGAGGCCGCCCACGGAAACTTTGACACGTCCACTTCCATCCCCGACTCCCTGGCCTCGCTTTCGGTAACCCCGCACCAGGCGATCTCGGGATCGGTAAATATGACCGCCGGAACGGCCCTTGGGTCATACTGGGTCTTGGCTCCCGTTATAACCTCGGCCACGATCTTGGCTTCATAGGTCGCCTTGTGGGCAAGCATGGGTTCCCCGGCAACGTCCCCGATCGCAAAAATCGCCGGATCGGCCGTCCTTCTCTGGGAGTCGGTCTCTATAAAGCCCTTTTCGTCCACCACGGCCCGGGTGTTCCGAAGGCCGAGACCTTCTGTGTACGGCACCCTTCCGACCGAGATCAGAACCTTTTCGTATTTCTCCTCGAAGCTTTTCCCATCAGCTTCAAATGAAACTTTAACTTCGTTGTCTAACTCACTTATAGAAATCAGTTTTGTTTCAAGCATTATGGAACGAAATTTCTGATCGAGCCTCTTTTTAAGAACCCTCGCGAGGTCCCTGTCAACCCCCTGGACGATCCCTGGGAGCATCTCAACGACCGTGACCTCGGTGCCGAGGGAAGAGAAAAAAGTCCCAAGCTCAAGGCCTATGTAACCCCCGCCCACCACAAGCAGGCTCCTCGGGATCTCCCCCATGGAGAGAGCGCCGTCGGAATCAACCACGTTCGGGGAACTGTCCACTCCCGGGATCCTCCTCGAGACAGAACCCGTTGAGATAATAGCACTCTCAAAGAGGACTTCCCGCTCCTCGCCGGAAGCCGTTACGACGCGGAGGGTGCTGGAAGAGGTAAAAGACGCCCTCCCCCGCACGTAATTTACCTTTCTTGCCTTAACAAGCGTGCGAAGCCCGCCCGTTAGCTTGGAGATCACCTCGTCTTTCCACGAAAAGAGCTTCCCGGGGTCTATCTCCGGTTCCCCGTAGCTAAGGCCGAAATCCACGGCGTCCCTTGCCTCCTCGGCCACCTTCGCCGCGTGAAGAAGGGCCTTTGAAGGTATGCATCCCCTGTAGAGACAGACCCCTCCGGGGTTTGCCTCAGGATCTATAAGCGTGACTTTCTTTCCCTTGTCGGCTAGGGCAAACGCCGCGGGATACCCTCCCGGGCCCGCCCCTATTACCGCCACTTCAGTCGTTATTCTCTCCATCGTCTGCTACACCGCCTGCTCAAATATGCTCTCGGGAGACTTTTCAAGCATCTCGCAGAGCCATCTCAGGAATCTGGCCGCCTCGGCCCCGTCTATAATCCTGTGGTCGTAGGAAAGCGAAAGCGGAAGCATGAATCTCGGCACGAACTCCCCGTCTACATACGCGGGCTCAAAGGAGGATCTCGATACTCCCAGTATGGCCACCTCGGGCGGATTTAGAATCGGGGTGAAGAAGGTTCCCCCTATTCCCCCTAGGTTGGTTATGGTGAAGGAGCCTCCCTGGAGCCTGTCGGCAGAGAGTCTCTTCTCCCTCGCCCGGGAAGAGATATCGGTTAGCTCAACGGATATCTGCGTTACGTCTTTTTTGTCGACATCCCTTATCACCGGGACAAGAAGCCCCCTTTCGGTATCCACCGCGACCCCTATGTTCACGTATTTTTTGTAAACGATCGTGCGGCTGCCCATATGTATGCTTGAATTGAATTTCGGAAATTCGGAAAGCGCCCGGGAAAGGGCCTTTACCAGGATCGCGGTTACGGTAAGGTTCCCCCCGGCTTCGGCCACCTTCTCCTTGTTGAGTCCTCGAAGCTCCTCAAGCCGAGTGGCGTCCGCCTTGTCAAACTGCGTTACGTGCGGGGCCGCCCACGCCTGGGTGAGGCGCTCGGCCGTAAGCTTCCTAACGGTCGAGAAACTCTCTGTAACCGTCTCCCCCCATCTTGAGAAATCGGGAAGCTCGGGTTCTGCTGGCGCCGCCGCCTGGGCCGAGGAAGCGGATCTTATTATGGCCTTCGCGTGGGCTTTTACGTCTTTTTCAAGGATTCTCCCCCTGGGGCCAGAGCCCGTAACGGAACCGAGCGAAACGCCAAGCTCCCTCGCAAGACGCCTCACGGAAGGCGCCGCGGCCACTTTGAGGGAACCTGACGGTGCCGTGTCGTCTGCGCGCGGGGCTCTCGGCGGAGAAGGCTTTTTTTCTTCCTTTGCGGGTTTTTCAGTTGCGGCGGGACTTTTCCCTTCTGCCTCATCCGCCGCGGCAGAAGCTGCGGGTTCTTCTGATGCGGGCTCTTTGCCCTCCGAGTCGCCGTCTATCCTCACAAGGACATCGTTTATCGCCACGGTGTCCCCGGCGCTTACAAGGACGTCCGTAACCGTTCCGTCTGTGGGGGAAGGAATCTCAACCGCGGCCTTGTCAGTTTCCACCTCAAGCAGAGGCTGCTCAAGCGAGACCCTGTCTCCGGGCGCGACGAGAACCTCTATCACCTGCCCGGATTCAATTCCTTCTCCAAGTTCGGGAAGCCTGAACTCTATCAATTGACGTTCCTCGTCATGTGACCGAGGGGCTTGGCTTTCCCCGGTCAATTCCAAATTCGCTTATCGCCTCATTGACGGTTTTTTCATCGATCCTGCCTTCCCTCGTAAGCTCGTAAAGCGCGGCGATCGCGATGTGGCGGTAGTCGACCTCGAAAAAGTCGCGAAGCGCCTCGCGGGTGTCGCTTCTTCCGAACCCGTCAGTTCCAAGGGAAACAAGGGGCCTTGGGAAGTGGGCGGAAACGGACTCCGGAAGGCTTTTTAAGTAATCGGTCGCTGCGATAAATACCCCGTCTTCTGCTTCCATGCACTCTGAAATGTAGTTTTTTCTTCTCTTCTCCCCGGGATTGAGGCGGTTCCACCTCTCCGTCTCCTTCGCGTCATCGTAAAGCGCCTTGTAGCTAGTGATGCTCCAGACATCGGTCGGAACGCCGTAGCCGCTCTCAAGGACCTCTTTTGCCCAGAGAACCTCGTTCATGATCGCTCCGCTTCCGAAAAGATGGACCTTTTTCCCCGAGTCCTCGATCTGCGAAGGGGCGAATTTGTACATCCCTTTTATTATACCTTCCCCGACCCCCTCAGGCATGGCGGGCTGCACGTAGCGCTCGTTCATCACCGTTATGTAGTAGAATATCTCCTCCCCGTCTTGGTACATCCTTTTTATCCCGTCCCTGACTATCACCGCTATCTCGTAGGAGAAAGCCGGGTCGTAAGCCCGCAGGTTCGGATATGCGTAGGCGAAATGATGGCTGTTTCCATCCTGGTGCTGAAGGCCCTCGCCCGCAAGGGTGGTCCGCCCGGCGGTGCCTCCCACCATGAAACCCCTGCACTTCATGTCGGCCGCGGCCCAGATAAGATCTCCTATCCTCTGGAAGCCGAACATGGAGTAGTAGATGAAAAAGGGGATGGTGTTTATGCCGTGGGTCGAGTAGGCAGTGCCGGCCGCGATAAAGGAGGACATGCTGCCCGCCTCCGTTATGCCTTCTTCGAGAATCTGTCCGTCCTTTTCCTCCTTGTAGTAAAGGAGGGTGTCCGCGTCGACGGGTTCGTAGAGCTGTCCCACGCTTGAGTATATGCCCACCTGGCGGAAAAGCGCCTCCATCCCGAAAGTTCTCGCCTCATCGGGGACTATGGGGACTATAAGGTCTCCTATATTCCTGTCCCGCATGAGCCTTGAGAGCATGTGGACGATCACCATGGTAGTGGCCACTTTTCTCTTGGAACCCGAGCCCTTTTTGAATTCCTCGAACACTTTCTCGGGGATCTTCTCAAGGGGCTTTGCGCGCACGACCCGCTTCGGGACGGGTCCGCCGAGGGCTTCTCTTCTCTCGCGCAGATATTTCATCTCGGGGCTGTCGGGAGCGGGCCTGTAGAAGGGAGCTCTTCTCACTTCCTGATCCGTTAGCGGTATGTAAAAGCGGGAGCGGAAGCGCTTTAGTTCCTCTTCGTTCAGTTTTTTCTGCTGGTGGGTAATGTTCTTGCCCTCCCCCGCTTCCCCCAGGCCGTAGCCCTTTATGGTCTTTGCGAGAATCACCGTGGGAGAACCGGTGTTCTCAACCGCGGCCTTGTAGGCGGCGTAGACCTTCTCTGAGTCGTGGCCTCCTCTTGCGAGTTTCTCAAGCTGCTCGTCTGAGTGTTTCTCGACCATCTTTTGGATTTCAGGGCGGGTGCCGAAAAAATGCTCCCTTATGTAGTCCCCGGGAGATATGGTGTACCTCTGGTAATCGCCGTCAAGGGCCGCCTCCATCCTCTCGACCAGGAAGCCGTCTTTATCCTGGGCCAGAAGCGGGTCCCACGTCCCTCCCCAGATGACCTTTATCACGTTCCATCCTGCCCCCCTGAATATTCTTTCTAGCTCCTGTATTATCTTGCCGTTTCCCCTCACGGGGCCGTCAAGGCGCTGGAGGTTGCAGTTGACCACGAATATGAGATTGTCGAGTCTCTCCCTTGACGCAAGCGTGATGGCTCCCAGGGTTTCGGGCTCGTCCGTTTCCCCGTCTCCGATAAAGGCCCACACCTTGGCGTCGGTGCGGGGCTTGAGACCCCTGTCCTCGAGGTACCTGTTGAAACGGGCCTGGTAGATCGCCATTATGGGGGAGAGTCCCATCGAGACCGTAGGGAACTCCCAGAAGCCCGGCATGAGCCAGGGATGCGGATAGGAGGTGAGGCCGTCTCCGCTGAGTTCCCTCCTGAAATTGCGCATCTGCTCGATTGATACCGTGCCTTCGAGAAACGCCCTTGCGTATATGCCCGGCGAAGCGTGTCCCTGGAAGTAGATTATGTCCCCTTCCCTGTTCTCGTCGCCTGCCCTGAAGAAATGGTGGAACCCTATCTCGTAGAGCGTCGCGGCTGAGGCGTAGGTTGAGATATGTCCGCCGATGCCGTCGCTTATCCTGTTCGCGCGCACGACCATGGCCATGGCGTTCCATCTTATTATGCTTCTTATGTTGCGCTCTATTTCGTAGTTGCCGGGGTAAGAGGGCTGGTCCTCCACGGATATGGTGTTCACGTAAGGGGTGTTTGCGGCGTAGGGAATCTGCACGCCTTTTTTCTGGGAGTAAATCCTGAGTTTTCGGAGCAGCTCTGCCGCCCTCTCGCGCCCGGAATTTTCGATCACGTATTCAAGCGATTCGATCCACTCCCGGTCTTCGGCTTCTTCTTCCGATATTTGAGGATCTTCTTCCATTTGTCCATGCAAAACGCGACGAAGATGGGCCGCGGGGGAATTTGCAACGCAGAGCAACCGCGTTTTTTTTGCTATCGAGAATCCGACCTCAAACGCTAAAAAAGGTACTTTGGATCCTAGGCGGAAGCCCGGATTCGGAGAAACATTTTAACCGCAGAGGAAAAAATATCACTACCCCCCCCCCCCCAAGGGAACTATATACATAGCTAGACGGAAATCCTTATATGTGTTTCATCGTGGTGAAGATTTCCATTATCTGTTATAGTCACACGAAACAATCGACACAGTGATTTCATTCCAAACAATCTTCGGGGATCTTATCATTGAATAATTTAGAACGACATAAGAATGATCTGGAAAAACTCATAAAAACGGGCAGCGAACTATTTCATGCTATGCATTATGAATGTGACCCAGAAGATTATGAAAACCTTGTTAGAAAAAAACTAAAGGATAAAACTTCAGAGTTTTTAGACAACTTGCCGAATTTTTCTGAGAAGTATGAAACTTGGTATTCAGAAGCAAAGGCTCTTATACGTCAATTACTCCCAGACCGTCTAGATGATTTTGCTGGTCATTACGAGAAACCAAGGGGACGTAAAGAGATAGACTACGAAAGCTATCGGATATCCGACTACCTTATGGATCTTAACATAACTCGCAGGAGTTACGAAGTTGTTGTTGGCCCTGACGCAGCAATCCCTCGGTTCAGACAGCAACTTGCGATAGTCAAAGCCATTAGGGACCGTTTTGAAAGTTCGCTCTTCGATATCAAACAAATTGTCCAGGCAGACCTATTCGACTCTGAATTAGAAGCCGCAATGGCACTGGTAAAGCATGGCTTTTTCAGAGCTGGGGGTGCAATAGCAGGGGTTGTGATGGAAAAACATATTGCGGAAGTCTGCAGAAACCATGGAATCAGAATCAAGAAGAGAAACCTTGTAATTGCAGACTTTAATGACGCATTGAAAAATGCCAATGTAATTGATCTTCCTCAATGGAGATCAAATCAATATCTCGGTGACCTTAGAAATCTATGTGACCACAACAAGGAAAAAGAGCCTTCAGAAGATGAAGTAACTGACCTTATCAATGGTGTTATGAAACTTACTAAAACGCTGTTTTAAATCAATAACTGCTCTAGTTACCTCGCTGATAATGCGTCTCTGTAATAAATTCAATAAAAGTCACCGCCGCTCCAACCGCAAGGCGAGCATGTCGTGGTTTCAATCCCCGATATTTTCCCTTGCGGCCGTGACCAGAACCATATAAACCACGAAGCTCAGCTAGATACTGCGTCAGGGCAGATAAATTGCTCAATATCAGACGAATTCTCTCAGCACCTTTAGCTTCATCGGAAACACCTTCAGGAACCAGCTTCAGTTCTTTTGCAAGAAGCTTGGTGAGTTTTGGCAAATTTGCTTTACGAGGAATCTGCACACCCCGATCTGACAATATGCTTTTGCAACATGTCTCGACAAGATCTTTGGCTGTGCCGATAGCAAGCGCAGGATCATCTTCTATAGCTTCTTGTAACCGTTCAACTTCGTTCCTCATCCAATCTGCATCAAGTGCTGTAGCAACCGAATGCGCACGAGATATTAACTGATTGCTTTCAGGTTGCATCCGCTGAGCGACAAAGCATGGGCGTCCAGCAATTTTCCCCTTTTCAACAATTTGCCAACCTTCAGGTTGCAGCTGGTCATTGAAGTGCCGAACCAGTTGGCGAGACTCATCTTGATCAGGGCGTACGACGGGATGAACAACCTCACACAAGAACCGTAGAAAAGTATCCGTCGGTCCATTTAACAGGTCGAAGCGAGAATCATCATATACCCAGTCGTTATCCCAATCGTGGTTATTAACCCGATGCTGCCATATATCACTAGCAGCATTATCAAAACGGCTATCATAAGATGGGAGCGAGTCAAGATCGTAGAGGCGTTCCAAAAACTCAATGTCTTCCAGGGTGCCACTCCAAGGAACCTGTTCAATCCTCAGACAATCAATGATGTTTCGGCGCGTCTCTAGCGACACCTCTCCTTTGATATAGATTGTTTTTCCTCCAAACAATATGAATTATTAGATGTTGTGTTCTGGACAAAATGTTTGTGGTGAGAGCAATAGACGCATTCTCTCGGGAGAACTTGTATTACTTCTTTTTTAGGTTTAGGCATTCTAAGATTCTTCCTTATATCTACAAGAAGGACTGACGAGGAAATTGCAATTCTCCGTCAAATACTCTTTATATTGTGGTCAAAACCCTCCCTCACACTGTATAATGTGCACAAAAGACATTAATTTTCAAGGGAGAAATTTGGTAGGATTGTATATAATTCCAACTGTGAAAAAATCATGGAAAGGAAAAGATTTTTGACAGATATAGAAAAAATAGAAATAGAACAGCTTCCTGACTATCCGGCATTGTGCCAGGTTCGAAATGCACTCTGGAGAATCGGAGAAATTTACGGTGCCGCTGTGATGATTGGTGCAGGCTTCAGCAGGTTTGCGGACCGAATTGCCGATACAACACCTCTTGCCCCTTTGTGGCCCGATTTTCATAAGGCGATGCTAGAGGAACTACTCTATCCGAAAGAAGGTGGTCCATCCGATCCACTAGCCCTTGCGGAAGAATATGGTGCCGCACTCGGCGATTCAGCCCTAGAGAACTTAATCAGATCTAAAATAAGAGACACCGAAAGAAATCCAGCAGAAATTCACCGTCGTCTTTTATCCTTACCATGGATGGATGTATTAACAACCAACTGGGATACCCTCTTGGAGAGGTCCGCTGAATCCAATCCAGACATTTCGTTTGATGTTGTGCGTGTTCCACTCGATATTACCCGCACCAAGTCCCCTCGGATTGTCAAGCTTCATGGTAGCTTGCCATCGCACAGTCCCCTTATCTTCACTGAAGAAGATTTCCGCACTTATCCAACACTATACGCACCGTTTGTTAATCTGGTACGGCAAGTACTGCTTGAGAATGAACTCTGCTTGCTTGGATTCTCAGGCGAAGACCCCAACTTTCTCAAATGGTCGGGGTGGGTTCGAGATCATCTCGGAACTATGGCCAGACCAATCAGGTTAGTCGGTGTTCTTAATCTTTCCGACTCCAGACGCCATTTCCTAAGAGGACGCAATATTACCCCAATTGACCTTGCGCCTATAATACCAAGCGACCTTAATCCAGAAGATCATCATCGCTACGCAATTGAGGTCTTCCTAAAATTTCTGGAGCGGGGAAAACCCTCAAAGGCAAAATGGAGCCCTACTCCATACAAAGGAAGCGATCAGAATGTTCCTGAATCCGACTCACAATTAACCCATATAATAAAAATCTGGAAGCGAGACAGGGAAACTCATCCCGGGTGGTTGGTAACACCGCCGCCGTTGAGAGCAACTATACGGAACAACCTCAGCGAGTCCAGAGAACTTTTTGAGTCAGATCTTTTCACCAACGCCTCAAAATCTACAAGAGCTTCTGCTCTCTACGAAGCGGTCTGGTTATCCGAGACTGCATTCTGGCCATTGCCAAATTTTCTAGAAAATACAGTGTCCGAAATGGTGAAAACCAATGATGATAGTTCGCTGTCTTTGGAACATCGGATCCTGCTCCGCACGGCAATCATCCGCGTTGCACGCCATAGACGGGATTGGGTAACTTTTGATCAGCGGATCCAGTTTCTTGACATGCTGGACGATCCGGCAGCAAAAGTAGAAGCTCTCTACGAACGCTGCCTTAGAGCCAAAGATGAACTTGATTACAAGTTTTTAGCTACACATGCTAAAGATATTATCGGATCTGATCCGATTTGGTTGCTGCGCAAAGCTGCTCTTATCGCTGAACTTGGAGATGCCTCTGCAGCATCCAAGCTGATTTACGAAGCTCACCATGAAATTCAGCAAAAAAGAACAAAGGACCGAAGATCGTTATGGCTCCTTTCGAGGGAAGCTTGGATATCATGGCTTAAAGAAAGTGCACGTTTTGCGTTGGAAGAATATCCATTTGACGAACGAGTGGACTGGCCTCCCGAGTATAAAGCTAACGACACCGACCCTTGGGATGAACTGCAGTATCTTGAAGGAAAAATCAAAGATGCCGACCATTCGCGTCATGATAATTTACTTGACCGAGATCCACAGTTTGATGCGGGCACTTACAGTACCGTTATGGTTCCAGCATATAATACATTCTCTAACCCCGCTGTCACATCTCCCTACAATGACCTTAACCGCTTGGCCGAATATATAGGTATTCCGCTCAGACTCGACATAATGGACATTTTCGGGTGGCGATTGGTCCGAGCAGTAAAAGTCTTAAATGAAGACTACAGTCCTGTAGGCATTTGGGCATCTGTACATGCCGTAATAGCTGAGGAACGTAAAACAATTGAAAATCATTTCAACCGTGTTGCGGTCGCTCGCCTAGAATGCAATATTATATCAGAAATTGTCCAAAGCTTGCGTAACGCCATTGTGTTTGGAAAAAACAGACTCTTAAAAATTAATGACGATGGCTCAACAGGACAAAACATGTTTTGGAATGAACGCATCCACGTTCTTACCGAACTTTTGTCTCGCCTCAGCATGCGGTTCCAAGGCGATAAGGCATTAGACCTGTTTCGTTTTGGAGTCTCGTTAGCTCATGATCCAAACTTGAAGGATAAATGGGTACTTAAAAGCGTGAGTAATCTCTTGTTCCGGAGCTTGAAGGCATTAGAACCTGAAAGGCACGGGGAAGCTGCTCTTGATGTTCTGCTATTACCGTTTAGCCGTGAAAAGGAAATCAGTGAATCAGAATTCATATG
The DNA here is from genome assembly GCA_022827275.1 of Candidatus Dadabacteria bacterium. GTDB lineage: Bacteria > Desulfobacterota_D > UBA1144 > Nemesobacterales > Nemesobacteraceae > Nemesobacter. The sequence continues at coordinate 83,250 of JAJDTG010000015.1, read as the reverse complement.
GATGAATGTTTTTAACGCTCTAGATAATAACGCATGGCAGGCACGAAAACGGAATCGCGAATGGTCATCCCGGGTGACTTCCCTCATCAACGCTGTTTCTGACAACTCAAGTAATTCACCACGTCCAGACGCAACTTACAGGCTCTTCAAACTCTTTACACACGATAAATTGACAAAAAATGAGATCAGAGATTTCGGGAAGGCAATCTGGAAACATGCTGGAAACAACGATTTTCCAGCCAATACTAATCTTTTACTTTATGTCTTCCTGCAATTACCAAGCCCCAACCCTGATGCATCTCGGGAGATTTTCGACAGAGAAGTCGTTATAGAATTAGCAAACGGTTCTTTAAATGAAGATCTTTTGCTATCTATTGTTGGAATATCGTATTCACTCAAAGGCCAGTACAAACCCTACCGAATAAGCCCTGAGAATGCACTGAATATTGTGAAACATGCCCTAGATTGGAAATCTCAAACCACAAGTGTCAATTCAACATTTTGGCGCAAAGACTTTAATGATAGAAAAATTCCTAATTTGATTGCTAATGCGCTGGCATCAACCGTTTTACCTTCACTTCAACCGTCCGAAATTGGAGAGGAACAAACTCGTGCTTTTATAGACCGTGCTTCGGACGGATCTTTTCCAGAGCTCCTGACAGCCCTGCCGGAACTTGTGAGGCTTGACGAGAGCTTGGCTGAAGAAGCAACGAGAGCAATACAAAAAGGGATGATCAGCCAAGATTCAGATATTGTCAGAGCCGCACTGGCGGCGGTTTTCCGGTTTTATAGACTAAAGAAGCAACAGAACATCTCCAAAATTCCTAAAAAACTTATTGATGAAACAGTTTCAATCTGTTTAATGAGACGTGAACCGGGTCTGATCTCGGCTCTTAACCTCGTGCGTCTGTTTGTTGATTCGGCTATCGTTTCGACACCAGACCAACATCAACTTGTCCATGCACTTGAACTCTTAGACACTGAGACAAACTATGAAAATTGGCGTGATATGTCCCGTCGTTCTGATGTCGGACTGATTCGTAAAAAGGGTGTGAGGCTTGCTGTAGCTCTAAAAAACGCAGGTCTCAAAGAACCAGTGCTCAATGAATGGATAGAGACCTCACAGTCTGACCCAATGCCAGAAGTACGTTATGCACTTTTAGTCAATGAAGAAATCTGAACAACCATAGCAACTAGATTTGTGTCATACTCAAATGTCTTAACCACTGTGGGGATGACATATACTCAACTAACCAAAACGTGCAATTTTTCAACGATTGCCGAAAGTTTCAACTCGTTAAAAAAAACGGCTTAAAAACGAGGTTTTTCGGGGTGTGAAAAAATAACGGAATTTGCGGAATTTCGTGTTTCATAAGTCCTTCTAATCACTAGCTTACGCTTTTCGGGTTTCAGCGGAAAATCCGCATGGTTGCGGAGATAGGTTGCCCTAGCTTAAAGAAAGCTTGGGAATTATGTACATTGTTGCCCCTCCCTAGTTTTTTGTTTTACCGATTGGAAAGAACTAATAAGAAAAAGGAGTTGGGTTATTCGGGAAAAACTTAACAAACAAAGCAAACACAGCGAACACCACTCCCATAGCAAGAAGAACAAGTGTTACTACATATCTGACGGTGAGATGGTGTTCCTGCTGTATTTCAGCAGTCTTCAAATAAAAATCAGCTTTTACGTTAGCAAAATCTTCTTTAGTGCCTCGATACTTTATGTCTGTCATTATTTGTTCCAATGTGGGAGAACTCGCTTTCCAGTCTTCTTGAGGCTCAAAAAATCCATTTTGCTGGTGTTCTTGAGGTTCAAAGGTACCAACAGTCATAATTTTCCCTCCAATCCAAAGATGTTATAATATGAACACTTGCTACATACCACGAGCATTCCCGGATAGCTTAATCCAGGCTTAGAGCAATTTATCTGTACTTGATAAGTCCCTATGGATAGACCTCTATGGCCACATGAAGCACATTTTATATTATTACTGGCTAGCCACTGAGACAATGTATTAAATTCTGCTTGGGTAAATTTTCCATCCGAGTCTGGCATAGGGCAACCTCCACACCTAAAGTATAGCACATTGAATGTGGCTAGCCACTTTGATTTTTCTCTTTATTCGTAAAACGTTGTCAGAGCCACACAGGTGCAGTTAGTTCCCTTTCTTGCTACAGTATTTCTCCTGATTCGCCTTAAAATAGTCAACTAGGAACCCGTCAACTATTTGCGAAAGTCGTGATAAGATAAAGCCTTCTTGTCCGGCGTGTACACCAGTAGACCCCATACGCCATGTGTGTGCTGAACCAACTATAGGAAGGGGAGAGGAAAGATGTTCGCTCAAGCGGTAGTCCTCAAGAGATTTTACAAATGCGACATATATGTTGTATGCAGGTCCCACTATGGTTACATCTACATCTAAGAAATTATTGTAGCTATCAGTAAAAATACGAGCAGAACGCAGTCTCGATTCTACGGCGTTAGTTATTGCTTTCTCCGTTAAATTCAACTTTGAGGATTGTCTCTCAATGGCTACACTCAATCCAATCTGTTCACAATTGTTAAAAAGCTGAAACTGTCTCATATAAGTGTCAATGAATTCTTCGTCCTCCGCTGCCAGTTGGTTCGCTTGCACGCTTGCAGAAATAAGAAATCCTAGAAAAAAGAAAGCCAGTATCTTTGTCAATCGCATTTTCATTTTTCACCTATGTCACATGAATATACCATGATTATCTTTACAGACTAACAAAATCACCCACTCACTCTCAGGTGACAGTTCTTTCGTGAGTTCCTTGTAACTAAGTCTCTTACCAAGCATGCCTCTGGCTACCTTCGAGATGTTTTCCATAGTGGATTCCTGCCTTGCGTTATGCCTTCCCACAGCCTCATTCACCTACCTTCTGAAGGGGGAATTATACACATAACTAGCCAAAAATTCCGTAAAAAAAAGAGGGGAACACTTAGTTTTTCATTGAGATATCTTGATTCCCATATAAAACATCTCTTCTTTTTCCTTCTTTTCCGTTATCGGTTCCCCAGTCTTAATCTCCTGGGTGGTTGAATGAGGCTTTTTTACTGTTTCCAATTCTTTTTCCGGTTCCGGCTTCTGCGAAACAGCTTTCAGTGCTTTCGACTTGGTGACTGGCTCGGGCACCTGTATGGAACTAAAAAAAGCGCCGAGAATAAAAAGCGTTAAGATTACGGCAAGGGGTATGACCCATCCCCGCGTGTTCTGTCCGCTATCTTGATTAATAAATCCAACAGAGTCCTCTTCTTCAGGCCTATAGGCTGTTTCGGGTTGCTGGCCACGGGGAGATTGCGGTGTCTTTCTGTTCCTAGGTTTCTTCGCAGCCCTGGACCGAGACATTTTATGTCTAACCGTCTTCTCTAGCTTTTCCGTCAGGCGTTCATGTCCCGTCTTCCAGCCAGCATGGGAATCGGAAACAGGCTTGTATCCGATTTTCCTGCGTTTGGGTTTCCTCAACCTGTGCAACTCGGCCAGAACCTGCCCCCTCAAGTCTCTGTCGCCCCCTCCCCATGTCTGAATCAGGTAGTCATAGTAGCCGTGCTCACGATACCACCTGATCTTCCTGGCAATGTATTGTCGGTAAGAGTAATCATCAACCATCCCCCAGTGTTCCCAGTAATACAGTTCGCCTTTGATAAAGAGAGTAAAGTCCGGGTAGCGGAAAGAACCATCCCAGCTAGACAGTTCCCTTTCATATTCGAAGGAAACACCCTCTGAAGTAAGAAGATTGGCAACAAACCTCTCCTGCTTGCTCCGAACCATATCGCCGGAATCAGTACGATAAACCTTCTCCGACTCCCAGTTGTCCGTTTCAAATAAGCTCATTCTGTTCTCTCTTCTAGCGCCCCGAACCGTAAAGAATTGTATTGTCTCGCTTTGTTATAACAATGTCTAATAGGTTTTGGATCATAACCGTTGAGTTTCTTTTCTCTCTTTATGATTTTCTAAGCTATACAGTTATCCCTACCTATCCCAGATATTAATAGCCGTCGGAGAATCTTTATACAGGTGGATTCTGCAAGTTTGTCAGACTCTTCCAAAAAACTGTGGGTAAAATAATACAACTATTTAACTTTTACGGAGTTCAGAATGCGTATAGACAAAGTAAAAATTGAGAATTTTAAGTGCTTCGAGGGCGAATTTTCTCTCGGACTGAATGAGGGCATAAATATACTCGTCGGGAATAATGAGGCAGGGAAATCCACGATACTTGAGGCTATACATCTTGCTCTCTCAGGCGTACTGAATGGCAGGTACCTAAAAAATGAACTTTCTCAGTATCTCTTCAATAAAGAGGTAGAAAAAAAGTATATCGAAAGCCTCGAGACGGACCCACCTCAAACACCTCCTTATATTTCGATTGAGTTGTTCTTATCCGGTGAAGACTGTCCGGCACTTGCACGACTTAAGGGCAATAACAACAGTGAAAAGAGCTCTGGCAGTGGTGTCTCATTCCGAATTGAATTTGATGACCAATATCAATCGGAATATGCGGAACTGGTTAAAACGGGCGGCATCAAAACCATACCTATAGAGTACTACAAAATCTCTTGGCGATCATTCGCCAGAGATACAATTACTAGTAGAAGCATCCCTATCAAGTCAGCGTTAATAGATTCCGCTCGTGCGCGCGTTCTGAACGGTTCGGATATTTATATTTCAAGGATTATCCGAGAAAACTTGGAGGACAGAGAACGGGTAGAAATTTCTCAGGCTCACAGAAAGATGAAGGAAGCTTTTATGAATGAGAAATCCGTGCAGTCCATCAACAAAAAAATTAAAGAAAATGCGAATATTACAGACAAAGATATCAAAATATCAGTTGATCTTTCCACACAGAATGCATGGGAAACAAGCCTAATGACTTATCTTGACGATATCCCGCTTCATTATGTTGGAAGAGGAGAACAGAGCATCGTTAAAGCCAATCTTGCGATGAGTCACAAGAAATCTCAAGAGGCCAACGTTATTCTTCTCGAAGAACCGGAGAATCACTTGTCTCACTCGAAATTAAATGAACTTTTAAAAAGAATTTCGGCCAACCTTAAGGAAAAACAACTCATCGTATCTACGCATTCAAGTTTTGTCGCAAACAAGCTGGGGCTGGATCAATTGATATTCTTAAACGACTCTAAGAGCACAAGGCTAAACGAACTGGGTTCAAATACTAAAGATTTCTTCTCGAAGCTGGCTGGATACGATACCCTCCGGCTTATCTTGTGCAAGAAAGCAATCTTAGTAGAAGGTGATTCCGATGAGTTAATCGTGCAGAAAGCCTATATGATTCATAATGAAGACAGGTTACCCATTGAAGACGGAATTGACGTTATCTCCGTCGGCACTTCATTCTTAAGGTTTCTGGAAGTAGCGGAAAAAATAGGCAAGAATGTCGTAGTGGTTACAGATAACGATGGCGATATTGAGGCCGTGAGAAAAAAGTACTCCAAGTACCTTGGAGGAAGCAGCAAGAAAAACATCAAGATTCACTTTGATAAGAAAGTGAGAGAAGCAAAGAATGGCGGTCTCCCTCCAGATTTTAACTACAACACTCTAGAACCTAACCTGCTTAGAAAAAATAGCAGAAGCAGGCTGAATAAAATTTTCGGTACATCTCACAGAACCGATGAGGCCCTACTTAAATTTATGAAGGCGAACAAGACCGACTGCGCTTTGAAAATATTTAACACAAAGCGAACCGTGAAATTCCCGCGGTACATATTAAAAGCGATCGGAACCAAATAATGAAAAATAACAGGCTTATTGTTGCGGCCGCCGGTTCCGGCAAGACCACCCTCCTCGTGGAAGAGGCATTAAAGATAAAAGACAAGAATGTCTTGATGACCACCTTCACGGAAGCAAACGAGGCAGAAATAAGAAAAAAGATAACAGAGAAAAATAAATTCATGCCGGGCAATATCACTGTACAGACATGGTTTTCGACACTGTTGCAACACGGTGCAAGACCTTATCAAGGAGGTTTATTTGATCATGACATTAAAGGGATGAATTTGGTCAACAGCAGATCTGCTCCATACAGTAAGGAAAGCGACATTAAAAAACATTATTTTGATGGGAGACAAAAAATCTACTCGGACAAGATATCAAAATTTCTCTTAAAATGTAACAAAGCAAGCGACGGAAAAGTTTTAGACAGGTTATCTCGGATTTACCACTATTTGTTTATTGATGAGGTGCAGGATTTGTCTGGTTATGATCTTGATTTTCTTAGATTGCTCTTTGACTCTAACATCAATACCCTTCTTGTGGGTGACCTGCGTCAGGCAACTTACTCCACGAGCAACTCCGCTAGAAATAATCAATACGCAAGAGATAAGATCCTCGATTTTTTCGAGGATATCTCAAATATTGAAGTAGATGATCAACTACTCAGAATAAACTACCGCAGCATTCCAGCGATTTGCGATTTATCAAATAAATTGTTTTATCAGCGTCCGCAGACCCAGTCAGGCAACAAGCGTTCAACGAATCATGATGGAGTGTTCCTGGTTAGGCAAAAAGATGTAGATTGTTACCTTTCCAGGTATAGGCCAATGCAACTGCGGAATAGAGAAGACGTTGAGGTAAAAGACTATGCTCCAGTTATGAATTTTGGGGAATCCAAAGGACTTTCTTTCGAAAGAGTGCTTATTTATCCAACCATTCCGATAAAAAAGTGGCTGAAAGACAATAGCAGTGATCTTGCACCAACAAGCCGTTCTAAATTGTATGTGGCAATAACGCGCGCCGAACAAAGCGTAGCATTCGTATATGATTATGAGGACAATGAGGATGTTGACGGTTGCGAAAAATATTCCTTCTAGTCGCGCAGCTACTCTTCTTCTTATAAAACATCTCGGACTGTATTTGAGAAAGAAACCGACCACCCAAAAACTCCGAAAATCTTGGCTAGCACTGTATGTTATCCCCAAACATTAGATTGCCTTGTTGGCTCAGTCGGCTAAGATTGCAGACAGACCCGAGAGCAAAACTGATAAGACTAGAAAGGAAAGGAAAAATTTATAGAATCTACACCTTAACCTACAAACGCAATGCAGAGGGCAACTGTGCAACTGTTGAAGTGCCTTTAGAGTACCGTGGGGATAAAGATCTCCAGCGTGAAATACACGAAATTGCTATGAAATTTACTGAAGAGTTAAAGCGACCGTGTGAGCACTGCTCTTATAGAAATGTCCCTACTTTGCCTTCAAGCATGCAAGTCGGTAAACCTCTTTTGTATTCCTAGTTTCCAGGTGCTTTATCCAGCCTCCTCTGGTTAACAAGGTATATAGTTCCGTCCCTACAATTTGCAGGAACCAAAACTACTGACAAATTCTTATTTGGAAAATGGATCAAATATATTTGATTATTAAACTATTTAAGGGCTTGTTTGATTAATCCTATTTTATTTAAATGTTACAATATCCATGTTTGACAAAATATATTTTATAATCTCTAATACTATTAACAATAATTAGACGGATTGAATCAATGGCAACCAATCTCTGGGGCAAAGTATATTACAAGGATACTTTCGCCGGCGTTCTCTCGCAGGAGGCTGGAAGCCGATGCGTATTCACTTACGACGAGGGCTATCTGCAAAGCTCTTCGCCTGCTATTTCCTACACGCTGCCGCTTCGGACCGAGCCTCATTTAAGCAAATACGGACTGCATCCTTTCTTTGACAATCTATGCGCCGAGGGCTGGCTTAAGGATGCGCAGGCACGCGCACTCGGCCTGCAGAGGGACGACCGTTTCCCGCTGCTGCTTGCCTTCGGCACAGACCTTGCCGGCGCCGTAAGCATCATTGACCCGGATCCTGCCGGGGACATTAAAATCGACCACGACGACCCGGAAAACATTGCGGCGCTTTCAGCAAGGGCGTCTCTTTGCGGGGTTCAGCCAAAACTGGGCGCAATAAAGGAAGGCCGCGTGTTTCGCCCTGTAGGGCGCGGTGAACGGGCAACCCATATAGCCAAGCTTCCCTCCCCTGTGCTGCCCGATATCCTGGGGCTTGAGTGTGTAACTACGCAGGCGTGCGCAGCCCTTCTTAAGGAAGACACCGTTGCGGAGATGACCTTGGCGCCGCTCCAAGGCGTTGCGGATAGATCTCTGCTCGTCAAACGGTTTGACAGGACTGAAGACGGCGAGCGAATTCACTTCGAGGAATTTAACCAGCTGCTCGGTAACCACTCGGAGGACAAGTATGAGGGCTGCTACGAGCACATGGCCGATTTCATTATCCAAAATGGCGACATATGCCTGCGGGCAGAGTGCGATACACTGTTTCGCCGGGTAATGGCCTGTATTCTCACGGGAAATACAGATGCACATCTTAAAAACTTCGCTATGGAGCATACAGAAAGCGGACTACGCCTCGCGCCCTGCTATGATCTCGTTGCAGCCGCCTGCTACCCGCAATATCAGACACTGGCACTGGGGATTTCAGGGACCGAGAACATGCGAATCGGCAAGATCGGCGCGAAGAACATGATCCGGCTGGGCAAGCTGTTCGGCCTGCCTGACAGAGCGGTCATGCTGGCAGTTTCGGATTTCGCCAGCCGTCTCGACAAAGCCCACAGCGTCGTTGATGCTTCGAAGGGTATCGGCCAGGACATTAAAGACAAACTACATCGGCAAATGGAGAAAAGATGGAACGGGACATTCGACTCAATTGGGACTTACTTGTCAAAGAAGCAATAAAGCGGCGCAAGGAACGAAAAATCTCCCAGCGCCGCCTGGCCACTATAGCGGAGGTAAGTCAACCGACGATCTCGCGCTTTGAGCAGCAAAAACAAGACATTCAGCTGTCAAGCGCTCTTAAAATCTTAGATGTTCTGGGATTGGTAGAGAAATAATACTGGCTTTTGCGGACTTGGATCTTCAAAGAACTAAGAGCACTGCCTATGTTCTGAAGCAACACAGCTTGTAAGCTTAAAAAGTTATTCCCACTCTTAAAAAAGCGAATAACACAAAAACCCCCAATCAGGTATTCTTCGGTACTAATCCACCTGTTGCGTTTCAAACTTGAAAGCACGATACAAAACTAGCCAAGATTAAGTAGGTTAGGACTGACTTTTCTTGTTTTTCTTAGAAAGCTTCTTAGGTTTTGGGGCTTTGATAAAGAACGACTTAACAATCTGACCCAAAGTTGCGGGAATCGGTTCTATGAGTTTTGGTTTTTTTGGGAGTTATTAATCTAATGCTTCTGTTTTGTTTATAGGAATTTTTTCTTCTAGTAAGACTGGTTTCGATTTTAGTGCTAATTCACGTCTCATACTCACTCGTTTTTCTTTTTCTTTCGGCCAACCTTTTATATCAGAGTGTCGAGATGGTGGTGGGTCATCGTCAATTTCAAGACCAATCTCATTTATTACATTCCTAGAAAATTGTGCCCATCCGTAAAGATGTTTTGCAGTCTTGTGTTTTCTAGCAACATTAATTCCTACTTCTTTTATCTCCGCACAAGTTAAATCCTCTATTCGTGCAGTGGATAGAAGTAATTGGCTATTGGGTTCAAATAATCGAGGGTCGACAATTATTTCCCCTGCTTTTTCTTTTATTTTCCCTCTTTCTAAAGCAAAGCGAGCTAAAAAATTGTTCATTTATTTCTGTTGGCATTTTTGTAAACCAGCAAGCCAACAGACGACACCAGAGGGTAACTGGTTGTTCCATTCTTCATTTCCTTCCACGTTTGCATATTACGACTGAATTCGGACGGTAGTTACGAGCGAATTCGGACGGCTGAATCCCCCCTTTTTCTTCTTCCCGAAAACATCATTAAAAAGCGTTTTGTTAACCTGCTTGCAATCTGAGGCAAGGAGGTAACAAGATGCCGAGAAGAAGAATGGATACGAGAACAATAAGAGAGGTCCTGAGGCTCAGGTCCCTGAATCTCTCAACCATGAAGATCGGCCAAAGCGTTAACAAGGCCAAAAGCAGCGTTAACGATATAATTCGCAAGGCTGAGAAAGCGGGTCTGCAATGTCCCCTCCCCGAAGATCTTAATGATCAGAAGCTTGAGGAGATTCTCTATCCCAGGCCCGAGGCAGTCTATGATGGCAAGGTGCTGCCTGACTTCTCTTATATAAACAAGGAACTCACCAAAAAGGGGGTGACGAGGCAGCTTCTTTGGGAAGAGTACATCGAAGCCAACAAGGGCAAAGACTGTTACAGCTATACTCGGTTCTGCGAGCTGTACAATGCGTGGCGTAAAGAGAACAGGCCACCCTCAATGGTGCAGGTGCATAAGGCCGGGGAGAAGTGCTTTGTGGATTACTCCGGGCCTGCAGTGAACATAACGGACCCACATACGGGAGAAGTTACGAAGGCTCAGATATTCGTCGGGGTCATGGGGGCGTCGAATTACACCTTTGCCGAAGCCACCGCGTCACAGACCCTTCCCGACTGGCTTGGGAGTCACACACGGATGCTTGAGTTCTTCGGAGGGGTTCCTGAGATAATAGTGCCCGACAATCTTAAAAGCGGTGTTTCAAGGGCGTGCCGTTACGATCCCGATACGAACCCCGCTTACGCTCAATGGGCGAATCACTACAATACGATAGTAATCCCGACAAGACCCCGCGAGCCCCGGGACAAGGCCAGGGCGGAGAAGGCTGTGCAGATAGTGGAGAGAAGCGTTCTGGCTCCGATAAGAAACGAGAAGTTCTTCTCCATTGCAGAGCTCAACAAACGCGCAAAGGGGCTTGTTGAGAAGCTGAACAAAAAGCCCTTCCAGAAGGAAGAGGGATGCCGGCGGGATGAATTCGATAAGATTGATTTGCCCGCTCTCAAACCCCTGCCTCCGTATCCCTACATCTACACTGAGATAAAGACAGCGAAGGTGAACATTGATTATCATGTGGAGTACAAAAAGGTTCTGTACTCGGTTCCCTGCGTTCACAGGGGCAAGAGGGTAGAGATTCACGCCTCACAGAACATTGTGACGATCTACCTCAAAGGCAGGATCATAGCGCAGCATAGACGGAGCACAAGGCGTTACTGTACCGAGTTCTCTCACATGCCCAGGGGACATCAGCAACATTACAGGTGGAATCCGCGGAGTCTTCGGAACTGGGCAAAGAATCAGGGGGAGGAGGTAAGTGAATGGCTTGAGCGTCAGTTTGAGTTAAAAGATCATGTGGAGCAGGTCTACAGGACGTTTCTGGGGTTGAGGAAGCTCTCCAATGATTATCCCAAAAGACTCAACGACGCATGCAGGGTGGCCAACAGGAAAGGACTTACAGGGTACAAGCAGGTAAGGGAGATTCTTAAAAACGGGAGGGACAAGGTGTTGCCGCTGTTTGAGGAGCAGGAAAAAGAAACAGTTCTTCCCCAGGATCACAAGAACATCAGGGGAGCAAAGAAATACAAATAAAAACAGGAGGAGATTGTTATGAGTTTGCAACAGACATTGTCACGTCTTCGGGGACTTCGGCTTGGAGCCATGGCCGAGGCGCTTGAGCGTCAGTGCGAGCAGCCCCGCACTTACGATGAACTGGGTTTTACCGAGAGGGTCGGACTGCTTGTGGAGAGAGAATGCGTTGAGAGGGAGAGCAGAAAACAGCAGCGTCTCGTAAGCAACGCTCGCTTCAGGTTAAAAGCCGACCTGGCAGATATTGACTACGGCCATTCCCGTAACCTGAGAAAGGCCCAGATAGCAGGGCTTGCCCAGGGGGACTGGATAGAGCGGGGCCGTAATCTTCTTATCACGGGTCCTTGTGGAAGCGGCAAGACATGGATAGCGTGCGCCCTGGGTCATAACGCGTGTCTCAGAGGGGTATCGGTTCGTTACTACAGGATCTCAAGACTGTTTCTGTCTCTCTCTCAGGCAAAGGCGGACGGAAGCTACAACAAGCTTCTCTCAAAGCTTGCCAGAGTGGGGCTTGTTATCATAGACGACTGGGGTCTTGAGGCTGTGACCACGGCCCAGAGATATGATCTGATGGAGATAATGGATGACCGTTACGGGGAGAGTTCTACTGTGGTGATAAGTCAGCTTCCGGTGAGTGAGTGGCACGGAATGATAGGGGACAACACGGTTGCCGACGCGATCCTTGACAGAATCGTTCACAACTCTCATCGTCTTGAACTCGGCGGGGAATCTATGAGAAAGATCGTTGCGGAGAAGGAAGAAAAACAGACATCGGCAAAGGAAAAAGAAGAGAATAAAGGTGATTGTTAGGAGAGAAAAAAACAGACTTTTTAATCGTCGTTTGACAGAGAAATTCTGAACGTGTTAGAGTCTGTTTTGAGGGAAAAGAAAAAAGAGATTCAGCCGTCCGAATTCGTTCGTAATGACCGTCCGAATTCAATTGAAAAGATAGTCCGAATAAATCGTAATATGCAACGTTGAAGATACCTGAATATGCAATTTTACCCTTGGGACATACACTAAGGGTTAACATGATATCTCTTGAGATAGTCCAGTCGAAATCTATTTCACCATTAGGGGTTGCAGAAACCTCTGGCAAGAAATCGGCTGACGGGAATAAATCCACCATACTTTCTGCAATTTCTACACTTTCTGGAAATATGGGAAAAGCATTTTCTCCATCCCAATTTTCTGTTCCTGCATCCTTTAACAACTCTCGAATAGATTTTTTGATTGTGTACCGTTCCGAAAAAGGAAGTTGATCTTCTCCTTTTTCCTCTGTTACTACCATTTCGTTTCGACTTCCTTGGATAGGCACAGAAGGGTAAACACAAATGACTGATTGACGGGGAGAAGACCATACATCATGTGAAGGTTGACCGTAACTGGTGATACCAATACCAAGTCGGCTAGGTTCTTTTTTAAATATAATAGCTTTGATACTCATAGAGTTTCTCCTATTTGAATTTAAGGTTTGGTTGTAAATTCACGGGAGACATATAATTTTCTTTCTCCTATAATTTGATCTTGAATTTTAATAGTTATCAAGTGATCTCCATCCTCATCAGTTGTAAAATGTAACGGCTGTAGTATATCTCCAATGCTACCAGCTTTGCTAATATTTTTGTTTTGCAAATTTCCTGTAATTTGTACGAGCTTTTTCCCAGAAGGAGAAAATATTTCAATAACAAGCTCATAATTCCCCCTTGGTTTCTTATCCGCTAGCTTTGCAAATAAATAACATTCGATCGGAATTTGTATTGTTGCCGAAACCGGGGCATTTGTAGAAACAACCAAATTATCAAAGATATTTATTAAACTTACAAGCTTCTCTTTTCCTTCTGATTTTAATATTTGTTGACAGAGAAGAATAGCAGAGAGGTATACAGATTCTTGTGCCATTGACTTTCCTACTTATCCTTTATTAAATGTTTTATTCATCAGATTTTAGAGACTCTCTTGGTAATATTTCTACCCTCAGAACTAATTATAGCATGGCATATTGATGACTCAACGTACCGTGCTTTTTTTTAGCATGAACCGCTTAAGCGGTGGACAACAAGGTATATAATCCTTTTTTTCGGTCGGCGAAGCAGTAGCTGTGGAAAAACGGAGTGTAACTCACAACCCCTCGCAGTTACTTTTGTTCGGTAAACTCGGCGTCTATCACGTCGTCGCCCGAGGTAGAGTTTCCCTGTTCGGAGGCTTGGCTTTCCGCCCCGCCCTCTCCGGTACCAGCGGAGGCTTCCTCCTGCTGCTTTTTGTACATCAGCTCCGCAAGCTTGTGAGAAACTGCTGTTATTTTCTCCGTCGCTTGGTCAATTTTGCCCGGATCATCCGATTTAAGGGCTTCTCTTCCTTCCTCAAGAGCCTGCTCAAGCTCCTTTTTCTCATCCTCAGAGAGGCCGTCGCCAAGCTCCTGGAAGCTCTTGTCGGTCCTGTAGACAAGCTCGTCAAGCTGGTTTCTCTTCTGAACCTGCTCGCTTTTCTCCTTGTCCTTCTCAGACATTTTCTCGGCGTCCTCGACCATGGAGTCGATCTCATCACTGCTTAGCCCGCTTGAGGCCTCGACCTTGACCTTCTGTTCCTTCTGAGTCGCGTTGTCCTTAGCGGAAACGTGGAGTATCCCGTCGGCGTCGGTGTCAAAAGTCACCTCTATCTGCGGAATGCCCCTTGCCGCCGCGGGAATACCCGACAGAATGAACCTGGCAAGCGTCCTGTTATCAGCCGCCATCTGCCGCTCTCCCTGCAGCACGTGGATCTCAACCGAGTTCTGGTTGTCCTCGGCCGTTGTGAAAACCTGGCTTTTCTTTGTGGGAATGGTCGTGTTTCTCTCGATGATGGTGGTCATGACCCCTCCAAGGGTTTCTATACCCAGTGAGAGTGGTATCACGTCGAGAAGAAGCACGTCGGTTACGTCTCCGCCAAGCACGCCCGCCTGTATGGCGGCCCCCATAGCGACCACCTCGTCTGGGTTTATCCCCCTGCTCGGCTCCTTTGCGAAAAAGTCAGTCACGACTTTCTGCACAAGCGGGATCCTGGTCGATCCGCCGACCAGTATCACCTCGGCTATCTCGCCCGGGCGAAGCCCCGCATCCCTGAGGGCCTGCTCACAGGGCTTTAGGGTGCCTTTTACGAGATCCTCTACAAGCTGCTCGAACTTGGAGCGCGTTATCTTAAGCACCAGGTGCTTGGGACCGCTCGCGTCAGCCGTTATAAACGGCAGGTTTACTTCCGTCTCGACGGTGTTTGAAAGCTCGATCTTGGCCTTCTCAGCGGCTTCCCTGAGCCTCTGCACGGCCATCTTGTCCGCCCCGAGGTCTATCCCGGAATCCCTCTTGAACTCGGAGACGATGTAATCAATAACCCTCTTGTCAAAATCGTCTCCGCCGAGGTGGGTATCGCCGTTTGTTGACTTAACCTCTATTACGTTGTTTCCGACCTCAAGCACCGACACGTCGAAAGTTCCGCCCCCGAGATCGTAGACCACTATCATCCCCTCTTTTTTCTTGTCAAACCCGTAGGCAAGCGCCGCCGCGGTCGGCTCGTTTATTATGCGCTTTACGTCAAGACCGGCTATCTTTCCGGCGTCTTTTGTGGCCTGGCGCTGGCTGTCGTTAAAATACGCGGGAACGGTGATAACGGCTTCAGTGACTTCTGAACCCAGGTAATCCTCTGCGGCTTTCTTGAGCTTCGTCAGCACGTGCGCTGAGACCTGCGGGGGGGAGTACTCTTTTCCCTCGACCTCGACCCAGGCGTCTGACTTGCCTGATTTCACTACCTTGTAGGCAAGGCTGTCAGCTTCACTCGATATCTCCTCGAACCTGCGGCCCATAAGCCTTTTGGTAGAGTAGACGGTGTTTTCGGGGTTGGCGACGGCCTGGCGCTTCGCCGGTCCGCCGACCAGAACCTCGTCTCCGTCCTTTAGAAACGCGACCACCGACGGGGTGGTTCTCGTGCCTTCCTCGTTTATTATCACTTTCGGTTCGCCGCCCTCAACAATGGCGACGCATGAATTAGTCGTTCCGAGGTCTATTCCTATTATCTTAGAAGCCATTTAATTCCTCCTGGGGTTTTTTCTTTTTACGGGTGAATTTCTAGTTTTTCGGCCATGTGTGCCCTGAGTTTCCCTATGGATTCGGCCTGTATCTGCCTTACCCTCTCCTGGGAAACCCCGAGGTCTCGGGCTATTTCGTGGAGTTTTCTTGGAGGTTCGGTGAAATACCTCTCGTTTATCACCTTTTCCTGCCTCTCTGAAAGCATCTCGAGAGCTTCGCGCAGATTCTCCCTGGCAAGGCTGTCGAACCCGAGCTCGCCGAGCACCTGCTCCTGGTTATCCGACGGGTCGGGTAGCAGTTCCCCGTAAGTGGCTGAGGAGTCGTCTCCTGCGGGACGCTCCGAGAGGGAGAGATCTCTTTTTGAAGCGCGAACCTGCATCTCGGAGATTTCCTCTTCCTTGACGCCGAAATGGTCGGCCAGACGGCTTATGTCGTCATCTTCCATGCTGGCGGCTGTTATACCGAGTTTGCGCTTCGCCCCTTCTATTCTCTGGAAAAGCTTTCTCTGGGACTGCGTTGTTCCGATCTTAACGTTGCTCCAGAACTTCATTATATGGTTCTGGATCCTTACCCTGATCCACCACACCGCGTAGGATATTAGCCTGTAGCCCTTGTAGGGGTTGAATTTCTGAACGGCGCGCATCAGTCCTATCGAACCTTCTTGGACAAGGTCCATCATCGGGAAACCGTAAGATCTGTATTCAGAAGCGATTTTTACCACGAACCTGAGGTTTGACACCACGAGTTTGTTGGCCGCTTCAAGATCTTCGTTTTCGTAATATCTAACCGCAAGCGCGTGCTCTTCCTCTTTTGAGAGAAGTGGATGTTTTTCCATTTCCCGCATGAAAACCGAAAGTGAATCGCACGTTGCAACTGCCGTTTGCATCTAGCATGTACCTCCACTTCTCAAACTAATCATCAAAAGGGTGATGTCAAGGTTTTAGAGCAAAATAAGGGGGAAAGAAAGAACAATAAAAAATGTTTTAAGTATCAACTCTAACTTGCTCAAATAATTGTTTTTATTATTCCAATGATTATTTTCAGGCTAGAGTGAAGGTAGCTTTACTATACGGAAGACGATCCAAATGTATGATAGGCTATTTTATCGTAAGCATCTGGTTCATTTTCCTTGGTTGACTCGAAATCTGGAGTCGCTTCGTCTAGATGCAACAATGAGATCGTGAAATTATATTGGTCCGCAAAGAGGACCATTTCTTCACAAGGCTCTCCAAGCCATACCCCAGCGTCAATCTCAAGAACTCCATTGTTTTTTTCAGCAACTTTTCTTTGAGCGGCAAGCGATTTATCAGGGATTTCAATGGGCGGTCTGTCTGCTGTCTTGAAAAACGCACCGGTTTTGAACGCAGGTTCGCTTGACCTCGACCACAAAATGAACTCATCTCTTGAGACGACAAGAATAGACCGCCGCTCAGTATAATGTAACCAGCGCAATATTGAAGCCGTCAGAGAAGTTTGATATCGATCGGCACACATTCCAATCATCTCCAGATCGGGTTTTACGCGCGGTCCAATTTGTTTTCTGAAGTCATCAAGAGGCATGAGTAGATTTGCCGCAAAATTGTTGGCCTGGCTCTCGATTTGTTTATAGTTGGAGTTCCATATTGCCATGTCTTCTTCCGTACACTGGATACCCTCTGGATACCTCAACCGGTGCAGAAGGTAATGACCGAACTCATGGGCTATAGTAAAATTTATTCTGCCTGATGAACTTATGGCGTTGTTATAGATAATCCCCCAGCCTTCTTTACCATTTTGGGCAGGATGCAAAGCACCTTCGAAGCCGGGCAGGGAATCGTCTAGTACATCTGTGATAGGATCACCGGGAAACTTATTCTGGGAAAAGTCAAGCGCAAGCTGTTTTACTTTTACCGGAAACCGGTCGGCTTTATGAGTAGCATTGAGTATTACAGTAAGATCAGTAGCCCAACGCTCAGGAGACAGCTCTTTGGTCATTTATTTTTTCCCAATCAATTTTGCTATATCTCGAATTTTCTTGCGGGTTTCAGGAGTCATTTTTTTATATTCTCGATAAAATTTTGCGTCAACTGCCTCCTCTTTGCTCACTGCCGCTTCATTGTCCAGCAGATATTCTATTTCCACCTCAAGTTCTTTGGCGATCTTGGCTATCTTCGCCGCAGACGGTCGGGGAAGGTTTCTGTTCTCAAGCTCCCAGATATAGCTTTTGCTGGAATCTGTTAGTTTCGCAAGTTCCTCAAGGGTCAAACCTTTCTGCTTTCTGATTTTTTGAATCTTACTTCCCAGAGTGCTTGACATAGACTTTTCCCGTTTTTAGGCAGTTCACTGTAGAAGTATTTTAATTACTTGACTTCAGAAATTCAATAGGAAATAATAAGTTCAGAGTACCGAACATTTATTGCTTGAGAAGACATAGAAAACAAGTATAGTAAATACCCATGAAACAGAAAAGCAAATTCTTCAAAATATTATCCCTTGACGGGGGCGGAATCAGGGGAATTTTCTCGGCTCGAGCCCTCAGCTTAATGAACGATAAACTAAGCATCAATATCTATAATACCTTCGATCTTCTCGTAGGTACAAGTACGGGAAGCATCGTTGCCGCTGCCATCGCAACAAAATATGACTTATCGAAGCTAGTCCGGGACTATGAGTGCTATGCTCCCCAGATATTCAAAAAGAGGTTTTCCCTATGTGGTTTCTTGAGAAGTAGATATGACAACAAAGTTCTGGAAAGCCTTCTGCGTGACAGTTTTGGAGAAATTACCCTGGGTGATATAAAAACACCCCTGATAATTAACGCAACGAATGTCAGCACTGGGAGGGTACATGTTTTCAAGTCTTCCTATCAAGAAGATAGACGTGGCGGCGACTATTCCCGTGATGTGGATGTGCCCCTCTATAAGGCTGTCTTAGCGTCGTGTTCGGCGCCTGTTTACTTTAATCCCGTGGAGATTGCGGGGGACCTTGTCTGCGATGGTGGCCTGTGGGCGAATAATCCAGCGCTTGTTGGATATGTTGACGCAATAAGAAATTTCAATAAAACCCCAGAAAACACGAAGCTACTGTCTATAGGGACCGGAAATACCAGACAGTTTTACCTCCCCTCGTATATATGGGGGCTGGCAACAGGCTGGAGGAGAGAAAAAATCGTGAGCTTTGCCATGCTTAACCAGACTCAATACGCTGAGAATTGCCTGAACCTGATAATGCCTGAGAACATTCTGAGAATAAATCCGGAGATTGAAAATTGGAAACTTGATGATTGCAAGGTTCTGCCAACGTTAAAGAGCTTGGCCTTGCGAGAGGTAACGAACCGCGGAGAGCTAATTAAGGGATTCTTAAGATAACACGGAGGTGTTGAAATGAAGTTTGTAAAGTATTTTGAGGATTTTCTGAAGGAACATGTGGATCTGAATCAGTCGAGACTGGATGTTTTGGACAGCAGGGTCAAAACCGTTACGGGCTTGCTTAAATCTAAACTGCCTGGCTATCGGAAATATAGCCCCCAAGGATCCTATGCCCATAAAACCATCATCAAACCCGTTGCGGAGAATGATGAGTTTGATGCCGACATCCTGATCTTCATCAAGGATGAGTACTTTAAGCCCGATGAGTTTCAGAAGGATTACGTAAAGGAAGTATATGACATTTTCAAGGATAATGGGAACTACAAAGACATCGTTCGCTTAAGCACCAGATGCGTTACTATCGATTATGCCGGAGATTTTCACCTTGACGCGGTTCCATGCATCGAGTACCAAGGGAAATTCTATGTATGTAACAGAGTCGAAAAGAAATATGAACAGACGGACGGTGATGGATACAAAAAGTGGTTTGCTGAGAAGAACAGAATTACCGGCAACAATCTTTTGAGAAAAGTGACTCGCCTTCTTAAGTTCCAGCGCGACCACAAGAGCAACTATTCTATAAAATCGATTCTGCTGACGACCCTTCTTGGGAATCATGTTTATAGCTCTGATGAGGGTTCGTCCGCTTTCAGCGATCTGCCACAGGCGTTAAAGACTCTGTCCAACAGGATTAATGAGTTCCTGCAGAATAATCCGCAAATGCCGACCGTCGAAAACCCGGTCTTACCTGGGGAGAATTTCAATAGAAACTGGGACGAAACTAAATACAGGAACTTCCGTGAAAAGTTTGACTTATATAACACTAAAATTAATAAAGCCTTTGAAGAGAAAGACCATAATAAGAGCGTGAAACTCTGGAGAGAAGTGTTTGGCGACGATTTCGGCAAATTACAGGTGAAACCCAGTTCGGGGGCGACCGGCGGCGGCTTGGCACCCGTGTATCCAACCAAGCCATATGCCAGCCATGAAAGCTCCCCCTTGCCCACGATTGAATGCACCCCTGCGGAGATGGAGAAAATACAGCGTCGTTTTCCCGGTTTGTACTATGACAAGGGTGCTGTCAGAGGAGAAATCAGTTTCAGTGCGAGGTATGAACTTTCGGGTAGGAAGAAAAAGAAAAAATGGATAATAACGAATTGCTCTTCGGGGAAAGATTGTATTCAGGATGTTTACGAAATTGAAATACTTCTCAATGGAAAACCTAAAGTTTTCGAAGTTGGGGGTAGGATTAAAAAGCTGGCCAAAGAAATCGATTGCCCGATTGTTGACTTGCATTTATTTCCTGAGGATGAAAGTTGCTGCTTGGGGATCTTTTTGATAAACGAAAGAGAAACCTTAAGCGACTTTGTTATTAACAAGGTATATCCGTACTTTGTTTGGCAAGCCTACTTTGAGAAATTTAGAAAAATCCCTCCTTGTGGGCAATATTCACACGGAGAACAAGGAAAGCGAGAGTTTTGGAAGTATGTTTCCGATATAGGCCGAAATGATCCATGTCCTTGCGGAAGCGGGTTAAAATTTAAAATCTGTTGTCACTCAAAGATAAAAGGGAAAAAGAAATTCAGAGGCAATTCCCAATTTTGACTTATTAGGGGTCTTATCCCAAAAGAAAGCGGGGCGTATTCTGGAAGACCGCACTTGGGATGAATACCCGGCTGCTTAAACCGTACGGATTACATAGAAAATAGATTATTATATAGTTATCCTCTATTAAATCCCCTACCATCTTACTCGTCAATTTTCACGTTTGATTTCAGATCCGAGCAGGGATTCTCGGAATCTCTGCTTGAAGATTGTCTCAACGGGAAGCGAGTTTGCCAAGCGTGTAGAAGAACTGTTGGCTGAACTGCAGATCCCAAAAGTTAATCGGATAGAAGAGTACAAAATCGTCGGTATGAGCCCGTCCGCGCCGGTGCCGACGAGTAGCTCCTCAACCTCGCGCCGGGCCGATATTATCCTCCGACCCTCTGAACGTGCCGTCGCAACGGTTCTTATTCAGTGGAGTTGGTGACATGCAGATTATGTCTCAGTCCTTAATCTTGCCCCAATTGAAATGCAACAGGCCAGCCGCCGTGCTGTTCGATAACGTCGTCGATCTCAATCATCAGACTCCGGGTTTCAGCAAGGGCAGCAATGATCTTCCGGTAGTGGTCAATGTCGTCCTCGGAAAGCGTGCGGCCTTTTCGATCCTTGAGCCACTTGTCCGCAGGTTTGTAGCCACCGATGGTGAACGCCCAGACCTCTGGTTCGATGTTCTCGAAATGCTGTTTGTGATTGATCCATACGCACCCCGGTAAACCATCGGTCGAGGGCGTGTAATACACTTTGTCCACTTGGTTGCTGCCGGTATCAGGAAACGTCACCTGCACGTCCGTGCCCTCGGCTTCCATTAGATGCAGACTGACGAGGCGTGCGCCGAGGCCTATAATGTCTGCGAACAGGACTCGGTTTCCAGGTATTGGCACACGGGGAAAATCGGACTTCAGAAAATCAGCATAGCGGTGGCGGTATCCCAGGCTGTGGAGTACGGCGTAGAGGTAGTTAAATACATCCTTCGGGCCGAAGTTGGTGTCGAGATCGCCGACATCGTTGGAAATGAATTTAAGGCGGATGGCCGAACCGAATGCATCAATGAATTCGCGGTCGAGATTCGGTTCCCTGCCACCTGAGAAATGGGGCATCACCTCCGAAGCATATGTGTACAGTGGGAAGAGGCAATTCCCGCCGCGCCTGAACAGGTTAAAGTCCGAAATATCCTCAGACACAAAGACCACATCCCAGCTATCTGAACCGATCACTTGACCCGCTCGGCCAATACAAAGTCCAAGATTCACACCCGCCAGCATATGGCGCATGACGCGCTCGCGCCGATGAACCGCTACGTTGCGATCGAAAACGGTTACACGGAAATCAAAAGGGCGGTAGAGGACAGTCTCGATCCGCTCGCGCCAGAGTTCTTCGGCAAGTTGCCTTTTCGCACGGTCGTATTGCCATTGCTTCTGTGAACACAGGTGCCATATCTCTCGCGCCTCTTGCTCTGATGTCGTAGTAAGCAGACGCTCGACCTTCGACGTGGCTTCCTTGCGCGTCCACGAAATGGCAAACTGGTCATGAGTGGTAATGATACCCGGCGCGGGGCTGCCACTCGGCGAAAAGATCTTGGGGATCGGCCAAGCGGCCTCATACTCATTGACTAACATTTCGTCACGTGGCACAAACAGATGTTGAGGAGCCCTCGGGGAAACCTCCTCGCTGTTGGCAACTGCGTTGCTGATGTCGTTGGTCGCCAGCCAGTCATATTTTCCACCATCGGCAACCGCTTCACGCACGCCCCAGAGGTCGGCATGACACACTTGGGCAAGACTGTTGTTGTCAACTGCTCCTTTCACGAACAGACCGATGGCCACACCTTGCTTAATGTCAAAAATATTTTCGTCCTTCCCGCCGTCCGGTGCTCGTTCCTTTTTCGTTGAGTTGCCATGCAGGTCCAGAAGGTGAATGTTGTTGAAATCCTGTAAGAGACTCTTACGCATGCCACGAAATGTGGGATTGTCCAAGTAGCTGTGGTTGGTAATGAATCCGAGCGTTCCGGCACCTGTGCGTATAAGCACCGACTGGGCGAAGCGGATGAACTTAACGTAGTCATCACTGAGCCACTTTGCTTGTGCCGGCTTTTTCAGCTCAGGAAAGCCTTGCTTGTAGTCGTCAATCAAGCTAGCGATCCACTCACCCTTGTTGGCCGAATGACCAGAGTACGGTGGGTTGCCGACTACGACCGTAAACCGCGCGGTGCGCTTGACTTCGTCAACCTCTTGGGCCTCTTTGGCGAGTGCCGGGATGACGAAATCGAAAGTTCCTTGTGAGAAATCCTTAGCCGGTTCCAGCGCATTGGTGAGATATATTCGCCCCCGCTCGCTGCTCTTGAAGCGATAGCCGGTTTCGTACAGCTTGAGACCGATTTTTAAATGGGCGATGGCGTATGGGGCCATCAGTAGTTCGTAGCCGTGAAGGCGTGGTAACAGATGCTTGGGAACATACTCATTCCAAAGCGACTTCACCTGCTGCTCGTCGTAGCCTTGCGTGTGCCATTTTTGTTTCAACGTCTTGTGGATCACGTCGATAGTCTCTACCAGAAAGGTACCAGTGCCAGTGGCAGGGTCGAGGATTTGGACGAAATCCTGATCCGGTGAGATACCCTGAGGTATCTCTAGGTTTGCATGACGCCTCGCCATTTGATCCCAAGTAGTCGTGTCCGCCAAGCCATCGGCGAGTCCGAACTCTGTGCGCAGCAACGTGTCCACCGAGCGGACAATGTAGGAGACCACGGGAAGCGGTGTGTAGAAGACACCGCGTTGCATTCGCTTCTTGGGATCATATTCCTTCAGGAAGAGCTCGTAGAAATGGATTACCGGATCTTCACGCGGGTTCCGGTCACCGAAGTCACGGATCACGGCCTCCATGTTTGCGTCGTCAAGTAGTTCCACAACTTCTGCAACGCCCAATTCGTCGAAGTTTACGCCCATACTGCCCATCTTAGTCTCCCACCCGCCCGCCTGGAGAAACGTGTCCATCAAGTCGCGCAGGAAAGGGTTCGTACGCATGTGCCCAGCGAAATCGTCCGCTGTTTTCCGGTGCGGGTCGGCGATGCGGGCCGAGAGCAGGCCATAGGCGATAGTCTGGGCGTACATATCGGCGAAGCCATCGTTGTCCAAGTCATGCACTAGGGCTTCCTGAAACGCCTTCATAAGCTTCGTGATACGCCCGTCCTCCGTTTCGATGGCAAGTGCGGTCTGGATACGGTCGCGGATCTTGCGGGCTAATTCCGCCAAACGAATCGAGAGATCGTGTGAGGTGGTGACGACTTCCTGGTACTTTAGGGTGAATGCCGCGCGCCACTGGTCGCGCCACGCGTCGACGTCGTCCTCATCTTCCGGCCACGCCAAGTGCTCGCTCAACTCTCTGGCAATGACATCGAGATGCAGCGCGGTATCGCGGTCGTCCCAGCCAAGCACCTTGAGAGTGGGAAGATCGCGGCTCCCGGCGGGGCCAGCGAAGTGCGCGAAACTGATCTGCCGCGCCGCGCCTTCACCGTAGTTGGAGACGAAAAGGAGGTCGTCTACTGCCCATGCCCGGCGCTCGAAACTGTTGGCGGAGGCACGCTTCTTGAGAGTCACTTGACCGAGGATTCGGCGCAGGGCAACGACCGGAAGTTTTTTTGGCTCGAACTTTACAAAGAAGATGCCCCAGGGCTGGTTTGAAGTAAGGGGACGCAGCCGCTTGATCTCCTGGATCTTGGCGGCGCTCTTTGTTTCGATACCCAGCTCCTCAGGGGTGTACTCGAAGGTCAGGTCGTCAAAGTCTGCATCCTCGATGGGCCACGCCAGTTCGTCGCGCAGATAGGCGATTAACTGATTGAATCGCTTGATGTTCGCGAGTGCGGCGCGATGGTCGGTCGGTATCGGATTATCTTCCATTTAGTTCCATCCAGCATTTGAGCGACGGCCTCACGCCCATCGGAGCGTCAACTCGCTTAAGATACGTGTTCTTGACGTGCCTCTCGACCTTCGTGCGGATCTCGATGAGCGTTTTCTCCTCCGTAACGCACTTGCGAGGCGTCTCAGGCTTAGACCGGATACTTGCGACGATCTCGCCCGGTTCTTCGAGGATCACGTCCCGGTCGAGATCGTAGAGGTACCAGCGTGTGGTCCCCGCCTCCTCTGTAAATTCGCCGATTTCCTTATTAAGGGCGGGAAGCGCATAGCAAAAAAACACGCCGCGCATTCCCTCGGATACTCGCTCCCGACCGCTGAAAGTCGCGCTAGGCAAGCGTTTGAGACGCGACTCCAGTTCGGGGTCGGCCTGTAGCAAGGCTTGGTATTCGAGGTTCATATTCTCGACCGCTGTGCGCATACCCTCGTAGGCATGATTGAACTCCTTGAGCGCGTCAAAATCGTCGTCCGGCGTCAACAGCTTCCTGCCCTCGATTCCAAGCGTCTTCGAGATCAGCAGGGTTTTTTGCGTAACCCTCGTATAGAGCGTCAGGATGGCATTCAGTTCATCGGGTGGCAGGAAGTTCCAGAAGCTCACTTTACCACGAGAGCGAGCAATTTCTGGGTGTTCTGCGGCGAGTCGTTTCTCGACTTCTGGGTTCAGGCGCCGGTCAACGCGGCCGATGCGCTGCATCAGGCGCACTGGATTCCAGTGAATGTCGTAGTTGATCATTCGCGACGCATCCTGGAGGTTCAGTCCTTCTGAAAGGACATCGGTAGAGATGAGGATGCGAATCTCCTTGCGACCGGCATCCGAAAGCGCAGCCGAAGAACTGCCGTTGTAGAAGGGTGAGAACCGCTGGATCATCTCTGCTCGATTGCCACCGGTAGCACTGTCCAATTGAGCCACACCTTCGATGCCACCATCGTCAAGTTGGCGTTTCAGGTAACGTGCCGTGTGAGCGAATTCCGTGAAAACGAGGACTTTCTGTCCAGCAAGTTCTTTGGACTTGAGCAGACGGATAAGTTTCTGGAGCTTGTCGTCGTGCCTAGGCTCGAACCTCCGGGCCTCATAGAGAAACTGTACGATCTGGTCGAGGTCCAGAAAGGTTTCGGAAATCATCTCCTCGACATCGTACTCGTTGCGGTCGAGCCGTTCGACATCCTCAAGCACTTCTGGAGGCAGGATGTCCTCGTCCTCGGATTCGTCGTTACCCTCGCCGAAAAAATCGAACTCGCGTTGCGTCGCGTAGCCGAGAATGTCAGCGTTTTGCATCTTCCACCCAGCCAGCTGACTCTCCTCTCCGGCAGTCTCACTGTGGACTTCAATGAAGGCCAGAAGCTTCTTCAGTAGGCGGTCGCAAGAAAGTTCAAAGGCCACAACGGAACTCTCGAAACGCTTGAGAAAATTGGTGCGGATCAGACCGACGACTTGATGTTGTCGGTTCTGTTCAAATGGGTCAATATCCTTGTCCGGGCCTTTGTACCAGTGCAGCGGGTGATACATGGGTAGCGTGAAGAGCGGATTCTCCCGCGTGAAAGCCTTTTCGAACAGATCCAGAAGACGACCGTAGGACTTACGGATCGAATAGGCAGCAACTTGCGGCGCCTTACGTTCGGGAAACGCCGTAGCCTCACCGGTCTCTCGAATCTGGCTCTCTCGAGCGTAGGCGCGACTGCGCTGCACCACGAGTTGGCGAAAGATCGCGTCTGTGGCCAGTATCTCCTGGGCTTCGTTCATCTGCTCGGCAACATCGGTCACATCACGACCAACGCGATCCCGCAGGGCCCTTTCCATCTGATTGAAGTGGGCACGCAGGTTGTTGACGCCCAGTGTCCGTGCGAAATATGCCTCGTCCCGGCGGGTAAACAACTCGGCCATGTGTCGGAAGTCGCTAAGGCGGTTGTTGATCGGGGTTGCGGTCAGCATGAACAGGGTCTTGGAACGCACCGTGTTGTCGAGCAGGTCGTAAAGCCGATAGTAGCGGGAGGGATCCCTATCGTCGTCGCCCTGCCTGCCCAAGTTTCGGAAGTGATGCGCTTCGTCGATGATTACTACGTCGGCCAACTCAGCGATGCGCCGGAATCGCTCTGGAAAGTCGCCTTTCCTGCTCAGATCAGTGTGACTAAAAACGGCCAAGTTGCTGAAATCTGCACCGTCCACGCCTCCAATATGCGGCAGCCATTCCCGCAGGTGAGGTTCCCATACACCTTCTTTTGCCGCCTTGGGCGCGAATAAAACAACGCGCTTGCCTTCATGGAGGACCAGACGCTCAATGAGCATCAGGCCGACAAAAGTTTTGCCAAGGCCAACGCCATCGCAGAGAAATGCACCACCATGCTGACGCGCAATCTTCATCAGCGCCCAATATGCTTCCTGTTGGTATCGATCTAGGTGGTGAAACATCTTGGATTGCGTTTCATCCCATTCGGTGGCGGTCAATTCATGCCCATGGAAGAACTCCTGTAGCGCTTTCGCGTAGATGTCGAATGGCGAGTAGAAACGAGTATGCCGCTCGACAAGGTGGATCACATCCTCGGTTATGTTTTTGGCGTCTTTCCAGTGTACTTCGAACCAATCTTGGAGCTGGGCCACTTCACGTGCGCTCTGAATCTGCACATTGAGTTCGATGTTTTGGGTGAGCCCCGGCTTTGTGAAATTGCTTGAACCTACTAATGCCTGCGAGCCAACGACTTCGAGTTTGGCATGTGTGATGTACGTCTTCGCGTGGAACTTTCTCTTGTCGTAGATACGGCACTCGATCTGACCGTGGCGCAACCCATCGAGAATCGCTGGTACGCCATGTAGAAATGGATTGTCTTGCTTGTCAGACTCGATGCTTTGATTGAGCATCTCGATCGTCTGAGTGCGTACGGCGTTCAGAAGAACTCTGCGTGTACGGTAACTTGTCTCGGCCCCCATCAGCACACGAATCTTCTCAAGGCTCTGCCACTTTCCGTCGAGGGCGAGCAGTGCACCGATCTCAAAGAATCCGGTTGCGATATCAAAAGCCCTGGCGATATCCACCCATTCTTTAAGGTAACGCAGCCCGGTCCAGCCGGCGACACTGTTGTCAACGATGAAGAGGGTGCGACCGGTGGAATCAGCGTTCATTCAGTCCTCCCACCTGAAGCGCAACGGTTTGACGCCATTATTGGCTAGCTGTGCGCCAGCAGCGTTGGTCTTCACCTTGATACAGGAGTCGATTGCTGTTCGACGGAACCGCCACTTGACGCCGGCCTTGAAAGCAGGCAAGTTGCCCTTTCGGAGGAGGCTGTACACGGTCTTCTCTGTCATCTTGAGGAGGCTGGCGACATCTGGGATGATGAAGACATCATTTTGGCTCGCCATAGCTACCCCATCGGAGCAATTCTTGGAAATACATGCCTATATTCTAGAAAAATATAGGAAAGCGTCAAGGAAATTTCGTTGACGGGGGGAGCCCGCTTCACGACCGAGACGGATGTTGCGCCGACAACTTGGTCCACTTCTCCGGCTCCCAGCAAAACAGTAGTTTTCATACAGGGAGTATGATGGGGAAAATAAACTTGCCAATGGCAGGATCACTTTACTGGCTATACCGAGTTCTCATTTCTCAGTCGTTAAAGGCTCTGGCCCATGCGTGATTTCCTTAGATTTTCCTTCTCCTATCTCCCAGCATTGACGAAACCTTTCTGAACGCTCCGAGAGGAAGCGAGCCTCATATAAGTGACCAGAGCCAATCCTCGTGGCTGTAAATTGGAAAGACTGATAACGTGCCAAGGAATTCATTTCCTCGAGCATTTGTTTTTCATTGAGGTGCCACAGTTCTATGTTTTTCGCGTTGCCCCCTTTGTTCTCGATTACCCACTCCCACCAGTCCCTGAGTGAAACGATTCGAAGAGTAAGATGGGGGATGGTATCCCGCAAGTCTGCTGTTACTTGCTCCTGCAACAATTCAGTCTGCTTGCCAAGTTGATTCCGTGCAAGCGATAGCTCTTCACGCTGAAGGCGAAGTTCTTTGGACTGTAGCAAATACCCGTATACCAACCAACCGAAAGCCAGAGGTGTAAAGAAGCCTGCAAGAAAATCTCCCAACTCGTTGAGGTTGCCTGTCCTTAAAAGTTCCAATGCATCATTGCCGCGAAAAAAGAGAATGACGACAATGTAGAAAATAGTCAGGGCAACTATTACCCGCAAATTAATAGACTTCATTCTTGCGTCTTCCGTGTGTCTTGGGGACTATTTTCTCATTTCTCCGTGCTCTCACTTTCCCTTCTGATGCTTATATAACCATTCGCTTGTCATCTGTTGCACCCCGACGAGTTGTGTCGGAGTTAGCTGCTGAGTAAAACGGCCACACATAGATGGATGTAATTATATCAAGTTGTAAGGGGCTTTTAAAAGTGCTTAGAACACTATCTATGCATCTTCTGCTTTCTATCTCAGCAAGAATATATTTATTATCACGTGTCATGGGCTTCTTTTTTAAGATCCCTGAAGTTCAGTAAGATTGTATATAATTCCCAAATAATTAAATTCTAATTTCTTAAGCTTCCAGTTAAACCAAGTGAGTAGATTAGTTTATTCAAAATGTTCCAAGGTATAAATCAGGCGTTCTACCCTACGGCGAATACGCAGGAAAAAACGCCTTGCACGTGTGCCCAAATGGTCACGGGATTCGGGTAGAAAAGAATAAGAGGGACGCCCATGTTTCCCCAGACCTAGTCGCTTATGGGCAAACTCACACGAAGAGCAACATTCGCCGGGATGCTCAAAAGACTTTATGGAAGCATCAACAAATTGGTGTTCGAAAGCCCAGAGACCGGAATTAGGATCAGTATCATGCCACCATTTTTCTCCTACCAAATAACGAACAAAAAGCCGGATTTCTTCAGCGGCAACAATGCTACAGAACGCAAATGTATTCTGGCCCGGTTCTGGACCACTTGGATCATCGTGATTAATATAGCGACCGTGACGTCTCAATCCCTCTCGTTCATCGGCCGCTTCTGTACTCGTGTATTGTTCTCGGCAACGCAAGCATTGCATGCCTGGACCGACTAAATGAACACGCCACTTTGCAGAGCAAAGGTGGCCTTCCGGGGAGTCAACGTCAACGCCTCCGTCGATTAAAGGCAGACAATTACTGTATGACAAGTGGTTCAATACATCCCGCGCCTCCGCGTTATCAACACAACTTATGATTATATCAGCGTCGGCAGCAAGCCTATACGCCCGTTCATGGCGGATTGACAATGGAATAGCACGGACAACAGGCTTAGAGGCAGTTGAAATCCGGCGAACACGTGCCGCAGCAACATCCACCTTTCTGAGGCCTATGGAAAAACGGTCAGCATAAGCAAGTCGGTCAAGATTATGTGGGGCAACTTCGTCTTGATCAATGATAGTTATCTGCTCAATGCCCGTACGGGCAAGAGCTTCAAGAACCATAGCACCCACGCTCCCAGCACCTACAACACAAACATGCGTTCGTGCAAGTCGGGCCTGCACCGAAAGACCCCAGCAATCTAAAGTGCGCTTTAGAATAGTACGTCGAGTATAAGTTGGATATGCTTTAGGATCCGTATCCGCAATGGACTTGCGTACCCCCACCCGACGCACCTCAGTACAGTGAGTCAACCGGGCACTTCCAAGACGCGGTTCATGCCAGAAACGAGCACTCCATATCTCGTTCTCAGCCAGAGTTAGGCCCAAGAGCGGGAGACCAGTCTCTCGGATAAAAGGTAGTATTAAGTTGCATTCAGTATCGTAATCATCCCGGCTGAGCGCCTGCCAACCGTAAGATGGATGGCTGTGGAGAACGGCAACACCTGTTTTCGTCTTAAGAGCACGCTCTAGAACTCGATTTAGATATTGTCCGTGGACGGTGACATTGCCATGTAACTCTCGATCATCAGATGTAGGGAAAATCAATTCACCCAAAATACCGGTGTATCGATTCATACCATCCCCAGGATACCAGAGTGCAAAGCACACCTCTTCCTGCAAACTATCAGTTTGAAGATGATGCAACAGGTGGTGGACAAGTTTCCGGTGCAATTTCTCCCGGAGGACAACGCGGTAATTCATCTGGCATCCCAAATACGTCGGATATGCCGCTTGATATATGTTTTAACGCTCTTGCTGTCAGGTGGTTCAATCTTGTCCCAGAAATCCTTTACAGGTGCGCTGATCGCCATCCACTCGACATCTTCCTCATCCACATACCGTTCGACGGAACCCTGCTGCCCACCTCGATTCGCTTGGACCTGCTCCTCAAGGACAATATCAACTGGAGAAATAAGTATCCAGTGCGGAGTAGCTTCAGGCCATGTGCCCCGGGGTTCTGGAACTACGAGGCCAATTAGCACTTTTTCTCCAGATCGACTACCATCCTCGATCTGATACTCGAACTTGACTCCTTCACCAACGCAATGATGCATTGTGGAAACAAAGATCTCTGGTTCGTAACCAAGACTTCTCAATTCTTCAGCCAGAAGTCGTGCGCTCTTAGACATCAAGGAGACCCATGGCAAACGGTGCCCCTGAATCAGGAAATGCCCTGAAAATTGAGAATTTCTCCAAGTCCACTGAATCTCCGGCTACAAAAGTTTCTTGAGAGCCTGCAACATTTAATCGAAAACCATGTTCGTCAGGGTTTTTGCCGATCGCCTTCCCTTTATATGCAGCCTGTAAAATATCGGCTGCGTCTACCACCTGTTGTTCAGAGAAGAATGTCTCACCATTAACCTTATACTCAAAGTTTTTCATGAAATTTCTCCATTCGTTGCGCAAAGCCACATGACCGCTATGAATCAGTGCGGATAAACTCCACACTATTTGAAGCGCAAAGTCACACTGCATTATATTGTATCTAGCAATCAAAAAATGTCAATATATTGTATATAGACTATTTGGTGTGGGGAGTTCTACAGCTTGACGGATTTTCCCTACCTCCAGAATATTTCCTTCTGTGGCTCTTAGTGGTAGGTGTTTTTAATTCGAAAGTATTTCCAGACTCTGTTCGTCACAGCTATAGGAAGAGGGGTATCAATTTGAAGCATAATTGTTCTTCCTGTCGGTTTCAGCAAAGTTTATAGATACTTCTGAAACTAATTAGCTCTGGCAGCCTCAACCACTTTAGATGCGGCTTCTTTCATGTCAGCTCCGGTCTGGATATCAAGACCCGAGTCAGAAAGAATCTCCCTTCCGGCTTCAACGTTTGTTCCTTCAAGCCTGACCACCAAGGGAACGTTTATTCCGACTTCGCCCGCAGCTTCCACTATGCCGTCGGCAATGGTGTCGCACTTCATGATGCCGCCGAAAATATTAACGAATATGGCCTTCACGTTCTCATCGCTCAGGATCATCTTAAACGCCTTCGTAACCTGCTCCGTTGTGGCCCCTCCGCCGACGTCAAGGAAGTTTGCGGGCTCACCGCCGTGGTGCTTGATAATGTCCATGGTGGCCATGGCAAGCCCCGCGCCGTTAACAAGACACCCTATGTTTCCGTCAAGCTTAACGAAGCTTATCCCCGCGTCGCTTGCTTCAAGCTCAAGCGGATCCTCCTCGTCCCTGTCTCTAAGCCCAGCGATGTCGCGGTGGCGGAAAAGCGCGTTGTCATCGAAGTTAATCTTTGCATCGAGAGCAACTATGTTCCCGTCGGAGGTAAGAACGAGCGGGTTTATCTCCGCAAGGGAGCAGTCCTTCTCGATGAATACCTTGTAAAGGGATGAGATAAACGATACGGCCTGCCTTACGGCGCCGCCCGAAAGACCCATGAAATAAG
Source organism: Candidatus Dadabacteria bacterium (assembly GCA_022827275.1). GTDB lineage: Bacteria > Desulfobacterota_D > UBA1144 > Nemesobacterales > Nemesobacteraceae > Nemesobacter. Next base: position 51,164 of record JAJDTG010000015.1, on the reverse strand, counting down.
CGATTTTCCGGCACTGGTAAGGCTGAATGCCAAGCGAGATATCGACGTGCTCCTTTATTATCTTCTCGGGAGACCTGGCCGCCACTTCCTCGATCTCAACCCCGCCCTCGGGGCTTCCCATGACGACAACTTTTTCCCGTGAGCGGTCAATCACCATGCCGAGATAGAACTCTTTTTCTATGCTTGAAGCTTCCTCGATAAGAACGCTTCCCACCGTCTTGCCCTCGGGGCCAGTCTGGTGGGTGACCAGGTTCATGCCGATTATCTCATCCGCTGCCGCCATGGCGTCGTGGGAATTGTCAACTACCTTTATTCCGCCTCCCTTGCCCCTGCCGCCCGCGTGAATCTGGGCTTTCACCACGTATTTTGCCGAGTCAAGGGCCTCGACCACCTCCGACACCCCGTCCGCGCTGAAAACAACCTGTCCCCCCGGAACCTTGACTCCGAAATCAGAGAGAAGCTTTTTTGCCTGGTATTCGTGTACGTTCAAAGCCCTCTCCTACTTCCCCTTTACCTTTCTCAGAAGCCAGGAAAGCGGATCATAATACTTGTCAACCACCCTCTCCTTAAGCGGAATGATTCCGTTATCCGTTATGTGTATGTCCTCGGGGCATACTTCCGTGCAGCACTTGGTTATGTTGCAGAAACCGACTCCCGCCTCCTCGCGCGCGAACTCCCTTCTGTCAAGCACGTCCAGGGGATGCATCTCCCGCTCGGCGATCTTTATCATGAACCTAGGTCCGGCAAAGGCGTCTTTTCTGTTGTGGTCGCGAAGTATATGGCATACGTTCTGGCACATAAAGCACTCTATGCATTTGCGGAATTCCTGTCCCCTCTCAACGTCCTCCTGGTACATGACCCACTCGGTGTCTTCTGCGGGGGTAAACGGAGGGATCTTTTTGCTTACCTCGTAGTTCCACGACACGTCGGTCACGAGATCCTTTATCACGGGAAACGCCTTGATCGGGTGAACGGTAATCGTTTCGCCCTCGGCGAAACTGTCCATGCGGGTCTTGCAGGCAAGCTTCGGTTTTCCGTTTATCTCGGTGCTGCAGGAGCCGCACTTGGCCGCCTTGCAGTTCCATCTTATCGCCAGATCGCCGTCGTAGTTAGCCTGTATGTAGAAAAGCGCGTCGAGGACCACCATCCCCTCATCTACCGGGACCTCGTACTCCTTTTCCTCTCCACCCTGCGCGTCACCGCGAAAAACTCTTAGCTTGGCTACCGACATCACTTATCCTCCGTAAACAGTTTCGAAAGCTCATCGGGCATCTCCACAATCGGCCGCGTTTCGAGACCCATCGCCCCGTCTTTGGGAGCCACTATGAAATTAAGCTTGCCCCATGTACCGTCATCACTCTCGGGGAAATCGACCCGGCTGTGGGCCCCCCTGCTCTCCTTCCTCGCAAGCGCGCATCTCGCGAGCGCCTCAGAGACGATCAGCATCGACTTAAGATCCCTGCAGAGATGCCATCCCGGGTTAAACATCACCGAGCCCTCTATCTTGAGCGTCTTGGCCCTCTCCTTCAGTGCTTCTATCTTATCTATGCCCGTCTGTATGTTCTCTTCCGTACGGAACACCCCTATGTAGAGCTGCATCACGTCCTGGAGATCCTGATGGATCGTGTAGGGGTTCTCCCCCTGGGTGTTGTTAAAAGGCTCTCTAAGCTCGTTTGCGTATCCTTCTATAAGCTCTGCGGGTATGGACGCGTGGGATTTCCCGCTTGCGTAAGCGGCGGCTCCTTCTCCCGCCCTTTTTCCGAAAACCAGAAGATCAGAGAGTGAGTTTCCGCCGAGACGGTTTGCGCCGTGCATTCCCCCGGCTACCTCGCCCGCTGCGAAAAGCCCCGGGACGGTGCTCGAGCAGGTATCTCCCTCGACCTTGACCCCGCCCATAACGTAATGGGTGGTCGGAAACACTTCCATCGGGCCTTTCGTTATGTCTATATCGGCAAACTCCATGAACTGGTGGTACATGCTCGGAAGCTTGCGCTTTACGTAATCGGCTCCCCTGTGCGAGACGTCTAGGAACGCTCCGCCGTGGGGAGAACCGCGGCCCTGCTCTACTTCCGTGTATATGGATCTTGCGACCACGTCGCGGGTCGATAGCTCCATGCGCTCGGGATCGTATCTCTCCATAAAGCGCTCGCCCTCGCTGTTTGTGAGTATGCCTCCCTCTCCGCGCACAGCCTCCGTAACGAGGATTCCCCTCACGCTCGGGGGCCAGACCATCCCCGTGGGGTGGAACTGTATGAATTCCATGTCTATAAGCTCGGCTCCGGCCTCATACGCCATCGCGTGGCCGTCTCCGGTGTATTCCCAGGAATTGGAAGTGTACTTGTAGGCCTTTCCCACTCCGCCCGTCGCGAGAACAATGGCGTTCGCGCGGAAAAGAACGAATTTCCCGCTTTCCCTCCAGTAGCCGAAAGCTCCCACTACCCTGTCTCCGTCCTTTACGAGATGGGTTATGGTGCATTCCATGTAGACGTCTATGCCTGAGTGTATCCCTTTTTCCTGGAGGGTCCTTATCATCTCAAGACCGGTCCGGTCGCCCACGTGGGCAAGCCTCTTCCAGGTGTGACCGCCGAAGGCCCTCTGGTTTATCCCTCCCTCTTTCGTTCTGTCGAAAAGAGCTCCCCAGTATTCAAGCTCCCGCACCCTCTCGGGAGCCTCCTGCGCATGATAAAGGGCCATCTGCCAGTTGTTAAGCATCTTCCCGCCCTTCATGGTGTCCTTGAAGTGGGTTTCCCAGTTGTCCTTCGTGTCGACGTTTGCCAGGGCGGCCGCGACGCCGCCCTCCGCCATCACGGTGTGGGCCTTGCCGAGCAGGGATTTGCATATAAGAGCTGTCGAGGCGCCCTTTGCGGAAGATTCGATGGCGGCCCGAAGACCTGCCCCGCCTGCGCCGATGATTATAACGTCATGTGTGTGTGTTTCGTATTTTTCCACGTCTATATCAACCTCAGATCAGTGATTGTTCCGTTTGCGACCAGGAACACGTAAAGGTCGGTTAAAGCCACGAAAACAAGGCTTGTCCACGCCCATTTCATATGCACTTCGTTCTGGACGCTTATGGCGCCCCAGAGACGAAAGCGGGTCGGACACTTTGAGAACACGTCAAGATTCCCTCCCATCAGGTGGCGAAACGAGTGGCAGGAAAACGAATACATTGTAAGCAGAAACGCGTTTGCGGTAAGAACTATGGTCCCGACGCCCACTCCGAACCCGTCATGGAAGAAAAAGGCTTCGTACGAGTCAATCCACAGAAACAGCAGAATGACGATAGAGGCGTAGAGAAAGAACCTGTGGGCGTTCTGCAGGATGAACGGGAAGCTTGACTCCCCCTTGTAGGAGCCCCTTTTCCCTACCGGCTTTACCGCGCAGCCCGGGGGCGAGAAGAAATACGCCCGGTAGTATGCTTTTCTGTAGTAGTAGCAGGTCGCCCGGAATCCAAGCGGCGCCCAGAGAATAAGTATTGCCGGGGAAGCCGGCCACCAGTCAAAGAGCAGAAGCGGGGAATAAAAAGGCGAGAGGTAGGGCTCGGCGTAGAAAAACTGGTTCGAAAGAGCCCTCCACGTTGAGTAGATTCCAAAAGCCCCGAGCACCACCCCGGTTATGAGAGGCTCAACCCACCACATATCCTTTCTCATGGTGAGCGCCTTGCTCGCCGTACCGTTAGCCATATTGTAGAAACCTCCAAAAAATATTTCCGGAGCGTCCGTCCGAGATCATAGACGGCGCCGGGGGGCGGAACGTGAGCGGAACCCTAGAGGATTCCCATTCCGTCAATTACTTCGCAAAGCTCTTTCACCTTGCCCGCCGAGACATGCAGAGCCTCCATCTCCTCGCTGGAGATCTCAACTCCTATTATCTCCTCGACCCCTTCCGCGCCGAGCCTCACGGGAAGACCCACGAACGTATCCTCCACTCCGTAGTGTCCGTCCGCGTAGACGCAGCAGGGCAGTACCTTCTTCTTGTCTTTTATTATCGCCTCGGCCATTTCCACCGCGGCTACCGCTGGGGCGTAAAAGGCGCTTCCGGTCTTAAGAAGCGCTACTATCTCGGCTCCTCCCGCCCTGGTGCGGTCGACCATCGCGTCTAGCCTGTCGGCGGGGACAAGCTGCGCTATTGGAATACCCGACACAGTGGTGTTGCTAAGAAGCGGAACCATCGTGTCTCCGTGTCCGCCGAGAACCGATGCGTTTATGTTCTCAACCGACACCCCGAGCTCCATCGCGATAAACGCGCGGAAACGCGCGGAATCGAGTACCCCTGCCATCCCCATCACCTTGCTGTCCGAAAGGCCGCTTACCCTGTGCGCCACGTAAACCATGGCGTCAAGCGGGTTGGTGACCAGTATTAGTATAGCGTCCGGGGAATGGGAAACCACCTGCTCCGTAACGCTCTTTACAACCTTGGTGTTCGTCGAGATAAGATCGTCACGGCTCATCCCGGGCTTTCTCGGGATGCCCGAGGTGATTATCACCACGTCTGAACCTGCCGTGTCTTCGTAATTGGTTGAACCGACGAGATTTACGTCGCTTCCCGTAATCGGGCACATCTGGGCAAGGTCAAGCGCCTTCCCCTCCGGAATTCCCTCCACTATGTCGATCAAAGCCACGTCGGCAAGTTCAAGCTGTGCAATCCGAAACGCCGCCGACGCGCCGACGTTTCCCGCACCTATCACAGAAATTTTCGCTCTGCCGTTCTTCAAGATTCCACTCCTTTTGAAAAGATTTGCTGTGCCGCGAGCCCCTCTAGTCCATTACCTTGTCCATGTTTGACACGATGGCCTCTCCGTACTCGGAACACTTAAGAAGGGTCGCCCCGTCCATCTGTCTCTCGAGGTCATAGGTAACCGTTTTCTGCAGAACGGTCTCCTCCATCGCCCTGAAAACAAGCTCGGCAGCCTCGTGCCATCCAAGGTACTGGAACATCATGACTCCCGAAAGTATCACGGAACCCGGGTTTACCTTGTCCTGCCCGGTGTACTTGGGAGCGGTTCCGTGGGTGGCTTCGAAAACCGCCAGGTAATCGCCTATGTTGCCGCCCGGAGCGACTCCGAGACCTCCTACCTGCGCGGCGCAGGCATCTGACATGTAGTCGCCGTTTAGGTTAGGCATGGCCATCACGTCGTATTCGCTGGGTCTTGTCAGAACCTGCTGGAACATGCTGTCGGCTATGCGGTCCTTTATGACGATCTTGCCCTCGGGCTGCTTGCCGCCGTAATCGTCCCAGAGTTCATCCTCGGTTATTGTGATCTCAGGGAACTCCTCTTTTGCAAGCTCGTAGCCCCATTCGCGGAAGGCGCCCTCGGTGAACTTCATTATGTTGCCCTTGTGAACGAGGGTGACGCTCTTTCTTTTGTACTCTATTGCGTATTCGATCGCCTTTCGCACAAGCCTCTTGGTTCCGAAAGGACTTATGGGCTTTATTCCTATTCCGCTGAGCTCGCGGATGTTAACCCCGTAATTCTCGACGAGATACTCCCTCACGGCGTTCGCTTCCGGGGTACCGCTCTCCCACTCGATTCCCGCGTACACGTCCTCGGTGTTCTCCCTGAATATCACGACGTCAAGCTTGCCGGGAACAAGAAGAGGGTTCGGGGTTCCCTTGATCCATCTTACGGGCCGGACACAGGCGTACAGATCAAGTATCTGGCGAAGAGCAACGTTGAGGCTCCTTATTCCGCCTCCCACGGGAGTGGTAAGCGGGCCCTTGATTGCAACTATGTACTCCTTTATCGTTTCGGTGGTTTCCTCGGGAAGCCATTCGCCGGTCTTCTCGTACGCCTTCTCACCAGCCAGCACCTCGAGCCAGGTTATCTTCTTTGTTCCTCCGTAAGCCTTTTCGACCGCGGCGTCGAACACTATCTGGGACGCGTGCCAGATGTCGGGGCCTATCCCGTCGCCTTCTATGAAGGGAATTATCGGGTTGTCGGGGATTATAAGCTTCCTGCTCTCCTCGTCAATTTGTATCTTTTCTCCGTTTGGGACTGTCATTGAACGCTTCTCCTTTTTAACTAAACCAAAATTTAAATCTTACAATATAATGAAAAAAACCACCCTTTTCAAATCCGCCTCTCCACCTACCCTGATATCATCTGACGCAGGACGGTCTGAAGTATCCCGCCGTTGCGGTAATATTCGACCTCAACCGGCGTATCGAGCCTGCATGTGGCGTGAAATTCTCTCTGCCCGCCGCCTGAGTCCGTCACGGTTACCGTCATCCGTTTGCCCGGGTAAAGATCCTCTGAAATCCCGCTTATACTGAAAGTCTCAAAGCCCGTCAGGCCGAGGGACTCGGCGCTTTGCCCCTCTTCGAACTGAAGGGGCAGAACACCCATTCCCACCAGGTTGCTCCGGTGAATCCGCTCAAAGCTCTCGGCTATGACGCACCTTGCGCCCAGAAGAGCGGTTCCCTTCGCCGCCCAGTCCCGGGAACTTCCCGTCCCGTACTCCTTCCCGCCGATCACGACAAGGTCCGTCCCGTCGCTCATGTACCTTGAGGACGCTTCGTAAATCGACATTTCCTCTCCCGTGGGAACGTGCACGGTCAACCCTCCTTCCTTTCCTCCGACCATCTTGTTTCTTATCCTTATGTTGGCAAACGATCCGCGGATCATGACCTCGTGGTTACCTCTCCTTGAGCCGAAGCTGTTAAAGCTCCTCTGGGTAACGCCCTTCGAGATAAGGTAGCCGCCCGCGGGGCCGTCCTTGGGAATGGAGCCCGCCGGGGAAATATGGTCCGTGGTTATCGAGTCTCCAAGCAAGGCTAGCACGTTCGCGTTCTCTATGTCCCCCGGGTCTTCCGGCTCAAGCGGGAAATCATCGAAAAACGGGGGCTCCTGTATGTAGGTTGATTCCGTATCCCACTCGTAGATATTTGACTGCGGGGCCTCAAGAGACTTCCAGGTCTCATCGCCCTCGAAAACCCTCGAGTACTGGTTGTTGAATATCTCGGGGGTGATTGACTGCGAAACGGTGTCGATTATCTCCTGCTGCGTCGGCCAGATGTCCTTTAAGTACACTTCGTTCCCGTCGCTTCCGACCCCTAGGGGTTCGGTGTAGAGATCAACTCCCACCTTGCCGGCTATCGCGAACGCCACCACGAGCGGAGGCGACGCCAGGTAGGCGAACTTGACGAGCGGGTGCACCCTGCCCTCAAAATTGCGGTTTCCGCTAAGAACCGCGGCGCAGGTAAGATCGCCCTCTCTTATGGCCGCGTCCACGTCTTCTGGAAGCGGGCCGCTGTTTCCTATGCAGGTCGTGCATCCGTACCCGACGAGATCAAAGCCCAGTTCTTCAAGATACGGGGTAAGTCCCGCGGCGTTTAAGTAATCCGTTACCACCCTTGATCCCGGCGCCAGGCTTGTTTTAACGTAAGGCGAAACGGTGAGCCCTCTCTCGACTGCCTTCTTGGCGAAAAGGCCCGCCCCTACCATGACGGAGGGATTAGATGTGTTGGTGCAGCTGGTGATGGCGGCTATTACGACGGAGCCGTCCGAGATTCCGTTTGCGGCGCGCGAGGCGTCCCCGTTTGCGGCAAGCCCTCTAGCCTCGAGGTTCTCGTGGTAGGAGCTTTTCATGTCCCCAAGCGATATCCTGTCCTGCGGGCGGCTCGGGCCCGCAAGGGAGGGTTCCACCGTCGATATGTCAAGCTCCAGCGTATCGGTGTAAACCGGATCCTCGGCGTCGTCGGTTCTGAACATCTTCTGTTCCTTGGTGTAGGCCTCAACCAGCGTGGCGGCGTCATCCCTGCCCGTCGTCTCGAGGTATCGCAGGGTTTCCGCGTCTACCGGGAAAAATCCCATGGTGGCTCCGTACTCGGGAGCCATGTTCGCTATAGTGGCCTGGTCGGAGAGCGCGAGATTGCTCACTCCGGGCCCGAAAAACTCGACGAACTTGCCGACAACCCCTTTTTTTCTCAGCATCTCGGTCACCGTGAGAACCAGGTCCGTCGCGGTAACCCCCTGGGAGAGTCGGCCCGTGAGCCTGAATCCGATGACGTCAGGTATCAGCATGTAAAGCGGCTGCCCGAGCATGCACGCCTCTGCCTCTATTCCCCCTACTCCCCAGCCCATGACGCTCAGGCCGTTTATCATGGTCGTGTGGGAATCCGTTCCCACCAGGGTGTCTGGATACGCAACCGACTCCGAATCGACCTGCTTTGAGACGACCACGCTCGCAAGGCACTCAAGGTTCACCTGGTGCACTATTCCGGTTCCCGGCGGCACGACCCTGAAATTGTCAAAAGAGCCCTGGGCCCACTTAAGGAACGTATATCTTTCCCTGTTTCTTTCGTATTCGACTTCCACGTTCTTGCCGAAAGCGTCGCCGCTTGCGAAATAATCAACCTGAACGGAGTGGTCTATGACCAGATCAACGGGCACTATGGGGTTCACAAGCGAGGGGTCTCCCCCTTTTTTCTCGACCACCGACCTCATGGCGGCAAGGTCAACCACGCAGGGAACTCCCGTGAAGTCCTGGAGTATCACCCTCGCGGGGTTGTAGGGGATTTCCTTGGCCTCGGCGTTCGAGGGATCCCAGTTGGCAAGGGACTCAACGTGCTGCTCCGTCACGGTTTTCCCGTCAAGGTTCCTGAGCACATTCTCAAGCAGTATTCTTATTGAAAAAGGAAGTCTGGAAATAGATGCTCCGTAGCGCGATTCAAGCTTCGCGAGGGAGTATATCTTGTAGGTTTTGTCCCCGACCGCGAGGTCGGAGAGAGCCCCCAGATGATTAGTTAAAGCCATACTGTACCTCTCTCTCTTCAAGGTTCCGCATTTGCGGAGAGTTAGCCGGGTATTTTACCGAAACGAGCGGAAAAATAAAACAGTTTCTTCCCGCTTTATGTCGGAGAACCACGTGTGGAAGAATATTTCCTGTCCTGGTCTTTCCGGCAACGGTCCGACATTGATACCTAATAATATATCAAATATAATATTTTATATAGATTAGCATATTAAACCTTGCCTATCTCTTTCGGTGTGATATATTAAGCTATATTAAAAATCGTTTTCAATATAGAATTGGATATCAAAATGAACTATGCGATTGAACATATAGCCCGCGCGCTGAGGAAGGCCCGCGAGGCAAAGGGGCTCAGTCAGCGTGAACTCGGCAAAAAAGCGGGCGTTCCGCAGGGCCATATCTCAAAGATTGAAAACGGCGCGGTCGACCTCAGGCTCTCAAGCCTGGTAGCGCTTGCCAGAACTCTTGACCTGGAGCTCGCGCTCGTCCCGCGCAAGGTTGTTCCCGCCTTGAAATCCCTTGCGCGCAGCAGCGCCGCGGACGCATTACGGGAAAGGGCAGCCCCGCAGCCGCTCTACAGTCTTGATGAGGAAGGAGATGACTGACGTACATGTTCTGGATGTCCTGCTTTACGGCGACCCCATAGGCACGCTGACACGCGTCGGCGACGACCGCGCCTTGTTCGCCTTCAACGACTCCTATATCGGGGATGCCGCAAGGCCCACGCTCGGTCTGGGGTTCAAGAACCGGTTCGGAGAACTGATTACCGGGTTTCCGCCCACGCAGACGCGGCTGATACCGTTTTTTTCAAACCTGCTTCCCGAAGAGCCCATGCGTACCTACCTCGCGGAGCGAGCGGGGGTAAAACCCGTTCGCGAGTTCTTCCTGCTCTGGGCCCTTGGCGCAGACCTGCCGGGAGCGATCACCGTCACGCCCCCGGGCGGTGAACTATGGCCGCCGGATGTCTCCGACAAGAGCAGCCGCGGCAGCGGCAGGCGCGAGAGGGCCCTGCGATTTTCCCTGGCCGGCGTACAGCTGAAATTTTCAGCCGTTGAGAAGGCTCGCGGCGGTCTTGCCCTCCCGGCCGGAGGTGTCGGCGGTTCATGGATAGTCAAGCTGCCTTCGCTCAGTTTCGCGGGCGTGCCCGAGAACGAGTTCTCGATGATGACACTTGCCCGGCTCCTGGGCATAAACGTGCCGGAGGTACGCCTCGTCAGAGTCGACGCGATTGAAGACCTGCCCGAAGACATCGGTCGCTTAAGCGGACAGGCGCTTGCCGTCAGGCGCTTTGACCGGTCAGATGACGGCGGCGCGGTTCACGTCGAGGACTTCGCGCAGGTTTTCGGTGTCTATCCGGAGGACAAGTATAAAAAGGCAAGCGCGCGCAACATTGCCACGGTTATCGGGGCCGAATGCGGCGAGGGGGACATTGCCGAGTTTATCCGCCGCCTGACCTTCAATGTGCTTATCGGCAATGCCGACATGCACCTTAAGAACTGGTCCCTCATTTATCCCGACAGGCGCAACGCGGCGCTGGCGCCGGCCTACGACTTTGTTTCCACTATTGCTTATATTGAGGACAGCGAGGCCGCTTTGAAATTCAGCCGGACCAAGCGCTTTGATCGCTATTCAGAGGACGAGCTTTCCCATCTTGCCGCCAAGGCCTTGCTGCCGGAGAAGCTTGTTCTGGACACTGTGCGCGAGACCGTTGCGTCGTTTCACCATTACTGGAATGCGGAGAAGGCAAATCTTCCGTTGCCGGGCAATGCCGTAAAGGCCATAGAGGATCATCTTAAGATCATCCCCCTGGAGGTATGACACCTGCATGTCTTCCCCCAGGAAGCAAGCAGTACAGTCCTTCTCCCTGCAGCAAACCGGACAACCAGCATTACTCTACTGCAATTATTAATAACAGCCCCGAAAGCTATCTGGCAGGACAAGACAATGGGGGGAATCGCCGGGGATTTTCCCCGACTCAGGGAGGTCAGCTGAATTTGCGAAGCGCGACGCTCACGTTAGTTCCGCCGAAACCGTAGGAATTGCTGAGCGCCACCTCTATGTCGCTCTCCCTGGCGGTGTGCGGAACGTAATCCAGGTCGCATTCGGGATCGCTCTCAAAGAGGTTTATAGTCGGCGGCAAAACGCCGTCTCGAAGCGCAAGCACGCAGATTGCCGCTTCCACCGCGCCCGCAGCGCCGAGCAGGTGGCCGGTCATGGATTTCGTGGAACTAACCGGAATTCGCCGGGCGTCCTCGCCGAACACTTCCTTGATCGCGTTGGTCTCGTTAACGTCGTTAAGACGCGTCGAGGTTCCGTGGGCGTTTATGTAGTCCACGTCCTCTGGATTAAGGCCCGAATCCGAAAGAGCCGCGCTCATGCAGCTGCTCGGTCCCTCAAGCGAAGGCGCCGTGATGTGAAAGGCGTCCGCGCTCATTCCCGAGCCCAGCACCTCGGCGTATATTCTGGCGCCCCTTTTTTTCGCGAACTCGAGTTCTTCGAGGATCAGCACCCCCGCCCCTTCTGAAAGGATAAATCCGTCGCGCCCGGCCTCAAACGGCCTTGAAGCGGTCTCGGGATCGTCGTTTCTGGTCGAAAGCGCCTTCATGGCGTTAAAGGCCGCGAAGGTAAGGGGGATCAGCGGAGCTTCGGCCCCGCCGGCTATCATAACGTCCGCCTTGCCGTCCTTTATTATCTTGGCGGAAAGCGCAAGCGAGTGACCGCTTGCGGAACACGCTGTCGTCGAAGAACAGTTGGGACCCTTGGCGTTGAACCTTATCGAGACGTACCCCGAAGCCATGTTGGTCACTATGTTCGGTATGAAAAATGGAGAAACGCGGTTGGGGCCCTTGTTCTCCATTGTAAGTACGGTGTCGTAGAAGGTCTTCATCCCGCCGATTCCCGATCCGATAAAAGTCCCCGTGCGCCCGGAGATATCGTCGGTAACCTCAAGCCCCGCGTCAGAGAGCGCAAGCGCTGTTGACGCGATGGAGAGCTGAATGAACCTGTCGTTTCTCTTCGCGTCCTTGGGCTCCATGTAGAGCGTCGGATCGAAATCCTCCACCTGCCCGGCGATCTGCGTTTTAAGATCCGAAGGATCGAAGGACGAAACCCTGCTCACTCCGGGGGTCCCTTCGCAGATCGAAGACCACGTGGCGTCGTTCCCCACACCGACGGGCGTTATGAGCCCTATGCCTGTAACCACTACCCTTCTTGACATCTTACCTCAGTCATCCTCCGAAGCGGCTTCAACTGAACTCTGGATGAAATTGATCGCGTCCTGAACCGTTATTATGTTCTCCGCGTCTTCATCCGAGATCTCAAGCCCGAACTCATCCTCCATGGACATTATGAGCTCCACTAGGTCAAGCGAGTCGGCCCCCAGATCCTCTATAAAGGAAGAATCGGGAGTTATCTCCTCCTCGGACTTGCCGAGGTGGCTCGCGACCATCTCCTTTACCTTGGCTAAAATTTCCGCATTATCCTTTGACATATGAGTCAAACCTCCTACTAAATTTTACATGTAAATTCCGCCGTTAACCTTTATAACCTCCCCGGTTATATACGAGGCGCCTTCGGAAATCAGGAAACACACCACGCTTGAGATATCCTCAACGCGGCCGAAGCGGCCGAGAGGTATGGCTTCCAGATATTTCTTTCTCATGTCCTCATTAAGGTCGGCGATAATATCCGTTTCAACAAAACCGGGACTTACGGCGTTTACCGTTATCCCTCTTGGGCTGAACTCCTTGGCCGTCGATTTCGTAAAGCCTATTACCCCGGCTTTCGAGGCGGAGTAATTAGCCTGCCCCGGGTTTCCAGCCTCCCCGGCAGCCGAGATAATATTCACTATTCTTCCGTAACGGTTCTTGAACATCCCCCTGCAAACCGCCTTGGTGCAGTTAAACGTTCCCTTGAGGTTTATATCCATGACACGGTCCCAGTCATCCTCCCCCATCCTCATCAAAAGCCCGTCATTCCTTATTCCAGCGTTGTTAACAAGTATCTGTATTCCGTTAAGCTCGTTTGAGAGTTCCCCCACGCTTTTTTGAACCTCGTCAAAATCGGAAACGTCAAAGCCGACCACCCTGCCGCTGCCCCCGTCCTGCTCTATCTCCCCCAGGGTTTCCTCAGCCGCCTGCCGGTTGGTTGCGTAGTTAATCAACACGTACGCACCATACGAGGCGAGTTTCTTCGCAATGTCTTTTCCTATCCCACGCGATCCGCCCGTGATAAGAGCAACCTGATTAGTTAGTTCCAGTTCCATGTGCTTTAATATGATGTAACTCGTCCGGTTTTTCAATACCGGCGCAGCGAACGCCCTTAAGAGTTCTTTTCACAAGGCCGCTCAGAACCTTGGAGGGGCCGATCTCGAGAAACTCAGAAACCCCGGAGTCCTTCAGGAACTCAAGGGACTCAGCCCATCTCACGGGGCTTGTCACCTGCTCCACCAGAATGTCCGCCACCTTCGCGGAATCGGAGTTGGCCTCCGCCCCGACATTTGTGACCACGGGATACTTAATGGGATGAAAATTTATTTCCCCGAGAACGTCTTTCAGGCGCGCGGCCGCGGGCTCCATAAGGGAGCAGTGAAAAGGCGCGCTCACCTCAAGAGGGACGACCCGTCTTGCCCCTTTTTCCCCGGCAAGCTCAGACACCACCTCGACGGCCCGGGCTTCTCCCGAGATAACGGTCTGCGTGGGCGAATTGAAATTGGCCGGGGAAACCACGCTATCTTCCCCCGCGACCTCGGCGCAGAGTCCGCTTACTTCCTCGGACGTGAGGCCGAGCACGGCAGCCATTTTCCCGACTCCCGGGGGAACCGCTTCCTGCATGAACTCCCCTCTTTTTCTCACGGTGCGCACGGCGTCGCTGAACCCGAGGCACCCAGAGGCGACAAGGGCCGTAAATTCCCCGAGGCTGTGCCCAGCCACCAGGTCCGGCCTTACTTCCGTTTCCTCAAGAACCACTCTCAACGCTGCCACGCTCGCTGTGAGTATCGCCGGCTGCGCGTTCGCGGTAAGGGCAAGGGTCTGTGCCTCGCCTTCAAAGCAGAGCTTCGCAAGGTCGATTTCGAGGGCGTCGTTTGCCTCTTCGAAAGTCTCCCTGGCAACGGCGAACTCGGCGCAGAAATCAGCGCCCATACCAATGTACTGGGAGCCCTGACCTGGAAAAAGGAAAGCTATCATGGATTCAGTGTGTTTTTAGTCTTCCGTAACGGCTTCCGTATCCGGAGCCTGTCTGAAGAAATTCCTTCCCTTGTAGTAACCGCAGCTGGGACACGCCCTGTGGGGAGGTTTCATCTCGTTGCACTCGGGACAGAAGGAAGCTCCCGGCACCGCGACTTTATAGTGAGTTCTTCTTTTTCTCGATTTCGATCTGGAAGTCTTTCTCTTGGGTAATGCCATTTTAATCTCCTGGCTTGAAGCTATATCTTTATATCTTTAAGCACCGAAAAGCGCGAGTCCTCCTCGTGAGTCTCGCAGCCGCACTGCTGTTCGTTAAGATTCCGTCCGCACCCGCCGCAGAGTCCCCTGCAGCCCTCGGAGCAGACCACCTTGTAGGGAAGCGAAAGATTCACCTGCTCCCTCATGTAATCGTTAAGGTCTATGCTTCTCCCGCGGTAAGTTTCATAATCTATCTCCCCGCCCGCTTCCTCCTTTCTCTCCGCCTCGGAAGGCGAAAGAATGAGGTTTACCTCAACAGTTGTATCAACGCTCACGTCGCTTAAGCAACGGGAACACCGGGCGACCGCCATGAATCCGATTTCCCCCCGCACGCTTATCTCGCCCGACGTGCGCAGAAGATCAATATGAAACCCTATATCGGAATCCACGCTCGCAACCTCTGATTTCTCGGAACCGCCGAGCCATCCCGGCCCCCTCGTGAGATCAAGACTCAATCCCCCGTCCTTTATTTCCGATACGTTAACTATCATCGCGCGGAAACCCCGCCTGCTAAAATCGCTCTAATATAAACCACAATCGCTTTATTGCAAGTTATACCGGAAAAAAACAATCGCCGGAAAAACAGGCGGGCCGCTCAGACGTTATGACAGGCGACGCTTCTCCCATCTGCTCCTTTTTTTTCGAGCCGTGGAATCTCCCTTGCGCACACCTCGGTCGCAAGAGGGCACCTCGGATGGAAACTGCACCCCGAGGGAATATCAGCAATGCTCTTTATTTCCCCCGATATGGATGCTTCGCTGCCGTTTTCACTCCTGGTTCTTTTTATCTCGGGAATGGCGGAGATAAGCATCTTGGTGTAGGGATGCACGGGGTTTGAGTAGATCTCCTCGCTGGGGGCGATTTCGACTATCTTTCCGAGGTACATCACTGCCACCAGATCGCTTATGTGCTTTACGACGCGGAGATCATGGGAGATGAAGAGGTAGGAAAGACCGTGTTTTTTCTGAAGGTCCTTGAGCAGGTTTATTATCTGCGCCTGCACCGACACATCAAGCGCCGAGACCGGCTCATCGCAGACGACAAACTTCGGGCGAAGAGAGATCGCGCGGGCTATGGCTATTCTCTGGCGCTGTCCCCCGCTGAACTCGTGGGGGTAGCGACCCATGACGTCGGTGCCAAGGCCCACCTCGCCGAGAAGCCTGGCCACGAACTCGCCGCGCTCTTCTTTCTTTACAGTGTTGTGGATGCTTATTCCCTCGGAAACAAGAGAGCCCACGTTCATTCTGGGATTAAGGGAACCGTAGGGGTTCTGGAATATCATCTGCATTTCTCTTCTTAGCGAGCGAAGCCGGGCCGAGTCAAGTTCGGTAATGTCTTCTCCCTCGAAGAAAATCTTCCCGGCGGTCGGGGCAAGAAGTCTCAGCACCGTCTTTCCAAGCGTAGTCTTTCCGCTGCCGCTCTCTCCCACAAGACCCACGGTACTGCCTCTTTTCACTTCAAGTTCTACTTCATCAACGGCACGCACATACTCTGAAACCCTTGATAAAACACCCTTTCGAACCGGGAAGTACTTTTTAAGTCCCCTTACACTTACTATAGTTTCATTAATCATATCGATAAGAGAAAAAAACGGTTCTTGCTGTCCTCTAGTGAGGCGTTTATCCGCCCTTATACAAACGCAAAAGACGGGCTTGCAATGGAAAGTACCCGATTTGGCTCTCCTAATCTAGCATCAGGGTCAGGATTTCCGGTTTTCGTTATCTTCGTGCAAAGCTTTTTATGGAATTAGGATTCCATTTGGCTAAAAACATGATAATTTCTTAAATTTGCGAAAAGCTCCAAGCACTATTTTGGGTACGCTCATCTTATGCACAATTCAACGCAGGGACAGGCACCCTGAACTGCCGAAGGCGTCGTAGCGGATATCCTGATGGAGTACCGGGGCAAAACGAGCAGATTTGCCTGCAATTTCCAGAAACAATGTCCGATTCTATTCCTCGAGCCGCTAACTAGTTCCCGAAACCAAACACTAGTCACTTTAATCAATCTCACTGGACATTTCGCTGGCACTCCTGCTTTCCTCTTCCAACCAACTCCGATTCCAAGCTATTCTATAACGGCCCACAATCTCAACCGTCGCACCCATTATATCAGGCGACGCGATATGTTTGATGCGCTGTACCTGAACAGTGCAGATTAGGTCCTCTCCCAGACCGAAACCTGAGAGTCGGCGGGCCCGATAATCCCTTTGATATATAGAAATCCTACAAAAGCCAAGCGGCAAATACCGACACACGTTAAGGAAAGGAAGTTTTCTTCTAGCTTCCTTGAGGGCCTTCTTTACCACTCTACTGCAACTCCGCTTAATGAGCTTTTGATTAACGATGCTAGCTTCTCGTGCTATCACAACGTCTGCGTTCAAAACGACCCCCCAAGCATTCCGGTGTATCTTCGTGTTCCTGACATCTACATTGATCCATCCAAGTTGTTGACGAATATCAGAAGCTATCGAGGGGTTATGAATCTTATAGGACAGCCATAGAGTCTCCAGCTTTTTCAATATTCTCGGGAGACGTAACTTCGGAACGAAAAATAAAAGGTTATCTTCTAGGACATCGCCGTATTGGTCTAGTTGACTATTCTTCACTCTATGCTCGGCTAGTTTGCCGCCGTCGAACGCCGCAAATCCAGGCAAATGTTTCTCAGAACGAAGGGAGAAAAAATAGCGATCATAACCCGGGGCAATCTTCTCAACCATTATTGCCGTTTGAAAAACAGAGAAATAGACTTTTCGCTCATCTATAGTGGTTATATGGACATAAATTATTAGCTGAGTTCCATTGATTTGTGTCGATGGCAAGCAGCCATCAACTTCCCAATACGGTGTTCTTGTCTCCGCCCTTAACTCCTCTATCAACAAACTTACCGGCAACTTGTAGTGGTCGTCTTTCCGAGTAAGAATGAATATCGAGAAGGCCAGCAAGAGGCCGTTGCAAACATCCAATAAGTCATCGAATTTGCGAATAATACTGTAGTTGTCGAGTTTTTGCCGCTTGCCCTTTTTATCTTCATAAATAACGCTATCCGCCGAATAAGTTACTCCCCCATGGGCTATACCGTTTCGCATCAAATGATCATATGGAGATAGTACGCTCCGAAAACTTGTAGATTCTAGTTCTTGGACAATCTGATATAAGTCTAGATTCTCAACGCTTTTTCCTCGGTCCAACCGGGAAAAATGTGCTACGATTCGCAGTAAGGGTCGAAAGACAGCTTCAGCTAGCCGGAGATAGGCAGGGTGTACGTCTTGATCGATGAAAATGAGCCGTCCATAGTCGTCTCTACTCCGTACTTGTTCATCGTGCCAATCAAACGCACATACCTCGTTGACGTGTCTATAAGCGTTATTGATCTGAGCATTGTGTTCATCCAACACTTGAAATAGAGCTTCTTTATGTTTCCTGTCCAACTCGATTAGTTTATCCAAGAACACTTGGAAGGCGTCCGTGGAGAAAAATCGTTGCGGGCGCATTTCAAGATACTTCCAGAGTGAAATGAATTGTGTATCTTCCGCCGCATGAAGCATCGGGAATACCGAAAGCAACTCTTCAATTTGCTGCGTGTGTAGCCCGAGGAGAAGCGGATTTATCAATTTTTGGTCGCCGGATTTCATTGTTTTGAAGTCACCTAAATCCCCACTATTAAGCAGGTCTGATTACACGAATGTGGATGTTGGGGGCGGAAATCGAAGCTTGTCGATTTTGTCATCAGCTTGCGGATACAATTTTGGTGTATTGATTCTGTAAACTCAGTGTATGTCGACGAATGGTGTGCATCCAGTCTGATCTTTTCTACATTTCTGCCGAAACCAGCTCTCAGCATGACTGATGTACCATCTCCCGTATTTTTCACAGAGTAAGACACTAATCTAACTCGTAGTCTCTAGACTTTGACTTGCCAGTTTCCCCATTGCCCGCTTGATCAATTTGCTCAAACGCTTGCGAAGGTTTTCAAGGAATTGGTGAATTCATCACGGCGAAGCAGGTCGGTTCAATATGGTTTTTACAACTAATTTGAGAGTACTGAAATGTCGAAAATTCCCAGTAGTTCCATTTGCGGAAATATGTTCTGCGAATTCGGTCTTTTTTTTGCTATTGAAAGAGAGGCTAACTTCTTTGCCCGTTGAATATTCTATCGTTTTATTTGCAAACGGTTTTAATATCTCCTCATCATAATTGTTTTCTATACCTTTCGGGGCTATTTTGTTTTCTCGTTTAGAAAACGAAAACCCTGTTACATTCGCTGAACCCGCCAACTCGCTTGAAAACTTCTTGGCAATTGCTTCCGCATCACAGTCCCATACAATGAGAAAATGAGAATCTGTATTTACCTTAGAGAGAAATTGACCATAGGTTTTTAGTTGGTTCTTACTCGTCTTGTCTGGAAGACTATCAAATACTTCAACTTTTCCAGGGAAGAACAATTCTACCCATTTTTTAAGGTGAATCACGTTGTTACCCTCAGTCAAAATTGTGATAGGAGCAGAATCAGACAGCGCAATTTTTAGCCCAGTGTCAATCGTTGCAATCCCCTCAGATAATTCTGAAACCGCATAGGCTTTTTTCACAGGTAGAACTTCAACTTTGCCTCCGACCCGTGCAACGCGGAAAATTTCACCTTCATCCAGCATAGTCACGGTAGTTACTAAATGGGTAGCGATTATGACTCGTGTTCCCTTCTGGACAAATTGGGTCTTGAGGCCGGCAATCAAGGCAGAGACCATAGACGGGTGGAGCACGGAATCCAATTCATCCAAGAGCATAAGCTTAGGCCGACGACGACCAATACTTTGATTGAACGAAGCCAAACAAAGCGACATTAGAATTTTTTCACCAGAGGAAAGGTTTTCGGCCGAATAGCTTTGTCCGGTCGCCCTATTAGTCAAATTCGTTTTAAACGAATAATGCATAAAACTCGGAAAATCAATCTTATCATTTGCAGGATCTGAAAATTCAAAATTGAAAAGATTCGGGTCACCTGTTACATCACGCAAATCATCCAAGTATTCTCGTAAGATTTCCCACGGCGGCGGAGTTGTCTCCAGGTACTGCGACATCAGAGTTTGAAAACTTTCTTGGCTTGTTTCTCCCTTTGTATGAGCCCATGAGAATTGCTCAATTTTATATCTCGCAAACACATTGCTCAAAGTGTTTTCAATAGTATCACCTTCGTAATTGCCCGCTCGAAGAATATCATTACGGGAAATTTCGTGCGGGAATTTTTCACTCATTTTTACTGCGAGAATAACAAGCTCAGCGATCTCGGCATTTTTTGCATCTCTGCTACTTTTCAAAGTGTGTATAATATTTTTTATTCCTGCGAAATAAGTCGAAAGCGCACCTTCATAATTCAAAAGAGGAAAACTCCTAAAGTGGTCCAGTCCGCGGATTTCGTTCTTGAACCCTTTTTCGAATTCTCGACGGGCACTTGATCCATCAATCAGATTAAAATCATTAATAACTTCTTCAAAGATTTTTTTGGCCTTAACAACAGGAGACAGATTAGAACCATCTCCAAAATATGTTTCCGCCGCCAATTCAGGAAGGAGACAGTCCCCCCAACTTGCTACCGGAGAATCTTTCAGCTTAAATGAATCAAGACCGTACATTGCAATGTCTTGAGGGAGAAATCCGGAAACTGTCACGTAACCTTTTTTTATCGCCTCGATCAAGTGGGTCTTGCCGACGCCGTTTCGACCGATTAGAGCTGTAAAACTTGGCAAATCAACACTTTCTAGGGTCTTTATAGAAAGATACGGTTGCTGGAGTTTTATTTGCATCGTGTTGTCAGTTTGCCCGTTTTCTTATGTTATATAACTCAAGTAAGGATTGTTTCATTCTGTCGTAAAAATCAAATCTCAAAACCCCTCAATACTGCCCTGTCAGATTTGAGTCTATCAGAACTGGAAATAGTGCTCGGAGTTTTTCGCAAATTATACCGTAAAAGCATAACGGGGGGGGGGGGGGGTTATCTGCTCCCAAATGAACTTGAGCACGCTTTGCCAGATACTCAAACGCCTCAGAAACTTCCACAGCAACACGCAATAGTCTGTTCATTGCCTCAGATTTAGTAACATCATCAGATTTATATTTTGAAAAAACAACCGGTCCGCTGCCAAAAATTCTGGTAACATCTGACTGTTTGAGCCCCAGACGTTCCTGGATAGATTTGACTTCAGAACCAGTCAACAAAACCGTCAACCCGTTTTTTAAACGCCACCCTGTAACACTTGTTCATGCGTGACTGCTGGACATTAACCTACTCAGAACCGCAAGAATCGCACATAGAGAAGTGTAAATCAGTTCGGTGGTTTCGCCCTTGTAATCCACTCTGTCTTTAGAAATCTGCTCGTTCAGACCCACTTTTTCGCAAATCGGACACCGCAATCTTTTTTCATCTTTTCTCTTCTCTACCACAAACCAGACGGATGAAAGGATACCATCAAAAGCAATTCGCCCGCCTTGTACGATGCGTGGCAAGTCCCCTCAATGGAATAAACGGCGTCGAAAGAGGCGTCTGGCACATCGACTTTCATGAAATCGTAGTGGAGCCAGTCGGCTAGATGGTTGATCCCATTGCGAAGTCTCAGTTAGTGCGCACAGAGTACAACCGATTGTTCGATTCTCTTAGCTCCGATCATGCCTTCAAAATCAGAATTCCGATCCGTTTTTCAAAAACATCTCGTAGCGGAAACAGGCCGAACCGTGAGAATCAGAAACGCTGTATAGATCTGGCTGTTCCTCAAAACATTTTCCTTCCGCGTACTCGCAGCGGTTGTTGAACCTGCATCCTCTCGGAAACTCCCCGGGAGATGGAATCGTGCCCCTGATCGAGTGAAGATCCTCGCCTTCCGACTGGCCGGGAATCGAGTTTATAAGCCCTATCGTGTAGGGGTGAGCGGGGGCTGAGAAAAGCTGCTCGACGCTTCCCTGCTCGACCACCTTCCCCGCGTAAAGAACATAGACATCATCTGCAACGTTGGAGATAACCCCGAGGTCATGAGATATAAACATAACCGCCATCCCCATCCTGTCCCGAAGACTCTTTATAAGAGACAGAATTCCCGCCTGAATGGTCACGTCAAGGGCGGTCGTTGGCTCATCGGCTATCAGCAGCTCGGGGCTGCAGGCAAGGGCCATCGCGATCATTACCCTCTGGCACATTCCCCCGCTCAGTTCGTGGGGGTAGCTCGAGTATCTCTCCGAGGGAGAGGGAATGCCGACTATGTCGAGCAGATCAACCACTCTTCTCCTCTCCTCTTTTCTCGAGACGTTCTCGTGAACCCGTATGACCTCGCCTATCTGGTCTCCCACGGTGTAGACGGGATTAAGGGAACTCATCGGCTCCTGGAATATCATGGAGATCCTGTTCCCGCGGTAATGCCTGAGCTCCCGCTCGGTGAGCGAAAGGAGGTTCTCCCCCTTGTATATCACTTCCCCCGAGTTCACCCTGGCCGGCGGCGCGGGCAGAAGCCCCATGACGGAAAGAGCGGTCAGGGTTTTCCCGCAGCCGCTTTCTCCCACGACCCCGACTATCCTCCCCTCCCCTATACTGAGGCTCACGTCCCCAAGGACCTCAAGCTCCCCGCCTTCTGAGGGAAAGGACACGTTAAGGTTTTTTATCTCGAGCAGATCTGAATTCGCCATCACTTAATATTATCTTTCCTTTAGTTTGGGGTCTATCGCGTTTCTGAATCCTTCCCCCACCAGATTAAGAGCCGTAACCGTAATGAAGATCGCAAGCCCCGGGAAAAGAACAAGCCACCACGCAAAATCCACGTACTTCTGGGACTGCGAGATTATCTCTCCCCAGCTGGGTTCAGGGGGCGTCACCCCGAACCCGAGAAAACTGAGACTCGATTCAACCAGTATAGCTCCCGCCACTCCGAAGGTGGCGCTTACAAGCACCGGGGCAAGAGCGTTTGGAAGCATGTGCTTTAGTATAATCCTGCGGTCGCCGCTTCCAAGAGCCCACGCCGCCTCAACGTAGTTCGTCTGGCGAAGTTTCAGGAACTCTCCGCGAACGAGCCTCGCCACGCCCGTCCAGCCCGTTACGCCTATCACTATCATGATATTGTAAATGCTCGGCTCGGTAAAGGCGAGGATTGTGAGGATCAGAAAGAAGACAGGGAAAGTGATCATCACCTCTATTAACCTTGAGATCGCAAAATCGATCCAGCCGCCGTAATAACCCGCAACCGCCCCCAGTATTATTCCTATCACCATGGCTATCCCGACGGCTACCACCCCTATTGAGAGCGATATTCTCGCCCCGTGAATCATCCTGCTGAGAACATCCCTCCCCCTGTCGTCGGTGCCGAGAAAATGGTTCCCGTCGGGAGCCGCGAGAACGGAGAAGAAATCGCTTTCCGTGGGGCTGTACTTCACGGGAGGGAAAATCGCGAACGAATCCTGATCGTCAAGATACGCGGCCCGAAGATCCTCTCCGCGAAGCTCGGGATAATCGATAACCACGGGGAAATAGTACTTGCCCTCCTCAACCAGCACTATGGGCCTGTTGCCCGCTAGGAAACTCTCGAAAATCGCCGTCACCGCGAGGAGGATTATGAAGAAAAACGATACGTACGCGAGGGAGTCCTTTTTGAACTCTACCCACACCCTGCCCCAGTATCCGACGCCTGCTGAGCCCTGCTTCATGATTTCCTCTCAAAGCCTATCCGGGGATCAACAATGGCGTAGGTTATGTCCGATATCAAAATGCCGATCAGGGTAAGGAAAGCGGATATGGTGGCGACGGCCATTATTACGGGATAGTCCCTTGAAAGCACCGACTCAAAGCCGAGCCTTCCTATTCCCGGGATCGAGAATATGGTCTCTATGATAACGCTTCCGCCTATCATGGCGGGAAGAATCGAGGCGATTATGGTCACTATGGGGATGAGCGAGTTTCTGAGGGCGTGCTTGAAAAGCACCCTGTTGGGCGCGAGCCCCTTGGCCCTCGCGGTCCTTATGTAGTCCTCCCGCAGCACCTCAAGGAGGCTTCCCTTCTGGTAGCGGGAAAGCGAAGCGAGGCTCGCGTAGGTAAGACAGAACACGGGAAGGACAAGGTGCCACAGGAAATCGAGGGTTCTCTCGAAAAACGGAAGGTCCTCGTATCCCCTCGAATGCACTCCGTATATGGGGAAGATATCAAGAGATCCCCCGCCGCCGAAGAAATAGATAAGCACCACGGCCATCCAGAAGCTCGGAATCGAGTAGAGAAGAAAAAGAACGAAAGTCGTGGCCCGCTCCGCGAAACTCCACTGCCGCACGGCGGACCAGGCCCCGATCGGTATGGCTATCACGTAGACGAGGAAGATCGAAAGCACGTTAAGTATGAGGGTGATCGGGAGCCTTTCCGCTATCTTGTCTATCACGGGGCGGTGGTCCTTGTAGGAATTTCCGAAATCAAGCGTCGCGATCTGGCGAAGCCAGATGAAATACCTCCGGTGAACCGGCTTATCGAGACCGTAGAGCTTCTTTGTCTGCTCGACTATCTCCTTGGTCACCTGGTCGCTTTTTATTCCCTGATCAGGCGACATCCTGCTCTCAACCGGGCTCCCCGGGGCAAGCTGTATCACCATAAAGGTGATAAGAGTGATCCCGAACAGCGTGGGAATCATCAGCAGGAGTCTTTTCAGGATGTAGTCTTTCATCGCGTCCGTTTAACCTCAGGGGGAAATTATACACATAACAGTCCTCTTTATGTGCACATGGTCCGGCACGATTAACCGGAATCAATCAGTTCGGATCAAGCTCTCCGTCCCGAATTTCGAGATGGCTTCCAGTGTCTCGCGTACGTCGTTCCAGGTCGTCGAGTAGTTGATGACGCACATCCTGAGCGCAAATGTCCCGTGAAGAAGTGTCGATGATATGAACGCGCGGTCTTCCCAGAAAACACGGGCCAGTATGGTCCTGTTGATTTCTTCCAGCGCGTCCTCGCCAAGGTCGGTGTCTGCGGGGTTGACGCGGAAGCATGCGATCCCCAATACCGCAGGAGTCAACATCTCCAGAACGGGACTGTCCTCGACGTACTCCTCAATCCGGTGCGTCAGCGCCATCCCATGCGATACGGCTCGCCGGAACGCGGCCATACCGAAGGTCTGAACCGACATCCAGATCTTAAGCGCCCGAACGGAGCGGCTGAGCTGCAGGCCCCTGTCCGAAAAATTCGGATGGTCAGCGCCCCAGATCGTGTCCTGAAGAATATCGTGCTTGGTGGCAAACGTCCGCTCGAGCGTACGTACATCCTTCACCATCAGGCCGCCCACCTCATAGGGCTGGAAGAACCACTTGTGCGCGTCCATCGCAATCGAATCTGCGCGCTCGATTCCACTCAAGATCTTCCTGCCTTCCTCGGTCACGATTGCGAAGCCTCCATGCGCGGCGTCGACGTGAAGCCATATACCCTGGGCCTCGCAGTAGTCCGCCATCGCTTCCAGCGGGTCGATGGCTCCGCTGCTTGACGTTCCGGCGTTCGCACACACCGCGATGGGACTGAGTCCGGCGGCCCGGTCCTCGGCCACGGCCTCGACAAGCTCATCCATGTCCATACGGAAACGCCCGTCGGTCGGAATCATACGAATGCATTCCGGACGAATACCTATAACCCTGGCCGCCTTGACAAGCGCACTGTGGCTCTGATCGCTCATGTACACGCTGGCACGTTCCGGGTTGTCTGCGGCCTCCCGCGCCGCGACCAAGGCATCGAGGTTCGCCGCCGAGCCCCCGCTCGTCAACAGTCCGCCCGCACTCTCCGGATAGCCAATCCAGCGCCGAAACCAGTCGATCACGACAAGCTCGAGCTGGCTAGGACCGCTTGAAGTCAGCCAGGAGCACTGGTTGATGTTAAATCCGGCAATCATGAAGTCGGCCAGAACTCCGGGCCAGGTGGGCTGCGAAGGGATAAATCCAAAGCAACGCGGGTGGTCCAGGCGCAGCGCGATCGGAAGGATCCCGTGTGCGGCCTCCTCGATCACTTGCGAGGCCGAACGGCTCTCCTCGGGTGGAGGCCTAAGGAGTCGATCCTCAAGTTCTCTTCGGAACTCTCCCTCCCAGGCGCCTTCTCCGGGCAAATTCTCAATGCGCTGCACCACCAGCTCCGCCGCTTGGCGTGCAAGTTCCAGCATCTGTTCCGGTGACATGCTGAGATCGCCATTGACCCCGCCATCACCGCCTTTTGCTCTGCTCATCGCAAGTCCTCGCGGGCACAGAGGTGAAATGCGCCAGATAAAAAACCAAACAATGCGAGCGCAAATATAAAAAGTGCCGACCCGCTTCTGCTTTCTAAAGTGGAACCCATTTCTGCTGAAATTTCTATTAATTTTTTCCTTTTTAACCCGGTTAAACAAGAGGGGCAATCCAAGCCTGTTTAACGCAGAGAAAATATCATCGGGAGTGGCGGTAATTATACAATCTTGGGAAGAAACAGAAACCCCTTGACATTGGGTCCAAACATTACCAACAATGTAAGAATGTCGTAGTATCGGATATTGCGGTCGATATGGCGGCACTTACTGCAGTGATTTACAGGAGAAACCGAATGAGCCCAGCAACGAAACCATTCCACCTCATCATTAACGGCAAGAAGGTCCCTACCGGACGATGCTTTGAAGTGCTGAATCCTGCTAACGAAAAAGTGGCCGGACTTGCGTCGCTGGCAAGGAAGAAAGATCTGGATGATGCCGTGGGGGCCGCCCGGACGGCGTTTGAGAGATGGCGCGAAGTGCCCGAATCCCAACGCCAGGCGGCATGTCTCGAAATCGCCTCGAAAATCGAGGAAAACGCCGAGGAACTCGCCCGAATCCTGACCGCCGAGCAGGGCAAGCCTCTAAATGGCCTCGGCTCACGCTGGGAAATCGGGGGCGCGGTAGCCTGGACCCGCTATACAGCCGGTCTTTCACTGCCGGTGAAGATCCTCCAGGACAACGATGAGGGCAGGGTCGTGCTTCACCGCAAGCCGATCGGCGTCGTGGGGTCGATCACTCCCTGGAACTTTCCGGTTCTGATCGCGGTCTGGCATATAGTTCCCGCCGTTCTCTCGGGCAACACGGTAGTGTGCAAGCCGTCTCCCTTTACCCCCCTGTCAACACTGCGCCTAGTTGAACTCATGAACGAGGTCTTGCCGGAAGGCGTGGTTAACTGCATCGCCGGCAAAGACAGGCTGGGCGCCGCAATGACGGCGCATGAAGGAATCGGCAAGATTGTTTTCACCGGCTCCTGCGCGACCGGCCAGAAGATCATGGCGAACTCGGCGGAAACCATGAAGCGGCTGACTCTCGAGCTCGGCGGAAACGACGCCGGAATCGTTCTTCCGGACGTCGACCCTAAGCAGATCGCCGAGGGGCTTTTCTGGGGCGCGTTCATCAATAGCGGCCAGACCTGCGCGGCACTAAAAAGGCTCTACGTTCATAATGACGTGTACGACGAGGTCTGCGATGAACTGGTCGCGTTCGCCCGAAAGATGAAGGTTGGAGAGGGTACGGACGAAGATGTCGTTCTGGGCCCGATCCAGAACCGCAAGCAATACGATATCGTGGCCAGCCTGGTTCGAAGCGCGGAGTCCAAGGGACGCGTGCTCCTGGGCGGAGACCCCGGAGAGATACGGGAAGAAATGGGCGGGAAGGGATATTTTTATCCGCTCACGATCATAGCCGACCTTGAAAACGGAGACCCCCTGGTCGACCGGGAGCAGTTCGGCCCCGTTTTGCCGATTATCCGCTATCACCATATCGAGGAGGCGGTCGAGAAGGCAAACGACAATCCGAACGGTCTCGGGGGTTCTGTATGGAGCCGGGACATAGAAAAGGCAAGAGAGATCGCCAACCGGATGGAATGCGGTTCGGTCTGGATAAACAAGCACGGGATGATTCAGCCCAACGCCCCGTTCGGAGGGGTAAAACGCTCAGGCTTCGGAGTCGAATTCGCAGAGGAAGGTCTGGTGGAATATACGGATATTCAGGTTGTCTTTTCCTGAGCCGCTGCAGCATTAAACTGATTTTAATTCTGGTTTAACCCAACGGAAAATGCTAGCAGATTATGCATGGTTATTATCAAACGACTACAGTCCTACCTTGAAAGGAAAAGCGTAAATGCCTCTCGGACAAGTTAACAAACGTATTGAGGAGCTATACAAGCAATGGCATTCGCTGCAACCGCTCAAACCAGAAGATAATGAACGGCTGTGGAAAAAGATCCGCCTTGAGTGGAATTATAATTCAAACCGAATAGAAGGAAACACACTCACCTACGAGGAGACAGAGTTGCTGCTCTTTCAAGACCGCGCCGAGGGGGGTCACCTAATGCGGGACTATGAGGAAATGAAGGCCCATGATCTGGCGGTAGAAAAAGTCAGGGAACTTGCCGGAGACAAAGAACGCCATTTGACAGAAGCCGACATACGCAACCTGAACCGGCTTATTCTGAAAGAACCTTTCTGGAAAGAGGCCGAGACCTTAGACAGACAGCTTACCCGCAAACAGATATTCCCAGGTGAGTACAAAACTCATCCAAATCATGTGAGGACGGCGAGAGGAGAAATCTTCAAATTTGCCATTCCCCAAGAAGTCCCTGGAAAAATGCAGGAACTGACGGAGTGGTTCAAGGAAAGTATTGAGTCTCCACCGGCTTCAATCGCGTCTTTCCTAGCGGAACTGCATCACCGCTTCATCATTATTCACCCGTTTGACGACGGTAACGGTCGTATAGTACGCCTTTTGCTAAATTACGTCCTGATACGCCTCGGTTACCCGCCTTTCGTGATTGAAAGCAGGGACAAGGACAACTACTTTGCTACCCTTCAGAAAGCAGATACGGGGAATATGGACGCTCTTATTATTTATCTCGGCAGAACCCTAGTCTCATGGCTTGAAATTGGGATTAGGGCAGCTGAGGGAAAAGAACTGTTTTTTGAAAAGCTCAAGCAAAAAGCTGATGAAACAGCAAGTTAAAGAAGGATCCCAAAGGCTTTCTCTAGCATTGACTAACCAGAAGGAAAACTTCTAGTTCGAGTATTTGCGCAAACCCTCCGGAACAAACCACTCTCTGGCATCAAATCCAAGCGGATAGAACTTTACGTTATGGAACCTTCTGTGCACAGCCGCGGTTGATTTTCTCGCGAACAGAAACGTGTACGGCTGTTCCTCGTGAATCATTCCGCTAAGAACACCCCTTACTCTGCCGTCAGTGCCGAGGAAATGATTCCCGTCGGGAGCCGCAAGAACGGAGAAAAAATCGCTCTCGGTGGGACTGTATTTTGCTGGGGAAAAATCGGCCTCCAAAAACAAGCTCTTAGAATCGGTCAGGAACTCAGATGGTATCGTGAATATATGGATTCTCCCTGAGTACCCGTACCAGTTTCCTTGTGGTTTCGCTCCGTTTGCCACGGCTCATTCTGTCAAGATTGATCCGTTTCCAGCGAATCGCGGGCAAGTTTTTCGCATCGCGAAAAGGAAGCAGATTCCAGTCCGGCTCCCCTTCATTGAACCCGACGAGAAAAGCCCTGTGGCGCTCGGTGAGAGCGCCTAGAATCCTCCCCGGCAGCGCAAGCTGGGTTTCGAGCAAGTTCTCAAGACTCACGTCCATTCTCGCCATCCCCGCAAAACGATGATGATAAAGGTTCCTTATGTCCTGAATTCTGGGATCGATCACCTCATGAGTCGGCTTGCGATGGCTAATTAGGTAAACGACAAAAGCATCAAGGATCTCCCGGGTAAGCTCTCCACCCCTTTTAAAAAACAACCAGACATCGAAGATATCCCGCGGATGCTGCCTCTGCAGGGCGGCACAGAATTTGCCTGCGTAAAGCTCCGACTCCGAGAGGCAGTTTATCTTCATGCTCCCACCGAACTCTTTTTCAAGCAACGGACACAAGGGCATCCTGACCGGCGGCAGCAAGGTTCCCCGCACCACTTCGTTAACTTCAACCTTAACCAGCATGCCGTCTTTTCTTACCAGGACCTTAAAATTCTCCTGGATGTTCACTTCCGCTCCGGACAAGGACTTTCTGATCTCAGACCCGATCGCTTCCAAGTTCTCACGGATATCGCGAAACGCTTCGTCGCGACCGTTAAGCGGCAGGTAGCAGAGATCAATGTCCACGGAAAGTCTCGGACAATTCCGGAAGAAAAAATTGATGGCCGTGCCCCCTTTAAGAGCGAACACCTCCTGCCCAGCGGCAATCCGCAGGGTCTCAAGTAACAAGTTCGATTGTCTTTGATACGCTTCCGTCATGAATCCACCCAGATTTCGGGAACCGTTATCTTGAATCTCGAGTTCCAAAGTCCGCCGGTTACAACATGACGGCCCCCGGAACCGAGTTTAACGGATCCCAGATCCAGTTCACGGTACCATTCGTGACCGACAATCTCCGCTAGGGCGAGAAACAGCCGTTTCGCCTTCACCGACCTGCAGGCAAGCAAAACGCTTTGCACCACCTCGGGGCGCAATGTCGCAAGGCCTTCCATAAGCTGCCTGGCTTCCTCGAAATCCGCGTGGTTCGGCAGCAGGTAGCAGTACTCGAGCATGGCACGCTCGGGAGAGCTTATTTTGAGCGAGAACTCCCCGGCCTGCCAGTCGGTCACACCCGCTGAGACCGGGTCAAACAGCGCATCGACGTTCAGCACGCGCAGGTTTGCGGCAAATGGCTGGCGCGTAAACCACTGGGGCAGTTTTCTGTCGGATCCGACGGCTAGCTGCAGAACGGGGCTTGCTCCAAGCGGCAGGTAATGTAGGCGTCCCTGATACCCAAGCGCCGTGCACGCCGCAGGGTAAACGGTCACGGAACGCTGCCGCTGCAAAGCGTAGATGGACCCTGACAAGGTAGGTTCCGTGCCCGCCCTCATCCACGCCCCTCTTCCAATAGGGCTCAGCCAGCCGCTGCTCTTGTATCCCTGCAGTAGTTGGGGGGAAACCCGCTGCAAGGCAAGCCACCCGCTGGTCATGGGAACACCCGGAGGATTCTGGGCAAGCACGCGGTTGATTCTGGTCCCTCGTGGCGTTTCATCTTGTGTTTCTACGTAGTTCATATCAACATTCTCGGTCTGCGTCTGATCCAAGCCTTCTGGTTTATTATTTAATATATAAATATAATTATACTGTATTTTTAAGAAAATATAAAA
This sequence comes from Candidatus Dadabacteria bacterium, assembly GCA_022827275.1. Classification (GTDB taxonomy): domain Bacteria; phylum Desulfobacterota_D; class UBA1144; order Nemesobacterales; family Nemesobacteraceae; genus Nemesobacter. The sequence goes on along the minus strand of JAJDTG010000015.1, from coordinate 20,829 downwards.
ATAATTCTCTGAAAGTGTTTATATATTTATCAATAGATAAGTATTTATTTTATCTATTTCTCAAAACTTCTCAACTGAGAAGAATACTTTTCTTCTGAAAACTTTCTTCTTTGAAGGACTCAAATCTGCGGATGACAATAAGAATGCTTCCCACAAAAAACTGAGTACTCGGAAAGGTATGGAATAAAAAAATTCGTGGTTGAAGGGAGAAAACTGTTTTTTGAAAAGCTTAAGTAAAGATCCGGGGAACAGAGAGTTAAAGAGCAATCCTAGACACATTCCCTAGCACTAACTACACAAGGCCGAAGACTACTAGTCCGAGTATTTACGCAAATTCTTCGGAACAAACCACTCCCTGGTATCAAATCCAAGCGGATAGAGTCTTACGTTACTGAACCTTCTGTGCACGGCCACCGTGGATTTCCTCGCAAACAGAAAAGTGTACGGCTGCTCCTCGTGGAGAATTTTGGAGGAATTCTCAGGGTAAATCCATATGGGATTTCTCATCCTCCTTTGGAAAATGACAAGAATTACTTCGAAGTTAATTTATTTTATCAGAGGGCCTTGAAAATATATCTGAATTCCGCATATTGAATCTTATATAGATAAGAACCAGGAGGTAGAACATAATGTCTATAACACCACCCAGTAAGGGGTTTATTTTCTGGCCGGTAGGAAACGGGGACAGTACCACTGTTCGTATTTCGGATTCTACTTACTTACAAATTGATCTGCGGCATATGGCTAAATCTGAAGAGGATGATGATACCGCATGGCCTGTGATTGATGAGTTAATTGAAATACTACCCAAGGTTAACGGTGCTCCCTACTTGTCAACCTTTGTATTAACTCATCCCGACAAAGATCATTGCCAAGGTTTCAAGGACCTTCTGTCTCAAGTTGTTATATCAGAATTATGGCTTTCGCCACGTATATTTCGTGAATACAAAGAAAATGCTGATCTGTGTGAAGACGCAGAGGCTTTTTATGAAGAGGCAATGCGTCGAGTTAAAGTAGCTATTGATAATCCCTTTAGTCTTGGAGCTGGGGATCGAATCCGCATAATTGGTTATGACGAACTGCTGGAAGAAGAGGAATTTAAGGGTTTTCCTTCAAGGCTTCTCACAACTCCTGGAAATACTATTAACACAGTTGATGGCGAATCTGTCTACTATGACTTTGAAGCCTTTGTCCACGCTCCATTTAAAGAAGACAGCTATGGAGAACGAAACGATTGCAGCATTGCGCTACAGATTACTCTCAAGTCGGGAAATGGAATCGGACAAGCACTGTTGATGGGAGATCTTCAATATCCCATTATTCGTAAGATATTTAACCGCAGTTACAAAAGTACTTTATACTGGAATGTGCTGCTGGCACCGCACCATTGTTCGAAGTCTGTTATGTACTGGAAAGATGAAGGTAAAGAGGAAGAAACACTTAAGTCTGATATTGTAAAAGATATTGGTAATCATTCTCTTGCCCCAGGATATATAGTGTCAAGTTCTGAACCAATCCCCGATAGCAACCAACCGGGAGACAACCCACCTCATACAGTTGCCAAAGTTGAGTACGAGAGCATCGTTCCAAACGAATTTCTGTGCACACACGAGCACCCTGACGAAGACGACCCGCAGCCAATTATCTTTGAGGTTACAGAAAACGGTTTCAATTACGTTGGCGATGTAGATACACCTGAACCTATTGAAGATGCACTAAAGGCAACAGGCGCCGGTGGCAGTGCTGCTTCCTCGGCTAAGGGGTTTGGATGAACCGTTGCTTACTGAAGGTCAGAAGTTTGCGCTGAGACAACTCCATCGTATCGCAGATTCTAGAAAGTCTGCACTGCGCATCCATCACATTCACCAGAGAACCTCCAAGACGGATTGTCTGCGGGTGGATATATCGCTTGATTGTTCTCGCTACAAACATAAAGAAGGGGGACTGAAACTCCATCCCCGGGAAAATGTTCAATTATTTATCCCGCCCGAATTTCCCAATATTATTCCCAGAGTCTACACCGCGCACACACGTTTCTCGGGCCACCCACATGTTCAATGGGGCAATTTTTTATGTTTATATTTATCAGCGGAGACCCAGTGGGAACCGGCCCGTGGAATGATTGGTTTTGTTGAGCAACTTGCTAGCTGGTTGAAAAAAGCTGCACAGAATGAGCTTGACGATCCAGAGGGACCGTTACATCCTCCGGTGGCTTACCGTGGTAGCAACACTCGTGTGGTCGTTCATGCAAATACACCTACACGCGATCAATGGCCTTGGTTCGGTGCCGCCACATTCTTTAAAACAAAAACGAATCTTATCGAAATAAATAACTGGTTGCCTGTTTCAGAATTACCAGCGGATAAGTCCTTTGCGCCCGCATTACTGCTTGATTTTGAGTTGCCTTTTGAATATCCAGAAACTGTAAAACATCTGTTACAGTGTCTTGAAAAACATGATGTGGAGAAAACAGAAGTCCTAGTCCAGTTAATGCTGGCTGCCCAGAGACTGAAACAAGGGGAATCCCTCTATGTAATTATCGGTACTCCTTCCCGTGGCCTAGCAGGAGATATTAAGCAACGACTTCAGCATCTAACAGTGTGGGAGATCCCTCCAGCCCATGCTTTGGGACTCCACAACACTTTGATTGCCTGTGGTCTGTTATCGTTTTACAAAAAATCGAAAATTCCCAAAAAAGTTTTTGATCTATCGGGACGTGTCCTTGAGGAATTTAACCGTTGGCAAGAAACCAGTGAAATTCGCTGGTGTAATGTGATGGAAAACCGACCGGAGATTATGCAACGTCGCGATGCCGGAACACCAATGGATGAATTACGTGGTAAATCGGTAGCGGTCTTTGGTTGCGGAGCACTTGGGAGTGCGGTGGCCGAGCATCTAGTACGCGCCGGTGTAAGTCGTCTCTTTTTGTACGATAAAGTCATCGTGAATCCAGGCATTCTCGTACGTCAGAATTACGAATGGGGTGATATTGGAGACTCTAAAGCGAATGCCCTAAAGCGACGACTTGATGCTATCGCGCCTAGCTGCCAAGTCGTCTCTTACACCGAAGATATAATTAAAACAACTCTACGGGACACAAGTTTCTCAGACGGTATAGATTTGCTCATTGATGCCACCGCTTCGTTGCAAGTGCGGCATCGTCTAGAAGGACTGCGAAAAACTACAGACCTGCGGTTACCAATAGCAGCAATGATGGTAAGCGGCCAAGCTCAACATGGTGCCTGGGTGTTAGCTCCTGCCGAATACTCTGGGGGTCCGTTAGATGTATACCGGCGATTGGGACTTGCAACTGCTAACCGGAACTGGTTGAGACATTGGTTTGATGCTTTCTGGAACCCTAATACAACGGAAGCAACGCGCCAGCCTGAGCCTGGTTGTTCAGACCCAACCTTTATTGGTTCAAACGCAGATGTAGCCGGATTGGCTGCACGTATGCTAAACCATATCGCACGAAGCTTTGCGAATACTACTTACTTTGCAAAGGGCGGTTTAATGGCGAAGGATGCAACATCGCACTCCGACTTTGTAAGTACATTTTCTAGAGACATTATCGTAACCGGTGACGGCATTGAGTTTCGAGTTGCAGAGCATGCATGGCGAGACACTAAAGGATGGATTCGTACCGGTAAACGGGAACGGAGAGCGGCAGACGAAACAGGAGGTATTTTGTTCGGTCAATTGGACGAGAGTCTGGGAACAGTATGGATTTCAGCGGTCAGTGGCCCACCGGAAGATAGTGCTTTTTCACCAGAACAGTTTACTTGCGGCATAGAAGGAGTTAAGGCTCTTACCAAGCATTACTCAACCCTCACGCAAAATGCAATTGTTTATTTAGGGACTTGGCATTCTCATCCATCTTGTGCCGCTAGGCCAAGCATGACCGATTTTAAGGGAATCGCCGGAATATTTAAAGAGACTCCGACAGGTGGCGTTCATCAAGTCATGATGATCATTGGTTTCTCTTCGGGTGAGACACCAGAACTCGGTTTGTACTTGTTCGAGAAACAAGAGTTAAATTATTCAAATGGGGAGCAAGTGACAGCCTTGACCCAGCACGGTGGGTACATACAAGCACCTCCCATTCGCCCTTACCCTTACTCTATTGGTCTTGCATTGTCTGGAGGCGGTTCCCGCGCAATAGCGTTTCACTTAGGAACTTTACGCGCCCTTCAAGATCTGGAAATGCTTGAAGAAGTTGCCGTAATCTCAGGTGTTTCTGGTGGTTCGGTGACAACAGGGTTGCTGGGTTATCGCGAAGATTCGTTCTCGTCAATTGATGCATTGATAATTAATATCCTGAGACGTGGTTTTGTTAAGCCATCTTTACTAAAGCTTCTGCACCCAAAGAGATCATTTTCAATATTGCTATCGTTTTTGTTCGCAACTATTCCATCCACTCTCTTCAGAGTGTTTCGTTTCTTCTTAAGTCAAGTTGTTCGACTACTACCCACAAGGATCCAGAAGTATTGGAAAAATATTCATTGGCTCAGATTCCCATTGCCAAGTTGGTATTCCACAACCCATGTACTTGCCGAAACAATTGCTGACCTTGTCGGTGATATCAAATGTGACGCCCCGACAAGGCAAAATAAACAAGTAGTACTAAACGCATGCGAGTTGCGTACCGGAACCGCATTTCGTATGAGCAATGAACAGTTTGGATCTTGGAGGCATGGTTATGCACCAGCCAGCAACCTTCGTTTGGCAGAAGCAATCACAGCATCGGCGGCCTATCCCCCGTTATTACCTCCTTACGATTGGACTTTTACTTTTCGACAAGGCGATGACTTGCAACAACGAAGGGTTTTGGTAACAGACGGAGGAGTATTTGAAAACTTGGGTGTTAGTGTTATGGAACCGGGCAGAGACCACAGTATTAGTCGTATATCTCATTCAGTAGATACTATCCTTGTAAGTGATGCGGGGACTGGCCAGTTCACTGGTACTGCTTTTCCGTCAATGTGGTTCCCGCGTATCGTTCAGGTGTTTAATAGCATCATGCGTAAAGTGAACGATGCCACTAAAAAGCGCTTGCATGATTATGTTTCTAAAGATGAATTAGATCGATTTGTTTACGTCAACCTTGGACAAATCGATAATCAAGTCCCTATAAAGATTCCCCAGTGGATTAATCGCGAAGCCGTCATTGATTACCCTACAAATTTCAATGCAATGAAAGAGGAAGATATTTGTCGTCTTTCGGGCCGGGCTGAGATCTTGACCCGCTCACTAATCACTCAGTATTTATTTTCTGATTGATTAGACTGAATACTATCAGTTTGAATATTTACGCAAACTTTTCGGAACAAACCACTCCCTGGCATCAAATCCAAGCGGATAGAGCCTTACATTGTGGAACCTTTTGTGCACGACCACCGTGGATTTCCTCGCAAACAGAAAAGTGTACGGCTGCTCTTCGTGAAGAATCCTTGAGAACTCCTCGTATTTTTTTATTCGCTCCGGCCGTGAGAACTCCTCTCTTGCCTCCTCAATCAGTACATCCGCGCGGGGGTTTTTGAATCCCACGAAATTCGAGCCCGCCTCGGCCTGGGAGGAATGCCAGAGCTGGTAGGGATCGCTTTCCACCCCAAGGCTCCAGCCCAGGGTCACAGCATCGAATTTCCGCTCGGTTATGCTCTGGATGAAAACCGCCCACTCTATCTTTCTTATGCTCATCTCGATGCCGGAGCGGGAGAGTTCCTCTTTCAGTATAGTCGCTATCTTCTCACCGGTTTCAGAACCCGTGGGCAGCAGGAACTCGAAACGGAACGGGACGCCGTCCTTGTCTCTTATTCCGTCACCGTCGCTGTCGCGCCACCCCGCCTCGTCAAGAAGCGCCCTGGCCCTCTTCGGGTCATAGGCGTACGGCTTTATGTCCTTAGGGTATTCGGAGCTGTTTACGTAAAAAGTAGTGGTCACTATCTCCCCGAGACCCAGGAGAATCTCTCTCAGGATGGTTTCCCTGTCGACAAAATGGGTCATCGCCCGCCTTACCTTTTTGTCGCTGAAAAAAGGCTTCTTCGAATTCCAGCCTATGTAGTTGTAGCCCGGGGTAGTATAAGAAGCCCTGTAGAATTTTTTTCGAAACGAATCCCCGCAGCTCTGCTTTGACCACTGAAGCGGAAGAAGACCCCCGTAGTCAAGCTCCTGTTTTTTTAGGAGCTGAAGCTTCACCGTGGGGTCAAGCACAATCTTGTAGACCACTTCACTGAGCCACGCGGGCTCGCCCCAGTAACCGGGATTTCTCTTAACCCTGATTTCCCTTCCGGTCTCCCAGTGCTCAAACACATAGGGCCCTGTTCCCACCGGGCTTCTGCCGGCGGGGTTAGTGTTGAAATCCCCTTTGCTGAACACGTGCTTCGGCACTATGGGAATCCCCCCGCAGAACTCAAAAGCGCGGAAGTAGGGTTTTCCGTACTCGCACTTGACGGTGTGGGAGTCAATCTTGGTGTAGGACTTTACGTCCTGGTAGTAGCTTTGGAGGTGGGCGGCGGCTACTTTCGGGTTTCTTATGGAATTATAGGAAAAAACCACGTCATCCGCGGTAAACGGAGTGCCGTCATGCCATTTAACGTCTTTTCTCAGGTGAAAAGTATAGGAAAGCCCGTCCTCAGAAACTTTCCAGGAACTTGCAAGAAGGGGCTCGAACTCAAGGGTCTCGTTATCTCTTGTTATAAGCGTCTCGTAGATCCCGCCGTTAACGATGCCTTCGTAGACATCCGTCGCTATAACGGGGTTAAGGGTCGCGGGCTCCTCACCGAGTTCCCTTATAAGAGAACCCCCGGCGGAAAAAGAGTTCGGGTCCGCATTGCCCGTAAGCGAGGCATTATCGTTTCTACCCTGACAGTCCGTGCTCCGGGAGCATCCCGTAGAGAAGAACCCCGCGGACGCGACCAGCAACGCGAGCACAAAGAGACGCAGAAATTTTTCCATGAGGTTTTTACAAAGAGTTTCGGTCCGGCAAAAAGCTTACGAATCCGTTTTTTCGTCTTTCGCCGCAAAGGCCCTCAATATGTCAAGCGGAACAGGCAGAATGATCGTTGAAGCCTTCTCGGAAGATATGTCGTTTATCGTCTGAAGGAACCTGAGCTGAAGGGAAACGGGGTTTGCAGACAGTATCTCGGAGGCTTCCGCAATCTTGGCCGAGGCCTGGAACTCACCTTCTGCGCTTATTACCTTCGCCCTTCTCTCCCTCTCGGCTTCCGCCTGCTTGGCCATCGCTCTCTGCATTTCCTGCGGGAGGTCGACGTACTTAACCTCGACCATCGTAACCTTGATTCCCCAGGCGTCGGTCTGCTTGTCAAGGATCTCCTGAAGCTTGACGTTAAGCTTGTCCCTCTCGGAGAGAAGCTCATCGAGCTCGACCTGCCCGAGCGTGCTCCTCAAGGTTGTCTGGGCAAGCTGGGAAGTGGCGTAGAGATAGTTCTCAACCTGCAAGATGGCCCTGTTCGGCTCAACCACCCTGAAGTAGACAACCGCGTTTACCTTGACCGAGACGTTATCCTTGGTGATCACATCCTGCGGAGGCACATCCATGGTCACGAGCCGAAGACTGACTCTCACCATTTTCTCAAGAAACGGGATGACGACAATGAATCCGGGACCCCTGACTCCGACTATTCTTCCGAGACGGAATATCACTCCCCTTTCGTATTCATAGAGGATCTTAAGTCCCGAGATAACTATCAGAAAAACAATTACAAGAATTACAATCGCGGTTATTGACATTGTGCGTCACTGTTAGCCGTCATAATCTGAAACCCTGACGACGAGATCTCCTGTGCTCTCTATTACCTTTATTTTTTCCCCGGGTGAAAATTCGCGCTCGCCCGTCGCTTCCCAGTACTCTCCCCCGATAAAGACTTTTCCGCTTTTTTGAGACCAGGAAATAACTTCCCCCTTCTGACCCACCATCCCCTCAAAACCGCCCTGAACGGGAACTTTGAACGATTTTATGCCTAAATATACAATAAAAACCGAAAGCAATCCAATGCTTACGGCCACCGTCGCTATGGTTCCCCTGCTCACGCCGAGATCAGATTCCGGCGTATCAAAAAGCAGAAGCCCCCCGAACACAAGGCACGCAAGCGCAGCAAGGCTCAAAAGGCCGTAACTCGTCACGTAAACCTCAGATATCAAAAGCGCCATGGCAACGAAAAGCAGTATGAGGCCGGCGTAATTAAAAGGAAGAATCTGAAGGGAGACAAACCCTATGAGCAGGGCAATAAGTCCGGCGACCCCGGGAAAAATCAGCCCCGGATTGTAGAACTCAAGGAATATTCCGAGCGACCCCAGGGAGAGAAGCAGAAACGCTATGTCCGGGGTGCTTAGAATATTGACCACCTTCTGGCGCAGGCTCATCTCAAGGCGCTGCGTGCTCGCGCCGGCCGTCTCAAGGCGGGCGCTTTTGCCGCTCAGTTTCACTTCCTTTCCGTCTATTTCTGAGAGAAGGGTGGGAATGTCAGGGGATATAATGTCGATCACCTTTTTTTTGAGCGCCTCATCCGCCGTCACCGAAACGCTTTTTCTGACCGAATCGACGGCCCATTCCGCGTTCCTTCCCCTCTCCTTCGCTATGCTCTCCATAAAAGACGATGCGAAATTCTCGATTTTCTCGTTCATCACGTCAGAAGACTTATCGTCTTTTTTTTCTTCAGGCTTCTTCCCCGGACCCCTCTGGCCGCCCCCCAGCATCACGGGATGAGCCGCCCCTATGCTTGTCCCGGGAGACATCGCCGCCACATGGGCGGACAGCGTGATGAAGACTCCCGCGGAAGTAGCCGTCGCTCCCCTCGGGTAGACGTAAACTATCACCGGAACCTCGGAATTAAGAATGACCTTCACTATATCCTTTGTGGAATTAAGAAGCCCTCCAGGGGTATCGAGGAGGATAAGCAGAGCAGCGGCATTGCGGGCGCGCGCTTCTAAAAGACCGGTTTTAATGTAGTCCACGGTCGAGGGGTTTATGGAACCGTTTATCTCGATCTCGACTATTTCCCCCGTGCGGGGAGAAACTTCCGGATCGGCGGCGGATACCTGGTAACCCAGAATCGCGGAAAGAATCAGGAAAAAGACTGAAACTCGAAGAAGCGGACTCCCGCCCGCCTTGGGCATAGCGCTTTTTCGTCCGGACTTTCGGGCCGGGGAAGAAAACCTCAGCTGGTTCCCCCGATAATTCCCCGAGAGCCTTTGACATTGTCTTAAGAAACAACGTATCATGTTCACTCAAGGAATATTCTAACACAGCAGATAAATCCGGCATTAATGACACGGAATTCACAGGCTTGCCGCTTTTCTGCTAGGCAAGAATTTACAACCCATGCCCAAGATAAAGTACACGACCAAAGAGCTTAAGCGCCCAGACAAATTCAGAGAATACTTGGTGGAATTCCTTGAAGGCCTCTCGGAGCACTTCAACAAGATACTTATCAGCATAGGCGTCATAGTGGTGGCCCTGCTCGGAGTCTGCTTTGTTTCCTCGCAACAGGAAGAAAAAGATCTCCTGGCAAACGAGCAGTTCCGCAAGGCTGTTGAGAGCTACAACAGTGGAGAGATGGAGACTTCTCTTTCACAGTTGCAGACACTGCACGAAGAGCATTCCGGAACCGAGGTGTCGATTCTGGCTCTTTACCAGATGGGAATGATCAATTACCAGCTTGGGAACTTCGAAGAAGCGACGAGACATCTTGAGCTTTTCCTCGATGAGGACCCCGAAGACGGCATTTTCCGCGATGGCGCAAACCTCGTGATCGGACTGTCTGCCTTCAGTCTAGAAAAATGGGACAAAAGCATAGAACACTTCTCCGAAGTAAACAGAAGTGAGAGTCCCTACTACGTCCAAGCGAGAAGGCAGTTGAGTCTTGTGTACGAAAAGATTGGAGAGCCCGAGAAAGCGGAGAAAATCCGCAGTGAAACCCCGAACGAAGCTGGTCTATAAACTGATCAGAACCACAATAGAAACAATCCACTAAGACGAATAATTGGTGTAAAAACGGCGTCGCTTAACTTCGATAGCTTGATGGCGAGTGATATTACCAGACGCGCAAGGGCATCCCAAAGCATGGTTGGCGGAGGAATGGGTGTTGATCGTGCAACTGAGCTTTCAGAATTGCTCGAAACCGAAGGATAATTATAGTTACAGGTATATACAGCCAAGTTCCTCCATAATATCAGTTTGTAGATCATTCAAACGTTCCCTTTTTATCTTCTCAGACATATCTGGATGAGCAATACGAACCCGATAGCTTCCGTGCTTTGCCTTGAATGGGTTTAATCTTGAGTCGCCGGTCTTTAAATCGTGATTTTTTAGTTTCTTTTCAATACCATGGTACAGGCCCAGATACAATGCGCGACGGTAATAATCGTCTTTGATTTTCCACAACCCTAAGGCGTTAACAACGAGGGAAGTAATTTTCTTCCTCTTTTGCTTATCCGCTTGAATATCCGTCTCGATGCCTTGAATCAATTTCTGTAAACGATCGGATTTCTCTTTTAACTTCTTATCATCAATAGGAGGTGATATAACACACAATTTTGCACTTGCCTTCATTTCCGGAATAGGACAAATAGTGTGCTCATCTATATCGAGAAACCAGTAAGTACCGAAGATTTCTTCAATGGGGTCTTTCCTTTTCTGTTCGATCTTTATGGCAGCAAGGACTGTATTGATAAACTGATTTACATCATCTTCCCCTTTAGGCCATGTACCATCTGAAGTCTTACCTGTCACCATAACAGTTTTCCCTGGAACACCTCCTTCATAATATTTCTGGTCTATAGCGAAGCAAGTGCCATCACCCATGATAGTCTCGCATGGGAGTTCTTGTTCTATCACGACAAAGAGAGGAGAGTGGTTCTCCTCGGCCTTGCTAGTCTCCTTTTTTATGGCTTCTTGAAGACCCCACCTAAATAAGGGACTGATTGAACAGTGACGAAATAGACTGTGTTCCTCAAAATAGGATTGTGGATCTGAGACCATAGCTACTTTAGATTCTTTCTCCTTGTCAATAAGTATGGAGTTGATATCTGTTCCGGCTTTTACAACCACCCTAGGAAACTTAAATATATTAGTGTGGCAACGGCTTTTAATTGTGCACTTCTCGGAACTACCATTTAGACCCTCCTTACCCATAGATCTTTTGAGTCCTGCTTTTGTTATCATTCGCTACCTGACAACCTCCCTGTAATAATGATATTGAAAGTGATATACAAATTCCTTATATCCTAAAAAATCTAATGATACAAGATAGTTTGGTGGTGCCGAAGGCGGGAGTCGAACCCGCACGCCCGTAGGGCACTACCCCCTCAAGATAGCGCGTCTGCCTATTCCGCCACTTCGGCACAGAATCGGATTGTAAAAAGTATCACGCAAGGGACAAATTTCAAGCGCCGAACTTGCTAAGGCGCCCCGCGTGGGCAAGAAGAAGCGGCATTATTTCAGTCGCCTTTGTGATCCCCAGATCACCGACAAACAGGACGATTCGGAGAAATCCGCAACTTCCCCTCCCCTGCAGTATTCAGAACCGATCATAAGAGGCACGGGGTGCCAGCTGTGCGACTTCATCGCCGACGGGGTCGAGTGGTCACCCGTAACTGCAAGAACGTCAACTCCGAGTCCCGTGATTTCGGGAAGAAGCGAATCGAATTCCTCTATTACGCCCACCTTCGCCCCGAAATTTCCGTCCTCTCCGTAACTGTCCGTTTTCTTTACGTGCAGGTAGAAAAAATCATAGTCCCCGAAATTACGAGAAAGCGTCCGGAGCTCATCACCTATGGAACCTCCTGAGACCTCAAGGATGTCCATTCCGAGCAGTTTTGATACTTCCCTGTACATCGGATAGGCGGCAATGCATCCGGGCTATTGAAAGGCAATTACTGATCAGTGCGCGGTTTTACTGAATGAAGTCCGGGCTAATAGCCAATGGATGTCCGATTATCTGGCGGTCGGCCGTGAGAAGCTTCAGGTTCTCCTGCTGAGCTTGAACAAGCAGGAGTTCGTCAAACGGGTCTCTGTGAGCTATTGGAGTTTTAAGCCTGCAGGCTGCGTGGCCCGCAGTCATAGGCAAGAAAATCACGTCGTGTGCTGCCAGCAGCTTCACGACGTCTTGCGGGTCAAATTCGCTTTTCCGCTTGCCCGAATGGTCCCGGGCATTGAATTTCAGGCGCATTTCCCAGACGGACACAGCACTTACATGGAACCGCATGTCTTTGCTGGAGAAAATCAGCTTCTCTGTTTCCGAAAGGTCCCAACGCGCCATCATCAGAGCGTAGACATAAGACGTATCAAGCAATATCCGCATAGGATGATTCAGGATTTCCTACTCGAGTCCAAGGACTTTCCGGCTGAACGCGGGATCGTCAAACTCCTTCGGCCACCCTTCCTTGCTTTCCCGGATTCCAGCCCGGTTGCAATCCTCCGCAAGCTTCTCAAGGTTGATCCCTCCGCGCCCGCGCAGACGCACGAGCTCAACCACGGGTTCCCCGTATTTTGTTATGACGACGCGTTCTCCTTTCTCGGCAGCGGATACCAGCTCGGAAAGACGCGCTTTTGCCTGACGCAAAGCAAATTCCATGAAACAGTCTCCTGATTCTCTGCACCGTTTAAAACTTCACATTCGCAAGTGTAACTATATTGTGACTACATATGGAAGTCAAGAGGTCGGGACTGAAAGAATCGTTTGGGAGGACGGCTTAAAACCGGCTTCGGGACGACTTTTTACGCGGCACTTAAAAAAAACCGTCAATTAATTCCACAAGGTGACCATGATTTTTTCACGCGCAAAACGGTTTTCTGAAGACGGAGGGGTCTCTACGGCCAAGTCTTCCCTTTTCTTCATCCAGTTGGACAAAGACTCTTTTCTTGAAAAGAGCTTTGGGTACATTGCCCAATTCTTTGAGAATTCGCTTGACAAGTTGTCTGAGCACAACCCCGGAATCCAAGGTCGGTTCAGAAGAATCGATTCTAGGCATTTTTCCGTAGCTATATACCGTGACGGCCAAGATTTGTCGCGTTGCCGGATATGGTATGATGGCCCGCAGTCTTTTACTAACGGAATTGCTTATTCGGAGAACGGTAAAGAACACCTCACCGTTAACGAAGCGGCAGAATTTCTCTGGAACTTGTTAATGAGGCCGCTACAGCAATAGACCTATGCAGATAAACATTGTCGTAGGATTTCCCACCTGCATTATCCTTTTTGTTCACTTTCTAACCGGTACTGTAGTTCGGTTACAAACCGTGATGGGCTAGACTTGCTATAGGTTATATGGATTTCACTTTCAGCGCGGGTAAAACCAACATAAAAAAGACGGCGGGCTTCACGTTGCTCACGTTCACTAGCTCTTTTGCGTGGTATTCTGTCAGCATCAATACCGAAAAGAACTACCAGCGCAAACTCTCTGCCCTTGGAGCTGTGCAAAGTGGACAAGTTAATCCGGTTGTTGCCCTCACCATGACCGCAAAAGACCCCTAAAGTCAGATCTTCACAGTCTTTACCTAACCCCGTTCTCTCAACAAAGGCATCGAAGATATTCCTTTCGTCTCTTAATGTACGACCTGCGGTGAGGAGATGTATCAACAATTCTTCGCGCAAGTCCATAAGCCATCTGTGAAGACTCAAAGTACTGTCCCGCTGTGCCCACAAAAGTGTAAGCAATCCTCTTTGAAAGCTGAGCTTGTCGTCATCTGATACGAGCACTTCGCTGAATATCTTGCGGCCTTCGGCGACAAGCTTTGATAACCTTGGAATGCCGGTTCGCCAGCCGCTACAGCACCAGAGCGCACACTGTTCAAGCCAACGCATCAATTGACTTGACCGTGGATAGATTGCATTGCCGTCAGTCCTGATGACTTCAAAGTTGTGTTCCTGAGCAGCATCAGCAACACCATCGCCGATCCAAGCAGCCGGGTAAAGAACGGCGACTTTATCCAGTGTTAAATCCGGCATACGGTCAAAGGCGGCGGGTAAAATTGTTCTAAATAGGTATTCGGCCTGCTGCTTGTACTGTCCTTCAAGCGGATGAAAAAAATTGTGCCGTCCCTAGCATTTTCAGGAGCTTCGTAGCCTCGATCTTCACCGAGTGCGTATTTTGAGGCGGAGACAATTCTCGACCCGCAACGGTAGTTTAGGCGAAGCCTTACGGTTTCCACATCTTTTCGTTCGGACAGTTTTTGCAGAAGCTGGGGATTTGCTCCTGTAAACCCGTAGATTGACTGATCAACATCACCAACAGCGAAAAGCCTTATACCGCTACTAAAACACAGTCCCATAACCATACTGTGCAATGCGTAACCCAAATCCTGATATTCATCGATGATCAACACGGGATACTTGGCCGCAATTGCCTTTCGCAGCCACTTGTTTTCACGAAGTGCCCGCAAGGATAGAAGCGGCATGTCATCAAAGTCGATGAGCCCTAGTTTCCGCAATTCTGATTCATAAACAGTGATCAAGCTGGCACATTCGGGATCACTCTCACACCAAGCCTCAGTACTGCGGTCCAAGTGGGAACGCCGATAACGATCCATGGTCAGACGCCACGACTCCGGGTTTTCGCTTCTTGCAATTACTCGATCGTAAGCACGCCCAAGTGCACCTCTTTGTTCGTTTTGAGTTGCAACACGAAATTCATCGGGCAGCCCAAGACACGCTGACTTAGCATAAGGCAGTATAATCTGCGTCAATGAGAATGAATGCACTGTACCGATAAATACACGGTTACCCGGTTCAACGCCTAAAGCGTCAAGACGCTGTTCAAGTTCCCTTGCACACTCGTTGTTGTATGTAATGCAGGCGACGCCGCGGGGTTCCTGCACATCCTCGGCTAGAATGCGTGCGAGTTTAATGGTCAGAGTTTTTGTTTTCCCACTCCCAGGACCAGCTAGAACAACACAGTGGCCTTCGGATTGGTACGCAGCCCATTGACCCGGATTCGGTCGCAGTTCTTCGGCGGCTCTGAGGTATAGCGCACGGCTAGACACGATTCACCACAAATTTTATAGCACTACTGATGTACTCAGGTGGTTCTGCGTCACCCATATGAGATATAAACCTCTGCGCAAAGCGACCTTTGCCAATTCTCTCAATCATCTTGAGAAGTTTCTCCGCATCTAAAGTGTCTGGGTCAGCTTCCCAATCGTTGATTATTTTCTTTTGCTTTTCACTCCTTTTTCTCTCGCGTAAAGTCGCAATCACCGCCTCCGCAAACCCCTCTTCAAATAAAGAAATTTCCAATGTGTCTGCATTGGTAAATACACCAAATTTCTCACACTCAGTTCCAAAATCATTATAATCTTCTATCAACTCTAGATATTCAATTACCTCTTCTGGTTCTTTTCCAGTTCGAATTTTTTCTATCTCGTGAACAAGACTTAAGGAACGGTTATAGCCTAGGGGCTCTCTTCCACTGTCTTGGGGGTCCCAGTCGGTTACTACAGCAAAGGGGACATCAAGACCTCCGAGGAATTTTAAGTACGGGCGGAAGTTGGTTCCGCCAACGGAGCACACCGTGATGCCAAGTTGATCAAGTGGTGTTCCCATAGATTTCGCAAACTCCGGAACCAAAAATCGTTCTGCGTCACCTTCGACAAGTATGACTCCACGAGCAAAAAGTATCTCAGCGCGGGTGACATCTAGGTAACGTGCGATATCGTCCTCTTCCGCATCGCTCAGTTCAATCGCTTGTGTCGAGTAACCACGAGTTCCTTCGTCTTCCGTGTCTTTGAGAAGCAAAATAGATCTTGGGGGAGCAACGCTTGCTATATGGGGCGAATGGGTGGTTAGGAGAATCGAGAGTGGGTTTGCACCGCCACCCTCCTGTGTGGTTTCAAAGACATGGCGATACACTGATCGTTGCAGGTGCGGATGCAGGTGGGCTTCCGGTTCTTCAATGGCCAAGAAGGTGTGGTTGATATGATTCTGGTCAATAAGCCGTTCGATTTCTAGTAATTTCAGACTCAAGAAAACCAAATTTGCGGAGCCCAAGCTTGCTTGGCTAATGCCACGTTCCCCCTCATCGATCAGTAATCGCACAGAACGGTATAGGCTTTTAGTATCTGTGGGAATAAAACCTAACTGTGGCTTGATATCCTGTTTTGGGCCGCTCATTTTGACAAAAAGTGAACTGATATCCTCTTCCAAGGTACGAACCTGATCAAACTCTGTTACTTCCTCCCTTGCTGCTTCAATTGCTTCCTCGATTTCATTCAATTGGTCTCGGTCAACATCCTTGAATGCCTCTTCCACGAGCGGGCGTAGCGGCGAACGTTTCCATGCGGCAAGGTCGCCTTTGGCATCTCTGAGCGCGGGAAGAATATCCATCATGATCCGGCGACGAAGACTGTGACCGAAGTGTTTGGCTTCATTCTCGCCGCCATAGCAAATGAATTCATAGTCTTGTTCAATTTGGGGGCTCCCTTCTAGGTCTGCCTTAGGTCTAAGTTCGTAAGTCAGCCGTGCCGTGTGTGGGTCATTGTCGAGCCGGAAATCAGTCAATAGTGCGAGGATATCGTAGTCATTTTCAAAGTCCTTGATCTCAACGCTGACGACAATTTTGTCATTAGCCGAGGGTTTTCCGAGCCCGTCCCAAAAATCGGCAAAGCTCAGTTGACGTGCACTGTCGGGCAAACTGGGATCAAATATCAGTCGAAGTGCATAAAGGAGGTTGCTCTTTCCGACGCGGTTCTCGCCAACAATAACCACGTTTCTGGCAATAGGAACATCTAGTTCTGAAAAATTTCGGAAATTTCTTATTTTTATGCGTGAGAGGTGCATTCAATTCATTCTAATGTTACAAGTTTGTTTTTTTTCAAAGTTTATCTCTGTTGCAGTGCCCATTCAACTGGATAAATTCTCTTGCAGTTTAAAATCTTTTTTATCAGCCTTTGAGAGAAAATCTTTTTCCCAACTTCTGAAAAACTCGCTACGTTACCAGGTTTTTTAACTGAGAAACAGGGCCTCACAGAATCCAAGAAGCTTCGGGATTGACCCTAGTCAAGTAGACCGACTACACGCAAATGATTGCCTTTCATTTTGGCTTTGTATTTCGGTGGCTTACCTTCTGGCCACGGCCAATTCCCTCGCCTGAACATCCATCCTCCTATCTCCTTGCTTCTAAGCTCTGGGCATTCTCGCCAGAATGACTGCGATAATCTTATTTCTATCTGACAAGGTTCTCCTCTTGGATTCGGCAGTTCCAGTCTGACTTTTGACAACTGGCGGAAAAATTTCCGGTCTTGCTTGCTCACTCGAAATCCAAACGTGCCGCCCTTCCACCCCGTCAACACAATTGTCATGTAGTGATCCTCTCGGTCGAGCAATTTCACTAACTCTTTGTTCAGGGCGAGAAATACATTTATCACGCCGTCATAAACGGCATCTAGGGCACGCCCGTAGCCATCGTTGAGGGAAGCCGTTTCTACGCCTAATTTTTCAAGTATGCGAACGATCTCACCAGGTTTATCATGCGCGTCCGCAATCCTAAGATCATTGTTAAGAAACAAGGGAGCCATAGTATCATTTCGTTCTTCCCATGTCTCCGGTTCCTCTTCGTTTGGAAATGAGTCAGGGGCCTCTTGGTTTGCGTTGAGCAACTGAAGAACATTCAGCAGACCTTGCAGAAGTTTCAGGCTGCCGAGGCTTTTAACAGTTTCGCCCGGGCAGCCAGCCTTTATAAGGAGCTCCCTTAAGAAGCCATCTGGAATTCGTTGCCAGATTTCATGAAGACTTTTGCATCTGGATAAAAATACCTGCTGGCTCATGTCGAGCGGCGCCACCTGAGCCAGACGGACAAGTTCAGGATATGGGTTCCACCCGTTGCCTCTCAGCACGGCTTCTGAGAATCCTGCAATATCTTCTGCCCTTTTCTGAATTCCCACCACCACTCCAAGGCTTGAGAGGTTATCTCCCAAGGCAAGCATCTGATCCAAGAGACGCTGGGTTTTAGCAACAATATGCTCTTCGTCCATATCAAGGTGAGCTACCTCATCGGGGGACAATGCAAATTGGCGGACATGGAGAACTTCACCTGCGGGTATCGCTTTAGGTATCCCTCCTTTGTAAAGATTTTTCAGCCTCATCTTAACCAGATTACGGCCGACCCTGTGACACACAAACGCCCACTGGGCCTTATACGCGGGAATGTAGCACCAGTCACCATTGTGGTCTAGGCTAGGAGCAACCAGATAGAATCCATTCTGTTCATAGCGCTCAAGAAATTTATCGTCGAGAATTATTGTAGTTTCAAAGTCTTTATCAATTCGGTCCTCGGTTACTAATCCATCGACACCGGGCCATTTGATACCTTCAATTGTCGGTTCGTCGCAACGTTCCGGCGCAACCGCAACCACGGTGGCCAAACAGTGTAAGAACAAACTGTCTCTGCTCTCTAGAAGCTTAAACTGGTACCAACCGCCGTCCGGTTCAAGAACGACTTCCTTCTCGCCATTCATTATTTCGCGAATCTTAGGATTTTCATTTACAGAGGCTTCATAGAAAAATACGCGGACGGCATGTGCGTTGCGCATCCAGAGGTACTTGCGCAGATACCTGTTTGACATCTTCCAAGAAATATTCCGGCTCGGCTCAAAACTGAATTCGTTGGAGACCTCGCCTTCAGCCACCGCAAACTCCGGTATCGAAAGGTCGTCAAAGACAATGCGCTGTGAATCGCCTCCAAAACACCTAGGGGTAAGCCCGAGCATCATCCAAATCTTTTCGGCCAAAACATACGAGTAAAACGAGCCATCCCCTCGGGATGCTACTATGTAGTCGTAACCGGATATGCTCTCTTGATATTCGGCACAGCAGCCCTTTTTATCATCCCTCGGTACGGAAAAAGAAACGACTCCATGGCCGGTTTCGTCCATCACACCAACCTTGTCTTCTTCGCCGTCAGGTACGACGGCCATAAGCATATGGAAATACTCGTATTCAGGCCCGTTAAAGTCGTTTTCGTATCGTGCCGCAACCTCCACCCTTTCGTTTGGCGAAAGAGAAACCGGTTCAAGTAGTCGGACGAGCTTTTCAGGAAGAAGATCTCTGGGAATTGGGAAATCGCCGAAATAGTCGGTTTTCATGGGTATCGTCTTGCTTGGGGAATTGACCTTATCCACACGGGAAGCTGGGCTTTACAGTGAATTCTACCTGAGTTGATAGGGGACTTCCTACCCTTTATCAAGCGTTAAATTTATATATATAGCGGGTTTGTTTTTTTAAGGTTCCTCCTAGCATTTCGAGTTTTTCCACAGCTTCACTGCGGCGTAACGTCTGTTACGCGGCCGCTGCCTGCGTAGGCGTCTTAAACTCCTTGTCGAACAGTTCCCCTTTTTCAAGCAGGGTGCAGGCGACACGGAGAAGACGGTCGCCGACTGTGCGAAGAGACCTTGAATGACGAAGTCCCCGTGCCCGCAGCGAGGCGTAGCGGGCCTTGCTCACCGGATCGTGCAGTACCGCTACCCCTGCCCAGTGGTAAAGAGCCTCAGTGAGTCTTCGAGATGATGCTCGCCGTCGCATGACGTACTTGCTCTTGCCCGACTGCCTGGTTACCGGAGCCGTGCCGACGAGGCATCGCAGAGCCTTGTAGTCGCGGCGACGTATAAGATCCCATGCCTCGGCAAGCAGCGTTGAGAGCACCACTGCTCCAACACCAGGAAGGGAGCGCAGTATCTCAACGTCGCCGAGGGCTCCGCTCTTCGTGCTGTACCGTGAAGCTATGATGTTGACTGTGTTCCCGATAGCAGCCTCGGTTTCTTTGAGCTGACGGTCCGTAAGCTTCATGCGTTCAACAATTATCTTTATGTGCGTGACTCGGCCCAAAACAGTTTCTTTTTGAAGATTTATCTCCACCGAGCGCAGGATCTCAAGCACTCCCTGGGCGTCAATACGACGTATTCTGTGGCGCACAAGGAGCTTGTGCACGGTGGATTCCTTATTCTCTTCGCGGCCGCCGGGGTTGGAGCCCTTTCCCACAACTCCACAAGCCACGGCCGGACGGCATCGCCTATAAGTTCGTTTAGCTGCGGGTAGTAACTCCAAAGCAACTGGCGCAGACGGTTTACCATGCGATTGCGTTCAGCCAAGAGTTCCTCCCTTGTGCGCGTGAGTTCCCGCAATACTGCGATGTCGGGGTCCTGGGACTCCAGGGGGCGGAAGTAGTCCGTGTCGGTGCGAAGCGCCGAAGCAAGCACCCTGGCATCTCTGCGGTCATCCTTGGCTCCGGAGGGAGAGAATCGGTCCCTGAAGCGGTCAAGCTGCTTGGGATTTATGGAGTTGACCTCAAAGCCCCTCTCCAGAAGGCTTTCAACCACTGGCCCGCGGGTGACTTCTATAGCAACCGCAATGTTCCGCGCGCTTGAACCGCACACTCCGAGCATCCACTCGGCCATTTCAAAGAGCCCGCCCCCGCCGTGGGGGAAAGCCTTTTCTCCCACGACGGAACCGTCGTGGTCTGTGAGGCATACCTGATGAGAGGAGAAACCCCAGTCAATACCTGCAAAAAATAGTGTTTTATCATTGTCCATGATAAATTACCTCCGTGGTGTTTAGTCGGGTCAGCCGTGATGTTTGCCGGATCCAGTACGGGTGCTCTGTGGCACTAACTTCCTACTGGGCATTCATCACGGCGCTCGATCGGGGTGCAAGTCCCCAATAGGCGCTCTGTGGCGCAGGGGGGAGGAGGCAACTCCCGATCGAACGGCCCGTGAATTCTATTAAACTTGTTTTTCTGCTTTCCGCTAGATCTTCAAATTCCTAGCTTCATAAAAGGTACTGGGGGGGGGGGGGGGGGGAGGAAGAGTTACCCCAAAGGGGG
>JAJDTG010000013.1 GCA_022827275.1 Candidatus Dadabacteria bacterium | reverse complement strand
GTCGGAAGGATGGAAAATAAGCGAAGGGTTGCCTTTGCTCGACCGAGAACAGTAGAGGTAACTGTCTAGTTATGGGTATAATTCCCAATCCGAAGAAGCCCCCTACCAGAGAAAAGAAGGTTAAAAAATGTCTGATCTAGGAAGTATAGCCATACTTCTTTCCTTCTTTATCACCATTTACAGTCTTGCTGCCTGCACTGTTGCCGCGAGAACGGGGAGCCATGCGTTTGCTCAAAGCGGCGGAAACGGTATTGTCTCGGCTGCCTTTCTTCTTCTGGTAGCGGTGTGCTGTCTTGTCTATGAGCTTGTGACGCTTGATTTCTCGCTCAGGTACGTGGCGCTTAACACGAGCACCGACCTTCCGGTGATATACAGAGTGACGGCCCTTTGGGCCGGGCAGGCGGGATCCTTGCTTCTCTGGAGTTTTATTCTCTCCCTGTATACGGCCTTCGTAGTCCTAAGGAGCAGAAAAAAGGGCGGGGACCCTTACGTAAACGCCGTCTTATGCGCCGTTTCGCTTTTCTTCCTTTTTCTCATAGCCTACGTGGAAGATCCCTTTGAAAAACTCGCAGTGGCGGTCGGGGAAGGAAGGGGGCTTAATCCGATTCTTCAGAACGGATACATGGCCATCCACCCGGTCACTCTTTATGTGGGATACGTGGGGATTACGGTGCCTTTTGCTTTCGGCATAGCTGCCCTGCTTAGCGGTCGCTTGGGGGACGAGTGGATAAGGAACTGCAGAAAATACGCCCTTTTCTCCTGGATGTTTCTCTCCGCTGGGCTTCTTCTCGGGGCGAGGTGGGCTTACCTTGAACTCGGCTGGGGAGGATACTGGGCATGGGATCCGGTTGAGAATGCCGCGTTTATGCCATGGCTAGCGGGAACCGCGTTTCTTCACTCCGTCATGATTCAGGAGCGAAAGGCGATGCTTAAGAAGTGGAACATGATTCTGCTTATAATCACCTTTTTTCTCTCCATATTCGGCACTTTCATAACCAGAAGCGGGATAGTGTCCTCGGTTCACTCCTTTGCCCGCTCGGACATAGGTCCGCTTTTTGTGGGCTTCATGGTTCTCATACTCCTTGTCTCCTTCTCTCTTCTTGCCTACAGATCAAAAGAGCTCGCAAGCGAGGAAAAATTTGATTCCCCTCTTTCAAGAGAAAGCGCCTTTCTGTTTAACAACCTTCTTTTTCTGGCGGCGGCGTTCTCCGTTTTTCTGGGAACCATTTTCCCCATACTCTCAGAGGCTTTCACAGGAAAGAGAATCCTGGTCGGCCCTCCTTATTTCAACGCTGTAGGGGTCCCAATAGGACTTGTGCTTATCCTGCTTATGGGGATAGGTCCGCTTATATCGTGGAAAAAAGCTTCGACGGCGAACCTCAGGAGAAATTTTGTTTTTCCTGCGGTGGTTTTTGTGGCGGTTCTCCTGGCGCTTCTTGTCTTCGGTCTTAGGGAACCCGTGGCGCTTTTAAGTTTCGCGCTCTGCGGATTTGTCACTGCGACAGTATTTCTGGAGTACTTCAGAGGTATCAGGGTACGCAGCGGCAGGGGGGAGAACCCGGTTTCGGCATTTTTTAACCTCATCTCAAGGAACCGCAGGCGCTACGGCGGATATATAGTTCATCTGGGGGTGGTGCTTTTGGTAATAGGAATCACGGCTTCTTCGCTGTTCGTCACTCAGAAAGAGGTTGTCTTGGAAAAAGGGGATTCCTTTTCTCTCGGGAGATACGATCTGGTCTTCCGCGGAGTGCAGTATATATCGAATGATGCCAAGGACGGATTTTCAGCGGAACTTTCGATCGAGAACGACGGTAAAAGCGTCGCGACCATGTACCCCGAAAAAAATATCTACAAGTACGAGGGGAACAGAGAGATAAACCAGGAAACCGAGGTCGCTCTCCGTTCCACTTTCAGAGACGATCTTTATCTGATACTGTCCGAGGTCGGTGGAGGAGGAAAGGTAAACATAAGGGCTCTTCTTAACCCGATGGTTAACTGGATATGGGCAGGAGGCTTTGTTATCGTCCTTGGAGCGATTGTCACGATGTGGCCCGAGGGACGAAGAAAAAAGGAGTCTGGCGCGTGAGTGAATACGTAATTTCTCTTCTGCTTGTGGTGCTGGTCTCGGTTTTTACCATTTACCCTCTTTTTCTGGGTCGCAGGAAGCCGGGCGTAGCGGATAGTTCCGAGGTTAACCGGCTTGAGCAGCTTTACGAGAGAAGAGACCTTTATTACTCCTCCATAAAAGACATAGAGCTTGACCGTGATATGGGGAAGTTAAGCGAGCAGGACTACACCGAACTTATTTCAAGGTACAAGGAGAAAGCGGCGAGTGTTACAAAGCTCATCTCGGAGCTTGAATCGACTGGAAGTAGTGCCGAAGGTTTTTCTTAAACCTAAGTTTCGGTACTTCTTGATTCTTCTGTCACGAAAAGTAGCATTTTCGACCTTGCGTTGCCGAGTTGCACGGGAGATGGTGGTACTGAATTTGCAGAAATATGGTAAAACTGCTATAATCGCATATGTTACAAAAGACGCTCAAACCTGTTGAATGGATTGGTTCAAGCAAAGAGGACCTGAAGAGTTTTCCGGACCCGGTACAGGATCAGGTTGGTTTTGCGGTGTATCAAGCACAGGTCGGCCTAAAGCACCGAGATGCCAAACCTCTCAGAGGATTGGGGTCCAGAGTCTTGGAGGTTGTCTCGCGACACGATGGCGATACCTACCGAGCTGTGTATACAGTTCGGTTTAAGGAGGCAGTTTATGTGCTGCATGCTTTCCAGAAGAAGGCCAAGCGGGGTATTGAGACGCCAAAGCAAGATATTGATCTGATCAAGAGCAGACTGAAGGTAGCGGAGCGACATTACAAGGAAACATATGACGGAGGCTAGACCAATGGAGACAGAAGAGAAGGTTGAACGTGGAAGCGGTAATGTATTTGCGGATCTGGGCCACCCAGAAGCCGAGGCTCATCTTCTAAAGGCAGAACTCGTTACCCGAATTGACGAGATTATTCGCCGTCGCAAACTGAAGCAGGTTGATGCAGCAAAATTGCTGGGGTTGTCTCAACCTGATGTCTCCCGACTCCTGCGAGGGAATTTTCGTGACTACTCAGTGGAGCGGCTCTTGCGCCTCTTGACGGCGCTGGGGCGGGATGTGGAAATTGTCATTCGAGAACCCCGTTCAAAACGACAAGGCAGACTTAGCATTGGAGCATTGTAGATCCAATACTGTTTTGTGAGCGGAACTTTATTTATCCCCACTAAGTCCCAGAAACCAGAGTGAATAAAGCGACAATGAAAAAAGCGTCTGTGTTTGCCCTTTCCATTTCCATATTTTTTCTTTTTTCCCTTATTTTTCAGCAGATTTCCGTTTCCGCACAGGTGTTATCTTCCGGTGAGGAAATTTTTACGCAAGGTAAATGCGTAAGATGCCATACGATTGGGAAGGGAAGGTTCGTAGGCCCCGATCTTCTGGGTGTAGGGGAGAGGTACTCAAGAGATGACCTGATCAGATGGGCCAAGGATCCGGAAAGCCTCTACTCTGAAAGAAAGAAAAAACCGGTAAACGAAGGCTATCCGCCGATGCCTCCCATGAATCTTTCAGAAAGCGATGCCGAGAGAGTTACTGACTACCTGCTGGAGTACACGCCTCCCCCAGGCCTTTCAGAAAGCGGGACGATAATAGGTCAAGTAAGGAACATCACGACACGGAAACCGCAAGAGGGCCAGGATGTTGTTTTGATCTCGTACATGGGAGACAGGAAGCAAGAGCGGCACTTCGCGAAATCGGATTCGCTGGGCGCGTTTTCTTTTTCCTCCTTGCGGTGGGACAGAAGCTATGAGATCGTGCTTTTTCACCAGGGAGTTCAATATGTTTCGGGAAAGATGGTTTTTCTTCCCGGAAAGGACGAAATCATTCTTGATCTCCCGGTCTACGATACCACAAGTTCAGATGAAAACATCTCTTTGCGGTCGCTGAACTTGATTGTCTACCCGGATGACGGGGGTACCAGCGTGAATGTAACCTCACTTTATGTTTTTGAGAATTCAGGCGACACCGTTTTTACAGGAGAGCAGACGGGCTCGGATGCGACGACCCTTGTTTTCTCGATTCCCGAGGATGCTGAGGATGTTACTTTCTCAGACAGCGTCGATCCAGAGGCCGTGGAGAGAAAAGGAGAGAATCTTTACAGCAAACTTCCTTTTCTTCCGGGGATGAAAAGGATTGCTCTTGGTTATTCCCTCCCTCTTTCCCAGATCGGGGAGAAGTTCTCGATAGGATTTGACTATGAAGTCGGCGACCTTGCGGTGTTCGTAAGAAAAACAGAGCTCGGAATCCGGGTCAAACAGCCCGGGGCGGTTGCAGAAGAGATCACGATTCATGACGAGGCGTTTTTGAAATACGTGCTATCCGACTTAGAACCCGGAAGCGTGAAAGTAGTTGTTTCCAATATTTCCTTTCTTAAAAGCAACCTCGGCAAATATCTGCCCGTGATACTCTTTTTCCTCTTTGCCACAGGAGGGATCATGTATTTTCTCTACGGGAAAAAGAGGTTTCCAAGTATGAATTCAGACAAATAGGAAATGAGCGACGCGCAGAAAAATCCACCGCCTTTACTTAACAGAAGCTTTGTGCTTGTAACCTTCCTCGGGTGTCTTTACTTCTTTAACTTTCATTCGTTTCTCCTTCTGCCCATTAGAATTTCTGAGCTGGGAGGAACAGAAAAGATAGTTGGATTCGTGATGGGGATTGCGGGAATGAGCACCCTTTTTCTTACTCCTTACGCGGGCCATATAACCGACAGGTACGGAAAAAAGCTGTTTGTGCTGCTAGGGTTCGCACTGCTTGCCGCTTCGACGTTTCCGCTCGCCTTTTTAAACAAAGTCGATTACCTCTACTACGTTATCAGAATAGTTCACGGCTGTTCCTTTTCCTTTTTCTTTGTAGCCGCGGGGGCGCTTACGGTTGATGTTTCAAGCGAGCAGAGGAGGGCCCAGGCGCTCGGCATATACGGTGTTTTCACGATAATAAACTATGCTATTGCTCCTTACGTCGGTTCCATTCTGATAAACAACTTCGGTTTTGATTTCTTTATTTTCTTCCTCACCATTACTGCGCTTTTGGGTTTTTTAGTCTCCTTTATGATTCAGGAGGGAAAGAAAACGGCCGGGCCGAAAGACGCGGGACGAAGCTATGGGGACTGTCTTCGGGACAAAGCCACATTTGTGTCCTCCGCAACGCTCTTTATATGCGGGGCGGCGTTTATAACGACGTTTAACTTCATCTCCATCTTCTCTCTTTCCATAAACATAGAAAACTTTCACGTTTATTTTATTTCCTACACAGTTTCTGTGCTTGCGATCAGGCTGTTTCTCGGCTGGGTTCCCGACAGATACGGAAAGTGGAGAGTTGCTTCTCCCTTTGTTTTCTTCCTGGGGCTGAGTGTTTTTATGCTGAGTTTCGTGCACGAGGTAAAGCTTCTTGTTCTCTGCGGAATCATATTCGGCTGCGCTCACGGATTTGTGTATCCTTCAATCTATTCGATCATAATAGAATCGAATCCTAAGGAGGCTAGGGCAAAGGCTTTTGCAATAAGCAGCGTTTCGTTCACGGGCGGCGGAATGTTGGGGTCTTTTGTTTTTGGAGTGGTGGCTGAGCTTTTCGGATTCAGGGCAATGTTTGTTTCAATAGCGCTTATGGTCTTCCTAGGCTTTTTATTCTTCGCCAGAAGTTCCGTCTTAAAGGAGCGCAAAATATGAGCACAAAACCAATCAGACTTCCTTCCGGTCACCCGGAGATTTTCGACACGATGAAAATAGAGATCCAGCGCATGGAGAACGGGGAGGCGGAGCTTTCCATGCCGTTTCTCAAGGAATATACACAGCACTACGGAATGCTCCACGGCGGCGCCATTTTCACCCTAGCGGACGCGGCCTGTGGAGTCGCGGTTGCCAGTGTCGCAAGAGAAGGGAAAAAGTTTCTTACATCCGGAATGAATATAAATTACCTGGAGCCCATCACAGAAGGTGTTACGGTTTGTCGCGCCAAGGTGCTTAGGCAGGGAAGAATAATGCCCGTTGAGAGCGAAGTCTGGAACTCGGGTGTCCGCGTGGCTAAGGCCAGCGCTATTTATACTCTGGTAGACTGATTCTCCCTTTTTACACTTTTTGTAAAGTACAAATATGGTGATATCAGAACTCTTGGAAGAGCAAATTAAAAATGATATTGCATCCTATGATAAGGTCATTAGCCTATATCCTAATTGCGTAGAAGCTTACTATCTTCGAGGTTTCGTTAGATACAAATTTCTTCGTCAATATAGAGAGGCAATAGACGATTATAACAAAATAATCTCCTTGGGTCCTCAGTATGTAGAGATTTATTATCTTCGAGGATTTGCACACCTTTTTTGTGGATTTCGTAAACAAGCCGCTAACGATTTAGAGCGAGCAGTCAGAATCAATCAAAACCCAATCGATGCCAATGCTTACTATATTAGGGGAATTGCAAACACTCTTCTTGGCCGAAGCAAGATGGCCAATGATGATTACAGACAGGCAATCGAACTAAACCCGGATTATGCTGGTGCATATTATATTCGAGTCTCAAGAGATACCAATAAACACATTTATACTTCTCTGAGAGAGATACCAGTACCTGATGTTGTAGAAAGAAGGGTGGTGGACTTTTATGACAAAAACGAATATCTGCACCAAGTCAAGGAAAGAGAAAGAAAAGAAAGAGAGCGTCGTCAAGAAGAAGAACGTATTCGTCGAGAAGAGAATTTAAAAAGAGATAAGGCAATTGATCAAATAAGGAGGGAATTTGAACATAATTTCCTACAAGCAGATTGGTTTTACGAAAAAAATCTATCTTCCGTTCTTCGTAGAGATGTATACGAGAAAGAGAAAATTAAATTCGTTCAAGAATGGATATCCAAGAAAGCATCCCTACTCCCAGATGAAGACCAAGCCCAGGCTATCGGTGAGATTCACGGGAACCTTCAATTGGTAGCACGTGCTGGCAGTGGAAAGACATCAACTCTTGTCAATCGAGCCCTGTTTATTATAGAACATTGCGAAGTGCCCGCTGAGGAATTGCTTCTTCTTGCTTTTAACAGGAAGGCCGCTTTGGAGATGCGCAAACGGGTGCTTTTCGCTTTGGAGGAGCGTGCGAAAGTCGAATTTGAGACCGAAATTAAAGAAGAGATTGAGAGTTCTAGAAAATGGAAGAATGTGCCAAGCCCCCAAGATATAGAGGAAAAAGCTGTTGATATAATTGCGGAAAAACTGGGGACACCTCTTCCTCACGTAATGACTTTTCATGCGCTTGCATATGCAATAGTCAAACCTGAAGAAAATCTGATTTACGATGACCCGCAGAGTGATATTCTCGGATTGAGTCGCGTACTTCAGCAAGTCATTGATGAACATGTTCGAGGTGAACTCCAGTCGGAAGTTAGGGGTCTGATGCTTGCTCATTTTAAGGGTGACTGGGAGGTTATAATTGAGGGGGGATACGAAAAGAAAATGGAAGAGTTCCTGCAATTCAGACGGTCTCTTCCTTGTTTTTCTTTAAACGGCGAACGTGTCAAATCTGCTGGTGAAAAACTTGTAGCGGATTTCTTATTTGAGCATAACATTTCTTACAAATACAGATATAAGCACTGGTTAAATGGCACGGACTATGGTCCCTGCTTCATTGTTCCCAAAAGAGATAAAAAAGACCTCGTAGTTAAACAATCCGACTCTCATCTTAAAGAATACTCCCAAAAATCTGATTACAGGGAAATCGAAGAGAATTGGGAACTGCTTGAGTTTCCCCCAGCTAATTTCTCGGCAGGTGGCCCTGATGCTTTCAGAGAGACACTGAAAAACTCTCTTCAGCGGAAAGGTATCCAGTGTATCGAGCTTCCTGAAGATGAGATTTGGTACCGTATACGTGATAGGGCGATTGATCGTTTTACTCGTGCAACGACAAATTTTGTGGGTCGATGTCGCCAGGTTTCATGGACTGAGGAAATTTTGCAGGAACGAATATCGAAATATTGCGGCACGAGCAAAATGCAAAACAACGAGTCCGAGAAAGAAATACAGCAAAACAGTATGTCATCAAATGTAGAAGAACAGTTCTTATTAATTGCCGAGCGTATTTATTCGGCTTACCTAAGACGTTTATCTGAAGCAAACGAGGAGGATTTTAATGGGTTAATGCAGCGTGCTGTTGAGAAAATTAAGATGGGACATACCACGTTCGTAAGAAAATACTTTCCCGGCGACTTAAAAACTATCCGTTATATGTTCATTGATGAATTTCAGGATTTCTCCGAGTTGTTCTACGGTAGTGCTCGGAATTTTTCGCAAATTTAAGTTTTCGGCATTTCTTCAGTTTCAGGATCAAAGACTCATGAGTCTTTGATCCTGAACTCCGGCCTTGTCCATTACCCTACCTCAACTACTTCCTTTCTGTCCATTTCCCTT
>JAJDTG010000011.1 GCA_022827275.1 Candidatus Dadabacteria bacterium | reverse complement strand
TTTCTTCTTGAGAAGTTCTCGGGTCTCCTGTATGCCCGGAAGGTTCTTAGACATTGTAATGCTTCCTCCTTGGTGAATCTTTACGATTCCGTATTGAAAATCCGTATCATATTACTATATCCATCTCCCTTTTGCCAAACTTTACGGGCCGAGGCCGGTGCGTAAATCATTCTCTTTTTACGTCAAAAGGAAGTATAATGTTCCGGAAATGGAACTTGGATACTTCACTATGCCCCTTCATCCATTCGGCTCTTCCCTTTCCGATACTCTCGAAACGGATATGGAGCAGATGGTTTTTCTTGACGAAATCGGCTTCAAGGAAGCTTGGATAGGGGAACACTTCACGGCGGGTTGGGAAAACATACCAGCCCCCGATCTTTTCATAGCCAAAGCCGCCGCTCTCACTAAGCAGATAATCTTCGGTACGGGAGTTTCATGTCTGCCTCAGCATGACCCTTTTATGCTTGCGCACAGAATTTCGGTTCTCGACCACCTGCTTAAGGGGAGATTCTACTGGGGAGTTGGAGCCGGAAGCTTCCTCGGAGATTTCGAAGTGTTCGGCATAAACCCTAAAACAGGGGAGCAGAGACGGCTTATGAACGAGTCCCTTGAGATGATACTTAATCTCTGGAACGACCCGCGCCCGGGTGTCTATGCCAACTCCCGGTGGAAGTTCACCGTTCCCGACCCTGTGGAAAGAGTCGGTCTCGGAGTGCACGCGAAACCCTACCAAGAGCCTCATCCTCCTATAGCGGTTGCGGGAATCTCGGAGAATTCCGTGAGCCTGAGGACGGCCGGAGAACGTGACTGGATACCTATGAGCATAAATTTTGTTATCCCCGATGTGCTTAAATCTCATTGGGCTGGGTACGAGCAGGGAGCAGAGGTCGCCGGCAGAACGCCGGAGAGGGCGAAATGGAGAATAGCAAGGGACGTCTATGTCGCGGAGACAACCGAAGAGGCGAGAAAAGAAGTAATAGAGGGCACGCTCGCAAGAGATTTCCGGGATTATTTCTTCACGCTAGTTCCCATGATAAGAGACAACCTGAATCTGTTTAAGGTTGACAAGTCAATGTCGGATCGGGAAGTGACCATGGACTACATGATCGAGAACCTGTGGCTTGTTGGAAGTCCTGAGGATGTCGCCCGGAAAATAATCGAGCTTCATGAATTCGTTGGGGGATTCGGGGTACTTCTGGCCATGGGGCACGAGTGGAACCCGAAGGAAAAGTGGCAGAAATCAATGAGGCTGCTGAAAGAAGAAGTTCTTCCGATTGTGAAAAAGAATCTGCGGCGGGGGACCTGAGAGCGCTTCAGATTTTCAGGACTGCGGTTCGTGGCTGAAGTGAATTCCGCATTCTTTGTCAGAACCCTGTTCCCACCACCACCTGCCGGCCCTCGGATCTTCTCCCTCCTTGACGGCCCTCGTGCAGGGAGCGCATCCTATGCTTGGATACCCCATGTCGTGGAGCTTGTTGTAGGGGACGTCGTTTTTCCTTACGTAGTCCCATACCTGGTCGGTGGTCCAGTCGAGAATAGGGTTTATCTTGAGCATCTTTCCATGCAGGTAGTCAATTTCAAACTTGCTTGAGTCTGCCCGCTGCTCTGTCTGATCCGCCCTTATGGAAGTAATCCAGGCGTCTAGGGTTTTTAAGTATCCATTGAGCGGGTTAGTTTTTCTCACCTGGCAGCAGAGTCTTCTGTTCTCGACGCTTTTGTAAAAAAGGTTTACCCCGCGGCCGGTTACCATTTCCTCCACTTCGGCCGTATCGGGGAAAAGCACCTCGATGTTGATATTGTATTTTTCTCTTGTCTTGTCCATGACGTCGTACGTATGCGAGTGAAGCCTCCCTGTATCAAGAGTAAAGATCCTTGCCCCGGAGTCCGTTTTTGCAAACATGTCAACAAGCACCATCCCTTGGACCTGAAAGCTGGTCGCAAGCGCCACCGAGCGGCCGAGGTTCTCAGAAGCCCAGGAGAGGATATCCTCGGGAGAACTTTGTTCAAACTCGTAATTGAGATTTTTGACGTCTTCTTCAGAGAAATTCATTTAACCCAGAAAACTCAGGTACGACGACAGGCCGTACTTTATGTATATGAGGGATACGTAATAACTTACCCCTACGGTTATTATAGGAACAACAAACCAGAAAAAACCGATTTTTACAACATGGCTGTTTTTGGAAGTCTGGGCGAATCCGTGCTGTGCGCACGAAAAACCTACAACCCCGGCCGTTACTATCTCCGCGATCGAGACCGGGATTCCGTATAACGAAGCGAGCAGTATTATCACTGCTGCCGTAAACTCAACCGAGATAGCCCTTATGATGCATATCTCCGTTATTTTTTTCCCTAGGGTCTCAAGAACCCTGCCTCCCAGCAGAATTGCTCCCACCCCCATTGCTACACCGGCAAGAATTGCGCCCGGATAGGAGTCTATGAGCCCCAGACTTACGATGGGACCTATGGCGTTTGCGGAATTGTTGGCGCCTCCCGAGAAGGCGATAAAAGTTCCGGATATGGTAATCAGTACGGTCAGGATAAAGTTGACTCTTTTCTCAGAGAAATTACTTGCCAGATAATGAACTATCTTGAAATAGAAAAACTTTGCCAAGATGAAATTTATTAACCAGGCGACTATCGGCGCCAGAATCCACCATTTGAGCACCCGGAAGAAGCTGTCGGAATTAAGCGTTTGAGTATAAAGACCTATTCCCACTATGGCGCACACTATGGCGTGGGTGGTGGCTATGGGCGTGCGGACCACATTTGCCCAGGCGATGAAACCTATCCCGAGAAGCAGAATTATAAATATGAAGCCTATATCAGAGGAGAGGGTCTCGGCCGGCACTATTCCCTTGCCTACGGTTTCCACCACGGGAGCTCCGGCCGTAAGCGCCCCGAGCAGGGCGAAGATAGCTATGAGCCATACGGCCTGTCTTTTCGACCTTACTCCGGCACCGTATGATGTCGCCATTGACGCTGCGGAATTGTTGGCTCCTATGTTAAGGGCCAGGAATCCCGAAAGCACAAGTGTTACAACAAGTAAAACGCTCAATAAATTGTCTCCCCGCCTAAATGTCGGCGGCAGTAATTACGTAAAAACCAAATATCATTCCGGTTTGTGCAGAAAACAAAAGGGTTAGGCGTGGAGTTTCCTAGAGAAGTTCCGAAACCCTGAATATGGAAAAAAAGCTACAGCCCCGCTCAACGAAGGCTTTTTCTGTTTCTTCTCCTCTGTCGACGACGCAGAGAACCCCGCGGACTTTGGCTCCGGCGGACTCTACGAGATCAATGGCTCTTAGCACGGAACCGCCGGTCGTGATCACGTCCTCGACTATTGCCACACTGTCTCCCTGGGTAAGTCCGCCCTCTATCATGTTTCCGGTCCCGTGTTCCTTCTCTTTCTTCCTTACTATGAATCCGCGAAGAGGCATGCCCTCCTCATGACTTCTGGAGATAATGGCTCCCACAATGGGGTCGGCACCCGTGGACGGCCCTCCGACGGCTGTTATGCCTCCCTGAGCGGAGATTTCGCTCAGGAATATTTCCGATATCAAGTGGGCGCCTTCGGGATCTAGGGTTGTGAGCCTGGCGTCAATGTAGTAGGAACTCTGCTCTCCGGATGCTAGGGTGAAATTTCCGAGCAGGATTGATTTGCTTTTTAGAATTAGTTTTAATTTGTCTCTACTCTCGTTCATCTTCCGGGATTCCGAACTGAATGGAATATTATTCTCGTAATTGTACCTATTGATGCGGAAAATCAATAAAGCGAACTGGCTCCTTTTCCTGTGCGGAGCAGCCGTTTTTCTCCTGCTTGGTGCTATCGCAAGAATCTCCCCGCAACTCTGCTCCGCAGCTTTTGAAAAAGACCTGATACCGGTTTTTATATCGCTTCTGATTGCCGCCTCGGTTGTTTACTTCGTGGCTGTGGGAAGTTTCAGGAAAAATCGTGCGTGCTCGCTTCTTCTCATAGTTCTTTTCGGTCTCGGGTTTCGCGTTCTGTTTCTTTTCTCAACCCCGATACTTGAAAACGATTATCACCGCTATTTCTGGGACGGCGCCGTTGTTGCAAACGGAATGAATCCCTACGAGTATTCCCCGGAGGAAGTGGCGGAAGGTGGGGGGGATGAAAAACTAAAAGAACTCAAGCGCCTCTACGGCGATACGCTTGAGAAAGTAAACCACCCCCACGTGAAAACCATCTATCCGCCTGTCGCGGAACTCTTTTTCGCCATGTCCTACAAGATATCTTCCATGAGTGCCACGGCGTGGAGGATTCTGCTCATGGTGTTTGATCTGATTACGCTAGGGCTTCTGTTCGCTAGTCTGAAGAAGCTCGACATTCCCCGCCAATATTCCATTATCTACTGGTGGAATCCGCTTCTGGTAAAGGAAATATTCAACTCCCTGCATATGGATGTCTTGGCGTTTCCGTTCGTAGTGGGAGCGATACTTCTTTTTCTTTACGGAAGTAAAGGATTCTGGGCGCTTGCCCTTTCGTTTGCGGTGGGAGTCAAACTCTGGCCGGCGCTTCTTTTCGGGATGTTTTTAAAACCCCTTAAGGAGAAACGGCAAACCCTGCTGCAGATTTTTATTTTTGCCACTGCGGTCTTAATCATGTTTCTTCCCATGGTTGTATTTAAACTGGATTCGACTTCCGGCATTGTGGCGTATGGGAAAAGCTGGCAGAACAACAGCCCGTTTTTCGCGGCGATTCTTTCGGGATGGGAGTTTGTTCTGGAGGCGTTTGATATTCACCCTGGACACGCGCAGGCGCATTCAAGAGTCGGTCTCATCGCGATTTTTCTTGTCTGGAAATTTTACGTGGCGTTTGCAAGCGGGTCTCTAGGTCTCCACAGAAAAGCCCTTCTCATAGTCGGGGGTGCGTTTCTGCTGATCCCTGCACAGTTTCCGTGGTACTACACGTGGCTTCTTCCGTTTCTCTGTATAGCTCCAAGCCCGGGTTTCCTTGCACTGACCGCATTGCTCCCGCTTTATTATCTTCAGTACTACTTTCCCCTTCACCCCGGCGAAGGGGGAATATTCGCGGACGCGGTGATATGGATAGAATTTGCGCCCGTGTGGATCCTTCTCGCTTGGGAATGGTGGAGGTTTCGGGCTTCGAAAAAAGCCCCGTTCAGCCACACGGACATCTCCACCGGCTGAGAACGGGGGTTATTCAGGTTGCGGGAATGCTATGGTTGCTACTGAACAGGAATTCTGCTTTGTATTGCGTTCTTCACAGCCTTATAATCGTTAGGAAGTTCCACCGGAACATTGCTTAACTCAGAAGATATCCCTTCAAGGGAGGATCTGTGGTAGCCGGCTTTGAACTCAACGAATTTAAGCCCGTGAGCAGTGGAAATTACCACTATTTTTTCCTTGGGGGAAAGGACTTTTTTCTCGAGCAGTTTCAAAAACACCGCAAGTGCGACTCCTGTGTGCGGGCAGTTAAACGTGCCTGTTCTGTCCGCCATGGCCGAGGCGTGGGAGAGCTCGTCTTCCGATGCCTGCTCCACGATTCCATCGAATTGCCTCAGGATCGAAATTGCCTTGTTGATGCTTACGGGGTTTCCGATCTGTATGGCGTTTGCGAGGGTTTTTTTTGCTCTCACTGGGGTAAATTCTTTGAAGCCATTAAGGAAGCTCAGGTAGAGAGGGTTTGCGTTCTCCGCCTGCGCGCAAACTATTCTCGGAAGTTTCTTTATGACGCCGAGTTCATACATCATCAGGAACCCCTTTCCGAGCGCGGACACGTTGCCGAGATTGCCGCCTGGAATTATCACCCAGTCCGGAACCTCCCAGTCGAACTGCTGGCAAAGTTCTATGCTTATCGTTTTCTGTCCCTCTATGCGCAGGGAATTAATGGAGTTGGCGAGGTAGATATTATGATCGCTGGTTATTCTCTGGACCATCTCCATGCAGCCGTCAAAGTCGGTATCTAGGGACAGAACCAGAGATCCGTTCGATATAGGCTGGATCAGCTGGGCAATGGATACCTTGTCTTTGGGGAGAAAAACTATGGAGGGGATGCCTGCCGATGCGCAGTAGGCCGCCAAGGCCGCCGAGGTATCCCCCGTTGAGGCGCAGGCTACCGCCGGGATGCTCACGTTGTCGCTTGTCATCTGGTTTACGGCCGATACGAGCACGGTCATCCCAAGGTCCTTGAAGGACCCAGTGTGGCTGTTGCCGCACATCTTTATCCAGAGATCTTCGACGCCTACCTGTTTTCCGAATCTCTCGGCCCAGAAAAGGTTCGTGCACCCCTCGTACATTGAAACTATGTTCTCGTTTTCGATTGAGGGCAGAACCCATTCCTTTTTTCCCCAGACCCCGCTTCCAAAGGGCCAGGACTGCTTTCTGTATCTGCTGTCGAAAAGCTCCTTCCATTCCCCGGGCGTTTTCTGCCCCAGAGTTTTCATGTCGTGCTGAACGTCAAGAAGGTTGTCGCACTTCTTGCACCTGTAAATGATCTCATCGATGGGATACGTTTCAGAGCAGTTCTCATCTATGCATCTGAAATGGACTCGGTACTCACTCATTGAACTAACAAAGTACATTTTGCCTTTTTTTCTGTCAACGCTTTGTAAACCCCAATTCGAATTCCCCATCATTCTTATTCAGGGAATCGAGGTTGAAAGGCGTGTGTTGTTAACCGGTTATGGTGCCGAATAAAAAAAAGGGGGGGGGTTCCTGCGGCTTGCGGGAAAATGGGCAAAATGAAAAATTTGATATACCTGTCACTCTGAAAAAATGGGCTTGGGAAGCTGCCGTAGCCGGATGTCCGGTAAACCACCAGCAAACGGGGGAAAACTTGATTTCTAAGCCGATCTTGAGTTATAGTACTGACCAGTCATTATGAGATCACCCCTTTGCACTTAAGTGCGGTGGGAAGACAGGAAGCCTGAATGTTGCCGCTAAAGCTGTCATTGCGAAAAGCTTGGGAATTTAGGGAGATGTCAAAGACCTTATCTTTAGCTTGTTCGGCATATTGGATTCAACAATAGGGCCCCTGCGTTCGATTTTTGAGAGAGTCAAGCTTTTTGTTCTGATGAACAATAAAAGAATCTACTACTACAAGCTCCGCGCACAAGTGAGTATTGAGGGCGGGTGGCTTTACGGTTACTATTTCGAGAGGGGAGAGGTGGAAGGCTTAACTCCTAGATCCGAACTAGCATCACTGTTTGCGGAAAACGAGGTTTTCATGGCTGAGCAAAGAGTGAGAAAGCACTATCCAGAAGCTGAGCTTGAATTGGAAGTGTTCTAGTATTCCCAGAAGATTAAATTGCGAGTGCGACTCCAGAGGTGGACCGTGCTGCTATGCCCGTGAGGGCGGAAGCAAAACGTCGGTAACGATGCATATTAGGTATAGTGACCAGCCAACGAAAACCTTGTGATTCAGAGTGCTAGCCCACTTGTCTCTTAACTTGAGAATCACTTTGAAATCCCCAGATTCCCGCATTCATTGACACTTATAGAGCCTTTCGGTACTCTGGAAGAACCGGATGGAACGAAGAGCCGTTATCCTAGTAAAGGGAAGGGTCCAGGGAGTTTTTTTCAGAGCCTCGACAGCCCAAACAGCGACCGAGCTTGGTATCAAGGGACATGTCGAGAATCTCATGGATGGAAACGTCAGAATAGTCGCTGAAGGAGCGGCCGAGAACCTCGAAAAGCTGATTGAGTGGTGCGGAGAAGGACCGCCTAGAGCAAAGGTCGAATCGGTTGAATTCAAGTGGCTTCCACCTGAGGGCGGGTTCATCGATTTTCGTATAAACAGGACTCAAAGGAGATCATATTGATAATAAAATGCATCCCGGGCGGGATATTCATTGAAAACTGCTACATCATAGGGGATGAAGATACGAACGAAGCTATGCTTGTTGATCCCGGAGAGCAGATAGCGGAGATATCCGCGGAAATCGAAAAATCGGGACTTGAGGTGAAAAAAATAGTTAACACCCACGCGCATCTGGATCATGTGGCCGGTGTCGAGGCTTTTAAGAAAATGCTTGGCATACCCTTTTACATACACGAAAAAGAACAACCCGTGCTTGATGTGCTTCCCGAGGCAAAGATGAGATTCCCCGGATTTGACTTTGTCGAAGTTCCCGAAGTAGACGGTTACGTGAAAGAAGGGGAAACCCTGTCTGTGGGGAATCTCAGTGGAGAAATACTCCTTGTTCCGGGGCACACCTGGGGTCATATATGTTTTGTCTTCGGAGAATCTATAATAGCGGGAGACACTGTTTTCGCTGGAAGCGTAGGCAGGGTGGATCTCACCGGGGGAACAACCATGACGGAGCTTGTCGGGTCGATCCGCTCCCAGATTCTTAAATATCCCGACCATTACGAAATTCATCCGGGCCACGGTCCTCAAACGACGGTGGGAATTGAAAAAAGGACCAATCCTTTTCTCGTGGGAACTTTTGCTCTTTAAGAGGATATATGAGACCGCAAAGATTCATCAGGTTGGCTGTGTACTCGGTGATTGCCGTGGTGGTGGCCTTGATGTTTTTCAACGAGATATCCA
This sequence comes from Candidatus Dadabacteria bacterium, assembly GCA_022827275.1. Classification (GTDB taxonomy): domain Bacteria; phylum Desulfobacterota_D; class UBA1144; order Nemesobacterales; family Nemesobacteraceae; genus Nemesobacter. The sequence continues at coordinate 92,557 of JAJDTG010000011.1, read as the reverse complement.
AGGTTTATTTTCTCAAGAACGAAAACAAGAGGATAGAGAAGAGGATAGAGGGCTTGGAAGCGCAGAACAGTGCGTACAGGGAGGAGATAAAGGCCCTGAAGCAAGACGAAAGATACATTGAGAAAATACTGAGAGAGGAACTGGGGATGATAAAAGACAAAGAAAAGATATTCAGATTCAAAGAAGAATGACTTGGCAACCTTCGTTCTTTGTTTCCATGCTTAAAGTTGCTCTGAAACAGTATCTGCTTTAAACGGATGGATGATATGAAGCGGGAGCAGGAATTCCGTCAGACCAAGAGGCTTGGACAGAATTTTCTGAACGACCCCAACATACTCCGCAAGATCTGCGCTACCGCAAAGCTCCAAAAAGAAGATCATGTGATTGAGATCGGGCCAGGCAAGGGCAGTCTCACGGGGCACCTTGCGCATGGTGCCGGCAGAGTCACGGCAATTGAGAAAGACGAGAGGCTGAGAACTTTTCTTGACGAAAAATTTGGGGAATCTGCGAATGTCAGATTTGTTTACGAGGATGTCCTTAAGGTTGGCTTCAGCCGCTTTTCCGACGGGGAAAAAACGAAACTCGTATCCAATCTTCCCTATAACATATCCACCCAGATTCTGCTTAAGCTTCTTGATGAAAGAGAACTTTTCTCGAGGATAGTAGTGATGCTGCAAAAAGAAGTGGCGCAGAGGATATCTTCCGCGAAGGGGCGGAAAAGCTACGGCTCCCTCTCGGTACTTCTCCAGAGCTGTTTCAGCGTAGAGCTTGCCTTCAAGGTTTCCCGGCGCGTGTTCTATCCGGTTCCCGAAGTGGATTCGGCGGTAGTGGTGCTCGACCCGCTTAAGGAGCCAGTGTTCTCTATACCGAGCGAGAGCACCTTCAGGACTGTTGCTAGATACGCGTTTTCCTCACGGAGAAAGACCATAAGGAATTCGCTCGGCAACTTCTTTGAGAGGGAGACCGTTGAACGGGCGCTTTCAGACTCGAGTATCGATCAGCGGAGAAGGGCGGAATCCCTTTCGGTCGAGGAATTTGCGAGATTGGCCGACAGCTTCCACGCGCTAAATCAGTAGACAAGTTCCCGAAGAAGCAGGTTCTGAAGTTTCTTTACCCTAGTGCCCATGCCGTTTGATATGATGGAAAAAACATAAACCCGTCCGTTTTTTCCGAACACGTAGCCGGATAGAGATCTGGCTCCCTCAAGATATCCGGTTTTCGCATAGACCTTGCCCCTGAGATTGCGGAATCTTTTCTTGAGAGTTCCGTCAACTCCGGCGATCGGAAGGGACGCGACAAACTCCTCGGAGATGTCCGGATTATTGTAGGCTTCGGCAAGCGCCTCGGTTATGTCCTCGGGGGACACCCTGTTCAGCCTTGAGAGACCGGAACCGTCGGCCACGGAGAAGCTTCCATTGAGACCGATTTTTCTCAGGTGATTTTCAATCACCCGCGTCCCGGATTCCCATGATCCCGGGGCGCCGGAGAACTCGGCGCCGATCGCCTTCACTATGCTCTCCCCTATTATGTTTACGCTTTCTTTGTTGTACTCATGAATAATAGTGCCCAGAGGTTCTGAATAATGAGTGAGAATTTTGCCGGACCATCTAGGCACCTTCCCACGTTCTATGGGCCCGTCTACCTCGATTCCGTTTTCCTCGAGAACTCTCTTGAGTACCGCCCCGAAGTAAAAAAACGGGTCTGGCACCGAAATCTCCAGGGTCTCGGCTTTTTTTCGGGAAGAGACGTATCCGGAGATATTGAGTTCGTTTCGTTCGTTGTACTGGGCTCTTACGCCTGATCTTTTCAGCCTGGTGGAAACCCTGTTCCTGATCGGGAAGGGGAACTCTGCAGGTTCAGTTCTCACTATAGCGGGTCCCCCCTGAACTCTGGACGCGGAGATCTTTATCTTGGCCGAGTTATAATTAAACGAAATCGCCGTTACGGGAGGGCAGAATCCTTTGTCGAACCACTCAGGGTCCCAGCCCTGTCCGTAGAGAATGTCGTCAAAATATGAACCGTCAAGATATATGCCACCGTCGATTCTGGTTATCCCGAGTGCTTTAATCCGCCCGACAATCTCCCGAAGTTTCCCGATGTCTATCGTGGGATCTCCGAACCCTTTTACATAAAGACCGCCGTGGCCGACTCCCGAGTGTATACCTCCGCCCAGATAAAAATTCGTTTTAAACCGGAAATTTTTTCCGAGGATGGAAAGAGCTGCTATGGAGGAAAGTATTTTGTTGTTGGAAGCGGGGATGAATTCCTTTTTGCTGTTATAGCGGAAAACCGTTCTGCCGGTATCGGCCGAGCGGACCATGATCCCGATTTTCCTTTGCGACGGGGGGGTTTTTGAGAGAAAGGAGAGGATTTTTTTGTGGTTTACATCAGCATAGGAGGAGGCAGCCGGCAAAAAGGCAAAGAGTAAAACCAAGGTGCGCAGAATCAAGATTTTTCTTCCGGAATTCGTCATTGTTGCATTTTTTAGGTCAGTGGGCTTCAGCCCAGTTCTCCGCAGCGCGCATCTCCACTCTGAGCGGTACATTAAGTTCCCAGGCGTTTTCCATGTCGTTTTTTATATGAGTTTGCAGTTTTTCAAGTTCTGTTTCGTGAACCTCGAAAAGAAGTTCGTCGTGAACCTGAAGAATCATCTTGGAGCGAAATCCTCCTTTCTCAAATCTTCTGAATATGCGGATCATCGCCAGATTTATTATATCCGCCGCGGATCCCTGTATCGGAGTGTTTATAGCCTCACGCTCTCCTCTTCCCCTCTCGACCCTGTTTCCCGAAACAAGCTCCGGTATGGGCCTTCTTCTCCCGACAAGTGTTTCTGTGTAGCCCCTGCTTCTGGCTTCTTCAACCGATGACTGCATGTAGGTTTTCACTTCAGAATATCTGTCAAAATATCTGTTTATGTAATTTCTCGAGACCGAGACCGTGGTACCCAGTTGCTTTGAGAGCCCGAAAGCGCTTATACCATATATTATCCCGAAGTTTATAGTCTTGGCGAGATTCCGCATCTCGGAGGTGATCTGGTCTTCGCTTGCGTTAAAAATTTCGCAGGCCGTTGCGACGTGCACGTCCTTATCGTTTCGAAGAGCTTCGAGCAGGGTGGGATCCCCGGAGAAATGGGCGAGCAGGCGAAGTTCTATCTGGGAATAATCAGCCGACAGTACAACGCAGCCGTCTTTCGCCACGAACGATTTTCGTATTCTTTTCCCGTCCTCGGTTTTTATCGGGATGTTCTGAAGATTAGGATCCCTGGAGCTCAGTCTTCCGGTTGAGGTGCCGGCAGGATTGAAAGAGGTGTGGATCCTTCCGGTGACTGGATTTATGAGCCTCGGAAGCTGATCGATATAAGTGGATTTCAGCTTCGAGAGAAACCTGTGTCTGAGTATGAGACGCGGCACTTCGTGGATTGTCGACAGGTCCCTGAGAACTTCGGAATCGGTGGAAAAAGCCCCTTTTGCGGTTTTTTTCCTGGCGGGAAGCTGCAGCTTCTCGAAAAGCACTTCGGAGAGTTGCTTTGTCGAGTTTATGTTGAACTTTTCTCCGGTTTTTTCATATATTTCACTCTGGATGGAATCGAGGTCCTTTTCAAACTCCTCAGACATTTTCCCGAGAATAGCGGTGTTGATGCTCACTCCCGTGAACTCCATGTCGCAGAGAACCGGAACTAGGCCCAGGACATTTTCCCTGTAAAGCTCCCAGAGCCCCTCTTTTTTTAGAGTCTCAAGAAGCTTTCTTGAGAGAGTAAGCGCCACATCCGAATCTTCGCACGAGTACCTCGTTGCCGTCTCGATATCAACTTCAGCGAAGTTCTTCTTTAACTTCCCTTTTCCCGTAACGTCGTCGTAAGAAATCATCCTGTGCCCAAGCTCAGTTCTTGAGAGTTCGTCAAGCTTGTAGCTTCCTCGGGAGGCGTCAAGCAGGTGTGCGGCCAGCATCGTGTCAAAGTAAATTCCCCTGAGACTGACGCCGTGATTTTTAAGTACGAGCATATCGTATTTTATGTTCTGCCCTATTTTCTTTATGTTCTCGGATTCGAGGACTGGCTTCAGCATGGAAAGCGCGGCCTCAGGTTCCATCTGTTTTTCGGCCTCAATGGTTCCTGAGTGTCCCACGGGAATGTAAAAAGCCCGTCCCGGGGCTGTGCACAGTGAAAAGCCGACTATTCTTGCGTTCATCGGCAGTCTGGAATCTGTCTCAAGATCTATTGAGAGCTCTCCTGCCTCCTCTACCGTGTTTATGACCCGGCCGAGGGATTTCTTATCGAAAACAGTTTCGTAGGAATCGTATCTTACAGCTTCACTCTCGTCCGGAGTGCGGGATGCACCGATTTCGTCTAGAAGCTTTTCAAATTCAAGTTCTGAGAATATTTTCTGAAGATTTTCGGCCGCGTATCCACTGTACCTGAAGTCCTCAATTCCGGTTCCTACTTCGACGTCAGTCTTTATGGTAACGAGCTCGCGGCTAAGGTATGCGTCGTCTTTGTGCTCTCTTAGCCTCCGTGCGACACTGGGGCGAAGTTCTTCCAGGTTACCGTATACGCCGTCAAGGTCCCCGTACTTGGAGATAAGGGCCGAAGCGGTTTTCTCCCCTACGCCCGCCACTCCCGGAATGTTGTCAACCTTGTCTCCCACAAGAGCGAAGAAGTCAATCATCTGTCCGGGTTCGATCCCGTACTTCCGGTGCACTTCCTGCACTCCGGTTACCCGTTCCCTCATTGTGTCAACCAGGGTTACGTTTCCAGACACCAGCTGGCAGAAATCCTTGTCTCCGGTGACCAGAACCACCTTTGATGTCCCCTGTGCCTTGGCTATTGTTCCTATGATGTCGTCAGCCTCGTATCCCTCCATTGCAAGCATCGGTATTGAGAATGCCTGTACCAGTTCGAAAATCTTGGGGAACTGGAGCTGGAGGCTCTCCGGGGCCTCGTCCCTGTTGGCCTTGTACTCAGGGTATATTTCGTTTCTGAACACTTCTCCCTTGGAATCGAACACCATCCCCAGGTACCTCGGTTCGTATTCCCTGAGGAACTTAAGAAGCATGGTCGCAAATCCGTAGACGGCGTTGGTTGGGAATCCATCGGAGGTGGAAAGATCGGCCCTTACGCCGTAATACGCCCTGAATATGTATGAGCTGCCGTCAATCAGATAGAGCGGGTGCTGGGACATAAAAGAAACCGCTTACGCGTTATTCATTAAGTATACCCAACCGTCCTTGCGGGAGGGAATCAGATTGCTGATGTGATTTTGGCCGGTGCCGGAGACGACGTTATTTTTCCGCGCTGTAAACAAACGCTGGAGGGAAGTTGGACCAGACGGTTTTCGACTTGACGACGTTTGTGAACTTGTTTCGTAGCATTGAGCGGAATCTTCTGGCGTTTGGAACCATCATGCTGACTGAATAGCTGAAGGTTATCATCCTGCCTCCGGGCTTAAGTACATTCCAGATGACGTCAAGCAGTCTGTCTTGAGTTCCGTGGTCAAATACGGCCCAAGGAAGACTTGAAATAATGCAGTCGCAGGAATCCGCTCCGTGCTGCTCAAGATATTTCTTCATGTTCTCCGCGGAATCCCTGTAGACTGTCGCGGAAGGACATCGTGACTTGGTCGCTTCGCAGAACTCGGGATTGATCTCTATTGCGAAAAACAGCGTCTCAGGGTTTTTCTTCTCAAGAATCTTCTCGGTGAAAACCCCGGTTCCCGGACCCAGTTCCACCACGGTCCCCATTTCGCTGAGCCGTGCGGTGTCGGTAACAAGTTCGGACAGTTCTTCATTTGAAGGAGTTATGGAACCCGTGCTTTTGGGGTCCCTGAGAAACTGCTTTATGTACCTGTACGCTCCGAGTTTCAACGGTGCCTCCTATAAGATGCAAATTAGTGTAATTATAATAACTTGCGGTGTTTTGTCCATGTTCCTCCGTTAAGGCACAGGACTTGACCTCCTGCGCGTCGGCCTGGGAAGGATTGCATTTTCCTAATTCCGGTATTATATAGATCGTGACACCGCCCCGGATGGCTTGAAAGGCGGGAAATGCAGCGATGTTTGAAGGAATCTCGAAAAAACTCGGCACCACCCTCAAGAGGATAGGGGGCTATGGAAAGCTGAGCGAAAAAAACATAGAGGACGCGCTTCGCGAAGTGCGTCTCAGCCTTCTTGAGGCGGACGTCAATTTCAGGGTGGTCCGTCAGTTCACCGAACTCGTCAAAGAAAGAGCGCTGGGTCGGGAAGTCGAAAGGAGTCTCAACCCGGGACAACAGTTTATAAAAATAGTCCAAGAGGAACTTACCGGCATTCTGGGGCTGGAGAACGAACCCCTGAATCTAAGCGTTTCTCCTCCCGTGATAATAATGCTGGTCGGGCTTCAGGGTTCGGGAAAAACCACCACGGCGTCGAAGCTTGCCAAGTTTCTTAAGGAGCGCCACGGCAAGACCCCGCTGCTTGTCCCTGCGGATATTTACCGTCCCGCCGCCATAGAGCAGCTCAAGGTGCTCGGAGAGAAAATAGACGTAAGCGTCTACGATACCGTGGCCGGTTCAGACCCCGTGGACGTGTGCGCAGATGCGGTCTCGGCTTCCGCGAGACAGGGGGCGGACGCGGTGATCATAGATACGGCCGGACGCCTTCATCTTGACCGCGAACTAATGGATGAACTGGGGAGTATAAAGAAGAAGGTAAATCCCCATGAAATCCTACTCGTTGCCGACTCGATGACGGGACAGGATGCCGTGAACGTTTCGCAGAGCTTCGATGAAGCTGTCGATCTCGACGGCGTGATTCTCACGAAGATGGATGCGGACGCGAGGGGAGGGGCGGCCCTTTCGATAAAGGCTACTACCGGCAAGCCCATAAAGTTTTTCGGAACGGGAGAGAAAGCCGACGCGCTTGAGGTCTTTCACCCCGAGAGAATAGCCTCGAGAATTTTGGGAATGGGAGACGTCCTCAGCCTCATAGAAAAGGCGGAAGACGCTTTTGAAGAGGAAAAGACGAAAAAACTCGCAGAGAGGATCTCGAAAAAGCAGTTCTCCCTCGAAGATTACAGGGAATCGATACTGGCTATGAGCAAACTCGGTTCAATAGAAAACATAGCCCACATGGTTCCGGGAATGAAAAAGGTCACCGATAACCCCGAAGCGATGGCGAAGGCTGAGGAAGAGATAAAAAAGAGCCTTGCGATAATCAACTCCATGACGGTGCCTGAAAGAAGGAATCACGCTATCCTAAACGGCAGCCGCAGAAAGAGAATCGCCAAAGGAAGCGGAACTACGGTGCCCGACGTGAACCGCATGATAAAAAACTACATACAGATGCGAAACATGATGAAAAACATGGGGAAAATGGGTAAACTAGCAAAAAGAATGATGAAATTCAGATGACGGGAGCATATCTTTAACCCCGAATTCAGGAGGTAACAGCAGTTTGGTCAAGATAAGATTGAGTAGGATAGGATCTAAGAAGAGGCCGTTTTACAGGATAGTCGCTGCGGATGTTCGTTCCCCGCGCGACGGAAAATTTCTTGAAATACTGGGGCATTACGACCCGCGGAAAAAACCTCACGAACTCAAGGTAGACATGGAAAGAGTGAAAGCATGGATGGATAACGGCGCCAAGGCAACCAACAGGGTGAGCAAGCTCATATCACAGGTTACGTAGCACATTTTCTTCCACGCGTTCCACGCGAAAATTCATAGATAAATTTTAGTTTCAGGAGGGATGCTCCTTATGAGTCAGCTCAGAGAGTTTGTCGAATTCATGGCTAAATCCATTGTCGACAACCCCGAGGAAGTTCAGGTGACAGAGGTGGCGGGCGAGAAAACTGCGGTTATTGAGCTTAGGGTAGCCTCCGAAGACTTGGGGAAGGTAATTGGAAAACAGGGAAGAACCGCAAAGGCGATTCGCAGCATATTGAGTGCCGCGGCCGCAAAAATGAAAAAACGCGCGGTCTTGGAGATCCTTGAATAGCATTGCCGGAAAGCGCGAAACAAAATCTTGTTCTCTACGGGAAGATAACCAAAAGACATGGTCTTTACGGTGAAGTGAAAGTGTTCGCCTTCGGCGGGCATCCCGAAACCCTCTCCGGGTTAGGAAAAATCTATGTAGAAGTTCCCAACCGGAAAGAACCCCGAAGATTCAGTCTGTCCCAGGTAAAAATCCAGAAAAACGTCGCGATTGTTAAGCTAGAGGACATCGATACTCCTGAGGCTGCCGACGCACTTAAAAATCTCCATGTGCTGGTCGAAAAAAACGATCTGCAGCCCCCGGGAGAAGATGAATATTACTGGACTGACCTCATCGGGCTTCGGGTTTGCACCTCCCACGGAGATAATATCGGGGAGGTAAAGGATCTTATTAATTCAGGCGGACACGACATTCTCGTGATAAAGAGTCCGGAACGGGGACGGGAATTTCTGGTTCCGTTTGTCGAAAGGTTCGTGACCACGGTGGATCTTGATGGTTCTATGATCACCGTGGAACCGGTAGAGGGACTCCTCGAGTAGTCCGGTGATACTGCGATGAAATTTGACATAGTGACAATTTTCCCCGGTTTTTTTGATTCTGCTTTTTCGTTCGGAGTGATAAGCAGGGCCGTTGAGAGCAAGGCGGTTGAGATAAATGTCCACGACCTGAGAACTTATTCAGCGGAGAAGCATGGAAAAACAGATGATACTCCGTATGGAGGGGGAAGTGGAATGCTCATGACCCCAGAGCCGATAGGGAATGCAATCGCTCGTATAAGGGAAAAGGGGCTTCGTTCCGCCGTAATTCTAACGACTCCCAAAGGGGACGAATTTGATGACCGTAAGGCACAGGAACTTTGCGGATTTGAGCAGCTGATAATCCTCTGCGGTCGGTACGAAGGGGTGGATGATAGGGTGAGCGAACTTTACGTTGACATGAAGATATCAACTGGGAAGTACATAAATTCCGGGGGAGAATACGCATGTTCCCTGATAGTGGATGCCGTATCAAGATACCTTCCGGGGGTTCTCGGAAACACTGAGTCTCTTGCCTCTGAGTCTCTTACAAACGGGCTTCTTGAGTATCCTCAGTATACAAAGCCGCGTACATACAAGGGAAAGAAGGTCCCCGATGTGCTTCTTTCAGGAGATCACGAAAAAATAAGGAAATGGAGGAGGCAGGAGAGTATAAAAAGCACTTTCATCCACAACCCCGCTTGCCTTGACGACGCGCAGCTCTCCGAAGAAGAAGACTCCTTCCTGAAAGAACTTAAGGCCGGGGATTCCCCCGGTTTCAGGGTTTACATAGCACTTGTGCATTATCCGGCATATAACAGCCGTCTCGAAGTTGTTTCGACTGCCTTTAAGAGCATAGACGCGCACGATATATCAAGGGACGCTACTACGTACGGAGTTAAGAAATTCTATCTGATAAATCCTGTCGAAGAGCAGCGCCGCCTTGCGGGCAGACTTGTTGATCACTGGATCGAGGGAGAGGGCAGGAATTTTAACAAGACCAAAAGCAAGGCTTTCGGAATCATAAGGATAATGAGCACTATCGAGGAGACCATTGAGCAGATAGAGGAAATTGAAGGGGAAAGACCGAAAATAGTGGTTACTGACGCCCGCTTCTCAGATGACATGACTGGTTACCGGGCACTTCGGGAAAAAATATTTGAAAACACGGAGCCTTTTTTGATTCTTTTCGGTACGGGATGGGGGCTTACACTTGAAACGATAAAAGCGGCCGACTATGTCCTGAAACCCGTAAGCGGCTACAGTGAATTCAACCATCTTTCGGTAAGAAGCGCGGCCGCCGTAGTTCTTGACAGGCTGCTTTCCTGTGGGGCCTGATCCGCTGTAACCGGCTGGAACGGATGTTTCGGGAAGCCTCCTGGAGCAGCTGAAAAAAAGCCCTTTTAATATTTTGACAATCCCCATGAGGTTCTGTATATTCAACATCCCGCGAAAAGGGAGATTGAAAAAATGGGAATTATAGCAGAAGTTGAAAAAAAGCACCTGAGAACGGACCTGCCGGAATTTCGGGCCGGGGACACAGTATCGGTCCACTACAACATTAAGGAAGGCGAAAGGAGAAGGATTCAGGTTTTTGAGGGCACCGTGATAGCCAGAAAAGGTTCGGGCTTCAGGGAAACTTTCACTGTAAGAAAAGTTTCCTACGGTATAGGTGTCGAGAGAATTTTCCCCCTGCATTCCCCCCTTATAGGAAAAATAGAAGTAAAAAGAAAAGGCCGCGTGAGAAGAGCCAAGCTCTACTACCTAAGAGGTCTTTCAAAGAAAGCCAGCAGAATAAGGGAGAGAACCTCCTAGTCCGCGGCTTCTGCAGTTCCGTCAGTCCCGCCGTTTCCGGCTTCCTCTATTTTGCTCATTACGTGAACCATTCTCTGTATTGAGGTGTAGAAGGAAAAGACGAAGAGAATGAGGATTGAAAGCTTCAGAAGGTAATCCCTGTTTCCAAGCCCCATAAGAAAGGTGACTATGTTGCCAAGGAAATTAAACGTCGAGAGCACTCCCAAGTAAACTACTCTCTCGGCTCTCTGCATTATCCCCACCGCGCAGTCGATTCCAAGCCCCTCGGCCCTGGCCCTTGTGTAGCTGACCATCATGGAACAGCTGACTATAAGGAAAACGATATAAATGAAAAAAGTGTCTCTGAAAAAGCTCAGAAGCCCCAGATAGATAAGAACTTCTGAATATCTGTCCACGCAGGAGTCAAAAAAAGCTCCCTTGGGCGAATTAAGGCCTTGGGCTCGTGCCACCCTTCCATCGAAAATGTCAAAAGTCGAGCCGGCCAGCAGCAGAACTCCGGCTATGAAGATCATGCCCAGATGGAAAAACCATCCGGCAAGTGCGGAAACTATCAGAGTGGTTATGGTGAGTACATTGGGGCGAAACTTTCTTTCTATAAGAAAGTCCTCTATGGGTTTCATGAGAAAGACCCACCAAGACTTGATCCCACCTGAGAGAAGCTTAGTAGAGTCCGGCTTTCTCCCGGTCTTAGATCTCTCGTCAGCTTCTTCGGGGCTAGGTGTTGACCATTCGTTTTCCATGAAAAGATAATACCCTGTAATTTCCTCTGTAGTCTATTGCGGGCAGACGGCATACAGCCGTTCTCTACAGTTCAGTCGTTAACAGTTACGTAGAACTTGAAATCCCTTTCTCTCCCCTTTATCTCGTTTCCGTATTCCCGCGCCTGTTCCTTGGATTGAAAGGTTCCTATCCTCACTCTGTAGAAAGTTGTGATTTCAGAAGGCGAGTACTCCCTTATAAAAGCGGGATATCCTCTGTCTTTGTAGAATCTCACGGTTCGGTTGGCGACTTTCTTGCTCAGGAAAGAGCTGATCTGAATAGTGTATTTATGATCAGGGTTGATCATTGCCGAGAGATACTTGTCACGGGCGGATGGGTCTTGTTCATCTGGAGCGATAGTCGGTTTTTCCGCTTCGTCACTTGGGGTTTTCTCTCGCGAGGCAAACGAAAACAGTTTTTCCAGCAGTCCGGGAGATTTCTCCGCCGAGACAGGCTCGTCCACGGGGATGAATTTTTTCCCCACCACGACTCCCAGGGAAAACACTATTGTGAAAACAACGAGAAAAACCAGAGAAAGCCGCAGAACCCGGGGATTTTTTTCTTTTTTTTCTTCAGCCATTTTTACATGCTTCTGGGGGCCTTTATTCCGAGAAGACCGAGACCGTTCTCTATTACTACCTGTACGCATCGCGCTAGGTAAAGTCTTGCGGAGGCCATACCGGCGTTCTCCGAGTCCAGAATTCTCGTCTTATTGTAATAAAAATGGAACTCGGCCGCCAACTCCTGAAGATAATAAACCACTTTGTGCGGGGAGAGCGACTCGGCCGCCGAACGGACTACCTCGGGGAACCTGAGGAGTGTTTTCATTATGCTTCGCTCCTCGTCGCCTGAAAGGAGATTAAGATTCTCCTCCGAGGCGCTCACTCCCGCTTTCTCGGAGTTTCTTAGCAGACTTGAAATTCTGGCGTTTGCGTACTGAACGTAGTAAACGGGATTTTCGCTGGACTCCTTTTTCGCCAGAGAAAGATCAAAATCAAGGTGGCTGTCGGAACTTCTCATGAGCAAAAAGAATCTCGTGGCGTCACATCCGACTTCGCGAAGCACTTCGCGGAGCGTAACGAAATCCCCCGTTCTTTTCGACATCGAGACTTCCACACCGTCTCTTACGAGCCTCACAAACTGTATAAGAAGCACATGCAGGGAAGATTCATCCAGGCCGAGGGCCTTAATGGAGGACTTAAGACGCGATACATGGCTGTGGTGATCGGCTCCCAAGATGTTTATTAGGCTGGAAAATCCTCTTGAATATTTATCCAAGTGGTAAGCTATGTCGGACAGAAAGTAAGTTGGAGCACCATCTTTTTTTATTATTACCCAGTCCTTGCCGTCCCCGTACAGGGAAGCTCTGAACCAGAGCGCCTGCTCTTTTCTCTCAACAGCCCCAATATCTTTCAATTTGGTAAGAGTGTTGCTCAGTTTTCCCTCTTCAGAACCGTGGCCGTGTATTTCGATTCTTTCGCTGTACCAGTTGTCAAAATTCACCCTCAGGTCAAGAAGGTCGGTTTTTATTTCCTCAAGAAGCCTTGAGTAAGCGAACTCTCTACAGAACCCGATAGCTGCCGATTCATTCCCGGGCACTTGAGGGCATTTTTCCGATTTTTTTATTTCCTCGGCGAGTTCCGAGATGTACTTGCCGTGATAGCCGTCTTCTGGAAGTTCTCTTGCGAGTCCGAATGACTGTGCGAGAGCCGAGTATACCGACTCGCCCAGCATATCCATCTGCCTGCCTGCGTCATTTACGTAGAATTCTCTGGTCACATCGTATCCGCAAAAGGAAAGTATTCTGCATACCGAGTCTCCGACAACGGCGTTTCGGGCATGGCCAAAATGAAGGTAGCCCGTAGGATTGGCGCTTACAAATTCAACTATTACTTTTCGTCCGGAACCCTCGCGGGGGGCTCCGTACTTTTCGCCGAGACGAAGAATCTCTCTAAGTTGTGATTCGAACAGGGTTTCATTAACGAAAAAATTTATGAATCCCGGTCCCGCAATATCAAGCCTATCTATGAAACCATGTTGGCGCTGCTCTATAGCCTCGACTATTTTCTGCGCGACTTCACGGGGATTTTTGCCCTTCATGCTTCCTATAACGAGTGCCGCATTCGTGGAGAAGTCTCCGAATTCCTTTTTTTTCGGTACCGATACCTCGAACTCTGTCTCGTTTCCCATCGGGTCTCCGGGTAACGCGAGTGAATCCACGGACTCTTTTATGATTTTCAGTATTTCGTCTTTCATGAGCTTTTGCGGCCTGACTTACTCGACGGGAGGGCGCAGGTGACCGATATCGTTAAAGGATATTATAACGAACCTGTCGTCGTATATTTCAACGATGCTTTTTGAGGCTTCATCCACTATGTAATCGCGCAATTTCTTAAGGGAATTTCCGGTAAAACTGCAAAGCAGTGTACCTATAACCATATTGTGGCTTACGACCACTATGTTCTGCGATCCGAAACGATTTTTAATATCCACTATTGCGTCAAAGGCCCTTTGCTGAACGCCCTTTAATGACTCTCCACCTGGCAACTGCAGGGTTTCCGGGTCTTCGCGCCAGTGCTCAAGCACGTCAGAATATTTCTCCCTTATGTAGGAAAAATCAAGCCCTTCGAAAATTCCTTGATCCATCTCCCGGAGATCATCCCTGAAGTCGATGTCAATTGAGTGGTATGCGGCGATTTTCGCCGCCGTTGTTTTTGCCCTTGCAAGGTTGCTTGAGTATATGCGGTCGATACTCTCGTCCTTGAGAGAGAAAGCCACTTTCTCCGCCTGCTCTATTCCGGCGGGGTTAAGCGGAACGTCGCTTATCCCTTGGCATCTTCCGGTTTCATTCCAATCCGTTTTTCCGTGTCTTACGAGTATAAGTCGCATGCAAATCACTTTTTGCTTTCACAGGAGATGACAAAGAATTCCGACTTTATCCTGTCTCTCAACTCACTTGGTGGAGAAGGAAGAGGCGAAGCGTCGTTTACGGCCTTTATGCAGTAAGAATCAAACTTTATGTTTCCGGAACTCCTTTCTATTCCCACATCGTACACCTCGCCGGTTTCCGTCATGTAAAAATTTACCTGAGCCGCGAGAAGGATGCCGGAATCTATATTAAGTGGCAGGATCAAGTTTCTCTGTATCCGTTTCGATATTGTTCTGTAATAGACGTCAAGCACAAGTGATATGACTCCCGGGCCGGATTCTTTGGAGGCCGGTTCGACAGACGCCTGTGAGGCACTTTTCTTGATGCCGCTTAGAACGGATTCCTTTTTGATGTTCCTGATCACTTCTTTTCTCCCGGATTCAAGGGCTTTTTTCTCGGCTTCAGCTTCTTTCTTCTCTGTTTCGGGTTCCGTGGTTGGCGCTGTCTCTTTGCTCGCCGTTTCGGTTTTTTTCGGCTTTTTGTCTGGTTTTGTCTGTGGCGACGGGGCTTCCGGGCTTTTTTCCTTCTCCGCCGTTACCGGATCCGCTTTTTTCTTCTGGGGAGGCTTTGCCTGTTTCTTGGGAGTTTTCTTGATTTTTTTTGCGCTTTTCTCCGGTTTTTGGGGACGGCTGGGAGCCTTGACAACTGATTTTTTCCCGCCGGCGCGCGGAGCATGTGTTGAGAGTGACACTTCTATTGATTGCTCGGGGGGAACCTGCCCGTGCCTTCCGACTCCAAGAGCTAGCAAGCAGACAATCAGCAGATGAAGACCCAGGGAAATAAAAAGCCCTTTACGAAACTGATTCTTTTCTCCCTTCATCTTTTTACATGTCCGCTTATTTATCTCTTATGTTTCTTGACTCCGTGATCAGGCTTAGTTTTTCAACGCCGGTTTTCTTTATTTCGTCTATGACCTTTACCACGAATCCGTATTTGACTGATTTATCGGCCCTGAGAAAAACCCGTCCACTTTCGGGAGTGGTTCCCTCCGCGGCCATTAATTTGCCGAGAGCGGCGGCGATTTCTGAAAGTGGGTAACTGGCATCTTCGAGAAATACATTTCCGGATCCGGTCACGGTCACGGTTATCTGTTTCTGGTTCTTGACCGGGATTTTAGAAGATGCCGTCTGCGGAAGGTTTACCCTGATCCCCTGATAAAGTATTGGGGTGGTAACCATGAAGATAACCAGAAGAACCAGCATTACGTCAACAAAGGGAGTGACGTTTATCTCTGAGAGGACTGACCTGCGCCAGCCGGTGTTGAATTTTCCCGCTGCCATGAGGCGAAATTCCCCGCTACCTGTTTAGATACCTTTCTGCCGTGTTGAGAAATCCGGCACAGAAATGCTCCATTTCCACCTCCATGGCCCTTACCCGGTTTACAAAGTAGTTGTAGGCTATTGTGGCCGGGATGGCGGCCGCAAGACCGATAGCGGTCGCTATAAGTGCCTCCGCGATTCCCGGAGCCACGACTTCAAGCGAGGGAACACCTTTGCTTCCCGCGAGTCCTATAAAGGAGTTCATGATGCCCCACACGGTTCCGAACAGTCCTATGAATGGAGCTGAACTACCGGTGGTTGCAAGGAAAACCAGAGACTTCTCAAGCTTTGAAGCCTCTTTGGTCATCGCCCTGTTGAGCGCTCTCTCCACCAAGTCTACAGATTCGGAACGGGAAGGAATGTCTCCGGATTCCTTAGGATCGAGTTCCCCCCGGCTTTTCTTTTTCTCCGTTTTAACCACTTCCGCGTAGCCTGCCCTGAACAGTTCGGCAACCGGACCGCCGACTTTCTCCGAGAAGGAGAGAAGCGCCCTCATGTCTTCGTTTGAATGATAAATGTTGAGAAACGCGGCTGATTTCTTGGAAGAACTTCTTAGAAGACGGAATTTAGTGTAGATAATCGCCCAGGAAAAGACCGACATGAAGATTAAAAGCAGAAGCACGGCTTTAACCACAGGCCCGGTGCTTACAAGCAGCATTAATATGTTGTTTGTTCCTTCCGTGAACAGATTCATAAAGGGCGCTTAGGCGAAATTAGAAAATTCCGGTTCCATCGGTAAATTTTTCAAGCCATGTCGCGGGCGGCATGCGGCCGGATAACCCAATGCCGGGCGAAAAGATAACCGCTGATAGAAATCAGACGGGAAAACCTGATTATACTATTTTACCCGGTTTGAGAAATTAAACATAACTTTGCTGTCAGGTACAATTAAAGGCTGCATGGGGTTTACGAACACCCATGAATGCCGCGCTCAAAGGAGGAATCAAAGTGTCAAGAAAGTATTGTTTCCCGGCCGTTTTTATCCTAATTTTTTTCCTTGTGACTCCCACGACAGTTCGCGCGGAAGAGAACAGATATACGATCGTGGTGGAAGAAAGTTTCTATACCGTGGCGCCCGAGAATCGTGAGGAGTTTCTCAGGGTATACAGAACGCGTCTTTTTCCTTTCTGGCAGGAAATGAAAAAGATGGGCATCACCGTTGACGATTACAGGATGTATTCACAGAGAATACATACCGTAAAGCCGCTTTGGACCTACAAAACCGTGGTAAAATTCAAGAACTACGCGGCGATAGACAGGTGGCTTGAGGTGAGAGACGAGGTATACGGGAAATTGTTTCCCGGGGAGAAGGGTTACAAGGAACCGAGAAAAATAATAGACTCCATTTCCGGGAATCACTGGGACGAATTCATAAGGGAAATACCGCTTGACTGAATGTCTTCAGCTTTTTGCGTGCATCAAAGAAGTTTTGGCTGACCCTCGCTCAGGTCGATTCCCAGGTGTCTGTAGGCGAGCTTCGTAGCTTTTCTTCCCCTGGGGGTTTTTTCCACTAATCCCTCTCTTATAAGGAAGGGTTCGTAGACGTTTTCTATCGTATCCTTGTCCTCGCTCACAGCGGCTGAGATAGTGTCTACTCCTACGGGACCTCCTCCGAATTTCTCGATTATGGCAGTGAGTATCGCCCTGTCGAGATTATCAAGACCCCTTGAATCTATCTCAAGCATCGAAAGTGCATCCCTGACCACGGTTTCGGTTATGCGTCCGTCCGATTTCATCTGTGCGTAGTCCCTTACCCTCTTAAGAAGCCTGTTGGCTATCCTGGGGGTTCCTCTTGCCCTCGAGGTCATCTCGCGTGCCCCTTCGTCCGTTATTTCGACCCCGAGAATCCCGGAGGATCTTTTCACTATGCTTGAGAGTTCTTCCGCGCTGTAGTAGTCGAGCCTGAGTTCAACCCCGAAGCGGGAACGGAAAGGGGAGGTAAGAAGCCCCGTTCTGGTCGTTGCTCCTATGAGGGTGAACCTGTTGAGGTTTATTTTTACCGATCTTGCCGTCGGGCCTTCTCCTATCATGAGGTCGATTTCGAAATCCTCCATGGCGGAATAAAGATATTCCTCGACGACCCTGTTTATCCTGTGTATCTCATCAATAAAAAGCACGTCCTTTTCATTGAGGTTGGTAAGCATGGAAGCGAGATCTCCGGTTCTTTCGAGGACAGGTCCCGAGGTAAGATGCAGCCCCACGCCAAGTTCATTTGCGAATATGTGGGCGAGGGTGGTTTTTCCAAGTCCCGGGGGACCGGAGAGAAGGACGTGATCGAGGGCCTCGCCTCTACCTTTGGCGGCGCCGATGAATATGGCGACCTGTTCCTTAACGCTCGGCTGTCCGATAAAGTCCCGAAGAAAGGCGGGACGGAGATTTAAGTCCGTAAGCTCGTCTGTTTCCGTGTATTCGGGCGAAACGGTTTTTCTTGTGTTCTGTGCCATCTAGTTTCTGATCACTTTAAGAGAATCCCGAAGCACATTCTCTATGGAACCTGAGACCTCAATGATTTTTTTGATCTCGGGGGTTTTTTTCTCCACTTCGGCCCTCGTGTAGCCCAAGTTAAGCAGTGCGGAAATCGTGTCGTCAAGCATGGTGTTCGATATCGAGGACTCTTCGTCTACCGCAAGGTCATCAAGCTTGTCCTTAAGCTCGTTTACTATCTTGGTAGCGGTTCTGGTGCCGATTCCGCGGATTTTTCTTTGCGCCAGGTTCCCGTTTATTATGCACTTAACAAGCTCTGAGGTGGAAATGTTCGAAAGCACGTTCGTAGCCGCTTTCGGTCCTATGCCGGAAACGCCGATGAGTTTTTCAAAGAGTTTTTTTTCCGCTTCAGTGAGAAAGCCGAACAACTCAATGCTGTTCTCCCTCTGGCTTGTATGTATTCTGAGTTCAACTTCCTCCCCCACGGCTCCGAGATCATAGTAAGTGGAGAGTGGCACGGTAACACCGTAACCGACCCCGTTTACGTCAATAACGACGGTTCCGATTTCCTTACAAGCAATTGCGCCTCTAAGCAGATAGATCATTTATAGTGAATCTCTTTTTCCTGCGCCGGTTTCCCGCACTGCCAATAGTGCCGTCCGGCAGTCCGTATTTTGAAAGGCTTAGGTGGCAGATTGCGATCGCTAGTGCGTCTGACTCGTCTGTGCTCCGGAATTCGCTGACTCCGAGCATGTAGGAAAGCATTTTCTGCATTTCTTCCTTGCCTGCCCTTCCTCTGCCTGTCAGGGCGAGTTTTACTCTGGTGGGTGCGTACTCGCTTACCGGAATTCCTCTCTGTGCAGCTGCCAGGATAGCTATGCCTCTCGACTGGCCGAGTTTTATGGCGCTTTTCGCGTTTTTGGCGAAAAACATCTCCTCAATTGATACGACCGATGGAGTGTAATCGTCGATTACTCTCAGGATCCCAACGTAAATATCGTTCAATCTTTCAGAAACGGAATTCCCGGATGCAGGAGTGATTGTTCCACTGGTTACGTAACTTAACCGGCTTCCCGCGCCGTCCACGATTCCGTAGCCGCAGGACCTTGATCCGGGGTCGATTCCCATGACCCTGGTGTCGGAAATTTTATCCAATTGCCTCGAGTAACTGCTCGTCTATATCGAAGTTGGCATACACGTTCTGGACATCGTCACTGTCTTCAAGCGCTTCCATCAATCTTATCATGTGTTCAGCGTCCCGGCCCTCGATCCTAACGTTTGTCTGCGGTATCATGGTGACTTCGGCTGATTCGTACTGTATTCCGGCGTCGGAGACCGCTCTCTTTACGGTTTCATAGTTGTCTGTGGGTGTTATAACCACGATATCACTGTCCTCAGTGCACACGTCGTCAGCCCCGGCGTCTATCACCAGATCAAAAAGCGTATCCTCATCAACCGAGTCTCCGGTAAACGCTATTCTTCCCTTAAGATCGAACATCCACGCAACGCAGCCGTTCTCCCCGAGCCCTCCGCCGTGCTTGGTGAATATCCTTCTTATCTCGGAAACGGTCCTGTTTCTGTTGTCAGTAAGGGTCTTTACGTATACGGCACTTCCGCCGGGTCCATACCCTTCGTAAAATATCTCGTTGTAGATTACTCCCTCGATATCCCCGGTGCCCCGTTTTATAGCCCTGTCTATCGTGTCGTTGGGCATGTTGGCACCCTTCGCAGTCGCTACGGCAGTGCGAAGACGCGGGTTGGATTCCGAATCTCCTCCTCCTTCCTTAGCAGCGACCGTAAGTTCCCTGATAAGCTTGGTGAATATCTTTCCCCTCTTGGCGTCAACCGCGGCTTTTCTGTGTTTTATGTTCGCCCATTTGGAATGGCCTGCCATCTCAGCTCACCCCCCTTGTTTTTCCGTTTCTGTACATTATTACATAAATTATAACCGAAAATCCCCTCAAATTGCCACAGCGTTTCGGAAACTCTCCGCTACTGACGGGGAGTGCTGCTGAGAGCGAAACCGCTTGACATTTTTTCTCATTCGTGTATTTACTAAGGGTGGTTGTAGCCGCAGAGTCCTGATATTAAGTGCGATTGTCAGGCGGGAGCGGGATTCTCATGGAAAAGTGGTGTGGATTTTCTGCGGAGCAAAAGTCCTTTTCTCCTGACAAGTTCGGTTTTAGATATTGACAAGCTTGTTGCGCGGCAATACTATTAAATGCATCGGCTGTACTGATTTTTCACTTTGAGTTCTTAAGCGCGTGCTATTGCCGCATTCCTGACACTTCAAAAGATTTCGATTATTTTTTGAACCAAAAATTTTAACAATACCTTAATTCAAGGAGTTTCACCGTATGGCAAAAGTTTCTAAAGCGGAAGCTGCGGATGCTGCCCAGAAAAAAGAGGAGCAGAAAAACGGAAACGGCAAGCTGCTTTACCTAAACGATCTCAGGGCGAAAAAGCCCTCGGACCTGATAAAACTTAGCAGGCAGGCCGGTATTGAAGATACCGCCAGAATGGCGAAACAGGATCTCATCTATTCCCTGCTCAAGGCACAGAGTGAAAGCCATGGTTCCATAATAGCCGAAGGGGTGCTTGAAATCCTGGCAGAAGGTTATGGTTTCCTGAGGTCTCCCAAATACAGCTACCTGCCGAGCCCCGATGACATATACGTTTCGAAATCCCAGATAAGATCTTTCAGCCTGAAAACCGGGGACACGATAAGAGGTCTCGTGAGGCTCCCGAGGGAAGGGGAGAAGAACTTAGCCCTTCTCAAGATAGAGGAGGCAAACTACGACTCTCCCGAGATATGCAGGCAGAGAACGCCTTTTGAGGGCCTCGTTCCCCTTCACCCGGAAAAGAAAATAGATCTTGAGTATGAAAAAGACGAGTTCTGCTCGAGGGTGATGAATCTTTTCGTGCCCGTGGGGAAGGGACAGAGAGCCGTCATAGTGGCTCCTCCCCGTACTGGCAAGACTATAATAATCCAGAGAATAGCCAACGCGATAACCGAGAATCACCCTGAAATTGAGCTTTTCGTTCTGCTGATAGACGAGCGCCCGGAGGAAGTCACCGACATGCAGAGGTCGGTCAATGGAGAAGTCGTGAGTTCGACTTTCGACGAGCCGGCACAAAGACACATACAGGTTGCGGACATGGTGATCGAGAAGGCTAAAAGATATGTCGAGCACGGAAAGGATGTTGTTATCCTGCTTGACAGTCTTACCAGGCTTGCAAGAGCAAGCAACACGGTGACTCCGGCAAGCGGGAAAGTGCTCTCTGGAGGAATAGAGGCAAATGCTCTTCAGAGACCCAAGAGATTCTTCGGAGCGGCGAGAAACACCGAGGAGGGAGGAAGCCTTACCATAATAGCTACCGCTCTTATAGATACCGGAAGTCGCATGGACGAGGTTATCTTCGAGGAGTTCAAGGGAACGGGAAACATGGAAGTGTACCTTGACCGCCGTCTTGCGGAGAGAAGGGTGTTTCCTGCCATAGATCTTCAGAGGTCAGGAACCAGGAAAGAAGAGCTTCTTATCCCAGCGTCCGAGCTTAACCGCATATGGCTTCTTAGAAAAATCCTCAATCCGATGAACACCACCGAAGCAATGGAATTTCTACTTGACAAGCTTCGGGGAACTAAAAGCAACACGGAATTTCTGAACATGATGCACCAGTAAGACGTTCTGGTGTCTGAATCGATTTAGAAAAACTTCTATATCTTTGCGTCTTTCCCTGACTTCATATTTTTACTGAAGATAATGTCTGGATGTTAAGAAAGAGGAATTTCTGAAAGTAAATATCTGTGTCGTGCTTTACAATTGTTTTGTATTTGGTTCCGGAATATATATCTGTAAGGGGAAGGGTAGTGGCTTTCCCTTCTTTATCACCCCGTGCGTTTGCCTGCACTGGTTTTTCGTCTGACTCTGCGTACCCTGGGGTCGGTAATCTTGCCTTTACTCACCGTTAAGCCGCGTTCTGATAAGCACTGCCTGGTGAGATGGAGCAACTCTTCGGTCATTTGATGCCTCAGCAGAAAGTGGCGGAACTTGCAAATAGTGGTCTCGTCCGGAATTCTCTGCATTGACACGCCGGCAAAACGGCGCATGGACTCAATATCATAAAGGCTTTCTTCCATTGCCGGGTCCGACAAGCCGTACCATTGCTGCATCAGATAAATTCGCAGCATAACCCTGGGCGGAACAGGTCGGCGTCCCTTGCGCGACTTCGGATATTTGCTTAGTATAGGCTCAAGCAGCAGTTTCCACGGCAAGATCTCATCCATTTTTTCAAGGAACCGCTGTTTACGGGTTACTTTCTTTTTGTTCTTGTAGGCTAAATCGGAAAAACTGGGCTTATTCGGCATTACCCCCGTCCTCTCTTCTCTATAATACTATACCACAGCGACTTGATTGAGATTTATCGCATTGAGTTAGGCCCTTAAATCATAGATAATTAAGCCCTAAGTCTGGTGATAAAATATGAGCAAACCCACAGACAATCAACTTGACTTAAGCGAGAAAGGAAGAGGAGAGGAATCTCTTGACAGAAGGCTCTTTGTGCAGTTTCTGGGCTTCGGGGGCATTGACCCCGTGTCTGAATCCCTCTTGATTAGCGATCTTGAAAATTCTTCTTTAGCAGCGGTTCTTTATTCGGACATGAATGATTACAAAGGGGTGGGCCTTTTGACCATGAGCGAGACCCCCGAATTTTTCGTTACGGAACTCAGGCGATTCCTCTCCGACTCCTCTTTTGCCCGACTTAAGCCGAAGCCTGAGTACACGATGCTTGGAAGGACTTACTCGCTCGGTTACGAAAAAGACCTCGAAAGAACACTTATTTCAGGCCCGAAACTGAAAATTTTTGACCCGGAACTTGTGTGGGCCATCTGGTATCCGCTCAGGAGGGCGAAGGCTTTTGAAACCCTCGCACCCGAGGAGCAGAGGGCCGTTCTTGGGGAACACGGCAAGATAGGGTTTCAGTTCGGGGATGCGGGGTACGCAAAGGACATCCGTCTTGCAAGCCACGGTCTTGACAAAAACGACAATGATTTCGTGATAGGGATTCTGGGCAGAGATCTCTATCCGCTCTCCGCACTGGTGGAGAGAATGAGAAAGACGCAGCAGACTTCAAGGTACCTTGAAAGCCTGGGACCGTTTTTTATAGGCAAAAAACTGTTTTCAACCGGACAGGCCATATGAAAGAGGCTACTGAACTTTTATCGGCACTTGAAACCCATATCGATCTGGAGATTGCAATCCCGGTCGCGGTAGCGGTCGCCGTACTTGCGGCGGTTTATTTTCTCTTCAGGAAAAAAGAAGTTTCGCCGGAGACCGGGGTACAGGAGCCGCCCGAGGCAGTTTCCGCTGAACCCGAGGAGGTGGATTCGCCTCCCGAGCCCCCAGCCCCGGAAGCTCCGCCCGTGCAAGTTGCCGAACCTGTACCTGAATCTCAGTTTGCCGCGCCCGAACCCGTAGCGGCGGAAGAAAAAGAGATTGCGGTGCCGCCTACGGATCCAGTATCTGCGGCTGAAACGATCGAGATCCGCAAAGAACCGGTTCCCCCTGAAGAGACGGAAACTGAACCGGAAGAACCGAAAGCTGAAGAGGAACCGGAAGAAACCGAGGTTCCCGAAGAGCCGGAGGAGGAAGTTGTTGCGGAAGATAAAGAAGATGATACGGAGGGGGATTTCTTCTCGAGGCTGAGCCTCGGACTTTCCAAGACTCGCAGGGGGATTCTGCAGAATCTTGAGCATGTTTTTTCATCTGGGAAGATTGATGATGCAGCTTGGGATGAGTTCGAGGAGATACTCATAATGTCGGATATGGGAGTTGCGACCACCGCAAAACTGCGAGAGAAAGTCTCGTCCGCAGTTGGGGCGGGGGGTAGCGGAGACATGGAGAAAATAAAAACCCTTCTTGAAAAAGAGGTCCTCGATATTCTAAGGGAAGTCGAAAGTCCGGTGGCTGAGCTTTCCGCCAAGCCGACGGTTTTCATGGTGGCGGGAGTTAACGGCGTCGGAAAAACTACTTCCATAGGGAAAATTGCCAACAGGTTCATGCAGGAAGAAAAAAAAGTAATGGTTGCCGCCGCCGACACGTTCAGGGCTGCTGCGGTTGAACAGCTCGGAGTGTGGGCAGAACGGGTGGGAAGCGATTTTCTTCGCGGCCAGACAGGGGCAGACCCATCAGCCGTAGCTTACGATGCGGTAAAGGCGTCAGTTTCAAGAGGTATTGACTTGCTTATAATAGATACCGCAGGGCGGGTTCACACAAAAACGGGGCTTATGGACGAACTCAAGAAGTTGAGAAGAGTGGTTGCCCGTGAACTCGAAGGAGCCCCACATGAAACTCTCCTTGTCGTTGATGCCACTACTGGACAGAACGCTGTGGAACAGGCTCGAGTTTTTGGCGAGGCAATTGGGGTGACAGGTATAGTGCTTACCAAGCTAGATGGAACCGCCAAAGGAGGAATAATAGTGGCGATAGCGGAACAGTTAGGTCTTCCTGTGAAATACATAGGAGTTGGGGAAGGTCTTGGGGACCTGCGCGAATTTGACGCCGAACAGTTCACAAAGGCGCTTTTCACATCGGACAAGGAGGCTTTGCACTAGGTTTTTTGATGCCCGCTCGAGATGACAGGGAGTTTATGAAAAAAGCCCTGAGGCTTGCCCTCAGGGGAGAAGGGTGCACCAGTCCCAATCCCATGGTCGGTGCCGTTTGCGTATTTGGGGGACGCATCGTGGGTCGCGGTTATCATAAAAAAGCTGGATCTCCACATGCAGAAATAGAAGCGTTCCTCGATGCCGCCAGAAAAGGAAATTCTCTTAAAGGTGCCACGCTTTACGTAACGCTTGAACCCTGCTGTCATACCGAGAAGCTTACTCCTCCCTGTACTGATGCCATAATCGCCTCGGGCATATCAGATGTTGTTGTGGGAACCATTGATCCTAACCCGAAAGTAAGCGGAGAAGGGGTGGCCAAGCTCCGCGAGAATGGGATAGCAGTGAGAACAGGGGTGCTTGAGAGGGAATGTGCGGAAATAAACGAGTTTTTCAACAAGCACGTCGTTTCGGGACTTCCCTTCGTAACCTTGAAATCCGCCTCGACCATTGACGGTAAGATAGCTTCCGCAACAGGTGATTCCAAGTGGATAGGGAGCGTAAGGCAGAGGAAAATGGCCCATCGCCTTAGAAAGAAGGTGGACGCAGTAATTGTCGGGATAAACACGGTACTTGAGGACGATCCGGGACTTGACGTCCGCCTAGTCGGGGGGATCGTGCGCCAGCCGGTTCCGGTGATTATGGATTCGAAGCTTCGTATTTCACCCGAAGCGAAGATTTTCAGCACTCATTCCCGCTCGATAATAGCCACTACGGAGGCTGCAGGTTCTGTTGAGGAAAAGGGGCTTCGCGAGCTCGGTGCCGAGATCTTGAGATTAGAATCTGATTCCACGGGCCGTGTCCCTGCCGCGGACCTTCTTCGCGAGCTTGGCTCCATGGGAATGTGCGGAGTTCTGATTGAAGGTGGAAGCAGGGTGGGGGCCTGTTTTCTCCACGAGGGCTTGGTTGACAAGGTGGTTTTCTTTTATGCGCCCAAAATTATCGGCGGTGAAGGGGTAAGCATGATTGGGGACCTTGGAAAGCAATCGATTGAGGAAGCGATCAATATCAAGAATATTAAGGTCAGAAGGTTCGGCGATGAAGTGATGGTGGAGGGTTACATATGAGGATAGGACTGATTGGCGGTTCGTTTGATCCCGTGCACTCGGGTCACCTGAGAGCCGCTGAGGAGATAAGCGAAAAACTGGAGCTTGACGAGGTGGTTTTCATTCCGACTCTCGTTTCTCCCCATAAAAGCTCAGAAACCATGGCTTCCTCATCTCACAGGCTCAATATGCTTAACATCTCAGTGAAAGGCAATCCCCGTTTCAGGGTTTCCGACATGGAACTTCGCAGAGAACCTCCTTCCTACACTATCGATACGCTCCGGTCGCTTAAGCAAAGCGGTCCGGAAAACGGATATTATTTCATAATGGGTTGCGAACTTTTCATGGAAATAGACACGTGGAAAGATTTCGCGGAACTTTTCAACTACTCAAGTTTTGTCGTTTTTCGCCGCCCCGGCTACGATCTTGCCGACTCTACCGGTCCGATTCCTCTTGCCCTCGAAAACGACTTTCGATATTCTTATAGTGACAGGGGTATGGATGTTTTTGCTCACAAAAGCTCAAATGAGCTGTTTTTCGTAGATATCGCCGGTATAAGGGTTTCATCCACGGAGATCAGGAACCTTGCGCGCCATGGCAGCTCCCTCAGGTACCTGGTCGCGTCCGAAGTGGAGGAATACATAGCGGAAAACGGCCTTTACCAGCTGGAGGAGAAACAATAGAACCCAGGGAAAAAGCCTTGTTTGTCGCACGCGCCGCTTGGGAAAAGAAGGCGGAAGATCCAGTTATTCTGGAAATCAGGGAAAAAAGCGACGTGGCGGATTATTTCGTTGTGTGCAGCGCGAACTCCGACAGGGGAGTGCGGACCATAGTGGAGAGCGTTGAGCGAGAACTTAAAAAACGCGGGATAAAAGTATTCGGAACCGAAGGCGTCTCGGAGGGCAGGTGGGTGCTGCTTGACCTAGTAGACGTGGTTCTCCATGTATTCTACCGGCCCGTCAGGGAATTCTACGACATTGAGGGACTCTGGATCGATGCCCCGAGGGTGGACCTGCCGTTCCTTGAGGAAGGCAGGTCCGAGGTTGTCTGACGCCGCCTGGTGCGTTCTCAGCGGGCGATACTTTCTCTTTTTCTGACAAAAGTCGGGATGTCGAGATCTTCCTGCATATCGGGGCTGTACGGCTGTTCCGAAATTATATCGGACACCCTTTTATCGATGTAATTTTCTATTCCAGTTGCGACCACGGTGATTCTTACGAAATCCTTGGCCTTTTCATCGAAGACAAGACCGAAAACCAGATCAATATCGCCGTTTGCTCTCTCCCTCACGTGGTTGCATGCTTCGTTCAGTTCTTCGATCCCGAAG
This sequence comes from Candidatus Dadabacteria bacterium, assembly GCA_022827275.1. Taxonomy (GTDB): domain Bacteria; phylum Desulfobacterota_D; class UBA1144; order Nemesobacterales; family Nemesobacteraceae; genus Nemesobacter. The sequence goes on along the minus strand of JAJDTG010000011.1, from coordinate 65,794 downwards.
TCCTCAGAAGCCGTCACATTCATCAGTATTCCCTTGGCTCCGGCAATGGAGACGTCCTCGAGAAGAGGACTTGTTATGGCCATCTGCGCTGCCTGAGTCGCTCGGTTCGGACCCTGTGCGAATCCAGAACTCATAAGGGATTTCCCTCCGTGGTTCGACATTATGCTTTTCACGTCGGCAAAATCGACGTTGATGTATCCGGTTCCCGTAACGATGTCCGAAATTCCCTTTACAGCCTGGTAAAGAACTTCGTCTGCCTGGCGAAAAGCGTCGAGAATACTGACCTTGTGTATAGCCGCGAGCTTGTCGTTAGGGATCACGATCAGCGTGTCTACGTGCTTGTCCAGTTCCTCGATTCCGTAATAGGCGTTTTCCCTTCTTGCAACTCCCTCAAATTCAAAGGGTTTTGTGACTATAGCCACGGTGAGAATATCTTTCTCCTTGCATACTTGGGCGATTACGGGAGAAACACCCGTGCCGGTTCCGCCTCCCATTCCCGCGGTTATGAAAACCATATCGGCTTCTCCGAGAACCTCACTTATCTTATCGCGGTCCTCAAGAGCAGCTTCCTTTGCGATCTGGGGATTCCCCCCGGAACCGAGACCCCTCGATATACTTTCTCCTATTTGGAGCTGCATCGGTGCCAGCGATTTGCTTAAATCCTGAAAATCCGTGTTTACGGCGACGAACTCCACTTCTTTAAGCCCCTTGCTTATCATGGTGTTGACGGCGTTTCCGCCCGCGCCACCTGTTCCTACAACCTTGATTCTGGCTCTGTTGAAGCCATTATCAACATTCTCAATCCTAAAACTTGCCATTGTGGTTACCCTCCAGTTGGATTTCTCCTTAAAAAAATTCGTTAAACCAGCCTTTCATTCTCGTAAAAACATTTTTCTGCGTCAGCACTCCTGCCGGAACTCCGGGTTCTTTATTCAAACTTGCGTATTTGACCAATCCCACTCCAGTTGAGTAAATGGGGTCGGTGATAATATCCGTGAGACCGCTTACGTCGCGGGGTATGCCGATGCGAACCGGCATGTCGAGTACCCGCTCCGCAAGAGTCGCCATCTCCTGCATCTTGCTGCTTCCTCCCGTGAGCACCACTCCTGCCGGGAGCATGCCTATGAACCCCTGCTTTAAGAACTCTTTTTTTATCAGTGTAAAGATTTCCTCCATTCTCAGTTGGATTATCGTCGAGAGGTCTTTCTTCAGAATACGCTTGGGCTCATGTCCCGAAGCACTTTTTACCTCTATTCTCTCGTCGCTCATCATTTCATTCGACTTGGGGGTGGCTACGCCGTGATTTTCTTTGAGCTTTCTTGCCTCAGGAAGCGGTACCGAGAGTCCGAACGCAATATCCCTGTCGAGATGATCTCCCCCGAGAGTGATGCTTTCGGTATACTTGATGCTCCCGTTCATAAACACCGCTATATCGCAGGTGCCTCCTCCGAAATCTATCATCACTACCCCGATCTCCCTCTCGTCATGTGTAAGAACCGCCTCGCTTGAAGCTATTTGCTCAATTACCATGTCAATGGAAGTCATTCCCGACATCTCTATGCATTTTATGATGTTTCGGGCCGCGGTCACATCTCCCGTGACTACGTGGACGTTTGCCTCAAGTTTTAAGCCGTGGATCCCCACCGGATCATTTATGCCGCTTTCCCTGTCAACCGTGTAGTCCTGTGGGATGGCGTGAATAATTTCCCTTTCCGCCGGAATCAGAAGGGCGTTTGCCGATTCTATGACTCTATCGATATCTTTGTGAGTCACCTCTTTTTCCCGCAGAGTGACCATTCCGTGCCCGTTCATTCCCTTTATATGTCCGCCGGCTATTCCTACTATGACCTCATTTATCTCATGTCCGGACATGTGTTCGGCTTTCTCGACCGCGTTCTGTATGGAGTCCACAGTTTTCTCTATGTTGACCACCACTCCCCTTTTGAGCCCGTGGGAGGGATGGTTGCCGACGCCGATTATTTCGATATCGCCATTTAAGTCGGATTCTCCAACAACTACGGAGACTTTCGTCGTTCCTATGTCGAGACCAACTATCGGTAGTGAACTGTTTCTTTTCTGTGCCATTTGATGATGTTAGGAGTCGTAGCCTATTACACCTACGTCACCCGAACTTATGTCTATATCTTTTTCCACCAGATTGTTCTTGCGTGAGTGAACTATTATTCTCTCAACTTTGTGCCACTTGCTTTTCATGTTGTTTTTCCCGAAGGTTACGAATCTGCGGTCAAGGGTTAGGAGTTTGATGCCGAAGTTCTCTTCCACCACTATCTCGGAAATTTCCGACCAGCCGAGAGCCGAACTGGACTTGGAGAGGTTGAGAATTTCAATTGCTTGGAGCATGAGACTCGGGCTGATCTTTTCCTTGCTTGAGATAACCGGGAAATCAAGACCTTGCGACGGTTCGGCTGTGCCTAGTTCCCTTCCTTCTGCGTTTATGTAGTGTGGTTCAACTCCCTCACGGGCTACTATGCAGAAAGGCTCGTTTTCGTAAATCTCAATTTTTATTTTCCCGTGAAGAAGCTTCTTCACCCGTACTTCGCTTACCCATGGATTCTCAAGGATTCCCTGCTTTGCTTTGGAAGCGGGAAACAGCATGGATGTTGTCCCGGCTCTTATTCCGGAACGTTTTATGATTTCCGAAGAACTTATCTTGCCGTTTCCCGTGATGACAACCTCCTTCACAGTGAGATGCTCCGACGGCTCGATTGCGAAAAGAGCAATTCCGCAGACCGAGAAGAAAAAGATCACCGATATTCCCTTTGTCAGTGTACTCATGCGGTTCCCGCCTCCTTGCCCATTATTTCGACTTCGGGCTCAAGTGCTATGTTCCGTTTTCTCAATGCGTCTTCCCTCGCTTTTTCTATCAGTGCGATGATATCGTCGGCTTTTGCCTTGTTGAAGTTCACGATGAAATTCGCGTGGATTTCCGAGAATTTAGCTCCGCCGACGCAAAGCCCCTTGAATCCCAGTCCCTCGAGCAGTTCTCCCGCACTGACCGTGGGCGGGTTCTTGAAGACTGAACCCGTGTTGGCCATTTTTACGGGCTGTGTTCTGTTTCTGTAGGCTAGGTACTGTCTCACGTTCTCTTCACTTTTCTTTCTGTCTCCTCTGCGCAGTTCGAACACGGCTTTCGTGACTATGGAACCCTCGGGCAGATTGCTTTTTCTGTACTCGAAGCTTATCTCTTCCCTTGAGAGCTCTTTTTCCTCACCCTCATGCCATACGTGAACTTTTTTCACTGCGTCCTTTATCTCCCCACCGTTCGCGCCGGCGTTCATGTATATGCTTCCTCCCACTGTCCCGGGTATTCCGGCGGCGAACTCGAATCCTGTGAGACCAAGACGGATCGATCTGTTCATTATGGACGAGAGCATTGCGCCGCATTCGGCTTCAACGCGCGTTCCGTCTATCCGTACTTCCTTTAGCTTTCTCGTACTTATAACCACTCCGTCTATTCCCTGTTCGGTTATTATGGTGTTGGAACCGGCTCCAAGCACGGTAACTTTTTCCCCCGACTCGTGGCAGCTCCTGAGCAGTTCAAGGAAACTTCTCATGTTCTGTGGATACACTAGACGCTTTGCCTCTCCCCCGACCTTTATGTACAGATATTTCCTCATTGGATAGTTGTCCAGTATTTCAAGGTCGCTGTTTTGAGTTGAGTTGTTCATCCGATCCTGTCTGCGATCCTGTCTCCGTATTTCCAGACGTCTCCTGCACCCGAGGTAAGCAGAACGTCTCCTTTTTTGAGCTTGCTTGCCATGCGGTCCACGAAAGCATCGGGGTCATCCACGTGGCGTGCGTTCGCGTTGCCAGCCTTTTTTATGTCTTCGACCAGTTTTTCTGAAGTTATTCCCTTTACCGGTTTTTCCCCGGCGGGATATATGTCCAGAACGTATAGGTGTTTTATTTTTCCTAAAACCCTGACAAAATCGTTGTAAAGAAGCTTTGTCCTAGAAAATCTGTGGGGCTGGAAGAGAAGAATCGGTTCTTGGGAAAAGGCTGCCTTAAGAGCTTCTATAGTGACTTCCAGCTCGCTCGGGTGATGCCCGTAATCATCTATTATTTTTACACCTTTTTTCTCGCTTTTCAATTGCAGTCTTCTCTCCGTGCCCTCAAAGGCCGCAAGACCCTCTTTTATCTTCTCGAAACTGAAGCCGAACTCCATTCCCACGGCTATTGCAGCCAGGGAATTTAGGGCGTTATGGGCTCCTAGGGTGCTGAGGTCCACCTCTCCGAGCAGGTAACCTCCGTATGTTACTTCAAACGATGTACGCAGCTTGGAAAAGCGTATGTTTTCGGCCATTAGGTCCGCGGGGCTGTTTATTCCGTAAGTCAGTATTTTTTTGTTGAATTTTCTGCTTATCTCTGCAGTCCTCGGACAGTCGGCACATGTTACTGCGAGTCCGTAGAAGGGAATCTTGTGCAGGAAGTTGGAGAAGGCAAGCTCGAGGGCCTTCATGTCTCCGTAGTAATCAAGATGCTCTCTGTCGATATTTGTGAGCACCGTGACGACTGGAGAGAGTTTTTCGAATGATCCGTCGCTCTCATCGGCTTCCACTACCATGAAGCGGCCGGTTCCGAGGTGGGCGTTTGAGTCTATGGTCCGCAGTTTTCCTCCTACCACTATGGTTGGATCGGCACCGCAGTGGGAAAGCACGGATGCTATCATAGAGGACGTGGTGGTTTTTCCGTGGCTTCCGGCGACTGCGATGCCGAATTTGAGTCTCATTAGCTCCGCGAGCATTTCCGCCCTGGGTATGAGGGGGACCCTGGCCGCTGCTGCTGCGATCATCTCAGGATTGTCCTTCCTGATTGCCGATGAGTATACGACCACCTCGCTTCCTTTGATGTTCTCCGAGCTGTGACCTGTGTGAACGACAGCCCCCAGAGAAGCCAGACGTCGGGTTATCTGGGTTTCCGCAAGGTCGGAGCCGCTTACCTCAAGTCCCATGTTTATCAGCACTTCGGCTATGCCGCTCATTCCTATGCCGCCTATACCGATGAAATGGACTTTCTTTATCTTGCCGTACATTCGATTACCTGATTATATGCTCGATTTGGTTCACTATCTCCCGGGCGGCGTGTGGCCGTGCGAGTTTTTTCGAGTTTTCTGCCATGCGACCGAGGGTGTCCTGCTCAAGGGTTTTCTCAATAACCGTGCAAAGACCTTCGACCGAAAGTTCTTTTTCCTCGACCACTGCCGCCGCTGCGTTTGACTCTAGGATCTTGGCGTTTTTCAACTGATGGTTGTGCGTGGAGGAGGCAAGCGGAATCAGTATTGAGGGTATGCCGAACGCCGTTATCTCGGACAGCGTTCCGGAGCCGGCCCTGCAGATCACGAGATCCGTTTTTTCATATATTCGCGACATGTCATCTGTAAATCCGAACACTTCGGCCGAAATGCCGAGTTGACGGTAGGTTTTCCTCACGCTTTCTATATGGGCTTCCCCGGTCTGATGGATCACATCTACCCGGGTGCCGAGTTTTGCCAGTGACTGGGGAACGATTTCGTTCAGTTTCCGTGCCCCCTGGCTTCCCCCGAGTACGAATACATTTCGCAGTGTGCTTTGGCGGGGTTTTTTCTCCGCGGCCCCGTGTGCGAGATCACGTCTTATTGGGTTTCCGGTGAGCACGGTTTTTTCTGCCGGAAGATGCTCTTTGCTTTCTTCAAAAGTTATGAATATCTTGCCGACAAACCTCGAGAGGATTCTGTTGGCAAGCCCGGGAACGGAGTTCTGTTCGCAAACGGCAGTCGGTATGGAGATCATGGAGGCGCAGAGCAGGGTGGGTCCGGATGCGTATCCACCGACTCCTATGACTACATCGGGCCTGAAATCTCTGAGTATCCTAAGGGAACTCAGCATCGCTCCTAGTATCGAGATCATCGCCATTACCTTCTGGAAGAAACTTTTCCCTACAATTCCACTTGATTTTATGAATTCAACTCTGTATCCCTTTTCTGGAAGAATCCTTTTTTCAATTCCCTGTTCGGTTCCCACGAACATAACCTCGTTTCCGCTGTTTCTCTCAAGTATTTCCTCCGCGATTGATATCGCGGGAAATACATGTCCTCCTGTTCCTCCTCCGGCTATTATCACCCTCATCTTTCCTTAGCACTGAATCTAGAGACGCTCAGGATGATTCCGAACGCCGCAAGCGTTGATACAAGAGAGCTTCCTCCGTAGCTTACGAGAGGCAGGGTCAGCCCCGTGGTGGGGAAAAGCCCGACCGCCACTCCCATGTTAAGCGCTGCCTGGAGCGTTATGAGCGCCGTGAAACCGAATACCATATATCTTGAAAAAGGATCTTCCGCCCGCATGGATATCCTTACGCACCTTCCCAGGATCATGAGGAAAAGTACGATTAGTGTTATTACCCCTATGAATCCGAATTCCTCGCCTATTATCGAAAAGATGAAATCCGTATGGGCCTGGGGAAGGAAAAGCAGCTTCTGGGAACTGTTTCCGAGTCCGCTTCCGTATATTCCGCCGAGACCGAAGGCCATGAACGACTGAACGGCCTGATATCCAGAGCCGAGAGGATCTTTCCACGGGTCAAGAAAGGACATTATTCGCTCCATTCTGTAACCCTCTTTGATGATAGCCAGCGCAAGCAGTCCCACGGCCCCGGCCCCGATGCTGAGCAGGTACCGGAGTTTTGCCCCTCCGACAAAGAGCATTATGAAAAGAATCGCCAAGACGACAAAAGAAGTTCCGAGGTCCGGGCCGGCTAGGATAAGTCCCACGTAGGCGCCACCGGCAAGCAGGGGAGAAAAAATGCCGATCCAGAAACTGTCCATCTTGTCCTCCTTCTTGAACAGGAAGTGCGCCATATAGATGACCAGCATGTATTTGCAGAACTCAGACGGCTGAAACGAGAATCCCCAGATCGAAACCCACCTTCGCCCCCCGCCGACTTCCTTTCCTATCTCCGGCACAAGCACGACTACGAGTAAAGCGAGTCCAAGCAGATAACCCGGGTAAACCAGTTTCCTTACAAAGGACGGCTTCATGTGCATCAATGTCAACATGGTCGTTATTCCAACGAGAAGATATATGATGTGAAATTTGAGAAACCGCATCGAGTTGTTGTAGGTTTCAAGCGAGTATATAGAGCTTGAGTTGTATACGGCCACCACCCCGATTCCCGCCACTATAAGCACGAGCCCGAGGAGCAGCATGTCAAAATCTCTGTTTTTGAAATCAAACATCTCTTACGATCTCCTTAAACAGATTTCCCCTTTCTTCGTATGAATTGAACATGTCAAAGCTTGAGCATCCAGGCGAAAACAGTAGCGTGTCTCCGGCCTTGGACAGTTCAAAGGCGCTTTGCGCCGCCTCTTTCAGGGAACCCGCGCACGTTGTCTGTGCCAGATCGCCCAGCTGGGTGCGCATTTTCTCTCTTGTCTCCCCTATCAAGACCAGGGCTTTCACCTTGCTTGATACTGCGTCCTTAAGGCAGTCGTAGTCGATTCCCTTGTCCTTTCCTCCGGCAACCAGTATGATCGGGGAAGGCAGGCTCTCAATTGCTCTCAGAGTGGCGAAGGGGGTGGTGGATTTTGAGTCATTGTACACATCCACCCCTTTTATCGTCAGCACGAATTCCATTCTGTGCGGAAGCGGGCGGAATTCGTTTATGCTTTTCTGCACCGGATCCCTCTGACAGCCCAGTACTCCCGCAACGGCCACCGCGGCCATTATGTTTTCCTTATTGTGTTCTCCGACGAGCGCCGAATCCCGAAGACAGAAGGAAAGCTCCCCGAACATTATCTCCTCTTCCCTGCAGTAGACATCGGTTTTCTCCTTGCCAGTTCCGAAAGATATTTTTTTCGCCCTGAAACTGTCCGAGCCTTTAAGCACCGCCGGGTCGTCTGCATTGAACACGGCCCAGTCGTTCTCCCTCTGGTTTGCAAAAAGCCCGAGCTTGGCCGCTTCGTACTCTTCCATGCTTGAGTGGTGGTCCAGGTGATTTGGAGATATGTTGAGGATAACTGCGACATGGGGAGAAAAATCCCTTATTCCCTGGAGCTGGAAGCTGCTGAGTTCAAGCAGCAGAAAGTCGTATTCGTCGTCTTTTTCAGCTACCGATATAAGGGGCGTTCCTATATTCCCCCCCGTAAAGATGTTCATTCCGCTTCGTTCGAGTATTTCCGAGAGAAGGGACGTGGTTGTTGTCTTGCCGTTTGTTCCCGTTATGCCTATTACCGGCTTTGATATAAAATTCCACGCAAGCTCGATTTCGCTTATTACCGTTTTCCCTGCTGCCTGAGCCTCCCTGATCTCGGGAAGATCGAATCTTACCCCGGGACTCAGCACTATCGTATCGGCCCATTCGAAGAATTCGGCCGCATGAGTCCCGCAGTGTATATCCATGCCTTCTGCCGCGAGTTTTTCCACCACGGGTCCGAGTTCTCCGGCCTCCCTCGAGTCTGTTGCCTTCACCGGGGCTCCTTTGGAGCGGAGGAATTTTGAAGTCTCTACTCCGGTTATCCCAAGTCCCACGACCAAGATTTTTTTTTCCTCGAGTTCCATTTGATCACCTTATCTTCAAACTTGAAAGAGCGAGAATGGAGAGAACCACGCATATTATCCAGAAACGCACCACCACTTTCGATTCCGCCCATCCGGCAAGTTCGAAGTGGTGATGAAGGGGTGTCATTCTGAAAACCCTTTTACCTGTAGAGCGAAACGAGATCACTTGGATTATCACCGAGAGCGTTTCCATGAAGAATATCCCCCCCGCCACTATCAGGAGTATTTCCTGCTTTATCATCAGGGCGCTGAATCCTATAGCCGCCCCAAGCGAAAGGGAGCCCACGTCTCCCATGAAAACCTCGGCCGGATGGGAGTTGTACCAGAGAAATCCCAAGCATGCTCCCCCGACTGCTGCGAGAAAAATGGCTAATTCCCCGGCTCCCTGTACGTGCGGGATCTGCAGGTAGCTTGCAAACTGCAGGTTTCCGGCGAGGTAAGCGAAGATTATGTAGGTGGTGGTTACGATGGCGATCGAACCTATGGCCAGACCGTCAAGGCCGTCGGTGAGATTCACTGCATTTGAAGAACCTACGGTGACCAGAAGGGCGAAAAATATATAGAGATATCCGAGATCCACAACTGCCTGCTTTATGAACGGAAACACCACCGAGGTTGAGGAATACACTGCGCTTTCGCCGGCTCTCATGGACATTGAAAAATTTCCGCTTTCGTTCATGCAGAGAATTACCACGAAAGTTGCAGCTATGAGCGTCTGGCAGAGAAATTTCACCCTTGCCCTTATTCCCTTTCCTTTCTTTAGTTTCATGAAGTCGTCGAAAAATCCCAGAACGGCGAAGCTTATCGTGAACAGAAGTACGAGCATGACCTTGTCTGTGAGGAAGTTTGTCCAGAGAAGGGATGAGACCACTATGGCCATTACGATGAATATTCCTCCCATCGTTGGAGTGCCGGCTTTTGCGCCGTGACTGCTGGGCCCTTCTTTACGTATAGTCTCTTGGAACTGCGCCGCTTTTAGCAGGTCGATCAGCTTTTTCCCGAGGAGGACGCAGAGGATAAATGAAGTCACCCCGGCCCCGAAAGAGCGGAAAGTTATATACTTAAAAACATTTAGGAAAATAAATTCGTCTTTTAGAAGATGCAGAAAGTAGAGCATGGCTTATTGTTCGTAAAGCATCTGTATTACCGCTTCCATCTTCATTCCCCGGGACCCCTTTACAAGCACTAAATCGTCCTCTCGGCACACGTCAAGAAGCAGCGCCGCCGCCTCGTGCGGGCTCTCCGCAACGTGACATGCCGTCTGTCCCCGTACGGATGATACGAGCGAGCGGGAGAATTCTCCCATGGCTACTACCACGTCAAGACCGAGTTGTGAGACATGTTCCCCGATCAGCTGGTGTTCCCTTTCGCTGCTTTCTCCTAGCTCCAGCATGTCCCCGAGAACCGCTACCGCCTTCGCCTTGCCTCGCCGGTGGGCGACTAGTTCATCAAGTGCCGCACGCATCGAGTCGGGATTTGCGTTATATGAGTCGTTTATGATTCTGAAGCCGAAAGGGGTACGGATAACCTCAAGGCGCATTGCCGAGGGAACGTATTTCTCAAGGCCTGCCAGTATCTCGTTCATTCCGAATCCAAGCGAATACGCGAGAGTAGAGGCAGAAAGTGCGTTTGAAACATTGTGAGCGCCTATTCCCTTTATTCTTGCTCTGGCAGATTGCCTGCCGATGTGTATCGTGAATTCGATAAACTCCATTTCCTCGTGGCTGATGTTGTCTGCCCTTATAAAAGCCTCCGGAGAGGTAACTCCGTACGTGATCTTCCGGCAGCGCACGCGGGCCGCTATTTTCTCCACCCAGGGATCGTCAATGTTTACGCAGAAGGTGTTTTCCTCTCCGAAGTTCTCAACCAGTTCTCCTTTAGCCTTCGCGACTCCTTCAAGGTCTTTCATTCCTTCTAGATGAGCTTTGCCTATCGTGGTGATCGTCCCCACGTCGGGCGAGGCGATGTCCGCAAGGGTTCTTATTTCCCCGAAAGAGTTCATTCCCATCTCGAGTACGCAGAAATCGTGGTTCTTCTCCAGTTTCAGCAGGTTGAGCGGAAGACCTATCTGATTGTTTAGGTTGCCGTGGGTGCTGAGCACGTTGCCTGATACGGACAGTATGCTGTGGGTCATGTTCTTGGTTGTAGTTTTTCCGTTCGACCCCGTAATGGCAGCGACTTTTAGTTCGGGGAATGAATTTCTCCAGTGTCTTGACATTTCAAGGAGGGCTTTTTGCGTGGATTCAACCTTTATTATTGCGCCGCAGTTGCGCTTCGAATCCTGTATTTGGGGGTATTTTTCCACTATCGCTCCCGCAGAACCTTTTTCAAAGGCCTCGGCGACATAATCGTGCCCGTCGAAATTAGGGCCCTCTATGGCGACGAAGATCTGGTTTTTCTCTATATTTCGGGAATCGATGGAGATCCCAGAAGCTCCGATCGGCATCTTGCCGCCGATGAGGCTTCCCCCCGTGGAATTTAGCAGAAAGTCAAGGCTGAATCTCAAAGTTCTCTCCTGTCCTTGGCTTCAAGGTATTTTTCTGCGATCTCCCTATCGTCAAAATGAATTTTTTCAGTGCCGATTATCTGGTAGTTCTCATGACCTTTTCCCGCTATAAGGACCGTGTCTCCATATCCGGCCTTATCTACGGCGTACTTTATGGCTTCTTCCCTGTCGGTCATTACCACTACCCCCGGATCTTGAGGTTCTACTCCCTCAGTCATATCCGCTATTATCCTCTCCGGGTCTTCTGTTCTGGGGTTATCCGAAGTCACTATCAGAGTGTCCGAATACCTGCGTCCTACCGCAGCCATAAGGGGACGTTTTCCCCTGTCTCTGTCTCCTCCGCAACCCACAACAGTGATGAGCTTCTGCGTGCAGAAAGGTTTCAGACACGCAAGGACGTTTTCAAGCGCGTCAGGGGTGTGAGCGTAGTCCACAAAAATTTCTATTCCCAAGGCGGTTTCGATTTTCTCAAGTCTTCCCGGGATGCGCCTGAGTTCACTCAGTGCTCTCCCGGTTGTCCCTGGGGACGAACCGAGAGAGAGGAGCGTTCCGGCTGCCGCCATCATGTTATAGAGGTTATGTTTCCCCATGAGTTTTGAATCAAGTTCCACCTTGCCCCACGGGGTGGCCAGTTTGGCCTTTATGCCTCCAGAATCAAGCGTGAAATTCTCCGCGAATACAACTGAATCTTTTTTTTTCGTGGAAAACGTTATTTTCTGACCTTTTTTCGGGGCGGATATTCTGCTTGCGAAAGGATCATCCGCGTTTATTATCGAGAACACTTCTTTTTTCGCGCTCTTCTCGAGAATTTCCGAGAAAAGCCTTTCTTTAGCCCTGAAGTAATCTTCAAGCGTCTTGTGGTAGTCCAGATGATCCTGGGTGAGGTTCGTGAATATCGCCGCGTCGAAATGACATCCGTCAACTCTTTTTAGATCAAGGGCGTGCGAGGATACCTCGAGCGTTACGTTTGTCACTCCGGCGTCTTTCATCTCACGCAGCATGTCCATAAAAGCTATGGGGTCGGGCGTTGTAAGGGACGCAGGCTCGGTCTTTCCCATGTATCTGTTCTCTATGGTTCCCAGAAGACCTGTGTTTATCCCATCGGCTTTCCAGCCGGCTTCGATCATGTGGGACACCGTGGTTTTCCCGTTTGTCCCAGTCACGCCGATAACCTTCATTGCAAGGGAAGGGTGGTCGTGGAAATTGGAGGCGACTATGGATGCTGCGGCCCTGGAGTCGGTTGTTCTTGCGAAGGGAACTCCGAGGTCTTGGATTTCCGCCGAGACCTCCTCAAGCAAAAGCGCAGCCGCTCCCTTTCTTACCGCAGAGGCGACGTAATTGTGCCCGTCGGTGACTTTGCCCCTGATGGCAATAAAAAGGGACCCCGGTTCCACGTTCTGCGAGTTGAGAGCAATTCCCGTAATTTCCGTATCTCCCGGATTCTTCGATCCAGCTAGAATTTCAATTCCCGCATTTCTCAGAACATCTGCTAATCTCATATGTTCTGCTTAAGGGTAAAAGTGCAGTCCGTTCCTCTTCTTATCTTTTTTCCCGAAGGCGGATACTGGCTGACCACATAGCCGTTTCCTATGAACCTGACCGACACTTCTTCCTTCTCTGCCCACTTCATGACGGCCCTTGCGCTTTTGTTCACCATGTCCGGCATGACCATCTCTTCAATTTTTTCCTCGCGTGGAGGTATTTGCATGTAAAACAGAACTTTCTCGGTTATGGACTTGAAAATAGGCGCAGCGACTATCCCTCCGTAGTTATCTTTTCTGGGGTTCTCGACAATTACGACGAGAGCAAGACGGGGGTCTTCAGCGGGGGCGAAACCGATAAACGACGAAAGATATCTGTTTTCGTAGTAAGTGCCGGTTTGCGGATTGGGCATCTGTGCCGTGCCTGTTTTTCCAGCGACTCTGTAGCCTGGAATACTGGCGTTTTTCCCCGTGCCGTTTTCTACTACCTGTTCAAGGATTCCGGTGACCTTCGAAGCCGTATCGTAGGAAATGACTCTTTTAACAAGCTCCGGTCTTCTTTCCATGAGAACCTTGCCCTCAGGCGAGACTATTTTCTTCACGATATAGGGTTTCATCAGATATCCGTCATTTGCGATGCTCGAAAGTGCGGTCGCCAGCTGGATTGCCGTTACTGATATTCCCTGTCCGAACGATATCGTCGCCAGCTCTATATCTCCCCAGTTTTTTAGATTCTGTATTCTCCCTCTGGCTTCCCCGGGAAGGTCCACTCCGACCGTTTTTCCAAAACCGAAATTCCTGAGCGAGTCGTGAAGTTTTTTCTTTCCCAGTGTTTCACCCATTTTCCAGGCGCATATGTTGCTTGAATACGTTATGGTCTCGGAAACCGTCAGAATTCCGTGGCCGTGGACGTCTTTTATTACTTTCGGGCCGATTCTCCGCTTTCCGTTTTCACAGTCGTACTCGGTATTCTCATCCCCCATTTTTTCTTCAAGCAGCGTTGCCGCCAAAAATACCTTCAACGTTGAACCGGGCTCGAAAGACATCCACACGGGGAGATTCTTTCTTGTTTTCTGGGGAAACTCGCCGAAGCGGTTGGGATCAAAAAACGGATAGGAGGCCATGGAGAGTATCTCACCAGTTTGAGGATTCATCAGGAGGATGGCTCCCCTATCCGCTTTTATTTTTTTTATACCTTCCTCGAGGGCGGCTTCCGCTATGTGCTGTATATTGGAATCCACGGTAAGCAGCACATCGTTCCCCTTTGTAGACTGTTCTTTCGCATTTAGCAGGACATCAGATATACTGTTCCCCCTGCCGTCGGTTCTGATCCTCGCCGTGGCGGGTTTGCCGGCAAGCATCTTTTCGAAGCTGTATTCAAGACCATCCACTCCCTTAAGATCTACGTTGGTAAATCCAATCGCCTGTCCGAGCAGGGAACCGTTGGGGTAAATTCTTTTTGGTTCCTCGGCGAAACCGACTCCCGAAAGATCCATGGCCTCTATCTTTTTTGCTGTCCCGGGATCTTCCCCTCTTTTAATCCATACAAAGGGCTTGTTAGAACGCGTAAGACTGACCAACTTCTTGCGAGACAGACCTAGTGGTTTCGATAGCGCCCGTGCAAGTTTGTCTGGGTTTTTTACTTCCTTGGGATTCAGATAGATCGAAGTTGCCCAGATGCTTGTGGCCAGAGGCTTTTTATTCCGGTCAAACAGGGTTCCCCGTACCGGAGGCATCTTGTAAACCCTGCTGTGCTGTTTCTTAGCCCCGGCGGAGAGCTTCTCGCTTTGGAGTACCTGGAGTTCAAAGGATCTGTACCCCAGAGCCACAAAAAGGCCGGTGATAAAAATCGTGGTGATATAAAATTTCCATTTTCCTTTTTTTGACTTCCTCATTCTGCCCTTCCAGCAAGCACTACCTCTTCAACGAAAACGACGTCTTTATAAGTTGCGAACCTGAAACCCATTTTCTTCGCCACGGGTTCCAGAAATTCGGGAGACTTTAGCTTCGAGAGTTCGTAGCTAAGAATCTGGCCCTCCTTTATGAGCTCCATTTCCTTTTCCTTGTTCCTCGAGATCTCGTAACCGGTTCTCGTGTGTTCAATCTTGACGCGCAGAAGGCAAAGGGCTGTTACAAGCAAGACCCCGAGAATGATCGCGGTGCTCAGAGGAAATCTTCTCTCTCTTTTTTTCCTTACAGCAAGTTTTTTTCTCATTTGTGGCTATGCCCCCTCTGCTACTCTCATTTTTGAACTTCTAGCCCTGGGATTCTCCGCCACTTCTCTTTTTCCGGGCCTTACGACCGAGCGGGTCACCCTTCTTACCTGCTGAACTCTTCCGCATGCGCACATAGGAAGGTCCGGAGGACAGGCACACGGGGAGTCGAATTTTCTGAACATGTTCTTAACTATTCTGTCTTCAAGCGAGTGAAAGGAGATGATCACCAGCCTCGCTCCTGTATGGAGGATCTTCACGGCTTCTTCAATGAAGATTGCCAGGTTGTCGAGTTCGTTGTTGATCGAGATACGAAGTGCCTGAAAAGTCTTGGTTGCTGGATGCGTTTTTTTCGGATGAAACTTCTTGGGAATTGAGTTCGATATTATCGAGGCCAGTTCGAAGGAAGTCTGTATGGGCTTTTTCACTCTGCTTTTCACTATCGAGTTAGCGATTCTCCGCGCGAACTTCTCTTCGCCGTATTCTTTCAGTATGTATTCAAGCTCTTCGCTTTTCATTTCGTTTACAAGATCGTAGGCGGAGAACTGAAGACCCGCGTCCATCCTCATGTCGAGGAACTCGTTTCTGTTGAAGCTGAATCCCTTGCCGCTGCGTTCGAGCTGGAAAGAGGAAATCCCCAAGTCGGCGACGATGCCGTCCACGTATTCTATTCCCATGGAATTGACCGTGTTTTTAATGTGTATGAAGTTTCTGTTCACTATCTCTACTTTTTCCGCGGAAAGCCTGCCTTTTGCGAGAGAGATCGTTGCCTGATCGACATCCATGCCTATCAGCTTTGATATTGAAGGGTATTCGTTAAGAATGTGTTCGGAGTGTCCGCCGAGGCCCACAGTTGCATCGACCACGACTGCGCCTTCCGGCGGGTCGAGATATTCAACTACCTCTTTTGCCATGACCGGGGAGTGGAACTGTTCCTGCGGCTCAGAACTTGCGTCCGCGGCTCTTATTTTCTTAGAGTCCATATCCGGCGAGCACCTCCGTGCTTTGTATGAAAGTCTCAAATGCCCCTGAGCCGTTTTCTTTCTCCCATACCTCCTTTGACCATATTTCTATTTTTTTCAGCATGCCTACCAGAACGACTTCAGTTTCGATGGTGGCGTATGAGCGTAGAGACTGAGGAATCAGAACTCTTCCTTGGTTGTCTACGGGGCAGTCAACCGCATTTCCCATCAGATAGCGTATTGAAGAGGTTACCTTGCTGTCGGTTATGGATATCTTGGAAAGCTTTTTTTCGAGATCGTTCCATTCCCTCATTGGGTAAGCGATGAGGTAGCGGTCAAAGTTAGTGATTACGAAGGTCTCATCAGAATATTTCTTCCTGCAGACCTCCCTGAACTTTGAAGGAATACTGACCCTTCCGGTCTTGGTCATAGTGTGTTCGTATCTTCCTCTGAACATTTTATGCTATCTTCTGCCATTATATGCCATAATATATTCCTGCCATGCCAATTCATAAATTATAAAAAAACATGCAAAAAGTCAAGTAACATTTTGAAATAGTTAATCTTTTCAGTGTTTGAGCGGTAAAAACATAAGGCTAGATATTACTTTAATAATGGATGATGCTGTGAGGGAGCTTAAGAAAAGATACTATCCGTTGGGGCTGCAATTCTACTTGTTGCCTTATTTTGTATATACTCTCATCCGGGGACATGATGGTTTGGAAGATGAGATTTTATATGGGGTTACTTCAGAAAAAATGTCTGTTTTCTTTATAAAACTTGCGGACAGGAGTTCCAATGTCCTTTTACAGGCGATACTCGGTACCTACGGACATCTGATGTGGGTGAGGACCGAGATTCCCAAAGAAATGATAGTAAAGGTGATTACCACCCCTGAACTCACTTCGGAAACGCGCGGGGTGCTGGAAGCGCTCAGAGGGGAAGTAGAGTTTGAGTTTGTCGACCCTCCCGAGAGCGACGACCTGCCGGAGGGCTAGGGTTTTTATGGAAACAAGGGAAGACCATAAGCGCAAGTGGGGGTTAGTAAGTTTTCTTACCTTATTGAGCAGAATCGTCGGATACCTGCGGGACGTCGTGGTGGCGGCGCTTTTCGGAGCGGGCTTCCAGACCGACGCCTTTTACGTTGCGTTCCGTATCCCCAATCTGCTGCGACGCCTTTTTGCCGAAGGTTCCCTGGCGGCGATTTTCGTACCCATATTCTCTCAGTACCTTGAATCAGGGGACAGGCGGGGGGCAAGGGACGCCCTGCGTTCCGCATTCACCGTGCTTTTCATCCTTCTCGTTTTAGTCGTGGTGCTGGGGGTAATTTTTTCCCCCTGGTTGGTGAAGCTCTTCGCCTATGGATTCGATGAAAAGACTTTCGATCTGGCGGTCTATCTTAACAGACTTATTTTCCCCTACGTACTTTTTATATCTCTTACGGCTCTCGCGATGGGGATCCTTAACTCTGTACGACATTTCTTCGCTCCAGCCTTCTCTCCGGTTCTTTTCAACCTGTGCATAATAGCAAGCGCCCTGTTTCTCTACAGGGAATTTGAAGTGCCTATAGCTTCTCTCTGCTTCGGGGTCCTTGGCGGGGGGGTGCTGCAGTTGCTGCTCCACCTGTTTTATCTTCGCAAAGAAAAATTCATGTTCGGCTTTGCGAAAACCCTTAATCACCCTGCGGTCAGGAGACTTGCCTTTCTCATGTTCCCTCAGCTTTTCGGAATAGCGGTCTACAATCTCAATATACTCGTAAACACCCAGTATGCGTCCTTTATGTCCGAGGGAACCGTTTCCTACCTTTATTTCGCGGAGAGGATAATAGAGTTTCCCCTCGGGGTTGTGGCCGTTTCCCTGGCGACCGTTACGCTTCCCGCGCTCTCAGGCTACGCGGCGAGGGAGGATTACGGGGGCTTCGGTGCGGAATATCAGCGTTCCCTCAGGCGCATGCTGTTTATAATGGTGCCCGCAATGGTCGGAATAGTAGCTCTGCGGGTGCCCCTCTGCAACTTTCTTTACCAGCATGGCCAGTTTGATTACGCGGCGGTTATAAATACTTCCCAGGCCATCCTGGGTTACGGACTCGGTCTTTTCGCGGTGGGAGGAATTCGAATCACCGTGCCCGCTTTTTTCGCCCTTCAGGACACGAAGACGCCGGTCAAGGTGGCATTTTTCTGTTTCCTGCTGAATGCGGTCTGCGGGTTCGTTCTGGGGTTCGTTTTCTCGCTTGATCACTTAGGTCTTGCACTTGCGAGTTCAATTTCCTCGGTGGCGAACTTTGTTCTACTGGTCATCCTGCTGAATGGCCGCCTGGGACATTTCCTCTCTCGCGATATCCTCTCCTTTTCGCTCAAGATTCTCGCGATCGCAGTAATCATGGGTTTTGCGGTAAGTGCCATCGCCGGTTTTTCTACTTGGAGCGAAACCGGTTTTTCTCTTGACAAGGCGCTGGTTATGGCCGCCTCGGTGGGTTTAGGCGTTATACTCTATTTTCTGCTCGCCAGACTCGTCGGTATAAAGGAAGTGGAGATGTTTTCTTTTCTGAAAAGAGGGTAGCTGCGAGCCGCAGCGGCATCTCTGTTAGTGTTGTTCGCCCCGCCGCATTGCGGTATTCTTGGTAAAGTGGTGCCGATTCGATCTCTGCGTATACTCTTGCTCGAAGTGGATTGAGAAAAGGCGTGGCGATTACCGGGATTTGTAAAAGTAACAAGGCTTATGGACGAGCTTAAGACTCTGAGCCAGCGTGAGCTTGAAGCGCTCAAGGAAAAGTACGAATATACCTTGAGGATGTTTCCCGATTCCGATTCGCTTCTTGCGCTGGCGGAAGTTCATCTCGCGCTTGGAGAGGTGACCAAGGCGAGGCGCACGGTCTCCGATTTTACGGAAAAAAAAGGTGATAGCAGCCGGGCGAGACTCATTCTGGCCAAGGCGCATCTTATGTGCTGGAATGCTGCTTCTGCGGAGGAGGAACTCAGAGAAGCACTTTCTCTGGATCACCGGAACACTCAGGCTTCAGACTTGTTGATACATATATACAAAAGCGCGGGTAGAACAGCCGAAGCCTTCAGGGTCGCCCTGTCACCCGTTCCGGATCCATGGCGCCGGAGGGATGATGCCAGGAAGCCCGAAGAACCTTCCCCGGAGCCGGAAGAGAAAAGCAAGCCGCGGGCCGGAGTTTTCGAAACGGACACGATGCTTAACCTCTACGTTTCTCAGGGACTTTACGAAGACGCTCTGGGGATAGTTGAAGTTCTCTGCGAGATGGAACCCGATAATCCGGTTTACAGAAACAAACGAGAAGAGATAATGGTTCTTCTTGGCAAATAGAACTCCCGTTTGGTTTTTCTCAGCCTTTTAATTATCATTACTCCCGGTATTTTGTCCCATGGAAATACTTGTCATCAACGGTCCGAATCTCAACATGCTGGGCAAGAGGGAACCTGAGATTTACGGAAGTCTTACCCTTTCTGAGATAGAATCCTTTCTTTCTTCGAATGTCGATTCTCTAGGCGGAGATGTCGGACTTTCTTTCTTTCAGTCGAATTCAGAAGGGGAGATAGTCACCGCCATACAGGATGCCTACGGGAAGTTTGACGGAGTAATCATAAACCCCGGAGCCTATACCCATACAAGCGTAGCCATAAGGGATGCCATACTCTCAACCGGAATGCCTGTTGTGGAAGTTCATATTTCGAACATATACAAAAGGGAGGACTTCAGGCAGAAATCGTTTGTCTCGGGAGTATCGCTCGGCGTGGTATCGGGCTTCAGAGCGCACAGTTATTACCTCGGGCTTCTGGGGCTCGTTGAGCATCTGAGGAAAGAAAGCGCCTCTTCCTGAATTCCTCCCCGTGGAATTCTTATGAAGAAAAGAAGATGGGTGGTAGCAAAACCTGCCAAAGGGCAGGTTGAGAAGATTTCGGCAAAGCTCGGCATCCTGCCGATAACTGCGAGACTTCTGGTAAACCGGGGAATAAGTTCCGCCGAGGACGCCGAGGCGTTTCTCTCCGCATCCCTTTCGGATCTGCCTTCTCCCTTTCTGATGAAAGGCATGGAGAAGGCGGTGGCGCGCCTTTGCAGGTGCGTTTACGAAAAAGAAAAAATCGCCGTTTACGGAGACTACGATGTCGACGGCGTCACGGCGACCTCTCTTCTGACGGGTTTTCTTAGGTCTCTCGGCTGCGACGTTACCTACTATATTCCCGACAGGTTCAAAGAGGGTTACGGAGTGAATTCCGAAGCGCTTAAGACTCTTAGGCAAAAACAGGTAAGCCTCGTAATCTCGGTTGACTGCGGAACCACAGCCGTGGATGAAGTGGCGCAGGCTCGCACGCTGGGGATGGACTTCATAGTCACGGATCATCATAGTTTCTGTGGCCAGCTGCCCGAGGCTGTAGCAGTTCTCAATCCCCGTCAGGCAGACTGCAGGTACCCGGGAAAAGAGGTTTCGGGCGTCGGAGTGGCGTTTAACTTGGCCCTGGCCCTTAGAAGAACCCTGAGGGAGGAGGGATTCTTCGAGACCGTCGAAGAACCCAACATGGGGGATTTCCTTGATCTAGTTTCGCTTGGGACGGTCTCTGACCGCGTGCCGGTGGGAAACGTGAATAGAATCATGCTGAAAGAAGGTCTTAAAAGAATGCGGAGTCCCAAGCGCCTGGGCTTGTGGGCACTTAAGGAGATAAGTGGGATAGACGGTGGCATAGAGGTATTCGATCTTGGTTTTCGTCTTGGTCCCAGGATAAATGCGGCGGGGAGGCTTGATTCTGCCGACAAGGCAGTTGAGCTCCTTCTCGCCGAAAGAGAAGAAGAGGCTTTTTTGCTCGCGGAATTTCTTGACAAGCGCAACTCCGAACGTCGCGGTATTGAAGAGAAAATACTGCGCGACGCGACCCGGATGGTTGAATCGGTGCCCGAGTACTCAAGTAGCAATTCCCTTGTTCTCTCGTCTCGCGAATGGCACAGGGGAGTTGTGGGCATTGTGGCTTCCTCACTGGCCGGATCCTGCGGAAAACCCGCTTTTCTCATCTCGGTGGATGAAAACGGCGTGGGCAGAGGAAGCGGAAGATCCTTCGGAGGGGTCAACATATTTTCCGTTCTCTCAAAGTGCGGGGATCTTCTCGTTGAGTTCGGCGGACACGCTTACGCGGCCGGGGTAACCATTCTTGAAGAAAAAATCGGTTCTTTCAGGGAGCGCTTCTCAGAAGAACTTGAAAAAAGCGGGCAGAAACCCGAAAGCAGACTTGATATAGACTCAGAAATCAGCCTCGCTTCCATAGATGACACCCTTGTTTCTGAGATTGAAAGCCTCTCGCCTTTCGGAGAGGGAAATCCCGAGCCCCTTTTTCTCTCGAAGGCCGTTTCTGTGGTGAGTCAGAACCTGCTTAAGAACCAGCATGTTATGTTCAGGGTGAAAAAGAACGGCTCTGTGTTTAACTGCATCTGGTTCTACGCTTCCCAAAAGCGTCTTCCCGAAAAAATAGATCTGGTTTTTGCTCTGCGCTTTAATGTCCGGAACGGAAAGAGGGAACCCCGTCTTTTCATAAAGGATGCGAGGAAGCCCCTTCGGTGAGTCTCCGGATCTGGACTTTTTTATGGGTCTATGTTTTCGGATAACTCTTATTATAATGTTATGAGCACGTAGTATATAACGGAGGTATGTTTATGAGAGTTAGGCGGCAGTTGCCCAAACTTAATATTTTTTACCCGATAATTTTTATCCTGCTGTTTTTTATAGTGACGGGGGTTTTCGTAATAGTGGAAAGCGGGCATGTTGGAGTCGTACGAACCCTTGGCGCCGTGCAGCCCAATGCGCTTCCCGAGGGATTCCATATGAAAAAACCTTTCATGGATAAGGTTGAACAGATCGATATCCGTCTTACCGCGGCGAGTGCCAAGGCTGTTTCCGCTTCCAAAGACCTCCAGACGGTACAGACCCAGGTTACTCTCCAGTATTCCATTACGGGAGAACTCGCTCCCGTTATATTTCAGAAAATAGGGAAGAGAAACACCGTGTCGCTTACGCTTATAGAGCCCGCGATACAGGAATCTGTAAAGGCCATTACTGCCAAGTACACCGCCGAGCAACTGGTTACCAAGAGGGCCGAGGTAAAGGTCGAGATACAGGAGGCCATAAACAATTTCATATCAATTACTCTCGACGAGAAGGGAATTTCTCCCAATGCTCTCAGAATAGCCAACATCGCCATAACGGACTTTGATTTCTCGGATGAGTTCAACAAGGCGATTGAACTCAAGGTAAAGGCTGAGCAGGAAGCGCTCCAGGCTCTAAACGAGAAAATAAGAAGAGTGACCCAGGCAGAAGCCGCCGCTGAGGAGAAAAAGCTTGCCGCAAGCGCCCAGGCTTTCGAGATAGAAGTGGCATCCAAGGCAAGAGCCGCGGCGATTGAGAGGGAAGCCAATGCGCTTAAGAACAACCCGCAGATCATTCAGCTTCGAATCGCGGAGAGGTGGGACGGCACCCTTCCCAAATTCTCGGGTGGTAACATGGTACCTCTGTTAAACGTGGATTCTCTTCTAAAGGAAGAGTAAGCCAGGGAGACGCCATATGTACCCGGTACTTTTAGATCTCGGCGGAGGTCTGGTCATCTATTCATATTCGGTATTGCTCGCGCTCGGATATCTGCTCGCTTACTGGGTGGTGTCCGCGGAGGTAAGCCGCAGGAAAATGGACCCGACGCTTCCTTCCACCCTTCTGCTTGCATGCTTTATCGCCGGGCTTCTGGGAGCCAAGATACTTTTTCTTTACCAGAATGTCACTTTGACCGAGTTTCTCGCTAACCCGGCGCGCTACTTCGCATCGGGGTATGCATCGGTAGGGGGCCTGATCGGGATATTCTGTGCCCTATGGATTGTCTCAAGGCTTAAAAGAACGGATTTTCAGAGGGTTCTCGATATCGTTTGTCCCGCCCTCATCCTTGGTTACGGGGTCGGAAGGATAGGATGTTTTCTTAGCGGCTGCGATTACGGGACCGCGTGTTCCCTGCCTTGGGCGGTCTCTTTTTCCGAGAAAGTCGTCAATGTCCATCCCACTCAGATCTACGATACGTTGCTTATGGCCTTGCTTTTTGTCTTTCTCTGGAAAATCAGAACCCAAAACCGTCCCACGGGTTTTATCGCGGCAGTAGGGTTCGTGATTCTCGGTACCCAGAGATTTCTGATTGAGTTTATAAGGGAGACTACCCCGAGCTTCATAGAGGGTCTTTCGCAGGCGCAGCTTGTGGCCTTGGTGCTAGTGGTTGTCTTCGGGATAAGGCTGTTTCAGCTTTCCGGCAGCGTTTTAAGGAAGCAGACACAGAGCTAGTTTGCTGCTATGCAGAGAATTCTGATAATAGGTCTGGGGCAGGTGGGAAACTTCCTCTCAAAGGAGCTTTGCAAGAGCCAGGAAGTCGTGGTCGTCGAAAAAGACGCCGAGCTTATAGCCAAGGCCAAGGAGACTCAGGATGTCTTGGCAATTCAGGGAAACGGGGACGACCCCGCCGTCCTGAGGCGTGCGGAGATAGAAAAGGCAGACATAGTCCTTGCGGTTACCGGGGATGACAGAACGAATATACTTGCCTCGTTTATCGCCCATGCCTCGGGAGTCAAAAAAATCGTTGCCTCGGTAAAGGACGCGAAGTATGCCGAATACGCGGGGGTCATAGATAGCTCGAACATCTCGGTAGTAAGTTCAAGCGGCATAATCTCAGAGAAGATAAGCGCGCTTATCAGCGCTCCTTTCGCGGGAAGGGTGGAGTTTTTCGCAAGCGGAAAGATAGAACTTCTCAAGCTCAGGGTGCATGAAGGGGTGCCCATAATAAACGAGAAGCTCAGGAATTTCGTCAGCAGCCCCAGGAACTGGACATTCGTCGGACTGCAGAGGGATCACAGAATTAGCATTCCGAGGGGAGATACGGAGCTTCGCCCGGGCGACTTCGTATTCGCTCTGGGAGTTCCTTCTGCCCTTGAGAAACTTAAAAAGCTGTTTAACCTCAAAATCCAGAAGGTCCATTCCGTTATCATAGTCGGCGGGGGCAGAGTGGGGTGTGAAGTGGCTTCCGCACTTCACGAAAAAGGACTTTCCGTAAGGCTCATTGAAAGCGATCATAACAGGGCCAGGGCTGCCGCCGAGGAACTTGTCGGCGTGATGGTGTTTGAAGGTGACGGAACCGACCTCGAGATACTGAAGGAGGCCGGAGTTGAAAAAAGCGATTATCTGCTTGCGCTTACCGGCGACGATGAAAACAACGTTCTCAGCGCACTTCTCGCGAAAAATCTCGGTATTGATCGATGCACTGTGCTTTATTCGAATCCCGATTACGTGGGAGTGCTCGAGGCGATCGGAATCGACAGGGCAATAAGCGTAAACATGGCCGTGGCAAACGCCATTCTGAATTCTCTTCATCTCGGCGGAGAGGCCAACATATCGCTTCTTTACGAAGGAGCGGGAGAGATTCTCGAGTTTGACGTAACCGAGCATACTAAAATCCTAGGGGTACCCCTTTCTGAATGCAAAATGCCGCACGATTCAGTCATAGGAGTTTGTATAAGGGACGGGAAACCGATATTCCCTGGTGGGGATTTCGTCGCGCAGATCGGGGACCGTCTGGTAGTGTTCTCCCTGCCGGCCGCAGTGCAAAAGGTTGAAGAGATACTGGTTTCGTGAACGTTAGGTTCTGTTTTCAGGTCACGGGAAAGTTCGTGATGTATCTGGGGCTGCTGATGCTCGTGCCGGCTGCCTGTACGCTTTTTTACCCGGAGGACGATCTCTCTGCCTTCCTGATCTCAGCGCTTATAACATCAATTGCGGGTCTTGCGCTTATGGTCATTTGCCGCATTCCCGAAACTCCGACTGAGATACGAAGAAGGGAAGGTTTTCTGATCGCGGCGCTTTGCTGGGTGCTTGCAAGCGTTTTCGGTGCCATTCCCTATCTTCTTTACGGGGTGTTTGCCAGCCCGGTTGACGCGCTTTTCGAATCGACCGCGGGTTTTACCACCACCGGAGCCACCGCCCTTGCGTCCATTGAGTGGCTTCCCAAGGGAATTCTTTTCTGGAGGAATTTTACTCAGTGGCTTGGCGGCATGGGAATAATAGTTCTTGGAATCGCGATTTTCCCCAGGCTCTTTGTCGGCGGGGCGCAGCTGATGGGTCTTGAGACCACGGGACCGACAACAGAAAAGTTCGCTCCGAAAATAGCCGAGACGGCCAAGAAGCTCTGGATTGTGTACATTGCCCTTACGGCCGTGTTGACGGTACTTCTCATTTTCGGCGGAATGAGTTTTTTTGATGCCCTGACGCATTCTTTCAGCACCCTCTCAACCGGGGGTTTCTCCTGCAGAGATGCAAGCATAGGGGCTTATGACAGTGGCTACATACAGGGGCTGATTACGTTCTTCATGTTCCTCGGCGGAACTAGCTTCGTACTTCATTTCTACTTCTTTACCGGGAAGCCTGGGAGGCTTCTGAGGAACTCCGAGTTTCGGTTCTATCTCTTTTTCGTCATTGCCGCGACAATGTTTATTGCTCTGGAACTCATCCAGACCGGCGTTTACGGAACCTTCTCCGAGTCCCTGCGCTACGCCTCTTTTCAGGTGGTTTCAATTATCACCACAACCGGATTTACCACCACGGATTTTGATGCATGGCCGGCTTTCGTAAAATGGGTGATTTTCATGCTGATGTTTTTCGGTGCCTGCGCGGGGTCGACTTCCGGGTCGGTAAAGGCACTGAGAATCATGGTGCTTTTCAAAAAAACTCACAGGGAGATACGGAGACTCGTTTATCCGAACGTGGTTTCTCCCATAACCATAGAGGGAAAGGCCATAAAGGAGAAGGCGGTCGCAAGCATAACGAGCTTCTTTATCCTTTACATTCTCCTTTGCGGCTTCATTGCTTTCGTGGTTCTTATGCTTGAGGACATATCCTTGGAATCCGCCGTCTCGGCCGCGGCTGCTTCCATAACCAATGTCGGACCCGCTTTTGACGAGGTCGGTCCGGCAAATCATTATGCCCACCTTAGGTCGCCTACGAAAATCATTCTATCGCTGGCGATGATCATAGGAAGGCTTGAACTCTACACGGTTCTGGTGCTTTTCATGCCGTCTTTCTGGAAGAGGTAGAGAAAGTAGCCTGCCAGCTCAACAGAATAGTTTCTCAACTAGGAACCATACAAAGATAATGTTTTTTATTAACTAGGAAGAAACTTTTTCATTCAACTCTAGATTAGGTCAGGAATAGAAAATTTCCTTTTGAAAATTGGCAAAACTGAATGTAATCTAGTAACCATTAGATGCTAGTATTGCATTCTTTCCTTCCCCGCCTCCGGCGGGTATTTGTTTTTTACGGTATCGGTTTTCGGAAAACATGAAGATTATCGTTGATCCCAAGCAGCCTCTGGATTTCGAGACCTCAGCGGGCATTGGAAATTTTGACGGCATTCATCTCGGACACAAAGAGATAATAGAGGCTGCGAAGCTCCGCTCGCGGAAAAATTCAACGCGTTCCTGCGTAATTACATTCAATCCCCATCCGCAGAAAGTTCTCGGCAGAAAGGAGCTTTCGCTCATCTTCCCCCTTGGGAGGAGGTTCGAGATGCTTGAGTCTACTGGGATTGATGCGGTTATCTGCCTTAACTTCACCCGTGAATTCTCGACGGTGAGTGCGGAGAATTTCATAAAAGACATTCTCCTTGGCTGCCTGAGGGTAAGGGACATAGTCGTGGGTCCGGGATTTTCTTTCGGACACAAAAGAAAGGGAAACGTCGATCTCCTTCGCTCCATGGGAAAAGCCTATGGCTTTAATACGGTAGTTGCAGAAGTGGCTCGGGTAGATGGTCGGGTGGTGAGCAGCAGCGCTATAAGGAACCTTGTAAGAGACGGGGAAATCAGCGAGGCGAATCGGTTTTTCGGTTACGATTACTACATAGAGGGCGTCGTAGTGGAAGGCGAGAGAAGAGGAAGGAAACTGGGGTTTCCTACTATTAATCTTGATACCGAATGGGAGATTCTTCCCAAACCGGGGGTCTACGCCACCTACGTCAGGCTTCCCGATGGCTTCCACGAAAGTATTACCAACATAGGTATACGCCCGACGTTCGAGGAGAGCAAGCTTACGGTTGAGACCCACCTTTTTGATTTCAGCGACGATCTTTACGGAAAGGAAGTCAGGGTTAATTTCGTTGAAAGATTGAGGGACGAGAAGCGTTTTGCGAGTGTGGATGAGCTTGTAGCGCAGATTGAACACGATGTTGCGGCGGTGCGGGGAATTCTCCGCGACCACCCGAAGGACGAACGGATTTGGAAATAAAAGCCACAACGCGGATATACGGCATCTTCGGTCATCCGGTATCCCAGAGCCTGTCTCCCGCTATGCATAACGCAGCGTTCGCGTATCTAGGGCTTGACTGCGCTTATCTGGCTTTTGATGTGGACCCCCGGAACATAGACAAGGCTGTGAGTTCAATAAGAGCCCTTGGTGTTTGCGGAGTTAACGTCACCATCCCGCATAAGCAGTCCGTTATGGCAGGCCTGGATGAAGTTGCTCCCGAGGCGTCCATGGTCGGAGCGGTGAATACCATAGTTAACAAAAACGGCAGGCTCAAGGGCTATAACACGGATGTCTCCGGGGTACTGAGAGCTCTTCATTCTGAACTCGAATTTGTCCCGCAGGGCAAGAATGTCTTTATCGTGGGGGCCGGTGGAGCATCAAGGGCTGTAATAGTGGCGATGTGTACAGGTGGCGCCAGCAGTATCGCAATTGTGAACAGAACATACTCAAAAACGCAGGATCTCTCAGAAGAATTCTCTGCGTGTTTTGAAGATGTTGGATTCTCCGCGGCACCGCTTGAGGACGAAGAACTGGTAGCGCAGATGATGGAGCGGGCCGATATCGTGATTAACTGCTCTTCTGCGGGAATGGGCGATATCGAACCCCTTTGTCTTCCGCTTGCCCTGCTCGGTGAGAACTGCGTGGTCTACGATCTTGTCTATAAGCCTCCTGTTACTCCGCTTGTAAGGGGCTCCAGGGCTCTGGGGCTCAAGGCGGAATCTGGACTCGGCATGCTCCTTTACCAAGGAGTTGACGCTTTTGAGATCTGGACGGGCGAAGACGCCCCGATTGAGGTGATGAGAAAGGCCCTTTCGGTTCCCGCGTGAGGATTCCCGTTTTTTGGTATAATGAACCCATAAGTTTTTAATTTGTCACGGGAGAATTTTAATGAAAGTAACCAGTCCAGCAGGGGATTTTGAGATAACGGTGACAGAATCGTCCGTGGAGGGCGATTTTATCGTAATAAGCGGGCAGATGGGGGTGTGGGATTCGCAAATCTACATGAAGCCCTCCGACCTTCTCAGTTTTGCGGGGGTGTTATTCAATTTTCAGGTTGTCTTATTCCTTGTCAAACAACCGTTCAGATGCATTTTCGGCAGAAAGCGGGACTAGTGCAGTTTCTTCGGGGCAGGTAAGATAATACCCGCAGGGAGACCCATGCTTCAGGTGCATTGCTTATTGCGCTCTTGTTTTCCCTTAGCAATACATCAAAAGTTGCGTTTCAAACTTGAAACCACGTTTAGGGTTAAAAGGGTTCAGATGATGATTACAAAGAACTTCGAGTCTCCGGCAGGAGAAAAGGGCTCTGCAAAGTACGGACTTTTCAGTCGGTATTGGCGCCGTTTGAGCCCAAAAACATTCAGAGTGCCTAGTTCTTCCTTCCGTCTGGATTTCACTTGCCGCGACGCGGGGCTGTTTTTACTGACATGCGCCATGCTACTTTTGGCGGGCAGCTGCGGTGGGAGCACGGGAGAGGACACGCCTCACTTTATGGAAGACCTTCCCCCAGGTGGTCCTGCCCCAACCACAAGACCAAACCCGACTGAACTTGAATTCCGCCCGACTCATCTCGGCTCTCCAGACGCATCGGATGGCGAGAATTACAACCGGGACGCGGAATTCATGGCCCATTGGGGGCTGGAGGCCATCTCCGCCGATGAGGCCTACGATCGGAGGTACTTCGGTAGGGGAGTGACCATTGCGGTGGCGGATGACGGTATGGACCCCACCCATCCCGATCTGGCTGTGGTCGGCAAGATCAGGGACCCTTGGCATGTTCGGAACCGGAATGCTGTGGTCAGGGAACCTAATTACGGGATGGGGGCGGGACATGGCACCTATGTGGCTCTGATTGCGGCTGGGGCAAGGGGCAATACCGACGGGACTTTCGAGATAACGGTTGATGGCGGCCCACCTATTCCTACCAAAAACGTCCATGGCGTCGCGTCGCAGGCCTCGGTAATGCCGATAGCAATGGAAGGTGGTGCAAACCCTGTGGACGCAGTAAGATACGCAGTTCAGAATGAAGCGCATGTGCTGAATCTCAGCATAGGTCTGTCTACTCAGTATTACGGTAGATACGCCGGCAGGGAAGGTGTATGGCTTACCTTGCCTCTGCCCTATTTCCGGCCGCTTTTAAGTTTGGAACTGGGCCCCAGTACAAGTTCACTGACACGAGAGTTTACGGAGGTTGTCAAAGTTCTTCAAGATCGGGACATCGTCCTTGTGTGGGCAGCAGGGAACGAAGGATGGAATTCCTATCATAAGGACGCTGTTGTCAGCATGTGCGGGAAAAATTTCATTGACGAAGACGGATGCCTGCTGGGAGAAATGCATGTCCCTCCGCAGGAATTCATGGAGAATTTCATGTGGGTCTACGACGAGGACAATTCCGGTCGTACGGTTTCGTTCAAAGACATGTGGGGAAAGGACTGCGGAGAAGACAACTGCGCGGAGTACAATTCCCCGGGAGAATGGAAGGAAGCCCCCTTGTTTGAACCCGGATTGCTTGGAAAATGGATCGTGGCTGCAGCGTCGGATGAAAACGGCGCAATCTCCTCGTTTTCCAACGGATGCGGCGCGGCCAGGAACTGGTGTCTGGTGGCGCCGGGAGAAGACCTCACAGTTAATCCTGACAATCTGGCGGGGCTTAACGGCACGTCTTTTGCCGCCCCCATGGTGAGCGGGGCACTTGCGGTACTCAGGAGCCGGTTTCCCGATATGCCGATGGAGGTTATACAGGCCATATTGCTTGTTTCAGCGGATCCGGTGGGAATCCGCAAGGAGAATCCCGAAGAACCGGATCCTGTCTACGGCTGGGGGATCCTGAACCTTGGAAACGCTATTGTTCAGCAGGGTATGGTCCGTCTGCCATATTCTGCGCCTGAAACGATCGGTGCAACTCGGGCAATTTCTCCGGGATACTACCATCCCCCTCTGCTTCCTGCCTCCGTTCGGACATATGCGGGTAGCCAGGGTCGCAGCTTGCGCCAAGGGCAATGTGTATCGCCATATGAAATTATTCGGCGATATCAGAATCGAAACGGAAGACCTCAACAGAATTAACAGAAGCGGAGTCTGAGAGAGTACTGAACAGCTGTCGAGATGAAAAGCCAAGAAATTCAGCCACAGTTATAAAAATAGCGGCGTAGTTTCTTATCTGCTGGCAAACGGATCGGGAATGTCGGGATGCCAGCGCGCGAAATGGTTTTTGTGCGCTTCTGTATAAGCTCCGGGCGGGTAGTACTTATCGTAGAAATCCAGGTCCAGATGATGGGCCTGCACCATGAACCGAAGGAACATGGGATCGGAGAAAGCAGGAAATCTTCCGTATGTATCGTAAACGTAGTTGCAGATGTCCTTTACAACCTGAATTTCGTCTTTACTGGGTCTTTCAACCTCCGCGAGCACTCCGGTCGGATCCTTATAGGGAAGTTTGTGCGATTCCCAGTTTGTCCATTTCATGTCGTTAAACGCTTCCACAGCTTCTCCCATATCCTTGTAGTACGGTGGACAGAACGCCTGGAACAGGTCGTCTCTGCCTACGGCGACGGGGTTCGGATTTCCCGTGTCGCCCTGTATCTTGGGAGTTGCGAACCGGAAACCCAGCCCCCTGTTAAAAGGGGTGCCCCCGAGCATGAACATGCTCGCGAATCCACTGAAAAGCCATCCTCCAAGACCGAGGGTCTGAAGTGTCAGGACCATGTTCTGTCCCATAAAGGCCTGTTCCGCAATGTAGCCGTTTGCAAAGCGAAGTTCCGCTTCGACAAGCGGCATCCTTTTCGATTTGTCAAGAAAGCCTTTTTCAAGCCAGTGTGCGGTTCCGGGTGCTCTCAGGTTGTGAAGCTCGTCGACGAAGTTAAACCTGTGGTCGGGTCTCATGTAGAAGAAGTAAAGATTGATTATGCACGCAGAAAGATCCGTTACCGGCATGAACACCGTCGTTCCGGGCTTGTTCACGTTCCAGAGATTATGAGCGGCGATTCCCGGAGGTTTTGACGGCAGGTCCGCCCTTCCGTCCGAAAGCTTAATCTTGGATTCACGGAACAACTCAAGTATCCTATCCACTCTCTGGTGACGGGTCATTTTTTCAAGACCCTCAAAATCCTCGGCGCGCCGATCGTGCATCTTTATCATGTAAAGCCCCTCGTCATTCGTGTAGAAAAGCTCCGTTCTGTGCACGTCCCCTAGGGCGGGGATCGTCTTGCTGGTAAACTGCATTTCAAGGTCAAGGCCCACATGAGGGGGGAAATCGGAGAGGTTTATGTTCTTTATGCCGAGGCCCGTCCACACCAGTATGGCTTCCTCAAGTTCTGACAAGGGAACCGGGTCGTGCTTGGACTTGTACTGCAGGGGTCCCTTTTCGATCTCCATTCCGAGGCCGAAGCGGCGGGACCTTCTCTGGAAAACAGCGTCATAGAAACCGTGGTCTATGGCGTGATCAAGACCTTCTGGATATTTGCTCATGAATTTCTCCTTAATTTGTTTTTTCCGCTCCCGCAGACAGTTTTATTCCTCCTCCTCGGAATCGGACTCGGTAACAAGTTTCATGTATTCGTTTTCTGTGATTATCTCCAGCGAACTCTCAACCCTGTCAAGAAATACCACTCCGTTTATGTGATCATATTCGTGCTGGAACACTCTCGCTGCGAAATCCAAGAAATCTTCTTCGACGAGATTGTTGTTCCTGTCCCTGTATGCCGCCCGGATGTACTTGTGTCTCGGCACAAGTGCCCGGAGCCCCGGAATGCTGAGACATCCTTCCCAGCCTTTTTCCACCTCGTCTGATACCGAGACTATCTCGGGGTTAATTACCACCCTGATTTCCGTTTCAGGGGCGTCGGGATACCGTGAACTCGCAGTTCCGGCGATTATGAAGATGCGAAGAGACTCGGATATCTGGGGAGCGGCTATTCCGACTCCGCTTGCTTCGGCGGCCGTTAGGATCAGGTCGTCAATCAGCTGCTGGATCTTCGGGTTGCTTATGTTTTCGACGCTTTCGGCTCTCTGCCTGAGCACGGGGTTTCCAAGTTCGGTGATTTCACGTTGCTGGGCCATGATTGTAACTGACTGAAAACAGCCCGCCTACAGAGGATTGCGGGCCGGTGCTTAAGGTCTTATTATTATAAACAAAAAACCGGGAGGTTAAAGAAGGCTTAGTGGCGGAAATTGAACTTATACAGAGGGCAGCAGGGTTCGGAGAAAAGACCGCGGTTGAGGACTGGACGGGGATCTTCACTTACGCCGACTTGCTTCGCGTTTCGCGTTTTGCGGCCCTTAATCTTCTCGGCGACGAAAAGGATCTTGGGGAAAAAAGAGTTGCCTTTATTGTTCCCCCCGGACTCGAGTACGTGGCGCTTAAGCTCGGCGTATGGATGGCGGGAGGGGTGTCCGTTCCCTTGGGTCTTGCCCATTCGCCAAGAGAAATACAATACGTCGTGGGAGACTCCGGTGCCGAGATAGTGGTTTTTCACCCGGAACTCACCCAAAAGCTCGAGGGAGTGCTCCCTGACACCGGCGTGCGGTTCCAGAAGCTTCCAGAAATTTTGCGGCCTGCCCGGGGAGAACTCCCCGGCGTTTCCGAACAAAGAAGGGCGATGATCATATACACGAGCGGTACTACCTCTAAACCCAAGGGAGTAGTCTCGACCCATCTCGGCATAAAAGCCCAGATAAACAGCATGACGGAGGCATGGGAGTGGACCCCTGAAGATTCGATACTCAATGTCCTGCCCCTTCATCATCTCCATGGAATACTGAATGTTGTTCTCTGCTGTCTGTGGTCCGGTGCCAGATGCGTGATGATGGACGGATTCAAGGCGCGGGAAGTATGGAAGAGATTTGAAGAAAAAGACCTGACCCTATTCATGGGTGTTCCCACGATTTACTCCAAGCTGATAGATGTTTGGGATGATTCCTCCGCTGAGGAGAGAAGACGCATGAAAGATTATCTTCTCGGCCTTCGTCTCATGGTTTCCGGCTCCGCGGCTCTTCCCGTGTCCGTTTTTGAGAAATGGAAAGAGGTAAGCGGGCAGGGGCTTCTTGAAAGATATGGAATGACCGAGATAGGAATGGCTCTTTCGAATCCTTACAGAGGCGAAAGGTTGCCGGGGCGCGTGGGGTTTGCCATGCCTGGGGTTGAGGTGGGAATTTTCGACGAGAACGGCAGGCTGCTGGGCGTTGAAGAACAAGGAGAGATCAGGGTGAGGGGAAAAGGCGTATTCCTTGAATATTGGGGAAAACCGCGAGAGACGGAGAGTGTCTTTTGTGACGGATGGTTCAAAACCGGGGACATTGCATTTTTGGAGCGCGGAGGCTCCTACAGGATACTCGGGCGGGAATCGGTGGACATAATAAAGTCGGGTGGATACAAGATATCTGCTCTTGAAATCGAGGAAGTGCTGATTGAGCATCCGCTTATCGAAGAGTGCGCCGTGGTAGGTGTCGTCGATCCGGACTGGGGAGAGAGGGTGGGGGCGGCGCTCGTTTTAAGGGAGGGTCTGTCGGTTGACCTTGAGGAGCTTCGCGACTGGGCTTCGGACAAACTCGCCCGGTACAAGTTTCCAACCCGGCTTCTGCTACTTTCCTCGCTTCCGAGAAACTCGATGGGAAAGGTAACCAAAAACCGCATTAAGCAGTCTTTTAAAAATAGTTTATAATTTCTCTGTAATCCGAGGTCGGTCTTTTTTGGTTTTAAGGATAAATGGGAGAGAAGCATGAACCGGGCTGAGAATGTCCCTATGCCCTCAAACGGTCGTGTCCGTTACGGTCCCGACATGAAAGTTCTTATCGTCGGCGCCGGCGTTGCCGGACTCACGCTCTGCGGGCTTCTCGAGCAGAGGGGCTTTCATCCTACCCTTGTAGAGAGGGCTCCACGGTTCGGGGATGTGGGATACGTGATAGTGGTCTGGCCCTCAGGCAGCAGGATACTGAAGGGGCTCGGTCTTTACGAACTGCTCAGGGAGCGGGGCTGCGCTTTTACCGATTACAACATTTCCAACTACAGGGGCAAGGTTATAAACAGCTACACGATTGATTCCGTGGTTGAGAAGTACGGCCCCATAATAAGCATTTACCGGCCTGATCTGATAGACATACTCCTAGGGGCGGCAAGTGATGATTCGATCAGGATGAACACCACGATTGTTTCACTCGCGGACACTGGGGACGGAGTCGAGACGGTATTCAGCGACGGAAGCACAGGAACCTACGATCTCATTATAGGATGTGACGGAATAAGGTCAAAAGTCCGAACGGAGATATTCGGCGATATACCTCTTCACTACAGCGGCATGTCTGGGTGGGGCTTCTGGGTCAACCCGGATCTCTGCAAGAGCGAAGGAATCATTGAGTACTGGGGCAAGGGGAGGTTTCTCGGTATGTGGCCGACTCGCGGACGTCTTGCCGTTTTCACTAGCGTGAGAAGAAAATCCGGTGTCCCGGACAGCGTTGATACGAGAATAGAGAGCATCCGGCAGAGCTTCGCCGAGTTTGGAGGCGTGGTGCCGGAAATCTTGCGCAGTCTTGATGATCCCCGCAATATCTACTATGACGAGTACAACGACCTCAGAATGGATAGCTGGTCGCGAGGAAG
This sequence comes from Candidatus Dadabacteria bacterium, assembly GCA_022827275.1. GTDB lineage: Bacteria > Desulfobacterota_D > UBA1144 > Nemesobacterales > Nemesobacteraceae > Nemesobacter. The sequence continues at coordinate 31,160 of JAJDTG010000011.1, read as the reverse complement.
GGTGGTGCTTGTCGGAGACTCGGTTCACGCGATACTCCCGAACGCCGGCGCAGGCGTATCAATGGCGATGGAATCGGCGGCCGTTTTGGCCGAGGAACTTTGCAGAACCGATTCAGTCAACCTCCCTCACGCTTTCTGGCAGTATGAGTCAAGAAGAAAGGGAAGGGTGAACAAAGTTCAGAACCAGTCAAGGATCATGGGGAAATTCATATACACCGAAAGCGGTGTTCTCTCGTCTATCCGTGATTATATTGTGAGGGTGTATTCGAGTAGACAGCTCTTCAGGTACTGGGACAACATGCTGAAAGACCCCCTTTGAGATTAATGTCCTGCGGTTGAAAATCTTTTTGATTTCGGAGTGTAACTTTAATGAAATTACTTAAACATCTGCTTTTTTTCTTCATCGTGGCGGCGGTTTCCTCGTTTCCTCTGTCAGGAGCTCTTTCCCATGGTTCTACAGAGTCTATCTCGCCTACGGTAAAGCGTCTTACCCCTTCGGTCGTTAATATAAGTACGACAAACGTGATAAAAGCGTCGCCGTTTACTTCGCCGTACCAGGATGAATACTTCAAGAAGTTTTTCGAGAAGTTTTTCTCCGACCAGATGCCGGGGAGGGAATTCAGGAACAAGGGACTCGGTTCTGGCTTCGTAATGAGTTCCGACGGCTTCGTAATTACCAATAACCACGTCGTAAGAAAAGCCGAAGAGATCGAGGTGATACTCGAAGGCGGCAAGAAATACACTGCCAAGATAGTCGGCACCGACCCCCTAACGGATCTTGCGCTGCTGAAAATCGATCCGGAAGGGCCTCTTCCCGCTGTGGAAATGGGTGATTCCTCGGCCCTTGCTATAGGGGACTGGGTGTTTGCCATAGGGAACCCTTTCGGCCTGGGTCACACGGTTACAGCCGGGATAGTCAGCGCGAAGGGAAGGGCTCTTGGAATCGGGCGATACGACAACTTCATTCAGACTGATGCGGCTATTAACCCCGGAAACAGCGGGGGACCGCTTTTTGACTACGAGGGCAAGGTAGTGGGCGTGAACACCGCGGTCATGGCCCGCGGCCAGGGTCTTGGTTTCGCCATACCGATAAATATGGCGAAGACTGTCGTCGAGCATCTCAAGGTTAATGGAAAGGTCATCAGGGGCTGGCTTGGAATAATGATTCAGGACATAACCCCGGAAATCTCCGAGGCGCTCGGTATTAACCGTGACGAGGGAGGGCTCGTATCCGAGGTCAAAGGTGGAAGTCCGGCGGACAAGGCGGGCCTTAGAAGGGGAGACGTTATTGTCTCCGTCGAGGGTGAGAAGGTTCCGGATGCTGCTACACTTGCGAGAAAGCTTGCGCTTACCAAGCCCGGGGTCGATACGAAATTCGTGGTGCTTCGTGACGGGAAGGAGAGGGTCTTTACCGTAAAACTTATCGAACATCCCGAGAACGAAAAAATCGAGGAATCCCCTGACAAGCTGAAAGCTGAGGAAGAACTTGGCATTGAAGTGAGTGAGATAACCGAGCAATTCAGGGATCGGTTCAAGATCAAGGCGTCGGGTGGAGTCATTATCGCAAGAGTTTCACGCGGGAGCCTTGCCTCAGAAGCAGGGTTTCGCCCGGGCGACATTATAGTGGAAGTAAATGGAGATGCCGTTAGCGGACTCGACGAATACCATGACGCGCTTGAAGAGCACGGTTCTGGTGGAACCCTGCTTTTTCTTATCGAGCGTAAGGGAAGGACAATATATCTCGGCGTAAAGACGGGGCGCGAGTGATGATAGAGGAAAGACTCGCGGAACTTGGAGTAGAACTCGCGAAAGAGGTTCCCGCTCTTGGAAGCTACGTTCCAGCTACGGTGTCGGGCAACCTGGTTTTCGTATCAGGTCAGCTTCCCGTTGAAGAGGGAAAACTTCTCTTCACGGGCAAAGTGGGATCCGATCTTACGGTTGAGGAGGGTTATGAGGCGGCTAGGCTCGCGGCGATAAACGGCCTTTCCGTGATCAGTCATACCCTCGAAGATCTTCGCCAGCTAAGCAGGATCGTGAAAGTGACGGGTTACGTGGCGAGTGCCCCCGGATTTACAGAACAGCACAAGGTAGTTAACGGCGCCTCAGAGTTTTTCTCCGACATACTCTCTGAGAACGGACGCCACGCCAGGGTAGCGGTGGGAGTTCCAGCACTTCCGATGGATTCCCCGGTGGAAATTGAGATCATAGCCGAGTTCTCACCCGGCTACGATTTATGAGAGAATTGGGGGTTTTACCCTGATGTTCCCCGTATACATTTATTCAGACAGTCCTTCGCAATCGCTCGTCATGCAGGGCGTAACAGGTTTTCTCTCGGACCTGGGTCTTTCGGTCGAGTTTCGCGGGGACTTTCTTAGTTGCCTCTCTCTGGGGGAGGAGGAGATGGCCGAAATAGAATCCCTTCTCTCAAGGGCTAGGGTTTTCAATATTGAAACGCCCGTTGATTTTTTAGAAACGCATCTGTTGTCCGAGCCGTTTGAAAAAGAGCTTTATGACGGTTTCTGGATTCAGAGAATATTCTCAAGATTTTTTCTTAGAAAGCGTCCCGGAGAACTCGCCAAATCGGGCTTTCACGCTGTTATCACGGGCAGGCTGCTTGGCACCTACGGATCCCGGAGATATCATGCGAGGGTCGTAATCTCGGGGTTTCCGTCATTTGTTTCAACCTCGGGACTTGTGGAAGGCCCGGCAAGACCCCGGGAGTATTATTTTCTGAAGGCGGAGTTTATCCGGTCGGGGAAGGATCTCTCAGAGCTTAACGAGGCGTTCCGGGGAAAGTTCGTCGATTACGAGGACGAGAGGATAACGAAGATAACAGGTTCCTACGTGCTTCAGCCTCTACTGCATCATTTCTCCGGGAAGGAGTTCTGCGAAAACAGCGGGTGCGTGCTTTTTAATTCGCACTGGCAGAAGGAAGTTCTTGATATACAGTACTCGGGGTTTTTGTGTGCCGAGTGCGAGAGCGAAATAAGAAAAGTAGCAAAAAGGCGGTAGAAGCCGTGTCCCGCTACGCGGTCGGTAGTGAACAGGAGATCGCCCCCGCTCTAGTCCATTTCATCAAGTATGTTTATCGCTACCTGGGCTACCTTTTTTCCGGAAAGCAGCATCCCGCCGAAAGTGGGTCCCATCCTTGGAAGTCCGAAGGTGGTGTTAACCGACATTCCGCACGCGAGTAGTCCGGGGTGTATTTCTCCTGTGTATTCAACGAGGGCTTCTTCCGATTTCTCGACCCACATTGATCCGTGACCCGGGAGTTTTTTGTAAAGACCTTGCTGGGAGAGCCTGGAAACGCAGTAGGCGTCATGGCCCGTGGCGTCTATTACCAGTTTTGATTCTATAGCGATGGGGTCAAGACATGTTATCTCTTTGGGCATGTTTGCGATGGGAGTCCAGTTGATCACTATCCCCGCAACCCTTCCGTTCTCCCTGTAAACCAGATCGTCAAACAGAGTCATGTTCCTTACTTTTGCCCCGGCTTCGCACGCCGTCGCTATCAGCTTCGAGCAGGCGTAAGGACCGTCGGCGACGAAAAGCCCTTCGGAGACCTCTTCATACGGCACTTCAATCTCATCAAGAACCGTCTCTCCCGGGGCGCGCACGGTGACCTTGTTCATCAAGTATCCGCCGATCCAGAATCCTCCTCCGAGGTAGTTCATTCTTTCAACAAGCAGCACTTTGTACTTCTTTTTCGCTATGTCCTTTGCTGCCACAAGCCCACTCGGCCCCGCGCCAACGATTATAACGTCGCTTGTAATGTATTCGCTGAATTCTTCCGAGAACCCCTCGACGATGGCCCGGGTAACTTCTTTTTCTCCTACCGGCGCAAACTGGGGGGTTTTTAAACTGTCTGACATAGCGTTTTCCTCCGAGAAAATGTCAATAAGTTTCTGCCTTTTACTGCTGCTCTTCTTCCTTCACGACGGTTACGGTTATCTGCTGTGTTACGTCCGTATGGAGTTTCAGCGCGACTGTGTATGTTCCGAGTTCCTTTAAAGTGCCGTCAAGCAATATGTCCCTTCTTGAGATCTCGAATCCTTTTTCCCCGAGCGCATCAGAAATGTTCTGCGAGGTAACTGATCCGAACAACTTATCTTCCTCTCCGGCTTTGGCGGGTATGGTGATTTCGAGACCCTCGAGTTTTTCCGCAAACTCCTTGGCGTTCTCAAGGACTTCGGTTTTGCGCAGTCTTATTGCCTCTATTTTGCTTTTCCAGGCCTTAAGGTTCGCTTCTGTTGCCTTTATTGCGAGCTTTCGGGGAAAAAGATAGTTCCTCGCCATCCCGTTCTTTACGTCTTTTACGTCTCCGACGACTCCTATGTTCTCCACGTCGGAAATCAGAATTACTTTCATTGTTTACCTCCGCGCATTGGCTAAACGGTATTCGGGAATTACTTGTGAGTTACCGTGTACGGCAAAAGTGCCATGAAACGGGCTCTCTTTATAGCGATTGCCACCTTCCTCTGCTCCTGCCTGGAAAGCCCCGTGTTTCTTCTGGGCAGTATTTTCTTTCTCTCGGTTATGAACTGCGAGAGAAGTTCCGTGTCCTTGTAATCTATCTGCTTGCCTTCCTTGGCAAGGTCTCTGGGTTTCTTTCGGCGCGAGTAAAACCTTCTTCCGCCTCCCCCGCCCATCGCTCTTCTGCTCATGATTGGTCGCCTCCTTGGGTCTTTTCTTCGTCTCCCTTGGGCTGTTCTGCGGCCTCCTGAGGCTGTTCTGCGGCCTCCTGAGGTTGTTCATCACCGCCTTTGGCCTGCTCCTCGGATTCTGAATGGGGGGTCTGAAAAGCACTCTGATCCTCTTGTTCGGACGGTCGCGGAGGAACGTTTGTTCCGGCGCCTGCAGTTTTCCCTTCTTCCTCGATGTAGTTTACGGTCATGAACCGCAGAACATTGTTTTTCGAGAGGTTAAAATATCTCTCTATGTCCGTTACGGCCTTAGGTTCAGCCGCGTAAACGGCTATATAGTAAGTGCCTCTGGTGTAATTCTCTATTCTGTACGCGAGATCTCTCTCGGCCCATTTTTCGGATTTTATAATCTCCCCGCCGTTTCCGGCTACGCTCTGCTCGACCCTGTTCTGGATCGTAAGAAGATCTTCGGGGGATATGTCCGGCCTTACGAGATAAAGCGTTTCGTACTTCCTTGGCTCGATAGCCATGACTTACTGCCTCCTGTCTTGGTCTTAGGCCCCTGAACATCGTCGCTTGGAAGTCAGGAGCAACAGAAAAAAACTATTATACTGATTTTCAGAAACTGTGTAAATACGGACGGGGTTATAACCCCGTCCGAAAAACACCCGTTTTATAATATAAGAAGAGGAGCTACGACAAGCGACACTATGGACATAAGCTTGATGAGAATGTTCATCGCCGGTCCTGAGGTATCCTTGAACGGATCCCCTATTGTGTCTCCTACGACGGCGGCTTTATGCGCATCCGATCCCTTTCCTCCCAAGTTTCCTTCCTCTATGAATTTCTTCGCGTTATCCCACGCTCCTCCCGAGTTCGCCATCATAAGGGCGAGCATGACTCCCGCCACGACTGCTCCGGCGAGAAAACCTCCGAGGGCTTCCTCTCCCAGGGCAAAACCTATTACGAGCGGTACCACCACGGCTATAATGCCCGGCAGTATCATTTCTCTTAAGGAAGAGTCAGTGCTTATCTTAACGCACCTTGCGTAGTCCGGGGTGGCCTTTCCTTCAAGAAGTCCGCTTATTTCCCGGAACTGCCTTCTTACCTCTTCAACCATCTGCTGCGCCGATCTTCCGACAGAGCCCATGGTCAGGGCGCCTATAAGGAACGGTATAGTTCCCCCTACCAGCATTCCCGCCACAACCTTCGGCTGGGTAATGTCGATCGAGGTAAGCCCGACGGCGTTTGTGTAAGCGGCGAAAAGCGCGAGGGCGGAGAGTGCCGCGGAACCGATAGCGAATCCTTTTCCTATGGCTGCGGTGGTGTTGCCGAGAGAATCAAGCTTGTCCGTGATCTTTCTCACATCTGCGCCGAGCTCCGACATCTCCGCGATACCGCCCGCGTTATCTGCGACCGGACCGTAGGCATCCACAGACATCGTTATCCCTATGGTCGCTAGCATGCTGACCGCGGCTATTCCTATTCCGTAAAGCCCCGTGAGCCAGTAAGACAGCACTATTGCCGCCGCGATTATAAGCACTGGGTAAGTCGTGCTGTACATTCCCACTGCGATTCCCTCGATTATGTTGGTGGCAACGCCCGTCTCCGAAGCGTTTGCTATTTTCTTTATCGGCGGTCCCGAGGTGAAATGCTCTGTGACCTTTCCGATCAGTATCCCCGCGAGCAGACCCGCTATGGAGGTGATCCATATGCTTAGGTATCCCTGTGTTCCCATGGTGGGAAGGTTCTCCACCTGCGCGAGCCCGTAGAGTACCAGCAGTGAAATCGCGCAGTACACGACCGCGGCGAATATTGTGGATCTCTCAAGCACGGCGCTCGGTTCTCCTTCCCTGAGCCATCCCACGGCCTTGGATCCGACCAGCGAGGCGAGACTTCCGATTACTATTAGTATCAGGGGAACCATCATCATGGCGAGCTGGTTTGTCGCCATGCTTGCCGCGATTACTACAGTTGCGATTACGGCTCCCACGTAGGATTCAAAAAGATCGGCGCCCATTCCCGCCACGTCTCCGACGTTGTCTCCCACGTTATCGGCGATCGTGGCCGGATTTCTCGGATCGTCCTCCGGTATTCCTGCTTCAACTTTTCCGACAAGGTCCGCCCCGACGTCAGCGGCCTTGGTGAAGATTCCTCCGCCTATCCTGGCGAAAAGAGCCACGGTGCTGGCCCCCATAGCGAATCCGCCTATCATTCCTCCGAATTCCTTTAAGAACGCGGTAAGAAGAGAGGCGTCTTCGGGCTTCGTCTGAAGGTCGATTCCCACAAAGAAGACTATTGAGAGCCCCAGAAGACCGAGACCTGCGACTGCGAGTCCCATCACGTTTCCACCACGAAACGCCACCTCAAGGGCTTTTCCCTGTCCTTCGGTCGCCGCTGCCTGCGCAGTTCTCACGTTAGCCTTTGTGGCCGCCTTCATGCCGCAAAAACCGGCTATGAGCGAACATAACGCACCGCCGATGTAAGCGGCTCCGGTTTCAATTCCAAGAAAAACCGAGAGCAGGACAAATACAATCACGGCGAAAATGCCGATTATCCTGTATTCCCTTTGCAGAAACACCATCGCTCCCTCGTGAATCGCAGAAGCGATCTGCTTCATTTTATCGTTTCCTTCAGGAAGCTTGTTTATCCCCCTGTATACAAAATACGCATATAGGAGCACGATAAGACCTACCACGATCCCCACGAGTCCTATGTTGCCCGCTATGACTTCACCCATTGGTAAATTCCTCCTAGTAGAGTGTTTTTTTTCAGTTAAGTCGACTGTTAAATTTGTTCATCGCCGAATCCACCCCGGCGCTTATTATCTCAAGTGCCGCCTCGACCGCGACCTCGACCATCTCGGCGGCCGTTTCCCTCTCATCCGAGGAGAATCTGGAGAGAACATGATCCCGTGCCTCTTTTTCCCCCCGGGGTTTCCCTATGCCGATTCTCACCCTGCAAAATTCCTCGGAGCCAAGAGACGAAATGATTGATCTTATCCCGTTGTGCCCGGCCGAGCCTCCTCCCCTATTCACCCTTATGTTTCCCAAGGGAAGGTCAAGTTCATCATAAACCACGATTATCTGCTCGAGCGCTATTCTGTAGAATTCCTTCGCTTCGCGAAGTGCCTCGCCGCTTGCGTTCATGAAGGTCTGGGGCTTTATTATGAGCAGCTTTTTATCCGAATAAAGCGCCTCCGCGCAGAGACTTCTGAATTTCTTCTTGCCGATTTTTACGCCCAGACGTTCAGCCGCCCGCTCAGCCGCGCGAAAGCCTATGTTGTGTCTCGTATTGTCGTAGGCGGAACCGGGATTCCCCAGGCCGGCAATCAGATATCGCATAGATTCGGTGACTTATTCCTGGGCCTCGGGTTCCTGTTCCTCTTCTTCGACTTCCGGCTCGTCCACTTCCTCTTCTGCCCTCTGCGCGACCACCTGGACGACTTTTTCACTCCCGGGTCTAACCGGTGTTATTCCCTCGCCGAGTGAAAGGCCTGATACGTCCACGAAACCTCCTATGTCGAGAGAACTTACATCTATTTCTATCGAATCGGGAATGTCACCCGGTAGGCATTCAAGGTCAATGGTTCTCATTAACTGCTCAAGCTTGCCGCCTCTTCTTTCCCCTTCAGATCTTCCCTGGGTGTTTACCGGAACTTTTACCCTTATGCTTTTTTTCATGTCTATGGCCAGAAAATCAAGGTGGATCACCCTGTTCTTAATGGGGTCTTTCTGTATTTCCTTTACCATCGAGAACCTTTTCTCGGGGGGTTCGGAACCGTCTATCTCAAGTTCCAGAACGGTGTTTATTCCGGCGCTGTTTGAAAGCGCCCGCTTAAGTTCGTCGGGACGCACCACAAGCGGCACAGGGTCTTCTCCCCGCCCGTAGAGTATTGCCGGTATGTTTCCTTCCTTTCTTACCTCCCTTGCTCCGCTTTTTCCTATTCTTATTCTGGGTTTTACCCGAAGTGAACTCTGTACCATGGTCTTTCTCCTGGATTTTGTTTAAGTGAAAAGTGCGCTTATCGATTCCCCAAGCGCCGTTCTCCTTATGGCCTCGCCGATGAGATCAGCGATACTGAGCACTGTGATTTTTGTGCTTTTTTTCTGGTTTTCCTGCTGGGGAATGGTGTTTGTGATTATTACCTCGTCAATGTCCGAGTTGTTTATCCTGTCAAGAGCGGGTCCTGAAAGAACGCCGTGCGTGCAGCAGAGCGATACGCTTTTCGCGCCTTTCTCAAGGAGCACTCTCGCAGCTTCCGTGGCGGTTCCGGCCGTGTCCACCAGATCGTCGACTATTATCGCATGCTTGTCTTCCACGTCGCCGATTATGTTGCTGATCTGCGCGACGTTGGGAGCGGGCCTTCTCTTGTAGCAGATGGCGATTTCAGAGTGGGTCCTGTCCGCGAACTCGGTTGCCCTCTCAACTCCTCCCGCGTCGGGGGAAACGATCACCATTTCGCCGTCAGGGCATTTTTCCCCCAGATAGTTGATTATCACGGGTGTGGCGTAGAGGTGGGTTACCGGAACGTCGAAAAAACCCTGTATCTGGCCGGCGTGGAGGTCCATGGTAACTATTTTGCTTGCTCCCGCCACGACTATTAGGTCTGCGGCGAGCTTGGCGCTTATCGGGGCGCGCGGCTGAACCTTGCGGTCCTGCCTTGCGTACCCGTAATACGGTATGACGGCGGTTATGGATCTTGCAGAGGCCCGCTTGAGCGCATCAGTGATGACGAGAAGCTCCATTATGTTCTCGTTCACGGGAGGACACGTGGACTGTATCAAAAACACGTTCGAACCCCTCACGCTCTCCCTTATATCGACGAAGATTTCCCCGTCGCTGAAACGGGTTATCTCCATCTGCCCGGGAGCGACGTCAAGATAGTTGCATACATCTTCAAATAGAGGATGATTTGACATCCCGCTGAATATTTTCATGTGCTGTATTTCCATGGCGAACCCGAAAATATCAAACCCTGTATTATAGAGTAAAGTTCTGATAATTCAAGCTATGGGGAAGGGCCACGAAACGGGAGGGCCGTTACGCACGCAGCAGCAGCCTTTTCTTCGGTGTGAGACAGCCTTTTTACCTCCGCCGGTTGCCCATGCGCCAGTCAGCTTGGCGCTCCACTGCGGGAATCTTGGGAACAGGTGCGATGAAGCCTGGAGACCCTTACAGAAGCGTTCAAACAAGTTCAGAACGGGTGTTCAAATAAATCGGAACGCGCAACGGATTCGAGGTTTCACCGCCGGCCGTCTGAGAGAACTCCGACTCCCTAGTTGAGGGATGTTTCAATCGGAGCACGCGTTCAGATGCCAGGGAACGGCTCTGATACCAGGCAGCAGGGCTTGCGGTTCGCTGATGTTGCAGGCCAGTGCGCCATGCGCATTCGCGCCAGCCAGTTTCAGCCACTGTTTAAGGTTGCTGCCATGCTGCGCTCGAGGTGTCGCCGTTGCCTTGACTTCCAGTGCGTACAGTTTGCCGTCGCGCTCGATGATCAGATCAACTTCCTTGCCGCCGCTTGATTGCCAGTAATAGATTTGCGGCTCCTCCCCATGCTGGCGAAAAAATTTCAGCCACTCTGCCGCCACGGCGGTTTCCGCCAATGCTCCCAGGGAGGGACCTTGCAGAATGGAGCTTCGTGAATGCAGACCCAGCATGAAAGCGGCAAGCCCGGGATCAAGCAGATACAGCTTGGGACTTTTCCTCAGCCGTTTGCCGAAGTTCTTGTGATAAGGCGGCAGCAGACAGATTAGCTGGCTGGTCTTCAGCACGGACAGCCAGCGCTTTACCGTAGGTCCGGCAATGCCGATTTCGTTTCCAAGCTCCGCCATATTCAGAAGTTGTCCGGTACGAGCGGCGACCAGCATCAGGAATTTGTAGAAAGTTTCCAAATCGCTTACCTGAGTCAAATCCCGAACGTCGCGTTGTATATAAGTTTGCAGATAACCGGAAAACCACAACTGCCGGTCCACCTGCTTGTTCAGGCAAGGTTCGGGAAAGCCCCCGCGCAACAGCCAGTCCTCAAGACCGGGGCTGGCGGCTTGCTTGCTGTCGTTCCGGAGAGATTCTGCGTTCGCCGTATCAGCAGGGTCAGACATTCCGCCCGCCTTGGCGGGAATGTGCTTTTCAGTGGGTCCGAACATCCATTCAAGCATATCTTCGGGGGAGATCTGCGGTTGTTGCGACAGTTCTCTTGCGGACAAGGGATCAAGGTTCAGCACGGCTACGCGGCCGGCCAGGGTCTGACTCACTCCCTGCATCAGCGAGAAGCTCTGAGAACCTGCAAGCAGCCACTGTCCGGGTTTGCGCTGCGCGTCTATCAGTTCCTTTATGTAATGCAGCAGCTCCGGCGCGTATTGAATTTCATCCAGAATCAGCGGTCCTGAAGTCCGCGCAAAAAACCCGACAGGATCCGCTAATGCCCTGTTGCGTATATCAGGGCGTTCAAGCGATACGTAATCATGCGATGCGCCGAATTCGGTACGCAGCAAGGTAGTCTTGCCGGTCTGTCTGGCACCGGTAACCAGCACCGCCGGAAAAGAAATCATAGCCTTGCGGATTGTATTAGCCAGGTAGCGTTGGATATAATCCATGTTTTGCAGATATAACATGGAATAACAGATTTGCAAACATGGAGCTTCAAACCGGCGTTTTACTTTCTGTAGCGCGAAAAATCAGGCGGTCTTTTCTCAACAAACGCCCTGGTTCCCTCGGCGGCCTCCTCGGTCGCCTTAAAAAGATCGAGAGAGGCCTTTCCCATGCTTGAGATTCCGAAAAGGCCGTCGGTCTCGGAGTTAAAGGAATACTTGGCAAGCTTAAGCGCAGTAGGGCTTTTGGACAGTATCTCTTCGCACCAGCGAAAAACCTCAGAGTCAAGCTCCTCGGGGGGAACGACCCTGTTTACAAGTCCCATCTCAAGGGCTTCCCTCGCGGAGTATTGTCTGCAGAGATACCACATCTCCCTTGCCTTTCTCTCCCCTATGAGCCTTGAGAGGTAAGCCGTTCCGAAGCCCGGGTCTACGCTTCCGACCCTGGGTCCCACCTGACCGAAGACCGAATCCGAAGAAGCGATTGTCAGGTCGCAGATAAACTGCAGGATGTTTCCCCCGCCTATGGCGTAGCCCCTGACCGCGGCTATGACGGGCTTGGGGATGTTTCTTATGAGATAGTGAACCTGGGAGAGATAGTCTCCGACCCCGAGAAGGCCGTCCTCCCCGCCCGCGCCGGGTTTCCTCCTCTTCATATCCCCTCCGCTTGAAAACGCTTTCCCGCCCGCGCCCCGCAGAACCACCACGCCGGTCTCCGCGTCTCCCCACGCGTCCTTAAGGGCCGCGATCATCTCGCGAAGCGAGAGGTCACGGAAAGCGTTCAGCGTTTCCGGGCGGTTTATGGTGACTGTGGCCACCCCGTCCGTTTTTTCGTAGATTATGTCTTCAAAATTCACCGACTATCCCCTGTACCACTTCCCCGTGCTCTCACCGGTAAAGATATTGACGCACTTGGTCTCAAGGTAGTTGTCTATGCCTTCCGCTCCGAGTTCCTTTCCGATTCCGCTCTGCCCGAACCCGCCGTAGGGAGTCTCGGGGATTATTCCTCCGTAGGTGTTAACCCAGAGGTAGCCTGCTTTTACGGCCTTCGCCACCCGGAGCGCGCGGTTTATGTCCCGGGTCCAGATTCCCCCCGCAAGGCCGTACTCGACGTCGTTTGCCATCGCGACCGCCTCTTCCTCCGACTTAAACGGCATGACGCAGACAACTGGTCCGAATATCTCCTCGCGCGCGAGAGTGGAGCCGGACCGGACGTCTTCAAGGACCGTCGGCGCGATGTAGTGACCCTTCGCTATCTCCCGGGGGCGGTCTCCGCCCGCTATGACGCGCGCCCCTTCCGAAACGCCTTTTTCTATGTAGTTCATAACGCTGTCATAGTGCTCTTTTGATATCACGGCTCCGAACTCGGTTTCAGGATCCTCGGGGTCTCCGATTCTTATACGGGATATCCTGTCAAGGTAGGCCGAGAGAAACCCGTCGTATATATCTTCGTGGAGCATGAGTCTTGTGACGGCGGTGCAGTTCTCGCCCTGGTTAAAGAACCCTCCTCTGAGACAAGCCTCGACCGCCCCCTCGACGTCCGCGTCCGCGAAAACTATGCAGGGGGCCTTGCCTCCCAGTTCAAGCGACACTCTTTTCATGCCGCCCGCCGCAGTCCTCATGACGGTTTTTCCGACCTCGGTGGAACCGGTAAACGCTATCTTGGCAACTCCCGGGTGTTCAGTTAGGGCCTGGCCCGCCACCGCGCCTTCTCCGGGCACGACATTCAGGACGCCGTCGGGCAGTCCAGCTTCTGAGCAGAGCTTTGCCGCCTCGAAGATTCCGCACGAGGTGAGCTCCGCGGGCTTCAGCACTATGGTGCACCCCGCGACAAGCGCCGGGGCTATTTTCCAGAAGGAGAGAAGAAGGGGGAAATTCCACGGGATTATGTGGGCCGCCACCCCTACGGGTTCCTTTACGGTGAGGGATACCTGGTTTTCGTTTACCTGCAGTGTCTCTCCGTTAAGACGGGTGTGCGCTCCCGAGTAGTACTCAAGCGTTCTTATGGAGCCGCCTATCTCTACCATCGCGCTCTCGCGTATGGGTTTTCCGGTTTCACGGGTGTTTACAAGCGCGATCCTGTCCCTGTTGTCAGAGAGCGCCTGGGCTATCCGAAGAAGGTGTTTGGCCCGCTCGCCTGCCGGAAGCCTCGACCACCCGGGGAAAGCGCGCCGGGCGGCCCCGACCGCCGCGTCAATGTCTTCGGGCCCACTTTCTGCTATCTTGGCGAAGGGTTTTTCCGTAGCGGGGTTCTCCCTTTCAGAGTAGGAACCGCTTTTCGGGGCCCTTTCTTCGCCGTCAATGAAGAGGTCGCATTTTGTTTCAGTACCGGCCATGGCTTTTGAATTATAACAGACAGTTCCTTGAGCGTATCCGTCCGAGGACAGATTGATGCTTCGCCGTCTCGTTTCGGAGTCGGTAATAAGGTGCGTTTCAATGCCGGAAAAAACAAGAGGCGACCCTGACCGAATCAGGACCACCCCCTGTTAAGTAAGCCGTTACCCGCGGAAAGTCCGCTGGTATCGCGAAAAAGTCTCTACGCGCGTTTTCTCAGGAAAACAATCGAGAAGAGAACGGACGCCGTCAGAAGCAGGTTGAGCAGAGTGGCCTGAGACGTACTGCCCGCTCCGGCGATCGCGCATCCTCCGTCATCGTCATCACCACTATCTTCTTTCAGGTAAATCCCAGAACCGAAGATGTAGACATCCTCTGGCGCGCCTGTTATGTCTGCGTTCAAGTTCGCCACCTCAATATAGCTTCTCTTGGGCGAACTGCCGGGAACCGAATTTATTTCAAACCAGTTTCTGATGTTGTCGTCATCGGTTGTGGGATCGTCCCAGCGGTAGTTGGCGTAAGCGGAAGTTCCGCCTGCCAGTGCTCGGCTGAACAGGCCCGCTATTGTTTTATCCTCGTGATCCAGTTCTTCGTCCTCAAGCGCGAGGTTGCCGCCGTTTAGGTCAAAGTTGTTTCCGTTCACGATAACTGTGGAGTTTTCAAGATCCGCGGACATTATGAAGGCGTATATGTTTCCGTGCTTAAAATCCCCACCTTCTTCTGCAAAACAGAAAGTCCGTTCCTGAATTCTTGCGGTTATACGGTCCCGAATCCCTTCAAGTCCTTTCATGCTTTCTTCGCCTGTTATCCTTGCTACGTCCGCTTGAACCGCTTTTATAATGTCTTTCACGTAAGCTTTAAGGTTGTCGTTGGTCGGGTCTTCGTAAACCTCCTTGGCGGTGGTGCCGAGCTCAAAACCGGAACAGTCGGGAGGGAGAAAAGCGGAGTCGTCTTCTGCGTGACGAAGACCTATTATATTCGTTACATCCACGGTGAGGTCGCTATCTACCTTGGCGGCGCAGGCTACTCTTTCATCATTCTCGTAACGTTTGCACACCGGAGGATTGCCCACCTCGAGACCTGGATCGTCAAGCAGGGACGTTAAAGTGTCCAGAACTTCCGAACCCTCGGCATCTCGATTAACCTTGTGGCCTATCAGTTTCTTCGGATGTCCGGCGTGATTCGTCACAATGCCCAGATCGTTTACGTCGATCATATAGATATCTTCGTGCTTGTAGAATCCGCCGTCTGTGCTGTTCCTTCTTATGTCTCTTGCGAATATTGTCAGCTGTCTTATCAGCGCGGCGCGGTCATCCTTGTATTCCTCTCTGACCTGGTTGTAGTAATCTATCGCATGCGAAAGAAGAGTTGACATTTCCTGTTCATCTCCGGGGTCGACCTTGTCTGCGCCGTCATGGCTGCCTTCTGCATCGTTGATACTGAATGAGAAAACAAGCCCCAACGCGAAAAACAGTCCCAGAAGCATTCCGTACGTTTTAAATTTCATTCTGAAGATTCCTCCTTCAAGTAAAGATTTCTGTCATATCGACACTCATTAAGACTTAACAATTCGTTAATCCTTGATTCAGATTTTATTGCATAGATGCCTGAGTTGCAAGAAGAAACCCGGTTTCCGGTGCGATATCGATTCCGATGTAATGGTGCGCGAAAGGAAGAAATTTATGCGTTAACCTCTTGGAGATTTCGCAAAAATATCGGGATTTTTACTGCGGTTTCTGGCTCGGCGTGTCTGATTTGCTGGGTCAACAAGAAGGGTTGCGCCTTGCCGTTTCCCAAGTTGGGAAACAGCACTCCTGCTGATTCTTTTACTTTCTTGTCTTGAAAGGGGAAGAGGTGTTGTTGAATGTCAAAAAAACTGATTATCGGGGGCGGCATCAGCTTGTTTGTGAAAACCGCCCTCGATAACCAGCTATAAGTTCCGGAAAAAGCTTCCGGGGAAACTCAGTTTCCGACTAAATACGTCTTCTCAGAAAAACTACCGAGAACAGAACGGACGCTGTCAGAAGCAGGTTGAGCAAGGTGGCCTGAGACGTATTGCCGACTCCTGCTATGGCGCATCCACCGTCACCGCCGTCTCCATCACCGCCATCTCCATCACCGCCGTCTCCACTATCCATTGGATAAATTCCGGAACCGAAGATGTAGATAGCGGGGGGGCCAATTTGGCCTAACCCAGGTAGAGGTACGTTTATGTCTGCTGCCCTGACGTAACTTATCTTGCGCGAATTGCCGGGAACCTCCTGCCTCTCAAACCAGCCCTCGTTGTTGTCGGCGTCGGTTGTGGGGTCGTCCCAGTGGTATTCAACGAATGCTCCGTCTCCTGGTCCAAGTTTTAACTCTCCCTGGTCATCTGTTACCGCATCGTGAATCAGTTCTGCGATATTCGCTTTCGCTCCACCAATGGGGTTCGGGTCATTCACTTGAAGGTCGAGGCCGTTTAGAGCAGGGTTATTCCCGTTAATGAGCACGGTGGCGGCCGGGTCCGTACCCATGATAAAGCTGTATATTGCTCCGTGATTGAGAACCGGGCCCCTGCTGGGGTCTTCATTGCTTAAGCAGGCGATTTTCTGAAAGAGTCTTTGAGATGTCAACTTTCCAGCTTCGGCTATTTGTTCATCTGTCGCATTACGTCCCAAGACCGCTGTGAAAATACCTGGATGTTCCATAAAAAGGTCTGTCCCAACCTTGGTTAGCAGATCTCCGGATATCTTAATAACATCTTCTACATAATTTTTGAGACTTTCTTTATCAGTAACTTCCATAGCGGAAGTATAGTTATCGCGTAACAAGTCTGTGCAGTCAGGGAATATAAAAGCCGAGTCATTTTCTGCGTGATGAAGACCGGCTATTACAGTCACCTTTCCGGAAGGAGAGTCCACTTCGATTGCGCAGGCCCATCTTTCCTCAGCGCCATACATTTTGCATTCCATCTTATCAAGACCCGATGCGCTTATTAAATCTTGTATGGTGCTCGCCACCGCCGAACCCGGTGCATCCGAAACAAACTTGTAACCGTACAGACTGGGATATCTCGGGTGATTCGTCACAATCCCATCTTCGTTTATTCCCATGCTGTACATGTTGGTATCGGAGTCTTTGTAGGTTCCTTCTTCCCTGATCTGCCTGCCGTATACTGCCAATTTCCTGTCCTGTTCATTGCGGGAATCTTCCGCGATGTAACTATCATTATAGTATTCTATTATATGATCAAGAAAGGCCCTCACATCTGTCTCACTTGTGATTTTGGTGTCTGCCGCAGTCTTGGTCTCAGTGCCCCCTGGGTGATCTGCGGATGCCTCAATGCCGAACGAAAAAACAATCCCCAGCGCAAAAAGCAGGCTCAAAATCATTCCGTATGTTCTAAACTTCATCCTGATTGTCCCTCCCATAAAATTTGTTGTAACTATAAGGCATCTCTAAAAATATCCCTGTATATTCAGTTAAACTTTAAACAGTAAAAAAGTATATCTACATACCCCCCCCCCGTCAAATTGCAGGGCGGAAGGCGTAGATAGAGTAAAGCCGGAGGCAGGAAAGTGGAACAACTGGATTTTGGAGAAGAGGGCAGGTACGTGAAGCTGGATCACAAGAAAGACCCTTTGGTCAAACTCAACGCGATTATCCCGTGGGAACTGTTCCGTCCCCGCCTCAGGCAGGTGTGGCGGGAACCCGAGGGAGAAGGCACCTCCCGGAGAATGTCAGGCAGTCGCTCTGAGATCCCTGCCTGTGCCGAAGCTGCCTCCGGTATAGACTTGCCCGCTAGGATGATGTTAGGCGACAGATCCTGCGCCGCCAAGAGGGCACACAGTCCCAAGACCAGTGCGAAAACTCCAGCTGCCTTCATCGCCCTCGATACACTACCCGGAGTCATCACGTGGAGTCCTCCCGACCGATTGTCTCATTCTGGGGTATGCTCTCGTCCACCTCAGCTTTGAAGTGCTCGGCAAGCATGTATCGATACAACTCGATTGCCAATCCCTGTTCGTGTTTTTCCATCCAACTCCGGGCGTTGGGGGTGAGCAGCATCGTGGTACATGCTTCGTCTGCAACTATCGTTGCTTCCGTGTCAGCTGCCGGATTGGACGGCCAGATCGCGTCACCGGGGCCGCACTGGTGGAGTCGCAGACCTGCGGAATCGTAGACGGAGGCATGGCCCGATAACAATAATTGCAGGCCCTCGCTTGAGACATCCGGTCCTGCGATGATATCCTCGGCGGCATAATTCCGGGGGATCAGCCATGGCCGAAGTGCTTCGATGAGGTCCTCGAAGCGAACCTGTCGCTCCAGATAGCGCTCAAGGTCGTCAACAGTGTGTTCCAGCAACGAGGCGTGCTGTTGCTCCATCGTGGCCGCATCCGCCTTCCACGCCGCGATGATGAGATCCTCGCAGCGCTCCAAGCCGTGGTCGGCGTTCGATTCCAGCCACAACTCCGCAAACACCGAAGGAGCGATGTTCCTCTCCAAACTGAACCGCAGTTTCTCTGAAAGACCGCTCAAGATCACACGCACCCCCGCTGCGTTTGCCCGCTGGACGAATCGGGCAACCACGCTCACCGCCGAGAAGTCGAACCCGGAAACGTCGGAGAAGTCAATCATCAGGCAGGCAGGCCGCGGCGGGCCGTCGAGAGCCTTCTTGAGACGGTTGGCCAAGATGCTGGCACTGCCGAAGAAGATGTATCCCTGAAGCTGGTACGCCTGCACCTGGTCGCCTTCCGCTAGGAGGATGGCACGATCGGGGACCGAGCGGGCCTTGTTACTCCGATGCTCGCGCGCGGTGAAGTGCGATGCGATCGTATTCACCCGGCTGAGACGCACGGCGAAGAACACTAGGGTGGCCACCGCGCCGGCGCCCACGCCCTCGAGCAGGCCGAAAAAGAGGATGACGACGAAGATCAAGAGAATGATTGCGTATTCCGGCCCGGGCAGGCGTTCTCGGCTCTTCACCAGCCCCTGGTCCAGCATAATCAGACCGGCGAAGACCAGCATGCCGCCGACAAACGCGGTCGGCACCAGTTCCAGCATTTTGTCGCCAAACAAAAGCGCACCCCCGACGACGCAGGCTGCGATTACTCCTGTCATTCTGGTGGTAGCGCGGAAGAGCTTGCTGCGGAGCGATGCGGAAACGATGATGTTCGCCACCGTCCCCCCGCCGAATCCGGCAACGATACTGCCAAGGCCTGTCGCCCGGAACTCACGGTTCCAGTCCAGATCCTCATCCACGGCAACCTCGAGTCCGGCGATATCCACAATGATGCAGATAAGAGCAATAAGGACAAGCATCATCATGTTTGGTATCTGTCCGACGATCGCGGGCCAATCCACGTGTGTGAAGTCGGCCGGCCACAACGCTGGCCACCACAGGCTCCCCTTGGCCGTGCTGACAAGAAGCAGTCCCTCCGCCCTGGCCTCGGCGCCGGAAATCCCGAGGGCGGAAAGAGCGAGATGGTACGCGGCGATTGCGAGCAGAACGCTTGCCGGCAGGATCAGGGGATTTTCCCAGCGCCTGATGGCACCATACAAGATTATCCCATAGGCGACGCCAGGGAACCATTTCCAAAGCACAGTTGGCTCCAGCAGCCCCGTTGCCTGCCAATCCAGGTTTACCCCCATCAGGGACAAGGCTGCCAGGCAGACAATCCCCCCGATCCCGGCCACGAATCCTACCGCCACCGGATACGGGATGAAGCGCAGCAGGTTGGCAATTCGGAACCGACCGACCAGAAGATAGAATATCCCCGTCACCACGGCACTGATTATCAGCGCGCACGCCGTGGTCACGAAGAGTGCCTGGGCATCCGCCTTCATCGTGGCCGCAATGGTCGCCATCACGGGCACAAGCATGGGAGAGAGCCCTGCGATCGTACCGCGGTACCCGCCTGCAAGAGCGATGAGCAGGCACGCGGCGAAGTTTCCGAACAGTATCAGGCCGATGCCTTGGGAGGAATAAGGGACCAGCGCTCCGGAGAATATAAATGTTCCAAAGGCAACTTCAATGACCAGCAGACTGAGACCCGAGGTGATCCCGGCCGACAGTGCCGGAAGCGACAGCGAGGAGAATATCTTGGAATGTAGCCCGCCGAGAATATGCATGGGAGACGATTTCATCCTGCGAACCTCTCGCCTTGACAGTGCCAAGGATTGTCGTTGCGGTTCGTCAACGGCAAGGTGTTGCTAAACCTGATACTGCATTCCAAGCCCGTATTGTAAAAACATTTTTCTTCGCCTGAAATTGTTTTCTCCATCTCTCACGCCTGCTTTGGCAAAGACTTAAGAGTTAAATTCGAAAGGCGTTGCTTGGCGCTTTACTGGGGACTTTGAGAGCGGTCCAACGACAACTAGTCAGCCAGCAAGGATTTTTATTACCAATATAACATTGAGAGGACTAAATGAACAGTTCCCTGCCATATCCACATCCTGTTCCTCCTGCATCACACTGCAACCTGGAATGAACTTGCGCTGATCTTCCATCATGCATACAGGCACCCCAAAACTCCTCCGGCCTTTCCCTTAACCTCCGGGTCGAGTGTTTCATGCGGAAAAGCGGCGGCAGGATAGTTCGCTCCGCGGAGAATCCGGCAAACGCACTTTCGGATGCCCGACTAAACGGCCCATCGCCCGCAGGCGGCCTGGTTTGACAACCCCGCCCGTTTCTGTAACCTAGATTCCCCTAGACTCAGGACTCAGAGGCAACCAAAAATAGACATTCTTGATGTAGTTTCAGAAAAACTTCTTGAAAAAGAAGAAGAGATAACCTTTGAAGACGCTCTCGCACTCACGGAACTTTCCGGGGAGCGGCTTTCAGAACTCATATCTCTTGCGAGAAAAGTGACCCTCAAGTACAAGGGCGACGGGGTGTTTCTGCGCTCTATAATAAGTGCCCAGACGGGGAACTGTCCCGAGGACTGCTCTTTTTGCTCCCAGTCGGCCCATTTCGATACTGAGGTCGAAGCCCATCCGCTTATGGCAGCGGAGAGAATACTCGGAGCTGCCAGGCAGGCGGAGAAGATGGGCGCCATGGATTTCTGCATAGTCATAAGCGCCAAGGGCCCGACGCCGAGGATATTCAAGAAGGTTCTAGAGGCCGTTGATCTTCTCTGCGCGGAAACTAATCTCAAGGTCGGATGTTCACTGGGGGATCTTACCAGGGAACAGGCCTACGAGCTCAGGGATCACGGGGTGTGGAGGTACAATCACAACATTGAGACCTGCAGGAGCCATTTCCCCAGCATATGCACAACCCACAGCTACGATGACAGGCTGAAGACCGCTCTCCTGGTAAAAGAAACGGGAATGAATCTCTGCTCGGGCGGAATACTAGGCATGGGAGAGACGATCGCCCAGAGAGTAGAGTTTGCCTTCGAGATAAGGGATCTTGACCCCACCTGGGTCCCTATAAACTTCCTTGACCCAAGACCCGGAACCCCGTTTGAGAACCTTGAGACCATACAGCCGCTTGAAGCCGTAAGGACCATTTCGATTTTCAGGCTTGTGCTTCCGGACAAGATAATAATGACGGCTGGGGGAAGGGAAGTGACGCTGAGGGATCTCCAGGCCATGGGACTTGTGGCCGGGGCAAACGCCATGATCCTCGGCAACTACCTAACCACTCCCGGGCGCACGCCTAAGGAAGACCTCCGGATGCTTGATGATTTGCAGATGCCGGTCAGAAAGGAAATTCTCAACTAGTCCCCCCGCGGCGTTTTCATGATATTCTTTTCTCTTGAGGCATCCTGTGCCTCTTACGGACCGAGATGAGCGACAGATCAAAACAGATAGGGTCCTACGACAGGGAATTCGTTTGGCACCCCTTTACCCAGATGAAGGACTATGCGCGCAAGGACCCCATAGTGATCGAGCGCGCGGAGGGTTCCTACTTAATAGATTCCGAGGGAAAAAAATACATAGACGGCGTTTCATCTCTCTGGGTCAACATCCACGGCCACGCGGTGCCTGAGATCGACGGGGCCATAAAAAAACAGCTTGAGATGGTAAGCCACAGCACACTTCTCGGTATAACCAATCCCCCCGCGGCGGAACTTGCCAAAGAACTTGTGGAGATCTGCCCGCCGGGACTTAAGAAGGTCTTTTACTCGGGCGACGGGGCAAGTGCCGTTGAGGTTGCGCTCAAGATGGCGTTTCAGTACTGGTCGCACAAAGGCAAGCCGGAGAAAAAAGCGTTCTTGTGCCTTGATAACGGTTATCACGGTGACACTCTGGGGGCCGTCTCGGTCGGGGGAATCGATATTTTCCACAAGGCTTTCTCACCGCTTCTCTTCAAGACCTTCAGGGCTCCTTCCTATTACTGCTACAGGTGTCCGCTCGGAAAGACCTGGCCGGGATGCGGGATTGCGTGTGCGGACGAGATGGGAGAAATACTAAGGGAGAACCACGAGGAGATAGCCGCCGTCATACTGGAGCCATGCGTTCAGGCTGCGGGAGGAATGGTGGTAGCTCCAGACGGATATCTCGCAAAAGTGAGAGAATACTGCACTCGCTACGACGTGCTTATGATAGTTGACGAGGTGGCGACCGGTTTTGGCAGAACCGGCAAGATGTTCGCGTGCGAACACGACGGCGTGATGCCCGACATGATGGTTCTCGGAAAGGGAATGACCGGGGGGTACCTTCCGCTTTCGGCGACAATAACCACCGACGAGATCTACGAGGAATTTCTGGGGGACTACGAGGAGTTCAGGACTTTCTTTCACGGACACAGCTACTCCGGAAACCCTCTTTCGTGTGCGGCTGCTACGGGCAATCTTGAGGCCTTTCGAAATAACGACACCTTGGCTTCCCTTTCCGAAAAAATTGGGTTTCTGGAAGACGAACTTCGAGAGTTCGAGGGTCTCTCCCACGTCGGAAACGTGAGAAACAAGGGGCTTATGGTCGGAATCGAGCTTGTAAGCGACAAAAAGACTAAGAAACCCTACGAGGCTGGGGAGAGAATGGGGTGGCGGGTAGCAGAGGAGGCGCTCTCGCACGAGGTTTTGATAAGACCGCTCGGGGACGTGGTCGTGCTAATGCCTCCCGTGGGAATCGAGATGGATGATCTCTCGAAGCTTTTGCGGGCGACTTATCTCTCCATAAAAAAGGTAACCGAAGAGGGCTAGTGCGGATGGAGTCCTCCGATTCTCTTGAGTGGATTGAAGATGAGTTAAGGGCCATACGGGGGAAGAATCTTTTCAGGATGCTTACGGAGATTGCCTCGGGACAGTCTCCCGAAATACTGATCGGCGGGAAAAAGCACATACTTCTCGCTTCCAACAACTATATGGGGCTTTCGACCGACCCGAGGGTTGTACAGGCGGCCGCCGAGGCTCTTGCCAAGTACGGTACGGGTTCCGGGGGATCTAGGCTCGTGAGCGGAAGTTCCGATCTTCACGCCGAGCTTGAGAGAAAAATAGCGGAATTCAAATCGACCGAGGCCGCGATTCTTTTCTCAAGTGGCTATCTAGCGAACGTCGGCACGATCGCCGCGCTGGTCGGGGAAGGGGACACGGTGTTCAGCGACGAGCTTAACCACGCATCCATAATAGACGGCTGCAGGCTCTCCCGGGCGAGAGTAGAGGTGTATCCCCATCTCGATACGGACAGCCTCGATCGCATGGTTTCCCGAAGCCGGGGTGGCGGAAAGAAGCTCATAGTAACGGACACAGTGTTCAGCATGGACGGGGACCTCGCAGACCTCAGGGAGGTCTGCGAGGTCTCCGAGCGCCACGGCTGCATGCTAATGGTGGACGAGGCCCACGCGATGGGAGTTCTTGGGGAGAAGGGAAGCGGGGCCACCGAGCATTTCGGGGTCGAGGACAGAGTCCCTGTAGTCATGGGTACTCTGTCAAAAGCCGTTGGGTCCCTAGGGGGATACGTTGCCGGCAGCCGAAGCCTCGTTGACTTCATACGAAACAGAGTGAGAAGCTACATTTTCGATACTTCCCTCCCGGCTGCTTCTCTGGCCGCGTCAATCGAGGCGATCGGCATCATAGAAGGTGAACCGCAGAGAAGAAAGCATCTAAAGGATCTTGTAGATACGTTCAAGGTGGGTCTTTGCGATATGGGATTTAACGTGCTTCCGTCCCAGAGTGCGATCGTACCCGTGTTGACCGGAGAACCGGAAGCCACCCTTGAACTGGCCTCGGCGCTTCGCAAGCGGGGAATTTACACTCCAGCCGTAAGGCCCCCTTCGGTTCCCGCCGGAAAATGCAGGATAAGAGCGTCACTTATGGCTACACATACGGAAGATCACATATCGCGGGCGCTTGAGGGGTTCGGGGCCGCCGCCGAGTTTGTCAAAAGTTCGCTGCTTCGCCGTCGATGAAAACGCCGCATCTTGTTTCCGTATCGCTCATAGTTCTTGAATTATAATAGAGAATTCCCGGAAGATGATTGCCGGGGAATATTCCGATATTGATTATGCTTATCCCGGGTCTGGTAACAGGGTGCTTTCAGATCCTGAAAAAAACAGGGGCAGCCTCAAAGGCTGCCCCTGTTCAGCAAATCCTTACCGGCAGAGAAGCCGGTATTTCCGGGAACTTCCTACATGCGCCTTCTGAGGAGGGCAACCGGAAACAGAACGAAGGCCATAACAAACAGGTTAAGCAGTGCGCCCTTGTACGTATGCACCGTGCCCGCGATCGCGCATCCTCCGTCATCATCTTCAGCCTCGCAGACATCATCTCCGGGATAAGTTCCGGAGCCGAAGATGTACAGGGTGGGACCGAGAGGCAAACCCGGCGGCAACGCCCCGGTTATGTCTGCCACCTCAATATAGCTTCTCTTGCACGAAGTGCCGGGAACCTTACCGTTTTCAAGAAAGTTCGCAACGTTATCGTTAGGGTTCGTGGGGTCATCCCAGTGATAATTCACGTAAGTGGAGCTTCCGATTTCCGCGCTCCCCAGCTCTTGGGTAAACAGTCTTGCTATATTCTGCTCTCCTGACAGTCTGTCATCGTTCAGTTCCAGATTGGTGCCGTTAAGATCAAAGTTGTTTCCGTTTATAATCACTGCGGCGGGTTCTTCCGGATCCGCTTCCGCCTCCATAATGAAGGTATATATGTTTCCATGCTTGAGATCTCCTATTCTGTAGCAAGCGGATTGGTCGTAGGCTCTTCTGAGTATGTCAAACGTACGTGCCGGACCTGTAAGATTTGGCAAATCAGTTAGTGATGCTAATACTGTTCCTGCAAATTGATTTTGAGCTACGCTGATAACCCCTTTTACGTAAGCTTCAAGATTTGCGTCTGTAGGATTTTCATGTACAACTTCAGCTGAAGTTTCAAGCTCGAACCCGTTACAGTCGGGAGGAGAAAAAGCGGAGTCATCTTCAGAGTGTCGAAGTCCCGCTATGAATGTTAAATGTCCGCCGTAGGGATCATTCACCCTGCGTGCGCAGGCATATCTCATGGCTTCGCCGCCGTAAGTTTCACAGTGATTCATGCCTGGCTTACCTTCTGTGCCTTCAATCAAAGCCTTTATGGTGCTTGCGACATCGGAACCCATGGCATCTGGGTTAAACTCATAACCGAACAGGTTGGGATATCTTGCGTGATTCGTTACTATATTTCTGTTATTTATGCTTAAAGAATAGATTTCTCCGTGCTTGTACTCTCCTTCCCGTCTTACCGCCCTGCTGTATATATTGACTTCTCTGATCAGCGCATTGAAGGCATCTGGTGGGTGTCTGGAATAAGCTTCTTCATAATAACCTACTACGTTATCAAGAAATTCGCTTACGTGCTCTTTGTTGGTGGGATCAACGTCTTCTGCGACTCTACCCCCCCCCCTCCCCGTGATCAGCGGATGCATCAATGCCAAACGAAAAAACAAGCCCCAAGGCAAAAAAGGCTGAAAGCACGAAGCTTAAAATTACTCTCTGAATTCTGAAATTCATCATTACCTCCGTGGTTATTGTGCCGCCCGTTAAAATAGCGACCCGAAATCGCACAATCCTAAACTTAAGTAAAACATAAAAGTACCACTGAGTTCAAGTGCAAAAACATCGCCGTTGTGTCTGCCCAGGTGATTCTGATGCGCAATAATGGAAAATCTCTCTGCAGGACTCCGGGATCTGGAATTCAGATCAGCACCGCATGTGACCCTGCATGTTGCACGGGGAGGGCAGTTCGCGTGGTGCTAATATCGCAGATTATAGGTCTGCGGTTCCCGGCAGCCTTTAACGGGAGCGGTCGGGACATCAAACAGGTTGCGGACTATGAAGGCTTTCTGACCCTCGATCAGTTCCCTGATGTCATCTACGAATCCTCCCGACGTGGCGTAGCCCACTCCGTCGTTTGCGAGGTCGTGGTTTACGCTCCCGCCTGAGAATTCGCCGTCCCTTTGGGCCTTGATGATGTTGTAGACGGCCGTGTCCACCCTTTTAAGCATCGAGGTCAGTATGTATTCCCGCACGGATTCTTCGCTGGTTCCGTACTGATCCGAGTCGACGCCTATGGCCCAGACCTTGGAGTTGTTCTCCTGCGAACTGAATTCCCTAGCGGCTTCGAAAAGCCCTGCTCCCGAGCCCCCGGCCGCATGAAAAACGACATCCGAACCGCCGCTGAAAATTCCTTCCGCCGCTTCCTTGGCTCCCTCCGGGTTAAAGAAGCCGCTTATGTCGGGCGGCCCGTCAGGATTCTGCGGGTCGGAGAACTGGGAAAGGTAGACTGTTTCGACTTCCATGTTCCTGTTAATCCCTTTTACCATGGCCAAAACGCCTGAGACGAATCCGGCCTCGAACTTTTCAATGAGTCTGTCGGGGGTTCCGCATACTCCTCCGATGAAGCCTACTTTGCCGGTTTCGCTTTTAAGGGCGGCCGCGACGCCCACCAGAAAGGATCCCTCGGCCTCGTTAAAGACTAGGCTTGCGAAGTTCGCCGGCGAGTCATTTCTCTGCAGGATATCTATACCTGCGAAATTGGTGTCAGGGTTGGCGGCCGCGACTTTTTTTATTGAACTCTCAAATGAAAATCCAACCGCTATTACAAGATCATTGTCCTCGGCTAGAGACTGAATCAACTCCTCGCGGTTGCTCTCCATTCCATCGGTCGTTTCCTCGCTCACCACCGCTCCAAGTTCCCCTTGGGCTCTTTTAATTCCCTCATATGCGGAATCATTGAATGACCCGTCACCTTTTCCCACGCTGTCATATACAATTCCGACCCTAGGGCCGCTTTCTTCCGGGGAGCCGTCATCGTTGTCGCACGAGAGAACAGCAAAAGACAGGAAAAACGCCAGGGGCGCGATAAGTACGAGGGTGTTTAAGCTCAGGGTTCGTCTTAAGACTTTTCTGGTCATCGAACTGAAAGTCACTCCTGTGGTGTAGATGTATAGGCGGAACAAGTATATATCAGAACAATGAGAATTACAGACGGAAACGGGAAAGTCCTCGTGCAGTATTTTAAAGGTCGTGTTCCCATTCTTTGCTCCAAGACGTGTTTGACATGCGACAGGTTGTGCTCTAGAGTTTAGCGAAACGCCGATTGGAGGATACGTGTTCTAATGGATTGGGGCATGAAAAACAGGATGACCCGCATTATAAGGCCCGATACCGGAAGGGCTGTGATGCTCGCCCTTGACCACGGCTACTTCCTGGGTCCAACCCACCGCCTCGAGGTTCCTAAAGAAACCATAACCCCTCTTCTTCCCTACGCCGATACCATAATGCTCACAAGGGGAGTGCTCAGAACCTCGGTCGATCCCGACTTGGGGGCCAACGTAGTGCTCAGGGTCTCTGGGGGAACGAGCATAGCAGGACCGCACCTTGAGGACGAGGGAATTACCGTAGATTTCGAGGAAGCAATAAGGCTTAACGTTGCGGGGGTAGGGCTTTCCGTTTTTGTCGGAACCGAGTTTGAGAGACAGACTCTTTTGGGACTCTCCAAGCTTGTGAACCAGGGAGAGAAGTACGGCATTCCGGTTCTTGGGATAACCGCTGTCGGAAAGGAACTTGAAAAAAGGGACTCGAGGTACCTGGCGCTTTGCTGCAGGATATGCGCGGAACTCGGGGCGCGTCTTGTTAAGACCTATTACTGCGAGGATTTCGAGAAAGTGACCCAAAGCTGTCCCGTTCCCGTAGTGATCGCGGGCGGTCCCAAGCTTGACACCGAGATGGATGTTTTCAACATGACTCACGAGGCCATATCCCAAGGTGCCGCCGGGGTGGACATGGGAAGAAACATTTGGCAGCGCGACAACCCCGTAGCGATCATAAGGGCGATCCGCGGGATCGTTCACGAGAACATGACCCCGAAGCAGGCCCACGAGTTTTTCACGGAACTAAAAGAAGAAAGTTCCTAGCATGCTTGCCGCAGTTTACCACACAAACAGCGATGTGAGGATTGAGGAGTTTCCCCGCCCCGAGCCGGGAGAGGGAGAGATACTCATCAGGATCAGAGCGAGCGGAATCTGCGGAAGCGATCTTATGGAGTGGTACAGGGTGCCGAAGGCTCCTTTGGTGCTGGGTCATGAGGTTGCGGGGGAAGTGGTAGAAACGGGGCCGGGAGTGAGCAGATTCAAGGTAGGCGAAAGGGTTGTGGCCACCCATCACGTTCCCTGCGGGAAGTGTCGTTACTGCCTTACCGACAGGCACACTAACTGTCCCATGATAAGGAAATCAGGCTTTAATCCGGGTGGTTTCTCGGAGTATGTGTGCGTGGCGCCGCCGAACGTGGAGTGGGGTGTTTTTCATCTGCCGGATAACATTTCTTTTGAGGAAGGTTCGTTCACGGAACCCCTAGGGTGCGTTACGAGGGCGGTTCGGGCCGCGGGGCTTGAGCGTGGAGACAGCGTAACGATTCTTGGAAGCGGCACGGCTGGACTTTTGTGCCTTCAGTACGTTCTTCATCTCGGTGCGGGGCCGGTTTTTACGACCGACTCAAACGAATATAAGCTTCGTAAGGCCATGGAATTCGGGGCTACCTCCGCTTTCAGTTCCGACGACGATATCGCTTCGCTTGTGAGAGAGAACAACTCGGGATACCTTTCGGACTTGGTGGTAGTTTGTACCGGAGCTAGGGCCGCGATAAAAAGCGCCTTCGAACTTGTTTCCCCGTCGGGGAAAATCCTTTTTTTTGCTCCTTCTGACCCGGAATTCACCCTTGATTTTCCTTTTAATGAATACTGGTGGTCTGGAGTTCGGGTCGTAAGTTCCTACGCCGCGGCTCCCGGGGATCTTGAAGATGCCCTTTCCCTCATAGGAAAAAGAGCCGTGGATGTGGAGAAGATGATTACCCATAGGTTTTCACTGCAGGATATCCAGAAAGGCTTTGCTCTTGCAGAGAATCCCGAGGAAAGTCTCAAGATCATCATAAGTCCATGAAGGTGCTTTAAAACCGCTACCTTTACTTTGTTACCGTCATGAGAGCTGTGACCCGAGCGCATAGTGTAATTTTTTGTAAATGTTGATAAGAGAGTGCGGTCGGTCGAAATTATATCCTATGTTCCTGATTTAATACCTCTAAAACTGCGACTTTTATTTTTCTCAGATATAATTTCCGCTTATTTTATTTCAGCAACTCAAGATTTTTTTAGCAGGTACTGCATAGGAGTTTTCAGATGAACTTCGAACAGCCAAAACCGGACTCAAAAAAATATTCTGACCTTATTAACGAGATTCAGAAAGGAATAATCAAAATTCCTAAGTTTCAACGCGAGTTTGTCTGGAGTATAGACAAGACAGCCAAGTTGTTGGATAGCATCTTAAAGGGATATCCCATCGGTACATTTATTTTTTGGCAAACGGATGAACGAATTAACGACATTAAGAACATTGGAAACTTGAAGATTCCCGATACGCCGGAAGGAACCAAAGTTCAGTATGTGCTGGACGGACAACAACGTATTACCTCCCTTTTTGCTGCTTACCTTGGTGCTCAGATTCAGAAAACGGGCGAAAAGAAGATAACAAATTATAGCGATATTTTTGTCAATCTCGACAAGGACGTAAGCGAAAATGACGACCAAGTAATTGCCGCTGAACCCACGGGCGAAAAATTCATATCGCTATATGACGTCCTGAACTTTAACTTTGGCAAAGCAAAAAAACTTTCTGATAAATTCAGTGAAGGCGAATTAGAGACTATCGATGCGTATTCAACGGCGTTTAAAACGTATGAATTCTCAACTGTAGTTCTTAGAAAGGAAGATATTGACTCAGCAATCGAAGTTTTTACTCGTATTAACACAAGCGGGCAAACACTTACGCTGTTCGAAATCATGTCTGCCAAGACTTACGATGAAGATCAAAAGTTTGATATGCAGGCGGAGTGGGAAGACTTTATAAAAGAACTTAAGGATATTAAGTACGAGGGTGTGTCGAGTACTGTAATTCTCAGTCTGCTTTCTCTTATCTTAAGCCGAACTAAAGAGTGCAAACGCAAGACCGTACTGGCCTTAGACAAGCAAGCGATAATAGATAATTGGGATGCAGCAATATCTGCCTTAAAGGATAGTATTGACTACTTCAGGACGACCTACCGAATACCTGTCTCCCAGATCTTGCCTTATGATGCTCTATTGGCTTCATTTGCGTATTTCTTCTTCTTGAATAAAGGGAAACCAGGACCAGCTCAACGGAAGTATCTCGAAGAGTTCTTCTGGCGCATGTCGTTGTCTTACCGGTATTCAAGCTCGGCAGAATCGCGGTTGGCACAGGATATAAGGCGGATTGATCTGATCTTGAAGAATGAACGTCCTGATTACAGCGATATCAATGTTTATCTGGAATCCTCACAGTCACTGATTGATACAAATTTCAGCGCAGGAAACAGCTACTGCAAGGCTGTGCTTTGTTTATTGGCATATCAGGAACCTAAAGACTTTCAGGATAATGGCAAAATTATTCTTGATAACTCATGGTTAAAGATAGCAAGCAGCAAAAACTACCATCATTTTTTCCCGAAAAAGTATCTGGAGAATAAAGAGATTCCAAACAGTAACAGCTTAGTCAATATCACTTTTGTCAGTGATCGTTTGAACAAAAGAATCATACGCGCAAGGGCGCCTTCAAGCTATATTGGTAATTTCAAGGACGAGAACAGCAACATAAACAAAGCTTTGAAATCGCACTTTATTGATCTAAATGGATTTGGAATTGAAAGTAATGACTACAACATTTTCCTGAAGGCCAGGTCGAAGCTGATATTCGATGTTAATGACAAATGGAACTGTCCGGTTTTATGATCCATTGTTTGTCCGCTTTTGCTTTGCTCACATCAGCCTCGAAGGGCGTAGCCCGAAGAGGGTGATGTGAAACTGCGGGAACCCCTTATGCAGGTTCTCGGCCTGCTTTTTCCTCCTTTGTTCTTCAACCTGCCTTCACTGTCATAACTTCCCACTCTACGCTTCCCATGGTATATGGACATACTCCCGTCTGAGTACTCGTGCACTTCCACCTTCGCCCTCACAAAGTGATAACGGCCCTTAACCTGCGGGATCTGAAGATAACGCTTTAAATCTTTCGCAAATTAAAAAAGGAGGCGGCATTTCCTGGTAAATCCGGTTAGATAAAGATGTTCTAAAATCTATTTAACAGGAGGAAACACCGCCATGGAAGATTGTACAGCAAAGAGCCCCA
>JAJDTG010000019.1 GCA_022827275.1 Candidatus Dadabacteria bacterium | reverse complement strand
TTACCACCCATTCCATACCTCTCCATACACCCGCTTTCCCCTGTTGATAAAATGTTGGTAGTCCTGTTGGATGCGAATAGACGCAACCTCACCCGACTTAGATTTAATCAAACCCCCCACCCTTTTGTCAAGTGTTTTTTTAATGTTGCCCACTTCTTGCCAATTTTGGTTCCCTGGTTACTTTTTTTTTGCAAAAATGATAGTTCAGATGAATTACAAGCGAGCAATTCTAGCATTAGCCTTAGCGGTTGCGGGATTCTTTACAGTGTCCTGCGGAAACAACGACAAAGAGAAAGAGGAAGATGTCCTGACCATGTTTTACTGGCAGGCTCCTGTTGTGGCCAATCCTTACGTGGCGGGCGGCGACAAAGACCTAAACGCGGCCGCTTTGATTTTAGAACCCCTGGCCAACTATAATGATAAAGGAGAGCTGGTTCCTCGCTTGGCTACACACATTCCGACCGTGGAGAATGGCGGTATTCCGGAAGACAGAAATTCCATTACATGGACAATCAAAGAGGGAGTTCTCTGGTCGGATGGCACTCCCCTGACGATCGAAGATGTTGTTTTTACCACCACCCTTACTTGCAGTTTAACTGTTTGTAAGAGTGTTGCATCTGTCGAGGGTTCGCCCCGCAGTGTCAGAATCGATTTCCACGGACCTGTGGCCTTTCCATACACTGTCCTTGTGAGCATGAACTCTCCTGTTCTGCAAAAGGCACAGTTCGAAGAGTGTTTCACCGGGGACGCGGGTTTCGGCCTGTGCGGTGAGAACAACCTTTACCCTGTCGGTACGGGACCCTACAGGATGGTAAGCTTCGAGGTAGCTGAAGGGGAGAATGAAACCACGTCTCTTCTTACCTACGAGCCGAATGAGCATTTCCACATAGCCAACAAGCCCTTCTCAAAAGTAATCATCAAGGGCGGAGGCAATGCCAATGATACGGCAAGGGCAGTTATGGAGACAGGAGAGGCTGACTATGCGTCGACCCTGCAGATTGACGCTCAAACTCTTAAGACTTTGCAAGGCTTTGGAAAGGGGACGGTTAAGCCAGCCTTTGCCGGGCTTGTTGAATTTCTGATTTTAAACCTCACCAACCCCGATCCGGACTTGGGAGAACAGCGTTCAGATTACCTTGACGGCAACAATCCTCACCCATTCATGACCGACTTTGCCGTGCGTAAAGCGCTGTCCCTGGCAATTGACCGCGAACTGATTGCCGAGCAATTGTATGGACCTTCAGGAAGGGCAAGCTGTAACATGATTCCTTCGCCTCCGCGGCTAACTTCACCGAACAACGACGGCTGTTTAGTTCAGCAGACAGAGGAAGCAAAGAAACTCCTTGATGAAGCCGGGTGGGTACCCGGGGCCGACGGTATCCGGGAGAAGGACGGAGTCCGATTGGAGGTTCTTTACCAGACCGCCACCAACTCGGTTCGGCAGGAGACACAGAGACTGCTTCAAGGATGGTGGAGAGAGATAGGAATAGAGACCGAGCTTAAGAATACTGACGCTGCTATCTACTTTGGGAACAATCCAAACAACCAGGACAACGTCTGGCGCTTCTGGGCGGATGTAGAGATGTTTGCCAGCTTCCCGTTCTCGGGGATTAACCCTCGGAGTTTCCTTGGCAGCTGGCTGTCTACGGAAATCCCTTCTTCCAAGGATTGGCTGAAAAACAACTTCTCACGCTGGAGCAATGCAGAGTATGACAGCCTCTTTGAAGAGTTCAGGCAAGCTCCCCTTGGAGCGGAGCGCGATGCGCTGGTAATCCGGATGCATGATTTGATAGTTCAGGACTATGTAATTATCCCACTGATACACCGGGCCGCGGTATCGGCTCATAGCAACACGCTTAAGGGAGTGAAGATTACCGGCTGGGATGTTGAGAACTGGAACATCTACGAGTGGTACCGGGAGAAGTAAATCTTTTTGCTTTTTTGGACTTCCTGTCTTTTATCAAGCCTAAATTTTATATTTAGGTGTGAAGAAAACAGGGAATTTTTCATTCAAAACATAACTACGGCTTAGAGTGAACCGGGTAAAAAAAAGCCGCCGAAGCCACTTAATCCCGTTAGGGAAAAAACAGCCACGGCGGCAACCGGAAGGTGGAACATTTCTTATAGTACTCTCTATTTACCAGAGATGTCAATAGAGTTTTTAGGGCAATCGCAAAGTTCCTTTGCCACAGAGCGCTAAAACGGCTATACTGCCTTCCCGAAAAACTTTCTCGCTATAATGAGGATTGGCACAGGGAGGACGCCAAATTGCCTATTGATTTCGAATTCACGGACGAGCAGCGCATGTTCCGGGAAATGATAGTGGATTTCGCCCAGAACGAGATAGAGCCGCTGGTTGAAGAAGCGGAAGCCACCCAGACTTTCCCCAAGCAACTGTTTCCCATGCTCGGGGAAATCGGACTGCTCGGAATCTCCTTTCCGGAAGAATACGGAGGGGTCGCTCAGGACAAGATAATGGACTGCATATTCTCTGAGGAGATGGGAAAGGTTAACGCCGGCATAGCAATGTGCGTTAACGCCCACACAAGCCTGTCCATGTTCCCCATATACAAATTCGGCTCCGAGGAACAGAAGCAGAAATATCTCATACCCGGAATCGAGGGCAAACTAATAGGCTCTCTGGGAATCACCGAACCTAATGCCGGTTCCGACGCGCGAAGCATAAGAACCCAGGCGGAAAAAAAGGGAGACCGCTATGTGCTTAACGGCACGAAGACCTGGATAACAAACGGCACGATGTGCGACTACGCGGTCGTGGCCGCCTACACTGACAAAACGAAAAAGGGTCACGGAATAAGCATATTCATAGTTGACAAGGGCACCCCGGGATTCTCCGTCAGCGGAAAGATGCACAAGCTCGGGCACCGCTCCGCGGACACATCGGAACTTATATTCGAGGGCTGCGAAGTTCCCGAGGAAAGCCTGCTCGTGGGAGAAGGAGGATTCGCTGGAGCGATGCAGACTCTGCTCGGAGCGCGAATAACCCACGCCGCGAAAAGCGTCGGAATAGCCCAGGCCGCCTTTGAGTACGCCCTTCAGTATTCAAAGGAAAGAGAGGCGTTCGGAAGACCCATATCCAAGTTTCAGGCCATAAGCTTCAAGCTCGCCGACATGGCGGTCAAAATAGAGACCGCGAGGCTCATGGTTTACAAGGCCGCATGGCTCTACAGCAACGGGAAAAAATGCCTCAAGGAAGCTTCCATGGCCAAGCTCTACTCGGCCGATGTGGTGCAGTGGGTGGCCACTGAAGCCCTGCAGGTGCTTGGGGGCTACGGCTACAGCGTCGAGTACAACGCAGAGAGATACTACCGCGATGCAAGACTAGCTTCCATAACCGAAGGCACCTCGGAGATACAGCGTATCGTTATTTCGCGAGAACTTGGGATCTAGTTTGGCAAAAGGGAGATGGATATAGTAATATGATACGGATTTTCAATACGGAATCGTAAAGATTCACCAAGGAGGAAGCATTACAATGTCTAAGAACCTTCCGGGCATACAGGAGACCCGAGAACTTCTCAAGAAGAAA
>JAJDTG010000020.1 GCA_022827275.1 Candidatus Dadabacteria bacterium | reverse complement strand
CGGCGAGGTTAAGGCATATATCTGGGACAAAGTGGGGAAGCAGAAGGTATCTGGACATGGGTTTGTTAAGGGAAATGGACAGAAAGGAAGTAGTTGAGGTAGGGTAATGGACAAGGCCGGAGTTCAGGATCAAAGACTCATCAGTCTTTGATCCTGAAACTGAAGAAATGCCGAAAACTTAAATTTGCGAAAAATTCCGAGCACTACCTGTCTGAATGCTGCTGAGAACTGTGATTCAGGTAAAAAAACCCGAATTAACAGCACTTTATCCGCAAAAAACTCCTGCCCGGAGTGAATCCAGATGAAATACAGGAACTGATCCTTGAAATCCTTCCTCTCTTCTACCTTTATGAGAAATGCGGGCTAAACTCTGAATGCGAGAACTGTATTCGGCTCTCTTCGTACGTCCTTTCCGCTTCACGCTTACAGAAACCTCGCCTCGGGGGCGAAGCTGTGTGGTTATCCGCCGCAGAGCAGGGGGAACAGACTGTCTGCCTTGAAAAAATGGGGGGGGGTAGAGTAATTCAGTGCGACATTTTCCGCCGGAATTCACACCCATGGCAAATTTTTCAGTCGATAAAAACAGCTGCCACATATTTTCGAGCTTTCAGCATACTTCGCGGTATCCGACTTCCAGAAAAAACCTAAAGACTTCTATAAATATTGTTCATGGAAACTGCCTGGAAAAACTGAAAGAGGTTAAACCGGCTTCAATTCACCTGGTAGTCACGGACCCTCCGTACTTTCTGGACGGGCTCGATGCCGGATGGGAAAAGGGAAAATCAGACGCGCCGCGGAATACTGGAAGCGTAGGCGGACTTCCGGTCGGAATGAAGTTTGATCTGAAACAGGGCAAACGCCTTCAGAGTTTTATCGGGAAAATCGGAGACCTGCTGTTTTCCATCATGCTGCCGGGAGCGTTCGGAGTGTTTTTCAGTCAGCCAAGGCTCGCCCACCGCATGGCGACAGGGCTTGAAGACGCCGGATTTGAAATACGTGACCTGTTGGCCTGGCACTTCACCAAGAGGGCTCAGTTCAAGGCATTTTCCATGGATCATTTCGTTGACCGCATGGATAAAACGGAACGAGAAAAAATAAAGATAAAACAGAAGCTGCGCGGAAGAAAAACACCGCAGCTTCGTCCGCAGTTTGAAGCCATGGTACTGATTCAGAAGCCAAGGGATGGAACATTCATCAATAACTGGCTTGAACACGAAACAGGACTGATTGACGCTTCAGTTTCCCTTGTCTCCGGCTTCTCCCCAAGTTCCGTCATGTTGGTCGAAAAACCAAACCGCCAGGATTACAACCGGCACCTTACGGTTAAACCCGTGAAGCTCATAGAACATCTTATCAAACTTTTTTCCCTGCCCGGACAGATTGTGCTTGATCCCTTTCTTGGAAGCGGCACAACTGCGGTCGCTTCAATAAACACGCAACGGTCCTGCGTCGGAATCGAGATTGACAAAAACTACATTGAAATCGCGGAAAACAGGGTTAAGGAGGGGAAAAAATGAATGGGATAAGACCGAAACAGCACGCGAGGATAGGCGAATTTCATCTTGAAGAAGCAGTGCTTGACGTCCTGCTTGACGCCAGACACGAAGGAAGCTGCATAGGTGCCGCGGAAATCAGCAAGCGGGCGGGAATATACAGAGACAGGGGAACGATAAATACGATGAACGACGCCATAGTCACGGGACTGCTAGTCAAACTGCATGAACAGGGAAGGGTTCAGAAGTGCGCGCAAGACCCGGACAGACCCGACAGGCAGAACGGCTGGGAATTGAGCGAGAAAGAGTTTGGCTCGAGACGAGACGACGTGAGTGCGTAGCAACCGAAAGGTCTGCAGAAAACAAGCCTTATTCATACGCAAAAATGATTGCCTAGAATTATCATCTGTTTCCGCCTATTGGTTTTTGATCTGCTGTTTGTAATAGTCAAAAGCATCTAAGACTAAGTCTTTTCTTCGTTATTTTTTTGGATGTCAAAGTTCAAGATTTCTGAGGTTATCATATTTGCTTCTGGTAATTCCGGGTGGGGGTAATTGAGGAGGCCGTGACGGACCGGATCCAGAGAACCTTTCCCTTTGTCGCGTTCCCCGTAGAAGACAAGGACACCCGGTTCAAACTCAAATCGGGGATTATATCCACCTTGTCACTATGCGACGCCTGTCGACCGTCGGAGCAATGGCTGGGCGGATGTTCTCCAAAAAGCAGAATTCGAGAAAGCGGCCTCTGGCTCACACAAGGGTTGGGCAAAGAACCTCTGTCAGAAGATGGAATCAGCTACTTGCGGGCAATGGTGTTGCGAACAGCGCGTGACGACTAAGAAGCAATGGAACATTCCAGACCACCGGAATCCTTTTGTAAAGCTCGATGATCGGAAAACAAACCCTTCGGAATTATTCGGGTCAACAAGAAAAGCGGGCCTGATCGGGCGCATCCTTGTTTCTACTGAAACACCCGCCGCTTTTTCTTTCTCTTGAGTTTGTTGGGAATAACGATGAAAAACCCTAGTTTCCGGGCCGGGGAAAAATCCCCTTTCCTTCCATCAAAAAGACAAAAAAAAGCGGGCAACCTTTGTTAGGAAGCCCGCTTCATTTAAGCTTTGTGAGCTTTGATTTTATTTTGTTCTTATTTCATGAACTGATCGATGTAAATCATCAGCCTCGACTGGAAACCCCAGATCGTATCTTCGGCTGTGGAACCATCTCCGGCTTTAGCCTCAAGCAGGTCCGTAAGACCGTCTCCGGCGAGTACCAAGCTTCCTATGAAGTCAAGGTTTACGCCCGGATGAAGCGTCCAGCTGAGTGTTCCCTCAATCTCGGTACCGAGATAATCGTCAACTGGTGTGTTAGGAATACCTGGCCCAAGGTTGTTACCTCCTCCATAGTCAGAGTCAAACGCTGAAATCGCACTCGTCTCATCATTCCAGGCAATCAGAACCTGAGGAGTGAACCCTATGTTCTCGGAAAGAGACACGTTCGCGTACGCCCTGGCGTATATAGCGTTTATGACGCTTCCTTCTATGTTGTAAATAGTCGGAATGACGTGCTTGAAGAGAAGGTTGTCTACGTTATAGGCCGGGCTGAACGGAAGGGCGTTACCTTCAATCGTCAAAAGCGTATCACCGTCATCACCCTGCGCCCATCCGGCTTCAAGGCCTATCGTGCTTACCTGAGCCATCGTCGAAGGATAGAACTCTAGGCGGCCAGCCATGTCAAAAGCGTAGTCAAATTCAAAGTCGGCACCCGTAAAATCTGTACCGCCAATGGGTTCCAAAGTACCGGCATTCAACTCTCCACCTCCGAACATCTGAACTTCGTAGGTGAAGCTCCAGTTGGCTGCCTTAAGTACAAGCAGACCGGAATAGAGCGAGGTGCGGTCAACATTCCAACCAGTAAGACAGGCACCTGCAACACAGGTATCGCTGAATATGTTGTTCTGATGCAAATACGGGAATCCGTACGCCCCAACAGTAACGTTTACATCCCCCATCTGCTGGTTGTAAATACCAGCCGCGGCAAGTATGTCATAACCCACGCCGCTGCTTTCAGCAAACAGCGAACTTCCGTTGCTGAATATGTCAGACACGAGAACCAATGTGAAGGTTCCAGCTCCAGCCGGGAAGGACTTTAACCAAAGAGCCCTGTCAACCACGAAACCAAGATCCGAATGCGGATCATGTCCGCCGTTTGCGAGAATTCCAAGACCCCAGTCAAAGGGCTGGCGTCCTATTCTCACGAAACCAAGATTGTTGGGAAGAACTATATCGGCGTGAAGCATGCGTACGGTGAAAAACCCGTAATCATCGTCTATCGCCTTACCGCCTGTAAGAATAGCGCCGTTGAAACGGTCACTCGGCCTGAGGTCGGACAGCACTACGCTGTCATCCTCACCAATGGTACCTCCGAAAAAGTTAGCGGTCGCCCCTCCCCATATCATGTTGCTCGCCACGTCGACCTGAGCCCTTACGGTAACCGCGTCGCTTAAGCCCAACTGCGGGGTGATCCTGAGCGTCGTGTCAACAACACTAATCATGTCATCAGTACCGGCAACGGCATTGTCAATGACACGAGCTCTCGTTCTCAAATAGCTCGGAAATCCGCCAAGCGACCAGTCTATCGCAAATGACGGAACCGACATGCCGAGA
Source organism: Candidatus Dadabacteria bacterium (assembly GCA_022827275.1). Classification (GTDB taxonomy): domain Bacteria; phylum Desulfobacterota_D; class UBA1144; order Nemesobacterales; family Nemesobacteraceae; genus Nemesobacter. The sequence goes on along the minus strand of JAJDTG010000020.1, from coordinate 186,261 downwards.
ACGGCAAAAAATATTATAAGCCATCTGGCTTGAATCATCTCTCCTTACCTCCTGTAAAATTTATATCCAAAATATTTAAAGACCATGCCCTGCTTTCCCTAGAGTGGACGCAGAGTATGATCAAACTCTTTATAAGCTTACTACAAAAGCAAGCTTTATTTCAAGCGTTTTTTTCCTTAACGGAAAATTACACCATCTCTTCATACGCCCTTAACAATAAACTACGGAGGCGCTTGTGTCAAGAATTTTTGACCGAAAAATCCAAATACAGATAACCGCAACAAACCTAAAAATATTGCCGATTTGTTGGCCTAAACAGTACTAAAAGGCCTGTATTATCCCGCCTCCCGCACAAACGACAGAAGTCCCGGCCAAGCTCTGCTTTCCTAATAATCACCCCCGCCCGAAAAACCGAAGAGTGACAAACGGAATAAGGCTCAGCGCGGGCGAAATTGCAAGCTGCGCCATGGCGCTTTTCCGAAGAGGCTCCTTCATCGCCATTATCCCCGAGTAAAGAGAAGACGGATCCCCGATGAACCCCTTTGCTGCCTCGCAAAAGAAAAACACGTTCCGCGGACTCAGGAAAAAAACGAGCAGGTTAAATACAAAAAACATAAGAACTCCCTTGGCAATGAGACTCAGAGTCCTTCCCCACACAAGGGAATTAATGGCCTTCCTCGTAAGGTTTCCCCCGTAGTACCTGGAAAGCATCCCCCCGAGAATGACCGTCATCATGAGGCTTATCCCGAAACCGAAAAGAAAGACCAGGCATTTCCCGAAAAAATCCGCCGTCCCCCCGAAAGCCGGGATGACCTCTTCCCACACTCCCCAGGCAAACGGAAGAAGCAGACCCAGAAACGCCCCCTCCCAGAAACCGCTTCGAGCTCCCACCATGAAAAAAGTGAGCATCCCCCTCACAGTCAGGAAATCAGAAGGTATGTCCTGCCCAGTGCGCTCTATTATATGGTACTGCTGTATCTCCGATATCGCGTCTATAAGGTTGCGCGGGGATGCGTGGGGCGAAGACGATATGGGGGCAAACCCTCCTCTCCCCCCGCTCATGACTTCCCTCCTCTACATATAGGGAGGAAGAAAGCCGGGTTTCTCTCGACCCGCGGGCAGGGCAGATTGCCTGTCCCTGAAAATTTTCTGAAAAAAGATATGGACATTCGGTGCTAATCGTATTACACTGTACTTCAAATGTCAAAAAATGGCCGGAAAAAAGAAGATGCCAACAAGAAAAACCGAGAAAAAACCCGGGAGAAAAACCACTTGATCGGACTCCGAGCAAAGAAGATCCAAGATATTTCCCCGCCCGCGGGGATAGCCGTGGGAGAGGGCGTCGCACTTGACCGCGACCCCGAAACAAACCCCGCGCCGATAACGGTTCCCGACGCGGACCGCGAGGGACACATATTCACCATGGGCGCCACGCGAAGCGGAAAGACCCGCCTTGCCGAGGCCATGATAGAGCATGACATAAGGGCGGGGCGAAGCATCCTCTGGATAGACCCCAAGGGGGATAACGCCATTTTCTCAAAAATAGTGGCCGTGGCCAGAAAAACGGGAAGGGAGGACGATCTTCTTTTCTTCTCCCCCGTCCATCCCCGCTACTCGGTGAAGATAGACCCTCTCTCCCACTACTTCATGCCCGAGGAGGTCGTTAACCACGTAGTTTCGGGCGTGCGGGTCCGCGAGGAGTTCTACTTCAACATAGCCTACGAGGTGACGCTCGTCGTGGTGCAGGGACTCATACTGATATCAAGATCCCTCGGGAAGCGGCCCGAGTTCACGTTCCGGAGGATAAAGGAGAACATAGGCTACAGGGAACTCGAGGGCCTTCGCGCCCAGATAGCCGAAATAGACGATCCCGAAGCGGAGGAGGTCCTCATGAATCTCGACCAGATACTCTCCTCTCCCCAGGACTATTTCTCCAAGGTCTCCTCGAGCCTCCGCACCGTGATAACGTCGCTTAGCTCGGGGTCGGTGGGAGAAATCATCGGCAAGGACACCTCGAACCGTTTCATAGAGCGCCTCGAGGCGGGAAAGAGGGTGATACTGGTGGTGCAGACGGGCTCCCTTCTCACCAGGAAAACGGCCCACATAATGGCGCGGGTGCTTCTCTCCATGGTGCAAAGCTTCGTAGGCAGGGTGCTGGCTTCTCACCGGAAGATCGACCCTCCCCTCGCGGTATACGCCGACGAGGCGTCGAATGTCCTTTACTTCGGAATAGACGACCTTTTCAACAAGGCGGGCGGAGCCGGGGTGTGGCTTCACATGCTGACTCAGAGCAAACAGGACCTCGTGGCCGAACTCGGCCCGGCCTACACGGGCAAGATACTCGACAACACGAACACCAAGATAGTTTTCCGCGTTAATGACCCCAACACCGCGGCCTACGCCTCCCGAATGGCCGGGACCGCGAAAAGGTTCTCCCCGATAATGAGCCTCGGCGGCGGGCTAAGCGTGAGGGAGGTAGAGGAGAGCAGGGTTCCGCCCGAGAGTTTCCTCAGGCTCGGGCGAAGGGAGTTCTACGCCTTTACCTTCGACGGCATATACAGGGGCAGGACTCTTGATGTGCGGCCGTGCGAGGAAATACGGTTCCCGGAGATAAAGAACTGATGAGGGGGAGAAAAAGAACGGAGATGAACTACTTTCCCCAAGTGGCGATCAGCTGGGAGACTGCAGCTGCTTTTTCGCTTTTCTGCTTCTGCCTGGGCGCAGCGTTCTACGCGCTTGCTCTCGGACAAAGAAAAGGAAAACGAAGCGGACCCGAGACAATAGAGTTCACGACGGCTTCGGCAAAAAGAGCCTCGCGGAGGAAAAACGGCGCGCAGACAGAAACCATAGGGGCCCTCGCGGAGAGCCTGTGGCTCAGAAGCGGTCCCGAACCCGCGGTGCTCTCGGACCGAGAACCCACGTCCGGACCCGTCTTTAAAAACCCCCAGACCCGGGCTTTCTGGGCAGAGGAGATAGAACCCAACCGCCACCTCTTTGAGAAAAGGCGCGAACTTGCGGTAATAGAGAGGGTTCTCACAGAACTTGACCGCCACGGCCTCTGCTCAAGCGTCGTTTCGGGGGACGGAAAAAGCGCGTTCGCGCCGACTGCCAGAAGATTCTCGCGCGTTACCCTGCTTGAGCACTCGCTTCGGGCGGCGCGGTATATGAGGGAAATACACGACTCGCTCTACACGGAGAAAATCCTCTACGGAAAGCACCTCGTCGCGGCTCTCGCTCACGACGTCGGAAAAATGGAGTGCCTGCGCCCCGAAGGCGGACGCTACGTAAAGGATGACCACGCGGCGGCATCCGCAAGGGCGCTTAACGCGTGGATAATGGAGTGCGGAGGAGAGCGAGCCGCCCTTTCGTTCCGCTCGGTGGTGGACTCCGTCAGGAACCATCACAGAAGCGTGAACGCACCCGACCCCATCCTTGAGAATCTCAAAAGGGCGGACACGGCGGCACGGGAGGAGGAATTCTCGGGAGTGCGCAAAAACCCGCGTGCGGCGGCCGCGCCCACTGACGGGACGGATGCCGAGCCGCCCGAGTGGCTGCTTCGCGACATGCCCCGGATACTGAACGACCACGTGGGGCCCGAGATAAACACGGCGGCACTCGAGGAAGCCCCTTTCGCCCGGGCGATCTCCTCCACAAACGGAATTGTCTACGTCTGTCCCCACTACCTTTTTGACGGGGTCCGGGAACACATGGAGCGGGAGGAGATTGCGGACATGAGGTTTTTTGACCCGTCCCGTCCCGCGGAGCTTCGGGCAAAACTCCTGGTAACAAACTCCCTTAAGTCCCGCAACTGGGTGGGCGAAGGGGTTCGCGACGGCTACTACGCCGCCTTCTGGAACTACGAGTACGGGGGAAAGAAGATAAAGAAAGGCGGCTTCTGGGTGCCCGTTTTCGCGGAAGCGTTCGACGTGCCGCTTTCTGAACTTGAAAAAAGGAAAAACGCGGAGCTTCGCCGGATCACCTCCGTTTCGCCGTGTCTTGCGCGGGGACGGAAAAAATAAACTAAACTCAACCGGGCGGCATGCGTCCGTCCAAAAAAATACACATTTTATCGGAGGTAAAAAAATGAAAAACAAAAAAACAGGCAACGTTACACTCGTTATTGGCAAGACGCCGTACGGGCAGCTCGAGCGGGAAGCCCGCAAGAGAGCGCTCTCGCCGGGCGACTATCTCGAAATGCTGATAGAGATGGACTACATCTCCAACACGGGAAGCGACCCCGGGGAAGAGGTGTCCGTGTCAATCTCGGAAAAACACTACTCCCTCCTTCGCCGGGAAGCGGAAGCGGCCGGACGCGGGGCGGACAAGAGCGCCGAGATGATAATAGGTGTCTCGGCGGAAATGTTCCCCGAAAGACCCCTTTCAAGGGAAAAATTCGACGCCGTGGTTGAGGCGTGGGGAGGTGTCGATTTCCCGAGCGAGAGGAAACAGGAGGGCGCGCGCCAGCGCGGGAACTCTCTTCATAAAGCCTCGTCCTAATGACTGAAGAGACGGGGGTCTTCATTTCCCCGAAGAGGCTTAGCGACAAACAGGTATGACACCATAAAAAACGGACATATGCCGCACCTGCAATCAAACACAAAAGCAGATTTCACGACACGTAAAACCACATTACAAGGAGGCTGGTTCATATGAAAATATTCATGGCAAGATTTCCCCGCGCCGTCGCATTCGTGCTTCTGGCCGCGTTTCTGGTGGCGCTTTTTTCCCCGGATGCAGCGCTCGGGGGAACCACGGGGACGGAGTTCCAGAGCATCTACAACAAGGTGAAGGGGTGGTCCACCGGTTACCTGGGAAGGCTGCTCGCGCTCTGCACGTTCATAATAGGTCTCGGGGCTTCCATCATGCGCCAGACCCTATTCCCCGCGCTCACGGGAATAGGAGTGGCGCTGGTGGTCTCGCTCGGCCCGTCGCTCATAGAGGGAATCGCCACGGGAACATTCTAGATGAAAACAAAAATACCGAGATACATAGACGACCCTCCCCAGATATTCTGGTGGGAGGTTGACGAAGTGGCTCTTTTCAGCGGGGCGTTCGTAGTCGGGGCACTGGGGGGCCAGGCGCTCGGAGGGCTGCTCGCGGGACTTGTCCTCTCCTGGCTGCTTGAGCGGCTCAAGTCCGGGAGGGGAAGCGCCTTCCTCGTTCACCTTGCCTACTGGTACGGCCTCTCGGGGGTAAGGCCCGAGAGCCACAGGGAGAGGTTCTTTGAGTGATGCTGATACGCACCTTCCGCGAGAGATGGCTTAACCTGGCCAGGGAAAACGGGCTGCTCCGCTTCGCCGTGGGAGCGCTCTGCGTAACGGTCGTGCTCCAGGGCTGCCACATGAAAAACCTCTCCGGGCGCACGACCGTACACGTCCACGCGCCCGAGTACATACAAAAGGACTTCACCGTAAGCGCAGCGGGGACGGCTTCCCTGGCCTACACCGAGCAGTGGGCGCTGAGCCTTCTTCCCTTCGTGGCGTCCTTCACCGCGGAGAGCGTGGATTTTAACTTGAGGCAGTTCCTGCTCTACGTCCACCCCGAGAGCTACGACCCCATCTCGGGATTCCTGCTTGAAAAATCAAAGGAGATAAAGGCAAGCGGGGTCGCCCAAGCGTTTTTCCCGAAAACAGTGGCCGTCGAGGAGGAAGGGGCGGTTGTGGCGGTGAGCGGACGGCGAACCAGGGTAGTTGGAAACGTGGTGACCGACCAGAGGGAGGTCGTCTACAGGATCCGCTTTGAGCTCGGGGCCCGAAACCGCCCGCTCGTAACCGAACTTATCGAGGACGAAGGAGGGCAAGGCGCAGATGAATACTGATCTTCCCCCGCACATCCTCGCCGTCTTCGCCGCGGCGCTCTTTACGTTCGCCGCTACTGCGGCCGCTACAACGATAGATCTCGGGAGGGACCGCGGGGAAGAGCCGATATCGCTAGGCATATCGCGCACCGACGCAAACAGGATCGAGCTTCCCGAAACCATAATAAACGCTTTTAGCTCAAGCGGGTCGATTGACGTAAAGATAATCGGCCGCTCGGCGCTTGTGAGAACAGAAGATCCGGCGGAACTGATAATCCTGACTGAAAAAAGAAGGCTCACACTGCTGCTCTCGCCCGGGGAGGGACCTTCGCGCACCGTCATAATGAGGGACGGGGACCCGCCCTCCAGAGATCCGGGCAAAAAGACAGCGGGAGGCACGGAGCCTCTCCCCTACGAAAGAGCCATAACGGAACTTGTTCTCTCCCTAGCCTCGGGGAATCCCCCAACCGGGGGGATTTCAGAAAATGAACAGAAGCTCACCGATTCTCTTTTCATCGCGCACCGCGCGGAGATGGCGTCGCCCCCTTTTTTCGCCTCGCTCTACGTTGTAAGAAACTCAGGCTCCGAAACCGCCGCGCTCACCGAGAGCATGTTTCTTTCCGGCCCCGAGACGGTGGCCGTCGGCATGGAGCGCGATGAGTTTTCGCCGGGGGAGTCGGGGAGAATTTTCGTAGTCACGAAAAAGGAGCCTAGGCGATGATCGGGAAGATCCGGAAAATCTACGCCGAAAGAAAGCGACAGACACTTGCCGCGGCGGCCATACTGTCCGGGTTTGCCGTCGTGGCTCTCTTCCTTTTCCTGCTCGGCGGAGAGGATAAGGGACTGCTTGGAGAGAAAAAGCCGCGGGGAAGCATAAAGATACTGCGGGGAGTGGATCTCGCCCGGGAGAAATGGCGCATAGAGGGGGAAAAGCGCCTCGGGATGATAGAGACCGAACAGAGAGAGATAAAAAAGACGCTGGAGGCGATCTCCACGGCGCTTGGAGAGCTCGAGAAAGAGCCTCCCCAGGAGTACCCCTACCCCCCTCCCCAGGCCGGGGATGAAACCTCACCCGAAGCGGGATTCCCTCCCGCTCCGCCCCTTCCGGGCGCGGCGCAGACGGCGCCCGAGCCCCCGAAGACGCAAAGCCCGATACGGGTTTTCACCCCCCTCGGGGGCACCCCGGCCGAGGGACAGGCCACGGAGCCCGCCCTGCTTAACTGGATTCCCTCGGGAAGCTTCGTTCCCGGGGTGCTCCTAAGCGGCCTTGACGCCCCAACCGCGACCGCCGCCTCGCGGAACCCCCACCCGGTGCTCATACATCTTGCGGAACCTTCCCGTCTGCCCGGCCTTCGGCGCATGGACATAGCGCGCTGCCACGTTACGGGAGCGGGCTACGGGCAGCTAGCAAGCGAGAGGGCGTACGTAAGGCTTGAGAGAATAGCCTGCGTTCTTCGCTCGGGGGACGTAATAGACACCAGGATAAAAGGGTACGTGGCCGGGGAGGACGGAAAGACGGGGATCCGCGGAAGGCTCGTTTCGAAACAGGGGAAGATGCTCTCGCGCGGGATCCTGGCCGGATTCGCCTCGGGGTTCGGCGGAGCCGTTGAGAGCTCAAACTCAACCGCCGGAGTGGTCGCTGGGGGGACGTTCACCGTGAGCTCAAGGAGTTCAAGGGACCTCGTTAAAACGGGAATCGGCGGGGGAGCGGGGGAAGCCGGAAAGCTTCTTGCGGAATACTACCTAAAGCTCGCCGAAGAGGTGTTTCCTGTAATAGAGATAGACGCGGGGCGCCGAGTGGACGTGATCATAACCGAGGGAACGGAACTTGCTCCGAGAAAAACCGCTTACGCCGGGAGGAAAAAAGAAGGATGAGAAAATTCGCCATGGCACCTCTGCTTCTCTTGCTGCTTCTTGCCGGCTGCGCAGGCGGATCGTCGCGCTACGGCTGCCCGGCTGAATCGGGCTACTCGTGCAAAAGCGTCTCCGAGGTTTACGCCGAAGCGGCTTCGGGACAAAAGGGCGGGGAGCATCCCTTCCCCGAAGCTCTCAGGAAAGAAAAAAGCGCGCGTACGGCTGCGTGGAGAAGGTTCCTCGAAGGTGGAATCTTCCGGGCGGGGAAAAACACGCGCGGGCGGGCGAAAAACAAGGAAGTCACGCGGCCCGAAAAAACAATGCCCGTCTATGTTCCCCCGCCCACGATACGCCTCTGGATAGCCCCGTGGCAGGATGCCCGGGGCGTTTTTCACTCGGGCAAGTACGTGTACGTGATCTCGGGCAGGGGGCGGTGGACGATCGGGGGGAAGACGGTTCCCCTGGGCGAGTCCCCGGAGGATTATCCGGGGGAAATACGGCTTCTTGGGGCGGAGGGGGCTCCCTGATGGGCGTGGCCAAGGACCGATTGGGGGAGCTTGCCACGAGGGATTCGCTTTCCCGCTACCTTCCCTACGTGGCCTGGGAGGACGGGATGTACGTGCTTGCCGATGCGTCGTGCGGCTTCGTATGGGAGATAAACCCTCTTCTTTTCGCGGGGGAGGACACAAAAAGGATCCTGGGCGGAATGCTGGGCGACCGAGTGCTTCCGCCCGGGACGTCGGTCAAGTTCCACGTGTTCGCCTCGGAGCTCATATCCCCGCTTTTCCCCGAGGAAGAGTCGGTGCAGGGCAGGATCTGCCGGGAGATCGCCGCCGAGAGAAAGCGGCTTTACACCCTCGGGATGCGGGAGAGGGTCGGGACCCCCGCAAGGGACTTCCGCTTCCTCGTTTCAATCAGGATTCCTCCAGGCTCCGGGAAGAAGGATGCGCAAGCCGAGTGGGAGAAGCACACAGAGGGCGCCCGCAAGCTCGGGGCGAACGTGGCCGGGGTCCTGAGTTCCGCGCAGCTCTACCCCCGCGACCTCCCCCCGGCGCAGCTGATCCTCATTCTCCGCGAGGCGCTTAACCCCGACGGGCGCTGGTACGACGACCCTTACTACCTCGGCCGGGCGGGAGGCGGCCCCTACGACCCGGACAGGGAGATAAGGAGCCAGATAGTGGACCGCGAGACGATTATAGATGTGCGGGCGGGGGAGATTTCGCTCGGGGACGCGCGCCTTCGGGGATACTCCCCCGCGTCCATGCCCGAGTACTTCTCCCTTGACGAGTTCCATGAGCTGCTGGGAGACCCGCTTCGGGGGCTCTCGCAGGTGCCCGCGTACTTTTTCCTCCAGGCGGGCTTTGTAATCCCGGAGAGAAAAAAGGCCTCGGAAGTAAGAACCAAGGCCGCCGTGGTGAAGCAGCAGAGCTTCGGAGTGGTGACGAGATTCATACCGAGGTTGCGGAGAAAGGCCGAGAACTTCGATTTTCTGGTTAACGCCCTCGAGGACGAGGGGCTGGTCATGGGGTCGCTCAGCCTCTTTCTCCGGACCCGAAGCGGCGAGGAGGCGGAAAAGGTAAGGGAGCTGGTGACGGGAATATGGAGGGCGCGGAACTTCGATCTTCGCGAGGAGAAATACATAGTGCTCCCCCTGCTGCTCGAGAGCCTGCCGCTTGGCGGGGAGCCGGCCCTCGCGAGGCTTCTTAGGCGAAACTCGACCATGCAGAGCTCGGCGGGGGCCTCAATCGTTCCCGTGATGTCAGACTGGAAGGGGAGCGGCTCCGGGCCGCTTACCTTCATATCAAGGAGGGGACAGATAATGAAGCTAGATCTTTTCAGCTCGGCCTCCAATTACAACTGCGCGGTGTTCGCACAGTCGGGCTCCGGAAAGTCCTTTCTTGTCTCGGACATGATCACGGGCTATCTCTCCCAGGGCGCGCGGGTGTTCGTGATAGACATAGGCCGCTCCTACGAGAAGCTCTGCGGCCTTGTGGGCGGGGAGTTCGTGGTGTTTGACGAGAAAAGCGGGATCTCGCTTAACCCCTTCTCCCGCATAACGGACATAGACGAGGACATGGAGCTGCTTAAGCCCCTTTTCGCCCAGATGGCCTCACCGTCTGAGGAAATAGGGGACCTAGGGAAATCGCTTCTCGAGGAAGCGATAAAGAAAGCCTGGGAGCGGCGCGGCCCCGAGGCGCGGATAGACGACGTGGTGAGTGCGCTATCGGGTATCTCCGACCCGCAGCGAAGATCGGAGGACCTCGCGCACATGCTCTACGCCTACTCATCCCGCGGGCAGTACGGGCGGTTCTTCGAGGGACCTTCAAACCTCTCGTTTGAGAGGGACCTCAACGTGCTTGAGCTTGAGGAACTTAAGTCAAAGCCCGAGCTTCAGACCGTCGTGGTGCTCATGATCATCTGGCACATAGAAAGGGAAATGTACCTCGGGAGCCGCGAGCGGCGAAAGCTAGCGATAATAGACGAGGCGTGGGACCTGCTCGGCGGGGGGTTCTCGGGCGAGTTCATAGCGCACGGCTACAGAAGGGCAAGGAAGTATAACGGCGCCTTCGTCTCCGTAACCCAGAGCCTACTTGACTTCTACAGGGCGGGGGACCTCGGGGAATCGGTGCTTGAGAACTCGGCCTGGATGTTCATGCTCCGCCAGAAGGGAGAGAGCGTAGAGGAGATAAAAAGGGGAGGGAAGCTTCTTCTGGGGGATTACTTCGGGGAGCTTGTCTCGACGCTCTCCACGCGTCCCGGGGAGTTCTCCGAGGTGTTCATATACAACAGCGAGCGCGGCATGGGCCTCGGGCGGTTAGTTGTGGATCCTTTTTCCTACTGGACCTACACCACGAACCCAGACGACGTCTCCCTTCTTAACGGATTCATCTCGGAAGGGATGGAAGTGCACGAGGCGATAGAGCGGTGCGTCGAGATCTCGAGGGGGAGAAGATGAGAAAAACGAGGGTTTCGCTTGCGCTTGCGGTGCTTGCGCTCCTGGCTGTGTTTGGGTTTTTTTCCTGCGCGGATGGGAAGAGGGATGAAAAGGTGGTTTTCATAGACCTCGACGCGGTGATCTCGGAGGAGCGCAAAAGGATATTCTCGAGGGTGCTTCGCGGGGAGCTATCGCGCGAGGAGGCCGAGGAGCGGGTCGGGCGGTTTTTCATACGCTTCGGCGAGGTTCTTGCCGATTATGAAAAAGAGGGCTATCTCGTGCTTGACGCGAAGTCGGTCCTTGGGGGCGGGAGCGACATAACCGGTGAGATACTCGAGGAGCTTTCCGTTCGGGGAGATGAAAGTGAGTGAGTTTCTGCGGGTCTGCCTTGGAGCGCGCGCAGCCGTTTCGGTTTTCCTGATCCTTGCTCTGCTCGCGGGGGCGTATCTCTCGGGAATTCGTCTTTCATTCAACGTATCGGGGTCGCTTCCCCACCGGGCGTTTCTAACGGTGCGGGGCGGAGAGATTTCCTGCGGACCCCGAAGCATAGGGCTTTTTCGCCTGAGCGTGCGCAACCCCTACTGGGATTACGGAACGGTTTTCGCGAAAAGGTTCGTCGGCTGCCCGGGCGATACGCTTCGCACGCAAGGAAGAGAGTTTTACTTAAACGGCGAGAGAGTGGCCGTCGCAAGCAAGCATGATTCAAAAGGAGCGGCCGTCTCGAGCTTCCGGCACGACGGGGTGATTCCCGCCGGCAGCTACTTCGTTCTGGGAGACGGAGAGAGAAGCTATGACTCAAGATACTGGGGGTTCGTCAGAAAATCATGGATAGTCGGACGTGGGTTTCCCTTGTTCTAGCCTCGGTTTTTCTTATCCAGTTCTTCCCGGTGCCGGGCCAGGCTTCGGGTAAAGACCTCGGGGTTCACGGGAAACTCTACGAGATAAAGGAAGAAAACATGCTTTCCTATGTGCGGAGAAAGGCCGGGGAAATCGACATGCGGGCTCTTCGGGAAAGCATGGAGAAAAAACTTGAGGAATCCTACGCAAAGCACTCTTTTGTTTCTCTCGATGTCCCTTCGGCCACGGAAGAGCGGGTGCGTTATGTCGACCCTTCGGTGAACGTGCGAAATCCGCTCTACGACCACATGGGAAAAATGATTTTCCCCGCGGGTGTCGTAAATCCGCTTGATTATGTACCGCTTTCAAAAAGCATCCTGGTGCTGAGGGAGAACCAAGTGAAAAGAGCGCTCGAAAAGACAGAAAAAAAAGGTGAAAAACCAATTCTGCTACTCACCGACGGCGATATCCGAAGAGCTTCCTTGCTTGCGGGCCAGATGGTGTACAAAGCAAGCCCTTTCATTCTCAGAAGACTCAAGATTGAAAAAGTACCGTCGCTTGTAACGCAGGAAAAACGAAAACTCAGAATACTAGAGATAATTCTAAAATAATTACGAAAAATTACAGATTAAAATCTTAACTTTGTGGGCTATGCTGTTTGCCGTCAAGGGAAATGCGGAAGCCTTACGCTGTTAGTGGAACAGTTTTGAGATGGTCCTTGATAGCCCTTGTTGCGAACCTAATAGCTGTTAAAAAACACCGCTCACACGATTGTCCAGAATGCACAGGCCCTATCACGTAATCGATTTGTAACGACCTCTCGACATCCAATCCGTCTTCACTTTAAAATCAAACTTACTTATAATTGTCATTGATATGAAACAACTTCTGCTCATCGCCGTGCTTTCGACCTGCTTTTGGTCGACAGGAACCTTCGCCGACGATCTGCCCGCTCCCGGGAACCATTCAGGTAAAACAGTGGCGGTTTCGCCACCCGCTGAAGCGTCGGGTGCCAATGTGAAAGTATTTATCCACCCCGAAACAGGGAAAATCCTTACCAGTGAGCAGTGGGAGGCCCTAGACATCGAAAACGATGGAACCGAGGCGGTACCGCATTCCTCCTCAGAATCCCTGGAAACGGAGTACGCCCCAACGATTCTTAAGGGGAAAAGGATTGATCTTGAAAATGGAGACTACGTAATAGTCGTTGACGCACCCGATATGGTCGAAACCAAGGCGTGGTTTGATGAAGAGGGGAAAGCTCATATCAGGTGCAATCACTGAACATCACAAAAAAGCTTCTCCTTGAGATTTTTTTCTCCTGCTTGCCGTCCCTGTCCCGCTGTCCCCTGAGTCACAGTCACCATTTAAGATATATACGAGGATGAAACCGAGGTTATGAGTTCGATAAAAACCTGGGAAACAATACCTCCACCAGAATCCCGAACTACGGACGGCCCACAACAGCCGTCCTGGATCTGCTCCTGACCGCATCTGCGGTACTCCAAGCGCCGTGCCTCAAAAAACAAAAGAACGCGGGATAAACGCAATTTCCCTGTTCCGCAAAACACGTCCCACCAGCAGGCGGAGAACCGTCCCAGGACCGCCCGATCAGGTTTTTCTTGCCTTATTTCCCTTTTTGTATTACATTATAACTATTATGTCCCGAAGAAAAATCCTCACGGCTCTTTTTCTCGTCGCCCTGCTCCCAGGCACCGCAAGAGACGCCACCGCGTCGGCCAAATGCGGCGGAGGGTTCTTTAACCCGGTCTTAGACGTCGACTGGAGAGCCATGTTTCCGATAAAGATAGGGGGAGTCGCCGTAACGCCGGGAGAAGGAACCGATACCGTAAGCCATTTCCCGCTCTGTTTCTGCGGATCCCCGGTACCCAGGGTCGGGATAAAGGTTTCCTTCTGGGAGCCGGTGAAGCTGATCGAGGTTGTAAGGCACCCCGGATGTTTTCCTTCGCTCGGGGGCAGAAAGCTTCCTCTTCCATCCTTCGCGACGGCGGGGACATACGGAGAGGGAGGCGGGCAGCGGGGAGACAGGACCTCGTTTCTTCACGTCCACCACTTTCTCTACCCGGTGTTCTCCGTGCTGAGCCTTTTTTCAAGTTTCGGGTGCATGACCCAGGGAGGATTCGATCTCGCATACATGACTGCGTTTGATCCTCTCTGGAGCAACGACGAACTCTCGTTTCTCCTCCACCCCGAAATAGCGCTCGTGGCGAACCCCGTAGCGCAGGCCTCGTGCGCCACGGACGCCGTGGCCGCTGCGGGTGGCTTTGCGCTAAACGAACTTTTCTGGTGCGCCGGGTCCTGGGGAAGCGTTTACCCGCATACGGGAAACAACGGGGCGACGGGAGACCTCCCGGCCGTCTACGCCCTTTCGGCCGTGAAGCTGCTTGCGAAGCTTCACAACGAATTTCTGGCGTTTAAAACCACGGGAGAGGGCTCCCTGTGCGCGCCGCGGCCCCACAGGGTAATAGTGAAAGACCAGTACAAGCTTCAGCTCGCCTTTCCGAAGAACACGCAAGCCTTCCCGATAGGAAGGACGACGGCGCGCTGGGCCCCCGGCAAGTGGTATCCCGGCCAAGGAGAGGACTGGGTATTGGTGCTATGGAGAAAAAAAGACTGCTGCCTGCTCTGATCGCGGTCGTGCTCGCCGTCCTGGGAACTCAGGCCTTGTCCGCAGAGAACCCCGTTTCGCTTCGGGGAATAAGAACCAAACCCGGCGAGGCGGAGCGCGCGCGCGCGAAAAAACTCATGGGAGACCTGCTCGAACCTGACATTGCGGGAGCGGAGAAGACACTCTCGGAGATAAACTCCCCCGGAGCGAAAGAAACCGAAGAAGTAATGGAGCTGCTTTCGGTAAAATCCCCGCCCTCGGGGTCTTTCCCTGAAAAAAGCGTGGCAACGGACAACGGGATGCCCAGGCTCTTTTACTTTTTCTCATTCTCGATGCCACGCTCCTCTCTCAGGGAGGCGGCATGGGAGAGCGCGGTCGGGGGCGCGGTGATGGTTCTCCGAGGACTTTCGGGAGAGGATCTCGGGGAAACCGCTTCGCGGATATCCGAGGTCATCGGGAAAACCGGGGCGCAGGTATGGATAGACCCTGTTCTTTTCGAATGCTTCTCGGTCGGGGCGGTGCCGCAGCTCGTGCTTGCCTACGGCCACGTGCCCGGAGCGGACTGCGAGGGACTTCGCCACGTAAAGGTTTCCGGGGACGTATCGCTTCCCTACGCTCTCGGGCTCATGGAAAAGGAGGACGCAAATGCCGGGGTGTTTATCAGGCGCCTTGAAAAAAGCGGCTTTCGTGGCAATTAGCCTTCTGCTCCTGCCGTTGCTTCCGGCACACGGAGGGGAGGATTTCGAAACGGGCCTCCGGGAAGGACGCGTCCACGGCACTGAAATGCTGTCACGCCACTCGCAAACCCTGAGTCCGTCAGAGGTCGAACCGGAAGCGCTTCCGGGCTACGGGCCGGAGACCCGCCAGGAATTCCAGACCGAGGGGACACGATGGACCGGGGATCCCGAGGGGATGAGAGTCGAAGCGGAGGGCGCTATACGGGGCGGGAACCCGGCCACCTCAGACGCCCCCGGATTTCTTAAGCGAAGCTCCGCGGAGAGGCCCGCATTCACCATAGACCCCGAAACGGACCCCATGATCGCAGGCTCCAAGCGTGCGATCGAGGGCCCCTTGTCTTCATGCGAGAAAAAGGAGGTGTGCACTGAATACACGGAAAACTTATGGAACGAACAAAAAGAGTGCTACGAGGAGGCAACGCTCAGCAGACATTACTGCAACGTGAAAAAGACCGTTATCGTGATCCCCCGGGACACCGAGTCCCGACGGAGAGCCTCGGAAACGGACACCGAAACCACACACGAAACGCGCATTGAGACCGACGACCGCTGCGGGGGCTACAAGGCGGCCAGAAACTGCGAAACCTTCAGGAACCGCTGCCTCGGAACTACCCAGACTCCAGACAAAGAAACCGTGTGCACGAACAGGGAATACACCTACCTCTGCGCAAGCCCCCTGGCGGAAGGCCCCGACTGCCCGAAGCTGCGCGCCGAGGGCTGCCACCAGACCGGGGCGCGCTGCGTCATGCGGTTCCGCGAGCATCCCGAGTTCCCCGACCCGCCGGGGACGGACCTCGGGGTATGCCTTATCCAGGAAAACCCCTATGACTGTCCGAAAAGCGTAAGCCTCTGCCGGGAAAAAAGCGTCACGTATGAGTGCGGAGGGGAAATCCGCTGCGCCTCGGGAGATGACTGCTTCGACACACAGACGGAGCAGAACACGGATTTTCCCGAAGTGGCCTCGCGCATGGCAATGCTTGCCGACATGGAGAGATGCCTTGCGACGACCGCAGACGGTGAGAGCTCCGCCGAGGGGTACGGGCCCATCGAGGTGGACGAGACTACGGGGGCGACCGCGGGACCGATCGACTGCGCGGACACCTCGGGCGGGGAAGTGACGATATTCAAGGGAAAGCGCTACCGCTGCGATCTCAATCTCACGGGATTCATACAGAACTGCTGCAGGAAAAAAGGGCTTTTCTCGGGCGCGTGTCCCCGGAACACGAAGGAACTTCGCGCGAGAAGGGACGGCGCGGGGGCCTGCCATTACGTCGGGATACACAAGAAGAAGGTGCTTGGGGTGACGCTCAAGAAAAGAAAGGTTTACTGCTGCTTTAATTCCAAGATGGCAAGGGTGTTCCACGAGCAGACGAGGGGTCAGCTCATACAAAGAGGGCTCTGGGCCACGGCTCGAAACGGCGGCTGGGGCAGGCCCAGGAATCCCAACTGCGGAGGGATGACCGCGGAGCAGCTCCAGGAAATAGACTTCGACGCGGTTGATTTCTCAGAGATTTACGCAGACCTCCTTGACGCTGCCGAGATCCCCGACCTTACGGGCTCAACGGAGAGGGCGGAAGAGGATATCGAGGATCTCTGCCCGGACGGGTCACTTGACTGCGAGAGGGAGGAGAAACAGTGAGAATGGCCCTCGCGACACTGGCCGCCGCGTTTTTTGTTCTCTCTTTGGGACCCGCGGCACTCGGAGAGCGCTACTTCGACCAGAAAGAGAGGGGCTGGTTCTGGTATGAACCCCTCTCTTCGCGCACGGAGGAGGCACGGCCCGGAACCCCCAGGAGGCAGTTGACCGTAAAAGAGATAAGGGAAAGGGGAGAGAGGCTTTTTGAGGCCGCCCTTCTCTCCCCGACCAAAGAGAACGTGAGGGCGTACATGGAACACCAGAAACAAGTGCTTGAGCGAAGCGAGGAGTTCGCGCGCGTCTGGAAACGGGTCCTGTGGGAGAGCCCTGCTCTTGACTCGACGGTTGATAATCCCGTAAGCGCCGCGGGAGCCGAGATCTCGAGGAACCTCAGGAAAACCGCCCGCGAGGGCGTGATCGAGAAAATATCCCGGGTGGGAAAGCTCGTTTTCTTTTTCCGCTCGGACTGCCCGTTTTGCCGCGGGCAGGCGGAGATCATAAAAACCCTTGAGAGGAGGCACGGGATCGGGGTCCTGGCGGCGTCCCTTGACGGAAGGGGGCTTTATCCTCTTTACCCGCATTTTGTAAACGGCGCGGCGCAGGCCGCGCGCCTGGGCGTCCGGCGGGTGCCGGCGCTTTTCCTATTCGTTCCCTCGCAGAGAAAGATCGCCCGGATAGGCACGGGCTACCTCACTCTCGGCGAAATAAGGCGAAGGCTCCACGTAGTTGGAGAGGAAGTGCTCGGAGCGGGGCAGGAGGAAAACAAAGGACTTTTCCTGCTTAGCGGGGAGGGAAAATGAGAAAAACATTCCTTGGGACAGTACTTGTTTTCGCCCTGGTTCTTTCACCCAAGGTCTGCCTGGCCGATCTCGGGAGCGAGGTCCGCGGCATGTTCGACCGCCTAGGGCTCTCGGGGACCGCTACATCGGCCGGGGTCTACGAGGGGCAGTCAAGGGGGTTCGTCACGGGAGGCTCGGTCTCGGTAAGGCTCCCCAACGAAACCATACAGCCGCTTTCCGTGAGCCTCCCCCACCTTCGCTCAGGGTGCGGAGGGGTGGACCTTTTCCTGGGGGCGATCTCCTACATAAGTGCAGAAGACCTCATACGGAAGATGAAGGCCATAGGAACGTCGTTTGCAAGCTACGCGTTCATGATGGCGCTCAAGACACTCTGCTCCCCGTGCGAGAACATAATGGAAAAGCTCGAGGCCGCCTCGCGCGCCGCAAACTCGCTCAGCGTCAACACCTGCAGGGCGGGAGAGAGCCTCGCCGAGGGAATATTCGGGGAAGGGGGAATAATCAGGGGAGAACAGGCGGGGCGCTGCGCGTTCGTGGGAGTCAAGCAGTCACTTTTCACCGACCCCGCGGAGGGACTCTCCGAATGCCGCACCCAGAGCGGGATAACTAGCACCGTCGCGGACATAAACGCGGGCACGGTCGCGCAGGACAAGGAACTGGTAAAACCGACAAGGAACACCGTGTGGGAGGCGCTTCGGACCATTCCCCCGGGAACACTCTCAAAGGAGCAAAAAGAGCAGGTGATGAGCGTCACGGGAACCTTCATAATCACGCAGACGCACTCTGAGTACAAGCCCCCGACCATAAGCCTCGAGTACCTCGCGGGCGGAGGCGGCACGGGGAAAGTATACAACTGCGGGTCGGACCCCTACTGCACGGCGCCCGCCACGGTGTCGGTCGGGGCGAGCTTCAAGCCGTTTGCGGAACTTGTCTCAGAGAAGCTGCTTGAGGCCCACTCGGCCATAGTCGGAAACCGCCGCCCGCAGGACGACACCGTGAGATTCCTCGACGCCCTCCCTTTTCCCGCGTGGAAGCTTCTCTCCTCGGCCGGGGCCGTGGATCCCGAGATAGGAGGAACCTACGTCTCGGCGCTTGCGAGGCCGATAGCGGTGTTCTCCGTGGCAGCGTGGCTTGAGCGGGCGGAACGCAGCCTCTGGAGCGGCATCGGGAGCTCCGAGAGAAAGGGAACGCTCTCCGCCATGGACAGAAAAAAGATCGCCGAGCGGATGCGGATGCTGCGCGAGGAGGTCTCGCTCATGATGGAGCATGAGAATACGAAAATAGAGGAGCTTGTCTACGCCCTCTCGATAATAGAGCACCTTGACTCCCGGTCCCCGGTGGTGTTCGAGAGAAAAAGCCGCCACAAGGCGGGCGACGAGGTGATACAGGGTGCCGACTGAGGAAACCATGGACAGGAAAAACACGCGCGCCGGGATCCTGAGACCGGCTTTTGCGCTCGGGATAGCCGCGCTTGCCGGGACCCTGCTTTTCCCGGAGACGGCGGGGGCACAGGGAGCCTTCCAGATAGACACCTACGGAAACGGGCAGTTCATAGCCGAGGTGCTGAACTCCGTAGCGATCCTGGCGGGCTCGGGCCTCCTGGGCCTCATACGCCTGGGACTGGTAGCGGGCATACTGCTCGCTGTCCTGTCCTCGCTTTTCGGCGGGAGGATGGCACCGGGCCACCAGTTCGCGCTCTCCATACTCATCTACATGATGCTCTTCGGGGTGAAGGTCGACATGGCGGTCTACGACAGGGTGACCTCGTACACAAGAGTGATATCCTCGGTGCCGGCCGGGGTCGGGGTTTTCGCCTGGGCGACTTCGGGGGTCGGAAGCGGTCTCACCAAGGTTATGGAGGGGGCGTTTTCGCTTCCGGGCGCGCTTCGCTACTCGAAAAACGGGCTTCTCCGCGGGGCCGAACTGATAAAGCGCTCGACCTCGTTTGCGGTCGCGGAGCCTCACCTCGCTAACACGCTTGACTCCTTTGTTAGGGAGTGCGGCCTGAAAAGCATAACCTCGGGGCTTGTGAGCCCGGAGAGCCTCGAGAAGTCAGCCGACCTTTTTTCTTCCATAGGAACGGCTAACTACCGTTTCGTGGAACTCCACACAAACGTCGCCCTGCCCGCGGGCGCCTACGCCTCCCCGCCGAGCGCGGGGGACTGCTCCGCGGCCGCAAGGCCCATACTCGCCTACTGCGGCGAAGCGCACGCGGGCCTAAACGCCTGCCTCGACGCCTACTACCCCGGGTGGACGAAGGAGCTTGCCGAGGAGTCCGGTTTCATAAACCGCCAGACAAGCACAGTCGATACAGCCGGCTTCACGGAGGCCCTTCGTGAATCGTACAAAGAGCTTGCCGGGGTCTCGATGTCGGCAAAGGACATAATCATCCAGAACGCCCTGATAAACAGCTACTCCCGCTCGGTCAAGTCGCTTGCGGTAGCGGGAGGGTCGGAGGCCTCGCTTCTCAGCCTCTCGATCGCCGAGGCGCGCGCGAGGCAGAAAAACTCGTTTCTGGTGCTGGGAGAGATGGCCCGCCACACCCTTCCCTACATAAGGGGGCTCCTCCAGGGGATGCTCTACGGCATATTCCCAGCGGTGATCTTCCTGGCGATGACGCCGCTTGCCGCTCGGATAATCCCGGCCTACCTGATCGCGATGTTCTGGACCGAGCTCTGGAACCCCATATACGCCATAGTGAACCTGTTCTCAAGCCTGAAGCTCGCAAGGGCGCTTGAGCCTTACACAGACGGCACCCTCACCGTGATCTCAAGGGGATCCGTCGTCCACGAGTCCGACATGGCCATGGCGGTCGCGGGGCTTGCGGCCACCATAGTCCCCATGATCGCCTACTACGTCGTCTCCGCAAGCCAGCACGCCGTGGTGGGAGCCGTGCAGCAGTTCATGGGCCCCACGCAGTCAATCTCGACCCAGACGGCCGGGGCCCACGCCGCGGGAAACATATCGCTTGGAAACGTGTCGGTCGCAACGGGCCGCTACGACACCGTGACGGCGAACAAGTCCGATGTCGCGCGGGAGTCGGTGACGGGGAACCTCACCCGCCGCTACGACAATGTCCACGAGCAACCGGCCTCAAGCGTGGGAGGGATGCGGATAACGGGAAGAGAGGGCGTCCGGTTCGCGGCAAGGGAGGAGCTTGCCGACACCATGCGGAACATGGAGGCAAGCAGGGAGGCCGTAACGGATTCCGCGGCCGCGGCGTCCGTGCGGATGGTCGGAGCCTCGCGTGCGGCCACAGACGAGAGGGGCTACTCCGAGGCGCTCGGGCTCTCAAGCGCGACGGGCGAGAAAAAAGATCTTGCGACCGTGCTAGAGACGGCTTCAAACCTGCAGAGGCGGTTCGGCCTCTCCCGCCAGGAGTCGCTCAAGATGTCGTGGGACACCGCGATGGTCTACGAGGCGGGGGCAAGGGCGGGGACTTCCTCGGGGCTTGCGGGCGTGGGGCTCGGGGGGCCGTCGGTCGGCGCCGGGATAAAGGCGCGGGGAGCGCGCAAGACCGACACAAGCGCCGCCGAGAGGTACGAGGAAGCCCGGGAGTTTGCCTCAAGTTCCAACTCCCGGGTGAATTTCTCAACAGCTTTCTCCGAGCTTGAGAGCACGCTTTCTTCAAAGGAGGCCCGCGAAAGTCTCCAGTTCACGGCCCGGGACTCGGAGGAGGCAAGGGCCGAGCTTCGCTCCGCAAAAAGCTCTCTCCGGGACTACTCCTCCCAGAGGGAGAGGGCAAAAGCCTATTCAGAAGTGCTCTCCGGGGAAACCTCATTCGGCGCGGGAGTTGAGAGGGAATACACCCAGGCGGTGTTTGCCGACATGAGGGGGCAGGGCTACACGGACAGCTACGTGGCCAGGGGACTTACTGACCTTCGCGACGGAAGATACGACACGGAGGAGGCAGAAGCCGTCTCCGGATCCATACACAGGGTAACAGGCCTCTCGGAACTTGTCGGAGCGGGAAGAGCGACCAGAGAATCGGTCGCCGCGATGCCCGCAGAGGGCTACGGCCTCGGAGATGTCCGCAGATTCGAGGTTGACGCGGAAGGGGCTTTCGGAGAATACAGAAAGTCTGCCGGGGAAGCCGGCGGCGGCGGGGTGGCGCAGACGCAAAGTTCGATAGAGGAGGATTCCGCGGCAATAAGGGAGCAGGTGTCCCGCGCGCGGGAGCGGGCCCGGGGAAAAATCGAAACCGACGGGACAAAAACCGCAGAGAGTCTTGGGGATGGAAGAGACGAGATATTCGAGGGCAGGGAGTCTCTTCAACGTTCAACTGAAGGGGTGCGGAAGCGTCTTGATAATGCGAGATCGGAGAGTGTTTCCCGGGAACAGGGAACGTCTGAAATCAGAAAGTCAATCGAGAGCAGCAGGGCGCAACAGGAAAAAGATGACGAATCCGGCTGATATGGTCCAAATACAATTTTTATAAAAACGCGGGCTTATCTTTTGCAAAATCGCGGGGAAGATTTTTATAAAAACGCGGATAAGGAAACAGCAATCGGAGGTCACCGCTCCCCGAGAACTGACGCCATCTCCCGAAGGCCGATCGCCTCGACACTCTTCGCGACCGGGTAGCGGTCAGAACCGGCGGTGACGACAAAAGACCGCTCGGGATTGATGTCCTCGACGGCGTTTCGAAAACCCTTGCCCAAGGTGCCGCTTAGGCCGCGCTTGATTTCGATTGCCCAGGGAGCGCGACTCCCGGGCAGTTCAAGGACAAGGTCAATCTCCGCACCCGCAGAAGTGCGGTAAAAGCTCGCCCTGGTTCCCACAGGAGCGACGGACAGAAGGTTTTCTATCACGAAACCCTCCCAGCTCGCGCCCACTACGGGATGGCCGGCAAGGGAATCGTAATCCATGACGCCCAAGAGGGAGTGGACGATGCCGCTGTCGCGACATAGACCTTCGGGGATTTCACAAGGCGCTTTCGGACATTGGCGTAAAACGGTTGCAGTCGGCGCACCAGCAGAAGGCCGGCCAGCAGGTCTATATAGCCGGTCACGGTGCGGGCGCTTATGGAAAGGCCGGACGCAAGCTTCGAGGTGTTAAGCAACGTACCCTGGCCGTGAGCAAGCATAGTCCAGAGGCGCTCAAGGGTCTCCGCCGGAATCTGCCATCCGAACTGCTGCACATCGCGCTCAAGGTAGGTGCGGATGAAGTTGCGACGGAAAGCCAAACTGTCGTCATTGTCTTGAGCTAAAAAACTGTCCGGGAAACCGCCGCGCACCCAGAGCAGGTTCAGGGAATCGTCACCCCCTCCCGCTTCAAGCACGCTCAGCGGATTCAGTTCAACGTATTCTATCCGCCCCGCAAGGCTTTCCCCCGACTGTCTCAGCAAGTCAACCGATGCCGACCCGAGAACCAGGAAGCGTCCCGTCCGCCTCCCCCGGCGTCTTCCCTGATCAATCAGGCCGCGCAGCTCGGAAAACAGCTCCGGCACGCGGTGAACCTCGTCAAGAATGACCAGACGATCCTCGTGGGGTCTCAGGAACAGTACCGGGTCAGCCAGCTTGGCACGCTCCTCCCCAGCTTCGAGATCAAGGTACAGCGCCCCCGATTCCCCGGCAATATCAAGCGCCAAGGTAGTTTTGCCGACCTGACGCGGGCCGATCAGTGCCACGGCAGCCTGTCGGCCGAGAGCTTTTCTTAGGGAGCGGGAAGCATGACGTTCTATCATGCTTGTAAATTATACATAGCTCTTCCTAATTTGCAAGGATAGTTTGCGGATTTACATCGGCAATTCAAGGATAAATTGCAGACGACTATATTGGTGTCCAGCATGTACCTGGGCATCAAAACGGTTCTCTTTCCCGGGTTCCGGTCTGATCGCGCTCATTCATGAAGTCATCCGTAACGCCCTCCCTCTCAAACCAGCTGTCCCATGCTTCTCCTGCCGGAGTGATCAAGCGGGAACGTCCAAGACGGATGATATCCACTTCCTTTACGGTATCCGGAAAAGAAACCGGCTTGGGAAGCCACACCACCTGGTTCTTATTGTTCTTAGATACTTTTACCCTTTCCATCTCTGCCTCCAAACAGGAACATACTTGACGTATATACACGACATCCGGTCTTCCGTGAAATCCCAGGCATTGTACTTGTAAAATCGCACTTTCAGGAATAAGGCCGCTCAGGAGCCGTGATATATCGAGAGAAAAGCGGTGTACGTGAAACCGAACTGCATCAGCAGCAGGAAGGGAACCCAGATGAAAAATCCCATGTAGAGGACGTACGCCACCTGGAACGTGAAGAAAACCGAGAGGATGACCTCCAGAAAGGTGGTAACCCCTTTTGAGGAAACATACGCCGAAGTTCTCCACCTGTCCTTCCTGCCCACAACAGCGTACTTGGGCGTTCTCGCAAAACCCGACGTCCTGCCCAGAACCGCCTCAAGCACTGCCTTGGCGTTGTTAACCGCTATGCCCGCCCCGACGCTCAGCGCAACGGGTATGTACTTGTAGAACTCCCGTGCCCGGGAGCCATGGGCCTCGCTTACGGCCAGTATGTAGAACCTTATTATGGCAAGAGTGCCGAGCGCCACCCCTGTGACGCTCGCTATGAAAAGGTCGTTAAGCCAGATCCGCTCCCAGAGGAAATTCATGGGTATTATGAGAATTATCGTGGCGAGCAGAAACAGGTAGCTGAAATTGCCGAGGAGGTGGAAAATGCTCTCCGCCTTGACCTTAAACGGAATCCGGGAGTCGCCAAGCACCGAGGGCAGAAGCTTCCCCGCCGTCTGGATGCCTCCCTTAACCCACCTGTGCTGCTGTATCTTGAAGGCGTTCATGTCAACGGGAAGCTCGGCGTCCGATATGACGTCGGGCAGGTAGACCGCGCGCCACCCGTTTATCTGCGCCCTGTAGCTGAGATCAAGATCCTCGGTCAGGGTGTCGTGCTGCCACCCTCCGGAAAGCTCTATGCACTTCTTGCGGATCACCCCGGCGGTGCCGTTGAAGTTAAGAAAAAGTCCGTTTGAGTGCCTGGCGGCCTGCTCCACCACGAAATGACCGTCAAGAAGCACCGACTGGGCCTTGGTCAGGAGCGAGTAGTCGCGGTTAAGATGCCCCCATCTCGTCTGCACTATTCCGACCTCAGGGTCTTCGAAGCACGGCACGGTTTTTCGGAGAAAATCCCTGGGGGGAACGAAGTCCGCATCGAAAACCGCAAGAAACTCTCCGCTTGCCTGCGCGCAGCCTGCGGCAAGCGCCCCCGCCTTGTACCCCTCGCGGTTCCCCCTCCGGATGTGCTTTATGTCGAACCCCGCGGCCCGGAGCTCCTCGGTGCAGCGCGCCGCTATGCGGCTTGTGTCGTCCGTTGAGTCGTCAAGCACCTGCACCTCGAGCAGGTCCCTCGGGTAGTCGATCGCGCAGACCGCGCGGATGAGCCTCTCGGTCACGTACATCTCGTTATAGACGGGGAGCTGCACGGTGACGCGCGGAAGGAACCCCTGTCCCTGCGGGGCCGCGGCGCGGCGCGCCTTTGCCCTCGAGTAAAGATGCACTAGGTAGTAGCGGTGAAGGCCGAATATGCAGAGAAAAACAGAGGAGATAACGTAAAGCAGGGTGCAGAAGTACTTTATAAACTCAAACAACTCTCATAACCTCTTATCTTTAAAAGACCCGGTCGTCCCTACGGCTTGAACTTCGCTATCCTCTCGGCCGCCTGCTCTATCCTCTGTGTGTCAAACGTCACCGACACCCTAGCGTACCCCTCGCCGCAGTCCCCGAAACCGTTTCCGGGAGTTACGACCACGCCGGCCTCGGTGAGCATTCTCTCCGAGAACTCTGAAGATGTCATTCCCTCGGGAACCTCGAACCACACGTAGAAGGTGGCATCGGGCTGCGTATAGCTTATGCCGGCTTCTTCGAGGCCTCGGCAGAATATCTCGAGGCGCTCCCTGTAGACTTCCTTTCTCTCTTCAAGTCCGACGGAGCTGTTGCGAAGCGCCGTTATGCCCGCCTCCTGGACCGCCTGGAAAACCCCCGAGTCTATGTTCGTCTTTATTTTCCCCAAACCCGCTATTGCCCTCTCGTTCCCCGCGGCGAACGCCAGGCGCCACCCGGTCATGCTGAAGGTCTTTGAAAGCGAGTGGAACTCGATTCCCACGTCCATCGCCCCCGGTATCTCGAGAAAGCTCAGGGGGTTTTTCCCGTAAAAGGCTATTTCCGTGTAGGCGGCGTCGTGGCAGATGAGTATTTCGTTTTCCCGGGCGAAATCGACCACTTCCCCAAAGAACCCCTCGTTGGCGAGAACCGTCGTCGGATTGTTCGGATAGTTAAGAAACATCATGGCGGCCCGCTCGGCCGCCTCGGCGGGGATTGCGTCAAGGTCCGGAAGAAAATCGTTTTCCTTAAGAAGCGGCATCGCGTAGGGAACCCCTCCGGCGAACGTGGTCGAAACCGGGTACACGGGGTATCCGGGGTCCGGCACGAGCACCACGTCACCCGGGTCAACAAACGCTAACGGCGCGTGGGCTACGCCTTCCTTGGAGCCTATGAGGGTCACTACCTGCTTTGCGGGATCGAGGCTTACCCCGAAGCGCTCTCGGTACCACTCGGCAGCCGCCTCCCGAAAAGACAGCATGCCCACGTAGGACGGGTAGCGGTGGTGCTCCGGATTCCCAGCGGCTTCGCGAAGCGACTCCACTATGTGATCCGGCGTAGGTATGTCCGGGTCTCCCACCCCGAGGTCGATCACGTCGACCCCCTTATCGATAAGCTCGTTTTTTTTCCTGTCGATCTCGGCGAAAAGGTATGGAGGAAGCTGCTCGATTCTCTCTGCCCACTTGATTTTCATTTGAAGTCCTCCCGAGGTTAGATGGGTCCTGACAAAGCATCTAGGTTAACTTGAAGAAGTCATCTATTCAAGCTCAGAAACCCCCGGTTATCCATATAGCCCCGCAAGCATTAGGCTGGAAGAATTCCGAGGAAACAGCTATGAAATCTTCGTATTGGAAGAATCATGTCCATGTCACGTAGTCCGAGAGCAAAAGCGGGCACATAAAGAAACCGCCTTGTTGAACGCAGCCGGCTATAACCCGGTGAATATCCGCCCCGAGGCAAATTATCCATGCGAACCGGTTTCAGGTTGCCAGCGGCGAATCTTTTGAATCTCCGGCCATGATTCAGCCCTCACCTTGTCAAGATCATAATCTCTTTGCAGATTGATCCAGAGTTCGGGCGTGGTACCGAAAAACTGCCCAAGCCGCAAGGCGGTATCAACCGTTATATCCCGCTTCCCGCGAACGATCTGGGAAATTCGATTTGGCGGCACACCGATACGACGTGACAGCTCCGTCGGCGTCACATTGATTTCCCTAAGTTCGTCAATAAGAAACTCACCGGGGTGAATAGGTTCCCTGGCCATTGCCGTTACCTCCTGCCTTTCGTTTTTATATTGATCTAGTGATAATCTACGATCTCCACTTCACAGGCGCCTTTTTCCCATCTGAAACATACGCGCCATTGTTTGTTAATTCGTATGCTGTATTGCCCTGTCCTGTCACCATATAATGCCTCAAGGCGATTGCTTCTCAAGGCCCTCAGATCTTCAAGCGTCTCGGAAGCATCCAGCATCCTCAGCCGCTTCTGGGCTTGTCTGGAAAAACCCGAGAAATCGGAGACACGTTCTCCATTGAACAAGCGTTTTGTTTTCTTACATTTAAAGCTTTTTATCATTTACCTGTTCTAGCATATCATATTGACTAGTTACGTCAACAGTCAATATGATCCCGCAGTTAGTCACAATAATTTGATCTTCTACAGTGCGGGAAAATCTCCTACGAGAAGCGTTAACTGCCCCTTAACGGACACTTTACGCCGCTTTGACGAAGATCGGGAATAATCGGCGTTTGGGGGTATGTTTAACAACGCCCGCAAAAAAGTTTAGAATTACGCTAAGCGCAAGGAGAAGAGGGTTGAAGATACTCTACGCCATACAGGGAACCGGAAACGGCCACATAAGCCGCTCAAAGGACGTGATAGCCGAGCTTCGCAAGTCGGTCGAGGTCGACATAATGGTAAGCGAGCGCCAGCACGAAATAGATCTCGGCTTCGAGGTCAAGTACAACCTGCGGGGACTCGGGTTTGTTTTCGGGAAAAACGGCGGGATCGACTACTACGCCTCGATAAAGAAGGCCCGCTTCGACAAGCTGCTCGGTGACGTAAACGATCTTCCCGTGGCCGACTATGACATGGTGGTAAGCGACTTCGAGCCCATATCCTCGTGGGCGTGCCGTCTTAAGAAAAAGCCCTGCGTGTCTCTCTCCCACCAGACATCGTTTGTCTCCCCCAAAACCCCGAGGCCCGAGAAGCCGAACAAGATAATGGAGTTCATAATAAAGTGGTACGCTCCGGTGTGCATACCGCTCGGGCTTCATTTCCGCGAATACGACAACTTCATAAAAACCCCCATCATAAGAAAGGAGCTGCGACGCTACGAAGTGCGCCAAAACGGCCACTACACCGTCTACCTCCCGAGCTTCGACGAGCGTACCCTGATCGGACATCTGAGCAAAATCGACGTGCGCTGGGAGCTTTTCTCAAAGCACTACAAGGGAGAGCCCTACACCGAGGGAAACGTCACCGTGTACCCGGTAAGCTACGAGAAGTTCATAGAAAGCTTCACCGGAAGCGAAGGCATACTAACAAACGCCGGGTTCGAGACGCCGTCCGAGGCCCTTTTCCTCGGCAAGAAGCTGCTCGCAGTCCCGATGAAGGGACAGTACGAGCAGGAATGCAACGCGGTGGCGCTTGAGCAGATGGGATTCGAGGTGCTCCACAAGGTGGGCGGGGATTTCGACAGCACGCTTGAGAGATGGGTATCCCTTCCCCGGGCGAAGCCCGAACCCTACAGGGATGTCGTCCCCGACATATCGGAAACCATACTCGCCCTTGCCGAGCGCTACGGGGATGAAAAAGAGTTCAGACACCCAACCGGTTCCCCAATCGAAGACGCCGAGCAAAAAGGGCTTCTTGATCTTTTTCTCTGAAAAGAGAGCCCCGCGGGGGAAAATCAGGAAAGGAAAAACCAGAAGACCGCAACCCCGAGAACCAGTCCCGCCAGGGTCTGGGACCAGCTGTGGCACCCGAGCCTTATCCTGGACCAGGCGACCAGCAGGGCAAGAGGCGGAACAATGAAAACCAGTACCTCATGCGGATGGGCGAACACCATCGCCCCGAGCGCTCCCATTGCGGCGCAGTGACCGCTTATCTTCCAGTAAAGCGATACCAGTATCCAGAGACCCGTAAGCGCCAGGCAGGAATAGCCGAGCGTTACCAGGGCCCCGGGCCCGCCGATGAAACTGTAGAGAAAAAGGGAAAATACGGAGTAGATAAAAATAATGCTGAGGGGCCTTATCCGCTCCTCCCTCACGCTTATATGAAAATCCGTAACCTTGCCCCGGCCCATGAGATAGAAGATGTAGGCCGTCGGGGCGAGCACGAAGAGAAGCACGAAAAAAGAGGTCCAGAGGAACTTGGCGGAGTGGTCAAGCGAGTAGGAGCAGAGAATCACCGCGTAGAAAACCGCAAGCGCGGGGGAAAAAACGGTGGACACAAGGTTCGCCACGCCCGCAGCCCTGCCGCCCTCGGCGGGGCGCGGAAACGTAACCTTGTGAGCTATGTTGTCGTTGTTAATCATCTCTCCTGAACCCTCGTATAGAATAAAAACCGCATGGAACGCAAAAAACAAGGGGTAAACCGAAGATTTTGCGTTTTTTAATCAGCCTTTTAAAAACCGTTAACACGGCCTTAAAGTTACAGGGAGAAGGGGTTTCAAAAACCCGCGAATAATCTGTATACTACCCGACGGGATGAGCGCAAAAGGGAAAAGAATCTTTCTTGGCGGCGCCGCGGGGGCGGCGACCGTTCTCTGCGCCTTGGGGGCGGTTGTATCGGGATACCTGCTTGTGGCTGATTTTTTGCTCGGGGGGGCGGAGCTCTGCCTCACGGGCAAGGGCTGCGATGTGGTGAGGGAGAGCCGGTACGCGCGCATCGGGGGCATCCCGGTCTCGCTGCTCGGGGTTTTGGGGTACGCGGCAATGACAGGCATTTCCGTCTCGCGCCTTGGGCGGAGGACAAAGTGGAACCTTCTTTTCTGGCTATCGGCGGCGGCCGTCGGTTTTTCAGCCTACCTCACCTACCTTGAACTTTTCATAATAGAGGCGCTTTGCTCTTGGTGCGTGGCCTCGGCCGCAATCGTGGTGGCGCTGTTTCTGCTCGCAGCCTCTCGAACGACCGGCGGCGCCATAAAGTCCTTCGGCGGAGCGGCGGCGGTGTTCGTACTGGTGTTTGCCGCGTCCTACTCCATTCATTCCCCCGCCCCGCAGGAGAATCCGATGTCGGAGGCCACGTTCTACCAGGTGAGTCTCGCGAAATACCTCTCGGAGCGCGGGGCGACCATGTACGGCTCATACACCTGCGGTCACTGCGAGAGGCAGAAGGAGCTTTTCGGGGGGGCCTTCGGCTACATAACCTACGTCGAGTGCAGCCGAAGCGGTCCCGATCCCAACCCCGCTCTCTGCGCGGCAAAGAACATAAAAAGCTACCCCACCTGGGAAATCGGCGGCGAGTTCCACCAGGGGCTAAGGACCCTTGAGCAGCTCGGCCAGATCTCGGGCTATTCGGGCAACTGAAAGTTCCCCTGCAATGTGCTGCGATCATTTGCCATTTCTTTGACAAGGGGCTTTTATCAAATTATCTTTATCTGAGCACTCATATTACATTGAGCCGCTCCCAGGCGGCAGTGGGGTGAAGGGTGGAAAAGAGAAACGACGGATTATCGTTTATAGTATGCTGCAACAAGTTCGGCTGGACCAAGTCTTGGGGCATAAGAAGGAATCGGTTCCAGCTGATAATGGGCGCCCTGGGGTTTTTCGTGCTGGGTGCGCTTTTCTCCTTTTTCCTGTCATACAAGTTCTACGGGGAAGCTGAAGATATCCGGGCACAGAAGCAGGCCGAGATAGACAAGCTGCTGAACGCCGTAGAGATGATGTCGCATGACATAATCGTAGACAAGAAGCTTGAAGACAAGTTCATAAAAAGAGTCCTTCGTCTTGAGAAAAAGCTTGCCTACATGGAAAGAACGCTCTCTGAGAAAAAGCGGAGAAAAGCTCTCCCCATGGGAGGAAGCGGCTTCCGGACAAGCGATATCAGTCATGATTACTTCAACGCGATCGAGAAGGACATAGACCGCCTCGCCAATGTCATGGACTCCATTCCTTTCGGAAAACCCATCTCAGGAAGAATCACCTCGCACTACGGCTACAGGAAAAACCCCTTCTCGGGGGACAGGGAGTTTCACGGCGGAGTAGATTTCAGGGGAAAGATAGGAGACGAGGTCGCAGTTACGGCGGACGGTATCGTCCAGAAAGCCAAGTACGTCAAGGGTTACGGAAAGCACGTTGTTATCAAGCATAAAAAAGGCTACAAGACTCTCTACGGACATCTCTCCCAGATAAATGTCAGCAAGGGCCAGCGGGTCGTAGTGGGAGAGAAAATAGGGGAAGTAGGGTCGACAGGCCGCTCGACCGGGCCGCATCTCCACTACGAGATAATAAAGTACGGGAGAAGGATCAACCCCAAAAAATACATAAGATAAGGAAAAGCCCGCATGTACAACAACAGCAAGAGGAAGAACAAGAACAATAACTCAGGTGCCGTGGAAACGGTTCTGGGTGAAGGCGCGGTGTTCGAGGGAATTGTCTCGTGCGAGGGATCGATGAAAGTTGAAGGTGAACTCAAGGGAGACATAAAAGTCGCCAACTTGATTGTTGTGGGCCTTAAAGGTTCGGTGACCGGGGACATAAGTGCCGGAGAGATCATTGTATTCGGGGAAATAAACGGAAAGATAGACACCGGAACACTTGAGATTAAAAGCACGGGACAAATAACGGGAGAAGTCCTGATCGAGACCCTGATAACCGAGGCCGGGGGAATCATGAGGGCGAAGTGCGAAATGAAAAGCCCCGCACCGAAAGACTCAAAGGACAAAGGCCAGGCTCCCGGCGCATCTCAAGTGGCAAAACCCTAATGGTGGTGGTGGCTGCGCTTGCTTGCCTCCGGGGGATCGAGGACAGGCGCCGTAACCGATATCCGCGCGCCCGAGCGGAACTTTAACTCCAGAATCACGCTTTCTTTCATGTAGTCCGAGAGGCCTTCCAGCATCACATGATAGCCTCCCGGCGAGAGGGAAACCGATGTGCCCGCCGGAATCTTAATCGAAGCAACCTTCTTCATTGCCATTGAACCATCCCTCATCTCCGTAACATGAAGCGAGGCCGAGGCGGAGCAGCCGCAGCCCACCTCCAGAAGTTCGTCTCCCGCCGAAGCGGGATTCTCAATAACCATGTAGGCCGCAGTTACGGAAGTGCCGGGGGGATTTTGTCTTACCCACGGGTCCTTAACGGAGATTTCCCCGCTCCAGGCCGGGGGAGCAACAAGAAAGAAAACAGCTAAAACGATCAGGGCTTTTCTCATGTTCATCAGGGCTTACAGAAGGAGGCGTTTTACGTCGCCTGCGATTTTCTCCGGGTCAAGCTTTTCCTTGGGATAGCGGAGCATCATCTCACCGCCGGGACCTATCAGGTAAACCGCGGGCGAATGAATCACGCCGTAGTCTGATTCCGACGCCCCCTGCTCCTTTGAGTAAAATGTTCCGCAGGCGTCGTTTACCTGCTTTATAGCCTGCTCAGGACCGGTGAGGCCGACTATGCGGTCGTGGAAAAACGGAATGTAGGCCCCGAGCCTGGCCGCGGTGTCGCGCTTCGGGTCAACGGTTATGAAAAGTGCCTCGGCCCGCTCGTCTCCCACAAGATCGAGCACCTCTCCGAGCATCCCCAGAGTGGTAGGGCATACGTCCGGACAGTTCGTAAACCCGAAGTTAAGCAGTATGACCTTGCCCGAGTGATCGGAAAGAGAGAACTCCCGGTTCCGGTGGTCGGTCAGGGAGAAATCAAAGGCGGGCCTGCGATACTCATCCCCGTGGAAGCTTCCCTTGTCAGTGCGCAAAAACCCGAGGACCGCAATCCACACCAGAGCGATCAGCGCCAAAGCGGTTAAAAGCAAGTAGTGCCGTTTCATTTGAAGTAACTCCTTAACAGGTCAGGGCAGAAAATATACACCACCTTTTCGATTAGACAAAAAAAAGAGCGCCTCAGGGGGACCGAGGCGCTCTTCCTAAACAAATAAGGAGGATGAAGGATGAGTATTGATCAATGTTTCTAATCAACGCTATAAAATATAAGTAATTTACTTAAACTGTCAAGGGAAAATTAAAAAAAATTTAAAACAGCAAAAAAAAAGCGGGCAGGGCGCCCGTGCGCCGTGCCCGCTTAGTGGTTTCTGCCAGGTGCAGGGGGTTCTACATCATGCCGCCCATGCCCATCGGTCCGCCAGGAGGCATTGCGCCGGGGCCACCCCCGTCCTCCTGCGGAATCTCGACGACCAGCGCCTCGGTGGTGAGCAGGAGACCCGCGACGCTTGCCGCGTTCTGCATGGCCGTCCTCGTCACCTTCGCGGGATCGAGAATACCGCCCTTTATGAGGTCGGTGTACTCAAGCTTCGCGGCGTCAAAGCCGTTTGAGCCCTTCTGGTTTATTACCTTCTCGACCACTATGGAGCCGTCCCATCCGGCGTTAGAGGCTATTCCCCTAAGGGGCTCCTCAAGCGCTCTCTTCACGATGTTGACTCCCGCCTGCTCCTCGGGATCCGCGCCGTCGTATTTGTTGACCGCACCTATGGCCCTTATGAAGGCCACGCCCCCGCCTGGAACTATTCCTTCCTCGACGGCGGCCCGGGTAGCGTTAAGGGCGTCTTCAACCCTGTCCTTTTTCTCTTTCATCTCGGTCTCGGTAGCTGCCCCAACCCTGATCACGGCCACACCTCCGGCAAGCTTCGCGAGGCGCTCCTGTAGCTTCTCGCGGTCGTACTCGCCGCTTGCCATCCCTATCTGGCTCTTGATCTGGTTTATGCGCCCCTCTATTGACCCCTTGGTGCCGGTGCCGCCGACTATCGTCGTGTCGTCGCGGTCTATCACGACCCTCTTGGCCTGTCCGAGATCGGTTACCTTGGCGTTCTCAAGCTTCATGCCGGCCTCTTCGGATATTACCTGTCCGCCCGTGAGAACTGCTATGTCCTCGATCATGGCCTTTCTGCGGTCCCCGAACCCGGGAGCCTTTATGGCCGCGACCTTGATCGTTCCCCTGATCTTGTTAACCACGAGAGTAGCGAGAGCCTCTCCCTCTACATCCTCGGCGATTATCAGAAGGGGCTTGGTGCTCCTCGCCGCTTCCTCAAGAAGCGGGAGAAGGTCCTTCATGTTGGCTATCTTCTTGTCATAAAGCAGGATGAGCGGATCGTCGAGCTCAACCGTCATCTTCTCGGGCTCGGTTACGAAGTAGGGACTGAGATATCCCCTGTCAAACTGCATTCCCTCAACCACGTCAAGCTCGGTGTCGAGGCTTCTTCCCTCTTCAACTGTTATGACCCCGTCCTTTCCTACCTTCTCCATGGCGTCGGCTATGATGCTTCCGACATTCTGGTCACCGTTTGCGGAAACCGTAGCCACCTGGGCTATCTCCGTGCGGCCCTTTACCTGCTTGCTGAGCTTCCTTATGTTCGCGGTAACAACCTCGACCGACTGGTCTATTCCCCTCTTGAGCTTCATGGGGTCGTGTCCCGCAGCCACGAGCTTTATTCCCTCGCGGTATATCGCCTGGGCGAGTATGGTGGCCGTCGTGGTGCCGTCTCCGGCGACGTCGCTTGTCTTCGAGGCGACCTCCTTTACCATCTGGGCTCCCATGTTCTCGAACTTGTCTTCAAGCTCTATTTCCTTGGCCACGGAAACCCCGTCCTTGGTCACGACAGGAGCTCCGAACGTTTTTTCTATAAGCACGTTGCGTCCCCTTGGACCCAACGTAGCCTTTACCGCGGCCGCGAGCTTGTTAACGCCCTCGAGAACCTTCTCTCTGGCCTCAGTGTCAAATAACAGATCCTTTGCCATTTTACTGCTTCCTCCTTTGTTAGTCTTCTATTACCCCGAGTATCTCGTGTTCAGGGATAATCAGGTAATCCTCACCGTCGAGCGTAACTTCGTTTCCGCCGTACTTTCCGAATATGACCCTGTCGCCTGGCTTTACGTCAAGCGGGAGAATTTCTCCGTTTTCAATGGGCCTTCCCTTCCCAACGGCGACAACTTCCGCCTGCTGGGGTTTCTCGGCCGCGGTGTCGGGGATTATGATTCCACCTTCGGTCGTCTCAGACACGTCAAGACGCCTTATCAAGACCTTGTCATATAGCGGTCTTATCTCCATCTCAAATACCTCCTTTTTAACTTTTTAAAGCTTGTCTGGCACTCCTGTCTGCCAAGTGCCAACTATAAAGTAAGCACGTTTTTGCGGGTGTCAAGGGATGGAGGGAAAAAAGAGGGGTGAGAAGTCGTCTTGGGGGAGGGTTAAAAAAGCTGAGGCCGCCCACGGGCTAGCCGCAACGACCTCGTTACTCCTTCTACGCCTGGCAGACGAGCTGACACAAATGATACCGTCCGCAGGACCGGATGTCGAGCATTGTTTTTCGGCAAAGCGCAATTGCCACGAGCTAATTCCCCCATTTATCCCGGAAGAGTTCACCGGGCAGGGACAGAAACGGCCCGCCGCTTTGTGGATCTAAAGTTTGCGGAGGTGTCCCTGATTTTTCTCCGCGACCGCTTCTTCCATCAGGAAGTCGAGCTTCCCGGACGACGAGTCCCTTTCGATCTCTTCATCCCACTGTTCCCAGTCCTTCTCGGAGAGCCACTCGCGCAGATGGATGTAATCCTCTTTGGAGAGGGCCGAAATGGCGAATTTTATTTCTTCTACAGTTGACATGACAAGCCGTCCCGCTACGGAGATAATGTTGGTTAGACAGTAAATATTTTGACTAAGCTTGTAAAGAGCGCTGCCCGTATATCCCTGAATCGAAAGCGTTTTATTTTTTCGCTTTCTCGGAAAGCTCGATCAGTTTCGAAAGCGCCTCCATGGGGGTCATGTTCATGGGATCAAGCGCCCCCAGCTCCTCCGCGAGAAGCTCTTCCTTCTGATAGGCGGCCTCAGATTCCTTATCCGCTTCTGTGTCGAAAAGAAGAAGCTGTCCGCCGAGCATCGACTGGGACAAGGAGGCCTTGAGTTTCTCGAGGGAGAAAAGGACCTTCCTCGCCGAGGCAAGAACCTTCGGGGGAACCCCCGCGAGGCGCGCCACCTGTATGCCGTAGCTGTGGCTTGTGGCTCCCGGGAGAAGCTTGCGGAGAAAAAGTATCTCTCCTCCCTCCTCCTTTACCGACACGTTAGAGTTGGCGATCCCCGGCTTTACGTCCGCGAGGTTAGAGAGCTCATGGTAGTGGGTGGCGAAAAGAGTCAGGGGCCCAAGATCGTAGAGATGCTCTGAAACCGCCCACGCTATGCTCATCCCGTCAAAGGTGCTCGTGCCCCGCCCGATCTCATCCAGTATGACGAGGCTTCTGGGGGTAGCGTTCTGAAGGATGTGGGCCGTTTCCACCATCTCGACCATGAAGGTAGACCGGCCGGCCGTCAGGTTGTCCGACGCCCCGACCCTAGAGAATATCCGGTCGACCACCCCGAGCCTAGCCGCCCGGGCCGGAACGAAGCTTCCCATCTGGGCCATTAGCGATATGAGCGCCACCTGCCTTATTAGGGTCGACTTGCCCGACATGTTGGGTCCCGTGATGATCATGAAGCGGTCGCCCTCGGAGTCGAGGGTTACGTCGTTCGGAACGAAACTCCCCTCAAGGCCTATCCTCTCCACCACGGGGTGGCGGGAGTCGCGGAGTTCGACCAGCTGCCGGGAGACAAATTCCGGCGCGCAGTAGCCGTAGCGCGACGCTATCTCCCCCATGGAGCAGAAAACATCGGTCTCGGCGACCACCCCTGCCATCACCTTCACGCGCCCCGCCTCCGCGGCCGCGCGCCCCCGCACCTCCTCGAAAAGAGAGGCTTCTAGCTCCGTTATTTTCTCGGCGGCCGTCAGTATCTGCTCCTCGTATTCCTTAAGCTCTGGGGAGATGAAACGCTCGCTTCCGGTGAGAGTCTGTCTTCTTGAGTAGTCCTCGGGAACGAGGGAAAGCTTGGACTTGGTAATCTCGATGTAATAGCCGAACACCCTGTTGTAGCCGATCTTGAGGTTGGCTATCCCCGTTCTCTCCCTCTCCCTCGCCTCAAGCTCGGATATCCATTTGCGCCCGTCGCTCTGGATCTTGCGGAGCCGGTCAAGCTCGGGGGAAAAGCCCTCCCTTATCACCCCTCCGTCCCGCGCGAGGGCCGGCGGGGCCTCTACCAAGGCGGTCTCAAGATAGGAGCGAAGGTCTCGGAAGTCATCCATCTTCTCCCTTAGGGACGCGAGGGCCTCCGAGCGAAGATCCCACATGGCGTCGCGAAGCTTCTCTATGTAAAACGAGGAATCCCGAAGCGAGGCGAGATCCC
The DNA here is from genome assembly GCA_022827275.1 of Candidatus Dadabacteria bacterium. Classification (GTDB taxonomy): domain Bacteria; phylum Desulfobacterota_D; class UBA1144; order Nemesobacterales; family Nemesobacteraceae; genus Nemesobacter. The sequence goes on along the minus strand of JAJDTG010000020.1, from coordinate 149,559 downwards.
TCGGCCTGGCCGACGGGGTCTCGATCCTGTGGATAAGCCTCTCAAGGTCGCCTATATGCCGAAGCGCCTCCATCAGGTCCTCCCTCGCCGAGACGTTCTCAAGCAGCTCCGCCGCGGCCCCCTGTCTTTTTTTTATCTCCTCGACACAGAGCAGGGGATAGCCCATAAAGCGGCGAAGGAGCCTCGCGCCCATGGGTGAGCGGGTCTCGTCCATTACTCCCAGCAGAGAGTGCTTAAGGGATCCTTCCGTGGAACTTCTTAGCTCAAGGTTCCTCGCGGTCCACTCGTCTATTTTCATGTAGTCGACGGTGTCGTAGTACCTCGGGAGCCCTATCTGCGGCAGGAAATCCTGCTGCGTCTCCCGGAGGTAATCGAAAAGCGCTCCGCAGGCACAGACGCACCCGGGCTCCTTCTCGATTTCAAGCGCTTCGAGGGTAAGAACCGCAAAACCGTCAGTGAGAATTTCCCTGCACCTCTCAATCTCCCACTTCCAGGAATCGACCTTTGTTACAATAGTGCGGGGATTTGCGTCTAGCAGGGATTTAAGCCAGGGAGGTTCCGCGTCGGAATCCGGGATGAGAATCTCCTTGGGGTCAAGGTGCGAAAGCTCGGAGAGAAGGTCTTCGGGCGAGCGGAAAAAGGATGTCCGGAACTCCCCTGTCGAGATGTCACAGAAGGAAAGCGCGAAGCCTTCTTCCTCTCCCCCCGAGACGCACGCGAGGAAATTGTTGTTTTTCGATTCGAGATTCTCAGAATCGAGAACCGCCCCGGGGGTGAGGACCCTCACGACCTTTCTCTCCACGAGCCCCTTTGTTTTCTTCGGGTCGCCTATCTGTTCGCAGACCGCAACCTTCTTTCCGCTTCCGAGGAGCTTTGATATGTGGGACTCCGCGCTGTGGAAGGGAACGCCGCAGAGAGGCACCGGGTTTTTCTTCGAACGTTCCCTCGAGGTGAGAGCTATTCCGAGTATTTCCGACGCGACCTTCGCGTCGTCGTAGAACATCTCGTAGAAATCCCCGAGCCTGAAAAGGAGTATCGCGTCGGGGTATTCCCTTTTCACGCGGAGGTACTGGTTCATAAGGGGAGTCTGCGAACTCATGGGAGTACTATTATACAGAATTTGAACGGGGCGGCGGAAACGGCGAAAGGGGGGCGCAACGGTGCGAGGCGGTGCCATTGTCCAAGACTTTTAAAGAGAGGTAGGTGAAACCTGTGTCAGGGAGAAATACCGTAACACGCACACTTCAAAGAAGCCTCGCGTGTCAGGAACCGGAGCGCAGGACAAGACCCCTGTCGCGGCAATTAAGGAAAGAGCGAGCAGGAAGGTTAGGGCGAAGGTTGCCGAACCCGCTTCAGGCATCACGCTTGAGAGAATAGTGCAAGAAACCGTGCCCGAAGGCGCCACAGTTTAAACGGATGAGAACTACGGATGCAAAGGGTTCGCGAAGAGGAGCTGCAGGCACGAGGCGGCAAGCCACTCAGCCGGAGAACAAATAAAAAGGACAAGCTCACACGCAAGGCATAGAGTCTTTTTGGTTCATGCTCAAAAGAGGGCTCGCCGGAGTTTACAGCAAGATGAGCAAAAAGCACCTTCAACGCCACATAGATGAGTATGCGGGAAGGCTCGCAACATCCGCCCGCTTGCCACTATCGAGCAGATAGATTCCGTTATCGAGGCTAATGAACGGGAAAAGGCTCAGGTACAAAGAACTGGTTTAATGGAAGGGTCGGCATGGCGGAACATCTTCATCCGGGACTTGCGGAAAACCGGCACCGACCCTCTCATAACAACAGGAGGAGAACAAAAAAAAAGGGGCCGGGCGATGACATCAAGCCTTACTCAAAGAGAAAGGGGTGGGCCATTTCCAAAGGAGAGCGGGAACTCGCCTGACCCGAAGTGTTAACAAACACCGGCCCATAAAAAAAAAGCGCGGCAACCGGGATTGCCGCCGGAAACCGCGCTTAAATTAAAACAAGTTTAGCTCAGTCGCCTCAGTCCACGTAACCTATGTCCTGAGTCAACCGGATCAGATTCGCGCCGGTAGTAATGGTGACAAGTGTAGTAGTAACATTCGAGTCATCCGGGTCCACATCCTGAAGCAATGTTCCATCTATCTTTAGATTCACATTGCCATTGCCCCCGAAGCCCTTCAGAATTATCCTGTCGCCTTCCGCAAACTCGCTGATCGTATCGCCGCTATCGCCTTTGGTGATAATAAATTGGTCACTGCCGTCACCGCCGTTAAGCGTGTCGTTACCGTCACCGCCGTCAAGCCTGTCGTTACCGGCACCGCCTGTAAGCGTATCAACGCCCACGCCGCCGTTAAGCGTGTCGTTACCGTCACCGCCGTTAAGCGTGTCGCCACCGGCACCGCCTGTAAGCACGTTGTCCCGATCGTCACCAGTAAGCGTGTCGCCACCGAAGCCTCCCGTAACGTTCTCAATGGTGCTCTCGTTGTCCGGTTCCTCTGCCGTGCCTCGATTCACAATCGCAATCCTGTCAGCAACGCCACTAACCGTGGCCGCAACATGAGCAGGGATATCGTCGGCAGTGTTGGGGGTACCGTCATCGCCGTCCGCCCGGGGTGTAATAACGGCAAGGGCAACGGTCACCCCGCTACTTTCGCCTTCATAGCTTATGGTGTCGTTCCCCTCTCCCCCGTCGACATTATCAACGCCGTCTGTTTCTGGAGCTGTGCCGCTTGCCACATTAGCAATCGGATCACCCATGGCGTCCACTTCCGCAGGACGGTTGGGGAGAAGTGTATCATCGCCCGCGCCGCCGTTAAGCGTGTCGGCTTGGTCAAGACCTTTAAGCACGTTGTCACCGTCATCGCCGGTTAGTATGTCCACTCCGAGGAGACTGCCCTTGACATTCTCGATTTCCATCAAGGTATCCATACCTGTTCCGCTATCTCCCTGCTCAAACCCGAGTTCGTCTACCTCTTCAGGCATGGCGTGCCGAACATTGGCCTGGTTTTTGCTCAGGTCGGCCACTACTCTTATAGCATCCTTGTAGACCGCAATGTCGGCGCCTTCACCCCCGTGGAGCATGTTGTTGCCGCTGCCACCGATAAGTTCATCATCGCCGGCCCCCCCGTAGAGCGTGTCGTTTCCTGGGCCTCCGTCAAGAGAGTCGTTGCCACCCATGCCCTTAATGGAGTCGTTGCCCCCCTCGCCCTTGATACAATCGCCCATCTCGGTACCGGCTATCATGCCGTCGCGGTCACCGTCCTCATAGCACTCCATTCCTCCTACCTCAAAACCCGGCCCTATCTCGTCATAAACAGGCTCCGGATCCGGGCACATGTCGGCGCTGGTCGCTGTGGTTCCGTCAGCACACACGTATTCCGTTACAGTTTCCGTTACAGTTTCCGTGTCCGTGCAGGAAGAAAAAGCCAACGCCCCCACCAGCAAGAACATTATTGCAAAGAAGTTAAATAACCTCATTTAAAACCTCCTCCTTAAAAATAATTTTTGTTTCCATAGTTCTAAGGCGACAATACTGATAAAGAAGCGTCAGCTTCTAACCATGATTTGTTGAACGCAAACCGATAAAACCGCCCGCTTTTTTCAGTAACTATCTTACTCTGACACCGGACGGAATGTCAAGCGGTTTTTAGAGAAAAGGATTGCAATCCCGCCGCCTTCTTGAATTCATTCTTGATTTCTTCCATTATCAAGCTGCCTTCCGTCTAATTCAAATAATAACACTAATAAAATCGAAATTCAACCTAATTCAATAAAAACCGATATTCACCGGCAAACCAAGTGCCGTCGTACTTCGTTTTGCCCCCGCCCCGGCACATCTCAAAAACCGAGCCGAAACCTCGATTCACAAGCCACATTTAAAAAACATCCGGTCTGCCGTTTCCCGAAAAACCGGACGGTCAGAACCAACCTAAATTCCCTTAAGCTCGGAGCCCCTTCGCGGATGCTCCTTTCTCCAGCGAAGCCTGTTAAGAGCGCTTACAAAAGCCTTGGCGCTCGCAACCGAAATATCCGTATCCACTCCCTGTCCCTGCGATATCACTCCATCGTCAGATATCCTGACCGTGACTTCTCCCTGCGCGTCGGTTCCGCCGGTTATCGACGATACCGAAAAATTCTCAAGCCTGGGATCAAGACCCGTAGCTTTCTTAACCGCCTTGAAAATCGCGTCGACAGGCCCGGAACCCGTCTCGCGGACCGAGATCTCCTCCTCTCCCGCCATGATCGTGACGCTCGCCTCCGGCGCGGTGTCCGTTCCGCCCGAGTAGCTGGCGGCAGTGAATTCGTAATAATCAGAGGAACGCAGGAACTCCTGGTTTATGAGAGCCTCTATGTCCTCGTCGAAAACGTACTTCTTCTTGTCGGCAAGCGCCTTGAACTTCGTGAACGCGTTCTCGAAAGCCTCAGGCTCGAGAACGTATCCGTACTCCTCCAGGCGGTCGCGAAACGCGTGGCGCCCAGAGTGCTTGCCTAGCACTATCTGGTTAGAGGGAATCCCGACTTCCTGCGGGGTCATTATCTCGTAGGTGATGCTCTCCTTTAGTACCCCGTCCTGGTGTATGCCGGCCTCGTGGGCAAAGGCGTTAGCACCCACGATCGCCTTGTTCGGCTGCACGTTAACTCCCGTTACCTGGGAAACGAGCCTGCTCGTCGGATATATCTGCGTCGTGTTTATCCCGAAAGTGTAGGGCTTCTTGTCGCTTCTCACGCTTAATCCCATAACTATTTCCTCTAGAGAGGCGTTGCCGGCCCTCTCCCCGAGGCCGTTAACCGTGCACTCGACCTGCCTTGCCCCCTCGTTTATGGCGGCGTGGGAGTTGGCCACCGCGAGGCCGAGATCGTTGTGGCAGTGGACGCTAAGGATCACGTCGTCGAGGTTAGGGACGTTTTTTACCAGCGTATGGATTATGTAGGCGAACTCCTCGGGAATCGTGTACCCGACAGTGTCGGGGATGTTGATGGTGGTGGCTCCCGAGCGGACGGCCACGTCGACCGCGGTGCAGAGATAGTCGATGTCCGTTCGCGTCGCGTCCTCGCAGGAGAACTCGACGTTCTCGGTATAGTTCCTCGCGTGCTTTACGGCGCCGCTTATCATCTCGAGTACCTGGTCCCTCGTTTTTCTCAGCTTGTGCTTTAAGTGTATCTCGGAGGTGGCGATGAAGGTGTGTATCCTCGGGCTCTCAGAGTGCTGCACGGCTTCCCAGCCGCGGTCTATGTCCTTCGCGCTCGCCCTGCAGAGTCCCGCTATCTGGCAGCCCTTTATCCTCTGCGCTATCTTCTTTACGGACTGGAAGTCTTCTTCTGAGGATATGGGAAACCCGGCCTCTATTATGTCAACCCCCAGGCGCTCGAGCTGATAGGCGACCCGGAGCTTCTCCTCCGAGGTCATGCTGCAGCCCGGGGCCTGCTCTCCGTCCCGAAGCGTAGTATCGAATATGTGTATGTAGTTGTTGTCCGACATCCCTTAAACCTTGCTCCCCGGCTTGCCGCAAAAGCAGATTTCTACACGCACCCGGCGCAGTTGTCAAAAACAACTCCGCGGGAAATACGCCCGGCGCTCAAGGCGAATCCGCGTGGCCGAGGTCCATGCCCGGACACACCGCATCCCGCACCGCGCGCTTAAGTTCCTTTATCTCCGGGAACCTTCCCGTCTCCTTCCGCGACCACACAAGCTCCCCGCCCGCGCGCACCTCGAAGATCCCGCCGCTTGAGGGAAGAAGGGTCACCCCGCCGAGCGCCTCCCCGAAAGTGCCCAGAAGCTCCTGCGCCATCCACGCGGACCGCGGAAGCCAGCCGCATCGCGCGCAGTACTTTATCTCTACCATTTCGCCTTTATCTCCTCGCCCTGGGCGCTCACGCAAAGCCGCCTCCACAGTTGATTATAAAAGGCAAAGAGGATATATTCAAAGGCGAGGGAAGCTTTTTCCCGAATCGAACTTTTTCCCGGAGAGAGGCCAAAGAAAATGAAAAACGGAATCCCGCTAGCAACGCTTGTTCTTTCCTGCGCGCTCTTTTTTGCGGCCATACCCTCCCGGGCGGCCGACAGCGTTAAGGGACAGGAAATCTACACCACCTACTGCGCTACCTGCCACGGCCCCACGGGGCTTGGCGACGGAATCGCGTCCGCCGCTCTTGACCCCAAGCCGAGGGATCTCTCGAGCGCCGCGATCCTCGAGACCTACACGGACGAGTACCTGGTTAACGTGATAACAAACGGCGGAGCGGCAGTCGGCAAATCCCCGATGATGACCGCCTGGGCCGGGATAATAAGCCCCGAGGACATAAACAACGTGGTGGCGCACATAAGGCAGAACCTCTGCAAGTGCGAGTACAAGAAGTAGGGGGAGTTTATCAGCTTGACGGCGCCGCTGTTCCCGCCAACATCTTTTTTTTCTCCGAGAACTTCTTCCTTATATCTGTTACGGCTTGAGTGATTTCCGCGGGCAGGGATTCGAGTTCCTCGCCCGTTTCCGCCCGCACCGCGTGCCAGAGCGGTTCCATGGTTTCGGTCAGGGCAGGATGGCTTTCCATTATCTGCCTTACCTGTGGGCTCCAGCCGGCCGCCGCGAGATTGATCAGAGATTCCGTCAGACCATACGTGTTCCAGCACTGCTGGTCGCCGGCGACGGAAAGCGCACGGTCAAGTTTTTCCAGGGCTGCCATCCAGTTCCCGCGGCGGGCCAGTACATCGGAAACCGTATGAAACGCGGCAGGGTCCTCCGGTATCAGTTCCGCCGCGCGGCAAGCGTAACGTTCCGCTTCCTCCAAGCGCGCAGCGTTGTCGCTTCTGAGAATCGCTTCCGCCCCCGCGCGCCAGGCCTCACCACACTCGGGGTCGAGTTCTATTGCCTTTTTGCAGCCCGATTCCGAGTTGTCATAATATCCCAGCAGGTTGGCAATATTGCTCCTGATGGCCAGCAGCTTAGCGAATTTCCGACGCGTATCTGCCGGGTCGTCCATATGAATATATTCTGAAAACAGGACGCAGGACCCGATCCAGTCTTCAAACCGCCCCAGCTCCAGATATGCGGTGTCCAGAGCAAACAACGCCAGACCGGCACCGTAACGTAATGTTGTAGGGTCATCGGTGCGAACATATTGAGTGAAGCTTTCCAGAATGGAGACAGCTTCATCATGACGCTTTTGCGCGAAAAGGGTGTTTCCTCTCTTGGCAAGCGTCTTTATAAGTACCAGGCGCACCCATTGCGGATCGTCCGGGCGGACATATTGCGAGGCTTGCCGCCAGGTCGCGAGAGCTTCTTCGTGATGATCCGTTTCCGAGAGAGATTCGCCAAGAAGCTGAAGCGAGCCAGCAGCTGCATAGCGTAGGAAACGCGGGTCGTCCTGCCCTGCAAGTTCCGGAATTTTTCTGATAACGCTTAAGGCGTCGTCGGGTTTTTCCAGAGCGAAAAGGGCTCTGGCCTCTCCCGTCAGAGCTACAAGTGCGCAGGCCCGCAACCATGCGGCGTCATCGGGACCAACAGCTTCGGTTACATGCCTGAACGCATCCAAGGCATTCTCAAAATGCCTTCTTCCCCTTAGTGCTAAGCCAAGAAGAACCCAAGCAAAAAGATTCTCCGGTTCTCGCCTGATTGCCTCTCTGCATTCGGTTTCCGCCTCTGTGAAACGCCCAGACTGGAGTAGTTCGATGCCGCGACAGACCTCATCCGAAAAGTAATCTAAATCTAACTGGTACCGCCGGGAAAGATCCCGTGCTATCTCGCCAAAGGCCGACACGTCCGCGCCGTTCGCTCCGATAGAACTGATTATCAGGTTAAAGGCCTTCTTCAACCAGTCTTCGCGTTCTGAGAAACCACTGTCATTCATCACGTAGGGGACCAGAGCCCCTAGCAATTCAGGCCCCTCTCCATCTTCAGAGACTCCGCTGCCTAATCTCTCAAGAATTGCCAGATACATCGACCGCATCGGAACCGGGCCGAACAGGTCGTTTAGGAAAGCTACCAGCAGCTTCAGGCGTCGATATCCCCGCCGGGAGAAACGCAGCAGGAAGTAGATGTTGTAGAATCGGTCGGCAACCTCGTACCGGACCCGCTTCTCCCCCTCTAACCGCGCTTCCCTGGCGTACCCCCTGTCCACCAGCTGCCTGAGTTGGGCGCTCGTGTGCGATGAGGAAAGCCTGGTCGCGGCGGATACTTCCCTTGCGAGCATGGGATTCCATCCCTCTGCGAGGCAGTGAAACACCTTTCGGGACTGTGTCGGCAGTTCCTCGACGCGGGATTTGAAGTACGGAGTCTGTTCGTCGATCAGCTGTTCCAAGTCCTTGAATGCGGAACCGAGCGGCGACTCAATCAGGATTCCGTAGGTCAGCACCAGCAGCCGCGGGTTGCCTCCGGTCAGGCGGCGTATGGCCTCGATTCGCCCGCGTTCGCGGTTCAGTGTCTCGGCGATTTCAGTTTTGCCTTCACGTTCCGCTAGGGCTCGGAAGATCTGAAGATACTCTTCGCATCCAAGACCTTCCAGAAGAAAAACCCGGAAAAACTCATAGAACGGTTCGCCGCGGTGCCATATGGCCTCGAAGACAGCGTTTGCGGAACCGATCAGCAGTATCTCCGGATGTTCGATCAGCGAAGCCCGCAACGCGTGGACTTCGCGCTCATCACCCAGCTGTGAGAAAACGATGTCAAGATTTTCGACAAACAGAATCAGTCTCTTTCCGCTTTCTCGGCAGAAATCAATAAGGGCCGAAAGCGCGTACGCGGCAAGGCGCTGCGGATCCTTCTCGTCGGCCAAAAGCGCTTCTGCCTTATCCTCCCACCGGGAATCCCGAGTGGCGCGGGTCAGGTGATGCAGGGCCGTAAGCCAGAAATCCGCCAGGTCGGTCACCTGATAGCTTTCCTCGTGAAACGCCACCGGCTGCCATGCTTCTGCAAGATCGGGCGTTTCGCGTACCGCCTGGAGAAACCGCAGGCCGAGGGTGGTTTTGCCCATCCCCCGCGAGCCGACAAGCAGCATGTGCTGGCACGGCCGGTCGGGGTTCTGCTCGCCCAGAAGGCGAAGCATCTCGGTGAGGGTTTCCTGACGGGCGACGAAGGAAGCCTTGAGTTCATCCGGGGAGAGTTGGGCCGTGTTGTAGATACGTCTTTGCTTCATGGCTCCATCCCCGCTGACCGGTTTTTCCGCCACCACTCCCTAAGCAGATTCGATCTGAAAGACACATAGGAGCCGTCCCGCCGCACGTACCCGTCCGATTCCAGATTGCGAAGCGCCGAGAGAAACACGCTTTCGCCCTGCCGGGTCAGTTCCTCGATATCCGAGATGCGCGCGCCGTCTCTCCGCCGACAGGCGTGATTGAGTATGTCGTGCGCCGCTTCCCGCTCGTCTGCGTCGAGCATGATTTCCAAGCGGGCCGCGTAATGGTCAAGATAAGGCGTTCCTACAGGTCCCGCAAGCCTTTCCGTGAAGCATCGCTCTATTACGCTTTCGGAAACGCGCGAGGGACCCTCATTGCAGTATTGGCGAAGGGTCGAAAAAAACAGTTGCAGGTGATAGGGGACCGGGTCCGAGAGGAGGTCGAGAATTTGCGAGACGCCGCGTTCGTCCACACGGAAGTCATAACTGTCTCCAAGCTCCTCTAGGAACTTAACTGCGACATCCCGGTTCCATGAATCTAGCTGGAACGGAGCCAGATCATTTATTAATCCCGGAAGAGCGACGCGCCTGAGAATGCCTTCAAGCCCGATGGATCCGCCGATCAGCGTGCGCACCTTCCCGCGTATCTTTGGAGACTGACGCCAGCGTCGGAGCCCGGACAGCAGCAGCTCGACATCATCTTTTCCTCCAGGGGCTTTCAGCATGCGCGAGACGAGTATCGGAAATTCGTCGAGGATGATCAGGAGGTTGCGACCGGGGCCCGGCAGACTCTCAAGACGTTCAAGAAGCTGGTCCTCCGTGCGTTTCCAGTCCCGACCGATCGCCCTTTTGAGTTCAATGCGGAGTTTTTCTGTGCTGATGGAAATTTCAGAGAAGGAAAATATGCTCTTGAGCGCGTCCGTGACGATCTTTGCGAACGGAATTTTTTCGATGCCCCGGCGATACTCCGGGTTCACCGCCAAGGCGGCGACAATCGCCGCCAAGCAATCCGCCGGATCTTCGGCGCCTTCAACATCCACATAAAAGACATCCCAGTTTTGCCGAGGTTCACGACGAAGTTCCAACATGAGGCTGGTTTTTCCGACCCGTCGCGGGGCAAGCATCAGAACATGCTCACCCTGTTCCAGTTTTTCCCATAACAACTTCAGTTCGGATTCTCGTCCGTAGAGGTCTTCGCCGATTACCGCTTGTCCCGTAATGTTTCGCATTCGCTTGACTCCCGTTCAGATCAGGATGAAAAACAGAATACATGACAAGGGATTTTTTGGCAATAGATTTTTTGGCAAAATTTTTATTGCTACAGTGGACCACGGAAGATTCTATCACCGCACTCAAAGCGTAGCCACCGCCACTCATCGCATTTCGCCCCAAGGACATGTCTGTGGCGAAGTCCGTCGATCGCCTCCTCAAATCCGTCATCGGGCCGGGATAATAAGCCCCGAGGACATAGACAACGTGGTGGCGCACATAAGGCAGAACCTCTGCAAGTGCGAGTACAAAAAGCAGTAGCCTAAAAAAGCGCGGCCCCCCCTCGGAAGAGACCCAGAAGGCAGCCGCGCCCTTTTCCTTATTATATATAAGAGCTCAGACTCCCCTTTCCTCAAGACCCGGGGGAAGTTCTCCGTAATAGGGAGAGTCCTCCTCGTACATCTCGAGAACCTTCTCTTTCGGCATGTCGCACATGTCTTCCGTGAAGCCGAACATCCTGCATATGTGGCGAAGCTCCTCCTCCCTTCCGGGAAGCGGGTCCATGGGCTGTATAAGCTTCTCCTCCTCAAGCTCCCCCCGCACGTCCTGGTCCTCCGCAAGCGGAGTTCCGTACTCGTTTGAGTGATAGAGCCTGTCGAACCTCTTTCTCGGCCTCTGCCCGGGGTCCTCGGCCGGGTATCCAACCGTCATGAGCCAGATGGGGACTATGTTCTCGGGAGTCCCGAGAACCTTCGGGAACTCCGCCGGCTTTCTCCCCGTGGCGATAAGGCAGCATCCGAGTCCCATGTCGGTGGCCGCGAGCATGGCGTTCGCTATGGCCTGGCCCGCCTCGACCCTGAGGAGATCCTCCGCCCTGTCCTTTGGAAAGCTCATGAGCCTCGGATAGGTGGTCTCGGTCAGTATCTTGTATGTCCAGCCGTGGGCCGCGGTTATGGCCCTTGCGGGAAACAGCACCTGGAAGGTCTGTATGAGCTCCTTGTACCAGGCGTCCATGTTTATGAGCCACGCCACGATAATCGGGGCCTGGCGCAGGTGAATCTCGTTAAACGCGGATCCGCACTCAACTATCTTCTCGAACTTCTCGGGAGGATAGGTCCTCTTGTCTATAACTATCGCCTCGGTCGAGTTGCAGTTGCCCTGGCAGGAGCAGTAGCGCGCCGCCTGGAGCATCTTCTGTATCTTCCAGTCCTCAACCTCTTTCCAGGGCTTGTAGAACCGGAAACTTCTCCTGGTGCCCATTGCTTCAAAAACTTCCATTATAAATCCCTCCTTTGTTTCTGGTTTGTTTTCTAAAAGTTTCTTCCCCGCCGCGCCTAAAGCGTGGTCCAGCCTCCGTCTATAACAAGATCGGAACCCGTAACGTACCGGGCCTCGTCAGAAGCCAGGTAGAGAACCGAGTGGGCCACTTCCTCCACTTCGGCCCTTCTCACCAGAGGAATCATGTCGGCCGCTATCGCGTCAAGCTGCTCCTCCGCGTCAGGAGGGTTCCCCATGAACTCGGGGTCCATCTTGGTCTTTATGTAGCCGGGACATACGGAGTTAGTCCTTATGTTGTCCTTCGCGTGATCAAGCGCCATGCTTCTCGTTATCTGCCTCACGGCCCCCTTCGAGGCGTTGTACGCGACGCACCCCTCCATCCCCACTATGCCGAGCACGCTTGAATTGTTGATTATGGAGCCCCCGCCGTGCTTTGCCATGAGCGGAACCACGTACTTGCTCACGAGAAAGACCCCCTTCACGTTTATGTCTATGGTGCGGTCCCAGACCTCGTTAGAGGTCGTTACCACCGTTCCGCCCTCCAGGATCCCGGCGTTATTGAACAGTATGTCCACGCTTCCGAAATCCCCGTAGAAGGCCTCGACCACCCTCTTTACGTCCTCTTCCACTGAAACGTCCCCGGGATAGGCCTTTATCTCCCCGGGTCCCGGGTTCTCCGCCACCACCTCGTCGAGCCTCTCAGCGGTTCTCGACATTATGCCCACGTTGGCGCCTTCTGCTGAGAACAGAAGCGCCGTAGCCTTTCCTATTCCTTCTCCCCCGCCCGTTATGAGCGCGGTCTTTCCATCAAGTCTTCCCATTTTTACCCCCTTGCTTCGGGTTAAAACCCTGCTTTTTTTTAAGTTCCGTTATATAATAACCCATTATGAGCAACGGAAAATCCTTTACGGCGGCCACGGTGCAGGCCGCCCCAGTTTTTCTCGACAAAAAGGGCACGGTCGACAAGGTCCTCAAACTCATAAAGGAGGCCGCGGGAAACGGGGCTGAGCTCGTGGTTTTCCCAGAGGCCTTCATACCCACCTATCCCTACTGGCCGAAGGATCTGGGGTTCGGAGCCGAGAAGAAGTTCACCATGGACGCCCACGTCGAGCTTCACAGAAACTCGGTCGAGGTTCCGGGGGAGGACACGAAGAGAATCGGCAACGCGGCGAGGCGCGCCAAGACGTGCGTCGTGATAGGGGTTAACGAAAAGGAGGGAGGAACGCTCTACAACACCATCCTCTACTTCGGCAAGGACGGCACCCTTTTGGGCAGGCACAGGAAGCTCATGTCGATTGACAGCGAGAAATGCGTCTGGGCGAACGGAACCGCCGAGGACGTGAGGGTGTTTGACACCGAAATCGGAAAAATAGGGGGGCTTTTCTGCTACGAACACCACATGACCCTTGAGAAGTACGCGATGTTCACAAGGGGGGAGCAGGTGCACGTGGGTCTCTGGGGAGGACACTCGTTCGTCAAGGACACGATGGATTTCGCAAGCCGCCAGTACGCGTTTGAGGGACAGGTGTTCGTCATAATCTCAGCCGGCTTCATAGAAGAAGACATGATTCCCGACTCCTTTCCCCTGAAGGAGCATACTATCTGGGATTACCCCGGGGGGAGCGGCATAATAAACCCGAGGGGACAGTACATAGTCGGCCCCGTTTACGGAAAGGAAGAGATCCTCTACGCGGAGATCGAGCTTGACCAGATAATAAGGGCCAAGACCGTCATAGACTCCGTGGGGCATTTCTCAAGGCCCGACATATTCCGCTTTGAGATAATGGAGTAACTCTGCCTCGGCCAATCCGCTCTTATTGTTCAACGACGTCCCATTCCCTGCCGACAGGCAAGGTCAAATCCACACCCGGCGGGATAGTGACCGTGCCCTTTAACGAACCGGAAAGGCGCGAGAAAAAACCGGATTCGGACTCATCTTCAGGCTTGATCTGAGCGAGTTGTTTTTCCCCAGCCTCAGGTAACGGCTTGTGTTCAGACATTACGGTAACCCCTTATACATGGTCAATTTCTAATGAATTACGACTACCACAATCGATTGACTCCATACCGGTCAAACACCGCATCAGCCGACACAACCACTAAATCGCGCGCTAAAGCCTGAGCAATGAGCATGCGGTCGAACGGATCGCGATGCGGGCCAGGCAGCAAGCCGGCACGTTCGGCATCGGCAACATTGATCATGAGTTCCCGAAAACCTTGGCGAGCAATGTTGCCGACAACATCAAAGGCCGCCACGGCACCTTCAGGCAGTTTGCCGAGCCGGTACTTGGTAGTAATTTCCCAAGCAGACGCCGCACTGACAAGAATGTCGTTTCCCTCGTCCGCAATCATCCGGCGCGCCGGGTTGGACAGGCGCCCACTGTCTGCAAGCCACCAAAGAAAAGCATGGGTGTCCAGCAATGCCCGCAACGCTATTTTCCCTCCCAAGCTCCTAGCTCATCCCCCGACAGTGGCTCGAAAAAATCCTCCGGCAGGACAATCTTTCCCTTGAGGACATCAGGCTGCCGCTTGCCTCTGGGTTTGCAGCCGACAAGTCGCGCAACTGGTTCCCCCCTGCGGGCGATCACGACTTCCTCGCCCGCCTCGACCTGCGTCAGAAGCCTGGACAGATGAGTTTTAGCTTGGTGAACATTAACAACAGGCATAGCAAAATAACCTCGATTGATTTCTAGTCAACAATATAGCTAAGTTCTTTTCAAAGTCAAGAACAAGTGAATACTGGATGTTGCCGTGCTGAAAAATCCGTCGGAAACAGAAGGTTGGCTGGGGCACTAGGATTCGAACCTAGACTAGCGGATTCAGAGTCCGCTGTACTGCCGTTATACGATGCCCCAGAACATTGGAGAAAAGATTATTTACTCTAAACCCCTCGGTGTCAAACCGGGGAAAACTCCCGCAGCCGGGGTTGATTACTCGGGGCCATCCGAGTAAATTAGCGGATACGGAGGTGGCGCCCGCAAAGGCCGCGCGGCGTTTTCTGGCCCATGGACGAACCGAGCCCGGAAATTCTTGAGACTTTCGAGAACAAAAACCCGGAGAGGGACTACGAGATCGAGATATCGTGTCCCGAGTTCACCTGCGTCTGCCCGAAAACCGGGCAACCGGACTTTGCGACCATCACAATAAAGTACGTACCCGACAGGCTCTGCGTGGAACTTAAGTCCCTTAAGCTCTACATGTTCTCCTACAGGAACACGGGCGAGTTCCACGAGCACGTGACGAACAGGATCCTTAACGATTTCGTCTCCGTGTGCGACCCGAGATCTGTCGAGGTAACGGGCGACTTCAACGTCCGCGGCGGAATAAAGACGGTAGTCCGGGCCTCTCACAGAAAGGACGCCTGAGCGTCCCGGGCCCAAGACAGCATGTACGTAAAAACCCAGGTAATAATCACGGGAACGGTAATATTCCTCATAATTCTGGTCGCGATTTTCGCGCCCCTGCTCTCCCCATACGAGTACGACCAGACGAATTTCGCAAACGCGCTTCGCGCTCCCGACTCGGTGCACCTGATGGGAACGGACCAGGAGGGCCGCGATCTTCTGAGCAGGGTTATTCACGGCTCGAGGATATCGATCGCGGTCGCCGTCGGAACAGCGGCGATGGCGCTTGTAATCGGAACGGTTCTCGGGGCGGTCTCCGGATACGCCGGGGGCAAAACGGACGAGCTGATAATGCGGACGGTTGACGTGTTCTACGCCGTTCCGGATCTTCTTCTGATTGTTCTTCTCACTCTCGT
This sequence comes from Candidatus Dadabacteria bacterium, assembly GCA_022827275.1. Classification (GTDB taxonomy): domain Bacteria; phylum Desulfobacterota_D; class UBA1144; order Nemesobacterales; family Nemesobacteraceae; genus Nemesobacter. The sequence continues at coordinate 134,231 of JAJDTG010000020.1, read as the reverse complement.
TATCGGAAGCGGGGTCACGGGCATAGTCATATCTCTCGGGATAATGTCGTGGATGAGGGTCGCCAGGATAGTCAGGGGAAGCGTCTTGCAGATAAAGTCGTTTGAGTACGTTGAGTCCGCAAGGGCGCTCGGGGCCTCGCCGCGTACCATTCTCGCAAGGCACATACTCCCGAACACGCTAAGCCCCCTCATAGTCACCGTCACGTTTTCGGTCCCCTACGCGATTCTCACCGAATCCACCCTGAGCTTTCTCGGCCTCGGGATATCTCCTCCTGAGGCGAGCTGGGGAACGCTTGCGAGCACCGGGTGGCAGGGAATAAGGACCTTCCCCCACCTCATAGTGTTTCCGAGCGTAGCGATTTTCATAACGGCGCTTTCCTTTAATCTCTTCGGGGAGGGCATAAGAGACCTCCTGGCTGCGGAGAACTCAAGGTAATGGAACCGAAAAAGGCCACACTCTGCGTCTTTCTCCTTGCCCTGCTTACGCTCGGCGCCGCGGCAGAGGGCGCGCGCGCCAATCAGGCCGACTGCGAAAAAGTCATTTCCTCCGCGGAGAAAACCCTGGAGGCGCGGTTTCTGAAGCTTCACTGCCACGCCCGGGAAAAGCAGCACGCCGAAGTCCACGGGGTCCTCGCCGAGATAAAGGACAAGCTCATCTTCATAGAGGACTACATCCTTTACTACGAAGCGGAGGCGGCTTTAGGCCTCGGGCAGAAGCAAAGGGCCGAGGCGCTTTTCCTGAAGATACTGAAACACCACCCGGACTCGGCGGTCGGCCATGACGCCCATGAGCGGCTTGCGGAAATCCACCTTGAGAACGAACGCCACGCGGAAGCGGAAAAAACATACTCCCATCTTGCCGGGAGGACCGACAGCAGGTGGAAAAAAGCCGTTTACCTGAAAAACCTGGGCGAGATAAAGGAGAGACAGGGAGACTTCCCCGCGGCATCCGGGATATTCGAGAGGATATGGGCCGAGCACCCGGAGGTAAGCTTCTCGGATTACGCGTTCGAGCTTTACAAAAAAAACGGAAAGGTCTTTACCCCCTCGCCGCGGCAGTTTAAAAAAAGAGGGGACGTCATGTTCAGGTCCGGCAACTGGGAGGGAGCGCTTGAGGCCTTCTCGAGGGCGCCGCGGACAAGCGCCGTGAAAACGAAAACCGGCATCTGCCTCTACCGCCTCTCCCGGTTCCCCGAAGCTCTCGAGCTCTTCTCGGGGATCGACTCTCCGAAGGCCTTTTACTGGAAGGGCGTTACGCTCATGAGCATGGGGAGAGAAGAGGAGGCCATAGGAGTCTTCGAGAGACTCCACAAGCTTAACCCCAAAAGTTCTTGGACGGCCAAGTCGCTGCTTAAGGCCGCGAGGCTCCGCCACCTGCGCGAAGAACCGGAAGAGGCCGACCGGCTCTACCGCCTCGTCATCGAGAAACACCCCAGAAGAAAAGAGGCCCGGGAGAGCGCGTGGAACCTCGGGTGGATGCACTACAGGAAAAAGGAGTACGCGGAGGCCGTCGAGGCATTCTCCGACCGCGCCTGGGCAAACGGAAAGGACCGGGAGCGCTTTCTTTACTGGTACGCGAGGGCGGCCGAGAGGGCTGGAGACAAGCCCGGGGCGCTTTTCGCGCTTGGAGAACTCGCCGAATCCCCGAAAATCACCTATTACTCGGCTCTCGCGAAACTGAAGCTAAGGGAAAAGCTGCTTCCGTCCCCGCCTCCCGCCGCTGCCTGGTCGGGAAACCCCTTCGGGAAAAATCCCGCGCTCAGGAAATTCCTTTTCTTCGCCAAGGCCGGGATATACGACCTTGCCCTCAGGGAAGCCGATCTTCTTCGCCCCCAGGCGAAAACGGCCGCGCAGCGCCTCTACCTCGCCTCGCTTTACCTGCAGGCGCACGATTACAAAACATCCATAAGTCTGGCAAACGGCGTCAGGTCCCCCGAGGCCCTCCGCCTCGCCTTCCCGAAGGGTTTCGAGGAGCAGGTGAGATTTTTTTCGCGCAAATACTCACTTGACGAGTTCCTGGTCTACTCCGTCATAAGGGAGGAGAGCCATTTTGACAAGGAGGCGGTTTCGGTTTCCGACGCGAGGGGCCTCATGCAGCTTCTTCCCTCAACGGCTCTTGAAACGGCGCCCAAGGCGGGTCTCAGCAATTTTCAGGCTTCCCAGCTTTTCTCCCCGGACATAAACCTTGAACTCGGATGCTATTACCTGAGCTGGCTGCTGGAGATATTCGGGGGCAACTTCGCCTTAAGCCTCGCCGGCTACAACGGCGGCCCCACAATCGCCAAGACATGGTACGAGAAAAACGGAACGCTCGACGTAGACGAATTCATAGAGGAGATCCCCTTTGAGCAGTCAAGGAACTACGCCAAGAAAATCATAAGGAGCTACGTCGCGTACGAAGCTGTCTACGGAAGGGACAAGGATCAGTTCTCAAGGCAGAGCTTCGAGAAGTTCCTCAAGATCATGAGCCCGTAGTCAGAGCTTTTTTCAGGGTGGAACTGAAAGGCGGAGAGGTTCCCCGAAATGACCCCGGCCTCGAAGGAACCCCCGTAATCGGAGAGCAGAACATCTGTGCCGGTCTCGTCGGAAACCACGTGGTAGGAGTGAACGAAGTAAAACCAGCTTTGCTGCGGTATCCCTTCGAGTATGGAACTTCGCTCGGGCGCACTCACCCTGTTCCAGCCCATGTGAGGCACCTTAAGCTTCTTATCCGCGACACGGAACCTGACTACCTTGCCTCTGAATACCCCGAGCCCCTCTTCCCCCGGAGCCTCCTCGCTTGATTCGAACAGGACCTGGAAGCCGAGGCATATCCCAAGAAATGGCCGCCCGCTCGCGATGAAATCCTTTATGGGCCCGGTCATTGAGCGCTCGCGAAGGTTCCTAACGCAGTCGCCGAAAGCCCCGACTCCGGGAAGCACAAGACCGCTTGAGCCCTCTATGTCCCCCGGGTCCTCGGTAACGCGGACCTCTATGCCCTGGGAGGTAAACCCCTTCTCGACACTTCTTAAGTTCCCCATCCCGTAATCCACGATGGAAATCACTAAAGCGTCCCCTTGGTCGAGGGAATATCGTCGCGGCGCCCGTCAAGCGCCGAGGCTGTGTCCATGGATCTTCCCAGAGCCTTGAACATGGCCTCTATTATGTGGTGCAGGTTCGTTCCGTGGCGAAACTCGATGTGCAGGTTGCAGCGAAGCGAGTTCGTGAGGGACTTGAAGAACTCCTCTGCAAGCTCTGAGTCAAAATCCCCGACCTTGCCCGCGGGAATCTCCCCCTTGAAAACAAAGCAGGGCCTGTCGCTAAGATCGACTGCCACTACAACAAGCGCATCGTCAAAAGGGATTACGGCGTGGCCGTACCTGGTGATTCCCCTCTTGTCTCCGAGGGCTTCCGAGAAGGTTTCCCCAAGAGCTATACCGACATCCTCCACGGTGTGGTGGAAATCAACGTCGATGTCCCCTTCGGCCTTGACCGTTAGGTCAAAGTAGCCGTGCTTTGCGAACTGGCTCAGCATGTGGTCGAAAAAAGGCACCCCTGTCGAGATATCGAATTTCCCGGTTCCGTCGAGATCAAGCTCGACGCTGGCACTGACTTCGGATGTTTCTCTTTTTAAAACGGCTTTGCGGGTCATTGTTAGACTGGGCTCCTTTCTTCGCGGCGTTGCGGCTAGTTTTCGCTAATCATTCTATATACAGGCGTCTTTTATTGTCAATAAACCCGAGATGGCGGGTACGAGTCGGGTTCCCTGTTCTACCCCGACCGCGGAGTTGTCCTCGCTCTTGATCCACGCTCTGCGGAAACACGCTTTACCTTGATCTTCTCTTCCAACCCCTGCGAGTGGGCAAGATCAAAGGCCAACTGCATGCCAAGCCAAGTTCTCGGAGTCGAACCAAACGCCTTCGACAATCTATAGGCCATTTCAACGGAAACGGATGCTTTTGCATTGACAAGATTGGAAAGCGTCTGGCGCGCGACGCCAAGCACTTTCGCACACTCGGTAACCGACAAATTCAAGGGTTCCATACAATCCTCGCGTACAATAACACCCGGATGTACAGGATCTTTCATCGCCATAATTCACCTTCTCTAATCATAGTTTAATGATAATTTAATCAACCTATATCTGCTAAAAACTCAAAGTGCACAGCTACACTACCAAAAACCACCTCAGCTTTTCTTTTTTTCAAGCCATGTTTTTGTTAATAGAATAGCGGGGGCAACAACTCATCACCGTAGGGAAAAAAGACAAAAAGAGTGAATTTCTACCCAGATAAGTTCATCGTGTTTACGCAGAATAGACAGTTAGTAAGAGTTCGGAATCATCAATGAGCCTGTAAACCGGCCTTTTCCCAGAAAGCTTCTCACTTTCATCTAAAATAATGGGAACCCCGTCGCCACGTTTTTCCATATAGAAACCGCGGCCCATGTCCCCGACACCTGTTGCCATCGGCGTTTCTGCAAGCAGGCTTGTAATCAGTTCATTCCGGGTCGCTTGGCGAAGGTGCATGCTGTCAATGGTTACGGTATTTGGAAGAGCGCCCGGCGAGTAGATTTCTAGGCGATCATCAAACATGAAAAACCGAATCTTTGATCCAGAGACCGAATAGTCACGATGAGCCACGGCATTTACGACAGCTTCAAATACGGCTCGCTCACTGAACTGAGGTTTTTCCCTCCTGTGGGGTTCCTTGGTAGCTTCAACAGCCTGATTCTTTTTGAGAAAAGTCATGCATTCTTTTATCTGCCGATCCAGTGGTCCTCGGATTCTCTGGGCATCAATCTGGTAGTTGGTATCCTGCCTTGTTCCTCTGTAGCGTACGGCCTCAATAAATGCGCCAGGTAAAAAGCGCTCCGGATATTCACAGCAAAACAATATGCCTGCTACAGAGGCGACCACAGCACCGCTTTCCTCTTTAGACAGCAAAGAACGCTTCAGCAAAACGACCTCTACAGATTCACTAGACCGTGTGGTGTATTTTTCCCACAGTTCCTTGGATAGATTATCTATACTCGATTGAGGAACAGGCTGCTCTTCAAATCTGATCAACCGGGCTTGGCTGCGTTGCTGAAACAGGCGGGCGAGATAGTCCGGTGACATTTTCCGTACTGAACTCCCTTGGCGATGGAAATAGCCGCCCGGGCCTTCGTGGACAAACAGACTGCGTGGAACCTCCACCTTGAGCACAATATGCAGAGTGCCTGTACTGTCGGGGAGTTCCATGCGGAATGATCGAAAAAGAACAGGTGGCGTAATACTGTCATTACAAATTTCGTACACGTAACGCTCAACATCTTCAATGCGGCCTGCCGGGATACCAATTATCTCGTGAGTCTTGTCGTCTACGCCTAGAACAACTACGCAGTCGTTAGTATTGGCTATAGAGGAAAGTTCGTCAGCCAGTTCGTCGCGCGGTGGTCCGATAATCCGTCTCCCTCTGAACACAACGGCCTTAAGTTCAAGCGAATTATCTTCTCCAAGACGTATTTTGCGTAGCAGTTCTTCTGGACTGTTAAACATGATCTTTTTCCAGCGCAATGCGACGATAGCGATCTTCGAACGCCTTGCTTCCACCTTCCATAATTGCGCAAATAATTTCCCTGACTTTTTTCTCTTGAAGACTTCCGTTGCAATCCTTCTTCGTTTCACCATTATACGGAGCAAGAGCCACAACCAGTTCCGAGTCACCGTTGACAACTATATTGGCATTATGTGTCACTACGATGATCTGCCGACTGCATTTCATATTCCGCAACTGGGTCACGATCAAATCGTAGATCAGCAGGTTGTCCAAATCGTCTTCCGGTTGATCCAGAATCAGTGGCTCATCTCCATAGGAAAGAAGAAAAGCCAAAAGAGCAGCGGTTCTCTGTCCAGGCGAACCTTCCTGAATTGAAAGGAAATTCTCACCTTCTCCCGTCGCGTTGTACTGAACATCAAGCGAATCCTCTGGAAACCATACATCAATACGATCAACAGCTTCGGGCGGAAGCTTGGAAACATGCGCAGCGAACCGCTGGTCCGCAAGCTCTCGCAAGTCGTATTTGTCGGAAGCAATATTCCTGACATCTTTCTTAATCTCCCCGAGGTTCTTCTCAATTTCATCACTGCTCCCATCGCCCTCATAAAGCTTACCGAGCAATCCTCCGCCGGTCGGCGAACCGATGTCCCTCTCAAAGCCCGAACCTTCTCTCTGAAGCAACCGGCGAAACTCGACCTCAACTGTATCAGTTGCTCTGTAGGGAACAACTTTTATGCGGACATATTGATTTTCACCTAGTACTCTGTTTAAGAAATTCTCTCGGGACTTGGTCAGTTCCCGACGGATTTCCAGCATTTCTTCTAACTGTAACTCTGACTGTTTTTCAAGTTCCCCAACATGCTTTTTGGATTCTTTAAGCTCCTCAAGTTTCTTCTCAATGAACTGGCGGCGCTGTACCAACTCACCGTAACCGGCTGGGTCGTTTTCTCCCTCTTTCGCCAAGTTTTCCTTCAATTTCTGATAGGCCTCCTCAGCGACAACAACACCCCGCTTCCAAGATGATTCCTCCCTGTTCTTCCTCCACTCGGCGAGAATTTTATCTGCTTGAGACGCAAGAGATTCAACTTCTTTGCTTAATTCACTCAAGCTCTCGCATGCCGTGGCGACATGGCTTTGCAATTCGACATCCGCCTCCATATCCGCACTGAAGGTTTTATCTTCAAGGGGATCGGGAACAAGTTCACGTGCCATACGCCGCAACCTTTCTCCAATTTCAGCCCAAGTTTCCTCCCACGCTTCTACGCTGCGCTGCTGACGGCTCAGTTTTTGAAAATTCCGCAATACATCCGCGTATCCGGCCTGTTCAAAGATATCCTGTTTTCTTTTTATGTCTTCAAGTTCACCCTGAAGACGTGTTTCTTCAGACAGACCGGCTTCCGTCTCTCTGGCTTTTGCGCGCAGTGAAAGGAATTTGCTCTCTGCCTGCCTCCACCTCTCATCCCAAGAACGGCGGTCCACTTCCGGAGCTTCGTCAACCACTCCGAGCAGGGCAAGCGGCCTTTTCGCAAGATTAAATATCTGTTTCTGGCTGTAAATTCTCACCGGAAAGCGTTGTTGAATATCTCCTTCGGCACGTTTCCATTCTCCTTCAATTTCCTCTTCGATGGGTTCAAGGTTCCCGGCATGGTCCCACTGTACACAAAATCGTGAATCGTCCTTGCGATAAACTACCTTGATCGCAACTTCATCCGTGAGAAGACCGCCTTCTCTTCTGTCAGGGTAAACTTTCCGATATTTTTCAAAGTCGTTTTGCAAGTCCTCTGGCAATTCATTCTCTCTCCGAAGGGCAATACGCAAGAATTCAACAATGGTCGATTTGCCGGTTCCCCTGCCACCGATGATAGAGTTAAGCCAAGGATTAAACTCTATGGTGAAGGGATTGAACCGGCCTAGGTAACGCGCTTGCGAAACTTCCATGGATTCCAGTACCATTTTCGCACGCTCGTTAGGGTTACCTTTCTGTCTATCGGACCGAATCACGGACAGGGAACCATCAAGCAGAGCCAACCGTAGTCCCTCTATCCCCGGCGTTCCCATCTTGACCCAAGTGAAATGGCTGCCGGGATATTTTTCTTCTGAACTACCGGGGGGATGGTGACTGTCAGACCCGAGCACCTCCGTCCACCGAGGGTTTTTGTTGGCATAGGTTCCCGGCTTCTCATAATCGGGGTCAATCAGCTCCATCGCGAAAACATTTTTGCAGTCCACTACCTGCTCTAGAGTTTTTCCTTTTTTTAGAACCTCGAAAAGCCCTTTCTCCTTATCCACATGAGCGGGAATCGCTATTGCTCCTGCTGAAGTAACTTCTTCAACGACCTTAATGAGCGAAAGGTGTGTAACACCATTGCCCGAACCTTTTTCGCCGACAAATTCAACCTTTGCTAGAAAAGAGTTTATGTCCGATGTCCTTTTGTCAGGTCCGAAAATCGCCAGAAGATGGATGTCGTTGTTAACCGAGATTTCCACGCCTGGAAACACGTAAATAGGCCTGAATCCTTCGGGACGATCACGCTCCAACTGAGCAAGTTCATCTTTGACGAGATCAATCCATTCACCACTGTTGTGATCCGTTATCGCAACACAGTCTATACCAGCGCGCATGTAATCAAGCAGCCACTCTCTCGGTTCGCGGATCTTCAAAGTCTCTTGGTCTTGGCCCTTTCCATAATCCTCGGATGCCGGAGTATGGGTATGGAAGTCAAACTTCCACCAACGCGAACCCTTCCATTCCCATTCTCTCATTTATTCTGCCTCACTCCAGTCAAGTCAAATTCGCACAGAAGATGATCCCTCATTTTTCGGGTTCCGGTTCTTTTCTCCCCATTTGGTCCAACCAATTGTCAATTGCTTCTTTTCGGAAACGCCAATGACGTCCTACCTTTTTGGAAGGAATCTTGCCCTCCCGCACGATTTTGTAGAGAGTCGACTCCGGGATCTTTAGGTAAGCAGATAGCTCTTCAATAGTAAGAATGTCACCTAGCTTGTCTTCCATCTGCGATATCCCCTGCCGGGAAACAATTTTTTATCAAAAACGACCTGTAACGCTATTTAAGTTATAGTTATTGTAAGTTGTTGTCAAATATTTTTCCAATTTGAATGAAAATTGCTGCAGTTCTGAATGAATATTTCTGCATGGACCCAAGCCAACGTTTCCCGGTACGCTATGGAAAAGCATCACGTGTAGTAGCATGTGAACCTGAACAAACTTGTGATAGAATAGTGGCCTTGTGAGGTAGCAGTTTTGAAATTCATATTGGTTCCCGTAAAAGATCTTTCAAGGGCAAACGAAAGGCTTGCCTCGGTGCTCAGCAACAAGCAGAGAACCGAACTTGCCTACGTGATGCTCGAAGACGTGTTCTCCGCAGTCGGCGACTCGAAGCTTGCCGATAACAAGGTGATTGTTACGCTCGACAGGAAAGCGGAGAAAATGGCCCTTGGGGAGGGGTTTGACGTAATAAGGGAGGAGAGCCAGCTCGGGGAGAGCTCATCGGTCGACCTGGCTCTCCAGGTCTGCAGAAAAATGGGCGCGAAATCCGTGCTAGTAATCCCGGGCGACGCCCCCCTCATAACCGGCGAGGACCTGGACTCCGTCCTTGAGAAAGAGAAGAAGGGCAAGTCCGTGATCCTCGTTCCCTCAGAAGATGAGCTCGGCACAAACGCCATACTGAGAAAGCCTCCCGACAGCATCCCCTCGATGTTCGGAAACGACAGCTTCAGAAAACACAGGGAAGAGGCCGAGCGCAGGTACGTGCCCTGCGACATCTACAGAAACTTCAACATCAGCATCGACATCGACGAGCCCGGGGACATAGATACCTTCTCCCACCACGGCTCCCACACCAAGACCTACAGGAAACTTCTGGAACTGGGGCTGATAGAGGAAGAAGCGGGAAAAAACGGGGCGGCAGCAGGCTGATTCATGCAAAGCCGGGGTCGCGCCAGTTTCCGCCGAGCCCTCGTGTCCGTGCGTTGAATCCTCACGGAGTTCCGGTATAATTCCTGCTTTTCGATTTGCCTTTTTTTTCCGGGGGCGGCGTAGCTCAGGGGTAGAGCGGGGCTCTCATAAGGCCTGTGTCGGTGGTTCGATCCCACCCGTCGCCACTTCCCTATTCCTCTTTTTCTTCTTCAAAATCCAAAGAGACGGAATTTATGCAGTACCTAAGCCCTGTGGGCTTCGGGCCGTCGGGGAAAACATGTCCCAGGTGGGCGTCGCACTTTGAGCAGAGAACCTCTGTTCTCGTCATGCCGTGGGAATGGTCGGACTTCTCTTTTATGCTCTCCTGGGAGACAGGCTCCCAGAAGCTCGGCCATCCCGTGCCGGAGTCGAATTTCTCTGAGAAACGGAAAAGCTCCTGCCCGCAGCAGACGCAGACATACATGCCTTTTTCGTGATGATCGTGGTACTTTCCGGTAAAGGCTCTCTCGGTGCCCTTCTTTCTCGTGACAAGAAACTCCTCGGGGGAGAGCCGCTCCTGCCACTGCTCATCGGTTTTCTTTACCTTTCCGGACATTATCCGCTCACTCCCCGAGATTCCTCTTTGAATCCCGGGCCTCCCTCAAAAGCCCTGCCAGTTCTTCTACATTACCGGAGGCGACGGCTTTTTCAATCTCCCCGAGCTGCCCCGCAAAGCCGCGGATGGCGCCAAGCAGCGCCTCGCGGTTCTCGATGAAAATACCGGCCCACATCTCCGGGGAACTGCCGGCGATCCGGGTAAAGTCGGCAAGGCCCCCGCCCGAAAAATCAAAAAGGTTTCTGTCTCCTCCCCTCGAAGCCACCGCGCTCACAAGCGCGTAGGCAACCGCATGGGGAAGATGGCTTACAAGCGAAAAGACCTCGTCGTGGGATTCGGGATCCATCTCGACCACCTCGCTTCCCGCAAGCGAAAAAAGCGTTTTCACCATGGAGAGGGCTTCGGGGCTTGTGCTCTCCACCGGAGTAACCACGCATCTTTTCCCTGAGAAAAGAGCCGGATCAGACTCCCTGGCGCCCGATGTTTCCTTCCCCGCGATGGGATGTGCCCCGACAAAGCGGATATTCCGGGGGCCCTTTTCCATTTCCCTTGCTATGGAAGCCTTTACGCTTCCCACATCGCAAACTACCGTGCCGGGGGAAACGAATCCGGAAACTTCCTCGGCCACCCGCGCTATGGAGTCGACGTAGGTCGCGACGACAACTATTTCAGAGCCCGAAATGCCGGGGCCGATTTCGGAAGCGCCCGCGTCCGTGATCCCGTTCTCAACGGCGAAGCGAAGGGACTCCGTGTCCAGCTCGACCCCGAAGACTTCCCCGACTTCCCCCGATTCGCGAAGGGCAGCCGCTAGGGAACCTCCTATCAGCCCGAGACCTACAACCGACACTTTTTCAAAAGTCATCTTCTGAGAATTCTCCCAAGCGATTCAATGAATTTTTCGTTTTCCCGCCCGAGGCCGAAACTTACCCTCAGGTGTGTTTTAAGCCCGTAGCCGCCCACCGGCCTCGTTATGACCCCGTCGCGAAGAAGCGCCTCGTAAACCGGCATCGGGTCCCTCTCGAGGTCCACGAGAAAAAAATTCGTATGAGACTCCGTGTACCTGACCCCGAGTTCGCCCAGCTTCTCGCGCAAATACTCCTTTGCCGTGCGGTTAAGCTTCCTTGAGCGGGCGATGTGCCTGTCGTCGTCAAGCGCTGCGCAGGCCGCCGCCTGCGCGGCCGAGTTCACGTTAAACGGCTCCCTTACCCGGTCCATGTAGGAAACCGCCTCTCTTGACGCAACCCCGTAGCCGACCCTGAGTCCCGCAAGACCGTAAATCTTGGAGAAGGTCCTCACCGTAACGAGCGATTCGCGGACCGAGTGATAGCGAAGCGTGTCCGGATAATCCGGGTCGTCCACGTACTCGAAATAGGCCTCGTCCACAAGTATTACCACGTTCTCGGGAACCCGCTCGAGGAACCACTCGAACTCGTCCCTTCTCACTATCGTCCCGGTGGGGTTGTTCGGATTCGCGATGTAGATGATTTTCGTTTTCTCGGTTACCAGGGAAACCATGTCCTCCAGGTCGTGCACAAGATCCGGCATCCCGGAAACGACGTGCGAGCACCCGAGCGACTGGGTGACGATCGGGTAGACGATAAACGCGTGGCGTCCGTAGATGGCCTCGTCCCCGGGCTCAAGAAAGGTCCTTGCGACGATCTCTATCACCTCGTTCGAACCGTTTCCGATTACTATCGTGTCCTCGGGAACCCCGAGCTTCTCGGAGAGTTTCCGGCGGAGCTCAAAGCAGCCCCCGTCGGGATAAAGGTTGACCTTAGAGATGTGCTCTGAAAGCGCTTTTTTCGCAAGCGGGGAGGGACCGAGGGGATTTTCGTTCGAAGCCATCTTGGCCGCGCCCCGGATTCCGAGTTCCCGCTCGAGCTCCTCGATCGGCTTCCCCGGAACATAGGGAATAAGATTCTTTACACTTGCTCTTGGTTCCATGGGAGGTTCATCCGCCAAGCCCGCCGTCAGCCCGGCACTTCGGCGGGATAGGATCCCAGCACCTTTAGGAAAACGCAGTTGGCTTCCACCTTCTCGAGAGCATCCCTTACAAAGTCCTCGTCGCGGTGTCCCGAGAAGTCGGCGAAAAACACGTACTCCCACTGCCCGTCGCGCGAGGGCCTGGACTCGATTTTGGTGAGATTTATGCCGGATTCAGAAAAGGGGAGAAAAAATGTCGTGTGGAGCGCCCCCGGCTCATCCTTAACGGAAAAGGCGATCGAAGTCTTGTCTTCCCCGCTCGGGGAAGGTCTCTCCCTTCCCACCACCACGAACCGGGTCGTGTTGCGCGGGCTGTCCTCTATGTAGCTCTGTATGGTCTTCAGGTTGTATATCGACCCTGAGAACTCGCTTGCGATTGCGGCGACGCTCTCATCCCTTGCAGCTATTTTCGCCGCCGCCGCGGTGCTCGGGGTCTCAAGAAGCGCGACGCCGTAGAGATTTGAGGCAATCCATTTCTTGCACTGACCGAGGGCGTGGGGGTGCGAGGCCACGGTCCTTACTTTGCTGACGTCCCCGTCAATGGAGAGCAGGAAGTGTTCAATGCGCTCAAAACACTCGGCCGAGACGTCAAGGTCCCACCGGACCAGCATGTCAAGCACGTCCCCCACCGAGCCCTCAACCGAGTTCTCGACGGGCACTATGCCGAAATCGGCCCTTTGGCTGTGCACTTCCTCGAACACATCCTCAAGGCTGTTTGCGGGAAAAAATTCTGAGGAAGCGCCGAACTTTCGAAACGCGGCCTGGTTTGAGAAGCTGCCCGCGGGTCCGAGATAGGCGACTTTATCTTGGTGCTGAAAGGACCTGCAGCGCGATATTATCTCCCTGAAAATAAGAAGGACGTCCTCGCTGGAGAGAGGGCCGGGGTTGGTTTCCGCTATCTTGCTCTCTACCTCGCTTTCCCTGCCCCTGTCGTAGATCCCCAGGAGATCCTTTTTCTTGAGTGCGCTCACCTCTATCGCAAGCTCAGCCCGCCTGTTTATAAGTTCGAGCAACTTGGAATCGAGAGCGTCTATTTCTTTCCTTACGGCGGCAAGTTCTTTGTTGGAATCCATAATCCAGTCTTAAGGGGAGTATTTCGGAGAAGGATAGCGAGGGGGTAGGGCAAAGTCAAATAGCCCGCAGGGGGTAAAAACGGGGCTCCTAACTGCCCCCGTTTCCCTTTACAATCCTGGGCTGCGCAAGCGTTCCCAGGATCTTTCCGGAGAAACTGCCGTCCCCCCGAGAGCCCAGAAAACTGCCGACAAGAGCAAGCTTCGCATCCTCCGGAGGAGGCCTGAATGTAACGGAGAGATCCAAGGCGGCTCCCTTTCTTAACCGAAGCGGAGACGGGGCTTTCCCCTCCGCCTGCAGGGACAGCTGCGGGTTGGTGAGGGAAAGCTTCTCGACCCGCGATTCAAAGCGGTTGGCAGTACCGCGAAGCACGACGCTCAGGTTCTTGTACTCCTCCTTCACATCAAACCCCTGCACCTTGTCCACGGCAATCGAAAGAGAAGGTGAAGACACAAGGTATTCCATCTTTGATATCCCTCCGCTTTCCCCCTCCCCGAGAAGCTTTACGGTTCCGTCGACCTTCCCGCTGACAGAAATCCCTCCGTCCCCCAGAAAAAGACGTGAAACGGTCGAGGATTCAACGGAATTTATGTCCACTTCCGCGCTTGTGACACTTTTTTTCTTCATGTTCTGTGAAACCTTGCCGTCTATCTTCCCGCCGTACGCGTCAACGGAAAAGGAAATCCGGGTGTCGTCGGAAAAAATAACGGATAAAATCCCGGCGCTCACCCTTGCCCTGTCAATCACAAGCGGCTCCCTTTCCCCGAGGATCACCCGGACATCCCTGAGTTCAATCGAGGAAAGACCCTTTAGGTCCGCGCCCCCTATCAGAACCGGAACCGGGGAGTTGTCCTGAATCTCGAAGATGATCCTTCTTTCGACCGAGTCCCGCGGAAACCCCAAAAGAAGGAAAAGCAGAAGAAACGCGAAGAAGACCCCGATATAAAGGCGGACGGAGATTTTCTCCGGCATTTTGATTCTGGTCTTTATCTTCATCTTTTCTCCGCTCACGATTCACTGAAAGAAAAAGTGGACAGTCGGAACGAGACGTCAGTCAGGTTCGGGTTGTCGAACCTGGTTTTTATCCTGAGGTCCGAGACCCTGAGTATGCTCTTGCTTTTCTGAAAGGTGTAAAGAACGTTAAGCACTCTGGGGATAGGCACCTTGTTTATCTTGATCAGGACCGCTCTTTCCCGGTTTATCCCCCTTCCCCTGACCGACGGGTTTGTTCCCTTTATGGAAAATGAGCGGCGGTCTATGCCGTTTCTGACAAGCGCCTTCTCCGCAACCGAAATAAGCGCCTCTCTTTCCTCCTTCATCGAACCGCTAAACCCGGCCAGGAGATCCCTCGAGTAGCGGTACTCCTCCTTAATGGACCTCATCTCGTTTAGCTGCAGTCTCACCTGGCTGACCTCGTTTTTTACTGCAGAACCCCCGGGGAAAACCGACCTGTAGACAGAAAAGAGTATGAAAATGGCTAGGGCCGCGACGGCTATCTTGAGGGCGCGGACATCCCTCGCGGAGAAATCCCCCCTGTCTATTAATTCCCTTACCCTCCGCGCCAAGGGTTCGGTTCTTTCCAGAACCGCCGAGAGAAGCAACTTCAGCCCCTGTATCAGTCTTTGCGCTAACTCCTTCATTCTCACCTGACGACCATTGATATTTCGAATTTCAAACCTTTGTTAACGGCCTTTCCGACCTGTCCCATCTTCACCTGGGTGAAGCTGCCGGACTCCGAGAAGGCTTTCTCTATCGACGCTATCTCCTCGTAGGAATCGCTCCTGCCCCATATCTTGGCCTTGCCCCCGTCTTCGATCCTTATTTCGTCAACAGAGAAACTCACGTCCCTCGGAACGGCGGCGGAAACCGCCGTCAGCACCTCAAGCGGGCTGTGGGCCCCTCTTACCTGCTTCAGTATGTCAAGCTTGCGGTTGATGACTTCAAGCTTTCCTCCGTAAAAAGCGACCGGGTCCTGCGTCCCCGCAGCCTCTGGAAACTCTCTCCTAAGATCCGTCTCCATCTCGGAGCGTATGGAATTCATCTTGCTCCTAGCGGAGACCACTTCCGTCACGCGCCCGAAAACAACCACAAGAAGCAGGGTGGCGCACAGGGCTACCGGAACCCGAAACTCCTTTAAAAAATCCCTCGCCATCCCCCGCGGCCTGTATCCGTCTCTTCTCAGGTTGAGCCTTCCCCCTTTGCCGGAGGAACCTCCGTAAAGCGCAAGAGCGTACGCCCTCGCGAAGAAAGGGGAGTCTTTGTGGCCGAGCTGGTCTATGAAAATTCTCTTTACTTCCCGGCCGAGCTGGTCGGTAAGTTCCCTCGCAACTCCATCTACCTCGCATATCCCTCCGGTGAGAACCAGGCTCTTTACTTCCTCCCCCGACTCTCCCTCAAAGTAGCGCATGGTGTTTCTTATCTCTTCTGCAATGAAGCGGCAGCTTCCAAGAAAGGCCTTTTTCTTCTCCTCGTCGCCGTTTATCTGGCCCAAGTCAAGGATGTCTTCGGCAAGGGATTTCTTCACTCTCCCGACGGCGTCGTCGCAGTTCCTTACCCTGCTGAGCCCGCTCTCGTTAAAAAACGAAAAATTGAGGTGGTCCTGGTCGGCGTCTATAAGGAGAAGCGGCCTCGGCCCTTCAATAAGCTCCCCCAGCGAGGAAAACGCAACCGGCGTGAAAGTCACCTGATCCGGATCCACTCCAGACTCCCGCAGGGAACCCAGATAGCCCTCAAACGCTTTCTTCTCAAAAGCGGGGACTATGATTTCGGCCCCTTCCGGTCTCTTCACCTCGTGGTAGTCGGAGAGAGCATCCTTCCCTAGGGCAAACCCGGTCGAGTTCTCAAGTTCGAAGCGGTAAACCCCTTTTAGCTTCTTTGAATCAGAGAAAGGAAATTTGAGAACCCTGAGAAGAAGCGGGGAAGAACAGATCCCGGTAACGGCCCGGGTCCCGAGGGAAATCTCGCCCTTTAGAAAAGCCGACGTGTCGCCGCTCCCAAGCTCCCCGGTGAAAGAGGTTTTTCTGACTTCAGTTCCCCTGAGCCCCTTTCTTACAGTTACGGTCCTGACCTTCCCGCCGGAAAAATCGACTCCGATGAATCCACCTAGCATCTTAAAGGTACGAGGATTATCCCCTCGCCTGCCCCTCCGCCGCCTTGGCGTCAAGTTCCATTGGCATTATTACATTTACGTAACCGTCCTGCTTTTCTCCTTCCTCGCACGGAACCACGTAAACCGGGTTTTTGTGGCCGGAAAAACCGATTATCACTTCAGAAGACCCCACGGCATCAAGAACATCCTGAAAGTACGAGAAGTTAAAACCAAGCCTCACTTCTTCCCCCGAATACTCAACCGGTATGCTTTCCTTTCCCTCGCCGGTGTTCAGATAGGCACCCAGAAGCAGGTTTCCTTCCCCAAAAGCCATTTCCACAAACCTTCCCCCGCCCCTCACGTTGTCTGCGGAAAAAAGAGAAACCCTCCTGAGCGCAACCAGAAGCTTGGAGGCGTCGACCGTGACCGTGTTTTTCGTCGAGACCGGAACCACCTGCATGTAGTCCGGAAACTCCGCGTCTATCACCCTAGAAATGAAAACGAGGTTTTCATCGTTTAACTCGAAAACAAAAAAGTTTCCGCTGCTCCCGATCCTGACTTCCTTCGAGAGACGAAGAAGCCTTCTTATCTCCATAACCGCTTTCTTGGGAACAAGGACATCCTTCGGCAGGTCAAGATTCTCTATTTTTTCATCGACATAGCTGAGCCTGTGACCGTCGGTAGCGACAAGCCTGAGCGTTTGCTCTCCTCTTTTTTCGAAAAACACTCCGGAGAGGCTTCTTCTCATTTCATCGTCGGACACGGAAAAAACCGTCTTGGATATCATCTCCTCAAGCCTCTCGGAAGAAACCTGGAAAAGGTTCTCAGACGAGATCTCGGGTATCCTGGGGAAATCGTCGGCCGCAAGCCCGGCTATCTTAAAAGAGCCCGAGCTGGTAACAACCTCTATCCAGTTGTTCTCGGTAGCTGTAACCGAAATTTCCTCCTCTTCCCTGATTTCCCTGACAAGGTCCGAAAGGATTCCCGCGGGAACCGCCATCTTGAATTCCCCATCGGTTTCAGCATCGCAGAAAACCGTGGCCGTGTTTTCAAGATCTGTTGCTTCCAGAAATAAACCCTTCTCCGTAGAACTCATAAGAACGTGCGAGAGAATCGGCATGGTCGTTCTCTTCTCCACGACCCCCTGAATCATTCCCAGCTTCCTTGAAAATTCTCCGCCTTTGATTTTAAACATCATCTTGAGAACAAAACCTCCGGTTCTGGAAAAAACAGGAAAACCTCTCTTTTTCCGGTGTGTGTAAACATGTTATTCATATGATAATAACCATTTTTCCCCCACAAAACCACAAACTGCAAGTCTCGGTGTTTTTCCACTATCTCTTCTATTCTTAATAAATTTTAAAGCTTTTATAGTAGCCGTAGTAGTAATTGCTGTGAAAAAGGTGAAATCAGTGAAATTGCCTGAAACACCTATGCTTTTGGGTTCCAGAGATGTTCATAACTTTTCTTTTTCCCAACAAGTATTCACACTCCCTTCTGCTGCTTGTGCCGCACCTGTGCGAAAACAACGGTTCTTGCACAGCCTTTTCAGTTTTCTCTGACAGGTTGTCTTTTGTCTGGTTCAGGATGTGATGAACTTCTCAAGGATGGTTGAGATTGCCAAGACCGCGCTTGAGACTGAAGAGTCCCTTACGATCTTTTTCTCAACGTTTTTTACCGCATGGACCACGGTGGAGTGGTTCTTGCCGCCGAACTTGCTCCCTATTTCCGGGAACGACGAGGAAGTGTACTTTCTTGAAAGAAACATTGCTATCTGTCTGGGTTCTGAGACCTTCTTCTGCTTCTGGTTTGACTTCAGATCCTTTACGGTGAGGTCGAAAAAGGAGCTTACCTCTTTCTGGATGAGGTCTATCGTTATTATCTTGGGGGTTTCCTTTTTTACCAGGTTGCTTAGAAGCTGTTTTGCCAGCTCCAGGGTTATTCTCTCCCTGAACATCTTGGAGTAGGCAAAGAGCTTGTTCACCGAGCCCTCAAGCTCCCTTATGTTGGAGAGGACGTTCTGGGCCACAAACGAAGCCACGTCGGCCGGGATCTCGATTTTTTCCTCTTCGGCCTTTTTCTCTATGATGGCTATCTTGGTTTCCACTTCCGGCGGCTGTATGTCGGCCGTCAGTCCCCACTCGAACCTGGATTTCAGGCGCTCCTCGAAGTTCTTCATCACGCTCGGGGGCTTGTCGCTTGTTATCACTATCTGCTTTTTCGCGGTGTAAAGAGAGTTAAACGTGTGGAAGAACTCTTCCTGCGTGCTGTCCTTCCCGGCGATGAACTGTATGTCGTCTATGAGCAGGACGTCGCAGTTCAGCCTGTAGAGGTTCCTGAACTTGTCCATCGAGCCTGTTTTTATGCTCTGCACCACCCCGTTTGTGAAATGCTCTGCGGAGATGCAGAAGGTGTTGAGACGGGTTCCGTTCTTTTTGAGTATGTAG
The DNA here is from genome assembly GCA_022827275.1 of Candidatus Dadabacteria bacterium. Lineage (GTDB taxonomy): Bacteria > Desulfobacterota_D > UBA1144 > Nemesobacterales > Nemesobacteraceae > Nemesobacter. The sequence goes on along the minus strand of JAJDTG010000020.1, from coordinate 115,591 downwards.
TTCCCTATGGAGTGGAGGAGGTGGGTTTTCCCCAGGCCCACTCCGCTGTGTATGAAAAGAGGATTGTAGGCCATTCCCGGATTTTCCGCTATAGCGTAGGACGCGGCGTGGGCAAACTGGTTGCTGGGCCCGACGATGAAGTTGTCAAAGGTGTTGGATGAGCTGAAAAAGCTTGCCGTCTGGGGGTCGTGCGATTCTGCGCTCCTCCCGTTTTCCTGAGCCCTGTTTTTTTTTGTTTCCCCGGCTCCGGAATTCTCCTCGTTTGCATCTATGATCACTTCGAAACCGTCTTTTCCGTAGAGGTTGCGGGAGGTGTCGTTTATCAGTTGCAGGTAGTGGTTTTTCACCCAGAGGGCCTGGAAGTGGGTTTTTGCTTCGAGCGTGACCGTTTTCCCCTCGATTTTCGCGACTTTTATGGAAAACAGCCAGGAAGGAGGAAAATAAAGGTCTTTCTTCACGCCGTCGAGAACGGCGTCCCAGTCAAATTCTGTTTTCTGTTCTGATTTGTAGTTTTCAGCAGCCGGGTCGCTGTGCGCAACTTCCTCTGTTTTTTTCAACAGCTCTTCTCCTGAAAAGCAAAGAACAACCTTAAAACGGACACTTCAGAAAAAACACCGACCCACCCTTCGGAAAGTGAAATTAATTCTAACTTGCATCGGTTTTTGGTGTCAAGAAAAAACAGTTTTCCACCACCCCGAGATCCTCGGTTTCGCGCCTGTGGACGGGGAAAAATTTTTTTCTCGGACACACCGGCTCAATTGACACGCAACTGCGTTTACAATACAATTTTTAACTGCAAATGGGTGAAGAAGACGCCTTGAGATTTTTAGCCGACAGGTTCAAGGCTACTCAGAAAGAAGTTTTGACGGGGATAGGGGACGATTCCGCTGTTGTAAAAATCAGAGACAAATCATGCCTTGTCGCCTCGACCGACACTCTGGTCGAAGGCGTTCACTTCCGCCTGGGAACTCAGACCCCGAGGCAGCTCGGCAGTAAGGCGGTCTGCGTTGCCGTAAGCGACATAGGGGCGATGGGGGCGGTGCCGAGGTACCTTCTCTGCTCCCTCGGCTGTCGGAGCGCGGACTCAATGGAGTTCATAGAGGCTCTCTCGGAAGGAGTGGAGGAGAGCTGCCGGGAGTTTGACGTCTGCCTTATAGGGGGGAATCTCTCGGAATCCCAAACCGTTTTCATAAACATGACGGCACTTGGGGAGGTGTCGAGGGACGATATCGTCCTGCGCTCGGGGGCTTCTGAGGGAGACGACATATACGTGACCGGAACGTTGGGGGATTCCGCCTTGGGCCTGAGGGTCCTCTCGGGCGATTGCGGGATTGTCGGATATGAGGGCGCTGTTTCGAGGCATATAGAGCCCACGCCGCGTCTTCAGGTTGGCAGGATGGTCGCAAGGCGCGGGATAGCCTCTTCGATGATAGACGTAAGTGATGGGCTTTTCTGCGACCTTGAGAAGCTGACTTCCGAGTATGGACTGGGGGCCGAAGTGAGCCTCGGGAGCCTTCCGCTTTCCCCGGGTTTTCTCTCCCTCTGCGGCAGGTTCTCGGAGGACGGCTACCGCCTTGCGCTCTCCGGGGGGGAGGACTACGAGCTTCTTTTTACCTCTCCTGAGCAGAACCGCGCTTCGGTGGAGGAAGTTTCGCGTCTCTGCGGGGTTGCTATCTCGAGAATCGGTTCTGTTACCGCCGGGCGGAAAATAAGGTTTTTCGACAAGGAAGGAGAAGAGGTTTTTTACGATACCGCGGGGTTTGAGCACTTCTGCTGATTCATCCACGGGGGTAATATCTTTTGGGCGAAAATTTCATTCTGATTCTTTTTTTGCTGTGCTGTTCTGCGTTTTTCTGTTTCAGCGAGGGGGCGCTTTTCTCCCTCAGCCGTCCGCAGAGAGAAAGCATATCGAAGCAGGGAGGCAGGATTTCTGCGGCCATAGGAAAGCTTCTTTCCAATTCCCACAAGCTCATAACCACCGTTCTTCTGGCCGACGAGATATTCAACATAGCCTACTCAAGCTTAATAGGTCTCACGGCGAGAAAATATCTCCAGGATTCCCCTGAGCAGACAGTGGCCCTCATATCCCTGGCCATAGCTTCTCCCACGCTCCTTGTGTTCGGGGAGATCGTTCCCAAAACCGCCGGCGTCAAGTTCCCAAGGAGCATCTCGAAGGCGGTTGCGCTTCCCCTTTATTTCTTCCACGTCGCGGTCACCCCGGTCAGGTGGGCGATCCTGTTTGTCTCCGGTTTCTTCATAAGGGCCTTCGGGGCGGATCTGGGACACCGCGCGCAGGGGAACGACATTTCCTCCGACGAGCTTGAAATTCTGGTCGGAATGGGGAGGGACGAGGGGGTCCTCAACGAGGTGGAAAAATATCTTGCCGACGGATTTTTCAAGCTCGAGGACCTGCCCGCCCACAGGATAATGACTCCCGCCATAGACTGCTTCACGCTTCCCCACGATATTGAGGTGATAGAGGCCGTGGGCCGGGTCCGCCAGATGGGCCGCTCCCGGATCCCGGTTTACGAGGAGGAGAAAGACAACATAGCTGGCGTTCTCTACGGCAAGGATCTTCTGAAATGGAATTTTGCCGAGCACAACCTTGCGGCCACCGTGAGCGAGTGCCTCAGGAAGCCATACTTCATCCCGCGCTCCAAGCCCGCGGGGGCGCTTCTGCGGGAGTTCCAGATGCACAGGATTCACATAGCGATAGTGGTCGACGAGTACGGAAGGTTCGACGGGCTGGTGACCATGGAAGACATACTGGAGGAGCTTTTCGGAGAGATAGAGGATGAAAGGGCGGTGCCCGACAGGATTGCGCCCGCTGTCTACGAAGGAGCAATCACAATTCCCGGGGGAATGAAGATAGAGGAATTCAACGACGACTATCTTTTCTCGGTTGCGCGCTCGGCGGGGCTCGAGAACATGGGGGACATACTGGAGAGGGCCGTGATCCCGCTTCGGATGGAAAACGAGACCATGGGCGGCTTCGTGTTTGATCTTTTCGGGAGGCTGCCGGCCGAGGGGGAAAAAATAGGGTTCGGCGGACTGGTTTTCACGGTAAGGAGCAGGGAAGGGAAAAGGATTTCCGAGATAAGGGTTGACGTTGAGGAGGAGGCGCGCGGCGATGTCAATTGAATTGGTGATTCTTCTTATTTTGCTGTTTCTGCTTCTGCAGGCGTTTTTCGCCGGCTCGGAAATAGCACTCATCTCCTGCGACAAGATAAAGATGAGGTCACTTGCCGATGAGGGCTCCGCCGCCGCGGGGATGGTTCTTGACGCCTACTCGAAGATCGAAAGCTTCATCGGCACCACCCTGATAGGGGTTAACCTTTCGCTCATAATAAACACCCTGGTGCTCACCTTTTATTTCGAGGAGATATTCGGGCAGCGAAGCGGTCTCTACACAGTGGCAGTGCTCTCCCCGCTTATCGTCGTTTTCGGCCAGGTGGTTCCCAAGGCGGTATTCGAGAGCAAGCGGAACTCCATAGTGCTCTGGATCATCTATCCGCTCTGGGTTTTCTCCAAGCTTTTCTACCCGGTGCTTTTCTTCGTCAATCTCTTTACCCGGGGGATACTGAGCCGTCCGGGCAAGAACATGAGCTCCATAACCCGCGAGGAGCTTGAGGACGTGATGGAGGAAGACGAGGACAAGCCGAGCTCGGACTACAAAAGAAGGGTTCTTCGCAGGATTTTCGGCTACTCCGAGACCACGGTCGGAGAGATAATGATCCCGCTTGTCAGGGTGGACGCGCTTGAGAGAAGGTCCACGCTTCGCGACGTCAGGAGGCTCATAGCGGAGAAAAGCCACTCGAGGATTCCGATTTTCAGTGACCGGGTCGACAACATAACCGGCATACTCAACTCGTTTTATGTTCTCGGCGAGCAGGATATTGACAAGAGCGTCGAGCAGTTTGCCCTTCCTCCCTTCTACGTTCCGGAATCAAAGCTTGTGAACGAACTTATGGACGAGATGAAGGGGGGACGTGCCGGAATGGCCGTTGTGGTTGACGAGTACGGGGGGTCGGTCGGGATCATAACCCTCGAGGACATAATTGAAGAGGTGGTGGGGGAGATAGAGGATGAGTACGACACCGGCGAGACCCCGTGGAGAAGGCTCGGCGTCGGGCAGTATCTCATAGATCCCACGGTCGAGATAGGACGGCTTAACGACGGCCTCGGGCTTGCCATTCCGGAGGAAGAGGATTACGAGACGCTGGCAGGGTTTCTCCTTTACACCCACGGCTCGATTCCCGCCCCTGGGACCGTGATAGTTTTCGGAAAGAAAACTTTCACGGTGGTTTCTTCAACCCCGAGGATGATAAGCGAGGTTCACCTGCGAACGGGGGAATAGCTCCCCCTGCCGGCCAAAGCGTTCGCGGTCCTTTTCCTGCAGCCCGGTCTGCCGATGGCTCCTGGGCCTTTAGGTCAGTGAAGGGGTTGCTCCCTCAGAAGTTCCCTTGCTATCAGTTTTCTGTATGATTCAAGCGGCTGGATCCCGTGTATCCTGAGTTCTCCAAGGTAAAGGGTGGGGACGCCGAAGACCAAGTTTTCCCGGGCGCTTTCCATGTTCTTTTCTATTTTCTCTGAAAAGCTTCTTTTCCGAAGAGATTCTGAGAGTTCTTCGGGGCAGAGACCCGCTTTCTCGCCCGCCTCGAGAACGGTTTCGAGGAGACCTATGTTCTTTCCCTCCCAGAAATAGGCCGTGTAGCAGGCCTTGTGAAACTCCATGAAGCTGTTTTTCTCCTTCGCAAACTCCGCTCCCTCAAGGCAGAGCCTCGAATTGGTTACGAATCCCGGGAGCTTTATCTCCACCCCGGCCTCGGCGGCCACGTTCTCGAGGGTTTCCGAGATACGGACGGTCCTCTCCGTTTTTTTCCGTCTTTTTCCCTCGGCCGGGTATTCGGGGTGAATCTCAACGCCGAGCCACTCCGCTTCGAGGTTGAACTCCCTTGCGAGGTCAACCACCCTCTCGGTAGCCAGAAAGCAGAAGGGGCAGATGTAGTCGTAGTAGAGAAAGATCTTCACGTTCCTGTAAGAATACACGAACGCGGTTTTTTCGGAAAGAACAGGTTTCAATATAGGGTCAGGTCTTTTTACTTCCGGACATGGTTCCCACACTGGCTCTGGATCCGGGCGGCGGAAGAAATCTCACTTCCAGCGAAAAGCGGCCGCACGCATTCAGATCTCGAACTTTGCGGTCAGGAACAACGTGCGTCCCAGGATCGAATCCATATACAATATGTGCTCCTCGTCGGAATCAGGGCGGGACTGACCCTCGTTGCCGATGTTCAGAACGCCTCCCGTGAGCTCGAACCAGTTAAAGCCGAAAGCGTTTCTCCAGCTAAGCGCGATATCGTGTCCTACCCACCTTCTGAATGTTTTGGTGTCGGTCTCGTTCCGGAAGGACGTAACCACGTGCATGTTCCACTGCGCTGTCAGGTCATTGCGGTCTGCACGGAGCAGAACATGAATACGGTTGCGCGGAATATCTCCGGGCTGCGTTTCCCCTCCTACGCGCCTGCCGTAATTCGTTATCCTGATCCAGTTGGCATTGAGCATGAAATTCGCCAGGTCGGTTTTCAGATCGCCGCCGAACCGGGCCGTGAACCCGTCCATGTCAGTCTCTCCGCTGTTGGTCAGCGGGTTGCGGATTTCTGTTAATCGGCCGTCGGAACGCGTAACGCTCAGTCCCGGATACTCGCTAAGCCTCCCGCTTCTCTCAAGGCTGATTACGAACTGCGTGTTCAAAGTGGCCGGTGTTTCCTCAAGACGAATGCGGAACCAGTCGAAGTCGGCCGAGAACGGACCCCAGCCTGCGGAGACACCGGCGCCGAAGCTTTCCGCCTCGTCCGGTTCCAGTTCCGGGTTACCGTCTGTGACCACCCGCACCTGGTCCCTGGAACAGTCGGGAGTCGGCGTATCAGCGTCACATACATACGGATAATAAACAAATTCCTCCACATGCAGGGCTGCAAATCCGGGCGCGCGTGCTCCCCCGCTCCATGATGCGCGCAACGCGATATTGGGTATTACCCTGTAAAGCGTCGCTATCCTGTGCGAAAACGCTCCCCCGACATCGTCAAAATCATCGTGGCGGACGGCAAACGACACGTCCACTGCATCCCCCATAGGCACCAGAATATCGCCGAAAGCTGAGAGGCGACGACGATCGGCCATAAGCGACGGCGAAGATCCCCCCAGGACATCCTCCGCGTCAACCGGTTCACCACGAAGATTGAAATATTCTCTGGAATTGTTTACCTCTGTTTTAGCAATCTGCAGACCGGCGCTCCAGCGAAGTTTGTTGCCCATAAGTTCAAGCAGCGGGCCGTCAAGCGCCACCCCCGCCTCAAGGTATTCCTCCTCGTTTTTACTCTTGCTCTGCACGCTGCTTTCCCTGATCGCGGCCCTGTGCTCTTCGGCTTCGGAAAGCGGATTCTGGATGTCGTAATCTCCGCTTTCAATAGCGGCGTTTATTACGGGTTCATTAATGAACGTATGGCCATCTACGCCGTAGTCGTAGCGATTGTAGTGAATATAGCCGTCATATCTTATGTTGTCTTTAATGTCCCCTCGCAGCCCCAGCGCGATATCATAATCTTTCAGATCTGAAACCCATAGGCGGTTGCCGTGCCCCAGAAAACGGTGGCCTACCGTGATACTCTCGGGGAAATTGCTCTCGTCAAGACCTTCAAAGCTCCCGCTTTCAATGAGGCTGTTTCTCAGCGCCTCGTCCGGCGCAAGGGAGAAAACGTTCGGGTCCGGCGCCCACAGGCTCCTTAGTTCTTCCCTGGTCACGCGTCCCTCAATATATATATATCGGCCGCATCGCCTACCGGGTAACTGAAATCCATAAACACGCTGTCATTCTGCCTGCGCAGCGAGTTCCACGCGACATCCGCGTAGGCAAACCCGCAGACGGTGCCGAAAAATCCGCCCGGGGGATCCGTTAGCTCCCCCGTATACACGCTTTCATCACAGTCGCCCAGCGGCCCCGAGATCCGTCCTCCGTCATCTTTTACCAGGAAAACCGTGTTGCCGAGAGGCGACACTCCTTCGGTGTCGGCGAAGGAACCTCCGGCTTCATATCTGGCGCGGCTGTAATCTCGGTCGGCGTCGCGTACCTCGTCCCGCCGGAAGATATCCACGCCGACAGTAAGATTTCCCTCTCCGATGCCTGTGCCCCAGAGAACGCCTAGATGTTCGGAATCGGCGCCCTCACCGCGGGGACGCCCGGCGTTCAGCTGGACATCAAGGCCCTCGTAGTTTTTCTTGAGAACGATATTTATGGTGCCGCCGATCGCTTCCCCGCCATGCAGGGCGCTTGTGCTGTCACTGAAGATTTCAATGCGTTCGACAGCCGCGATCGGAATGGTATCCGTGTCAACCCCGGCGTCTGAGACCCGCCGCCCGTTAACCAGGATCAGGGCGCGGCCACTTCCGAGAACGAACGGCCTTTCAAGACCGAAATTGTTAAAAGCCGAGCGCCCCAGCAGGTCGGTTATCCTTTTTACGCCTGAGAGCTCAATGTCCCGTCGGGTGATAACTTTCACGGGGTGCAGGCTGCCGGATATAGCTTCGGAATACGGTCGATTACCGACAAGGCTCCCTTCCTTTGCGCTTGCATCCAAGGCCATGGAGTGGCCCGTCGCCAGGACAAGCAGTGCGAGAATAATATTCCAGGGTGCAACTTGGTTAATTGCCTCATAAAATTTACGAATCATTTTTTGCTACTCCTTTTTGCCGTTTGAACTTCTGCAACCCCTCCGTAACAGGGTTTCTGTACCCTTGATCAGGCGTGTAAACACCCGCTCCGCTCAAATCGTCGCAAAAAACGGACTTTGTAAAACCCCGGCATTCACGAATCTAATCGGGCAGGAATCCGAATTACAAAAGCTATTTTATCCCAATTTCGTTTTTAACACCAACTAGGTATTATCAATTCGGTAAAGAATTAAAATTTGCAGTTAAGCTCGAACTTGTGTTTTGATCGGCAAAAAGGGAGGGATTTTAAGTCATGAAAAAAGTCGCGGCACTCACTCTGTTTTTCTTCTGTGTATTCATACTGGTTTTTTCCGCCGCCCGTCCCGCTTCCGCGCATGAGATGTATAGAACGACCGCTAAAGAAGCGAGTGACGCGAATATGGGGAGCGATGACCAGGAAGCCCAGAGGGCGGTGAAGGATTTCGTGCAGCACGTAAAGGAACACCGGGCGCGTATCATGAGCGAAGACGCCCAAAGAGAATTTCGCAATGCCTTGAGGAACAGCAACGGAGTGTGGAGACATGGCGACATGTACGTAATCACCGTTAATAAAGCAGACAGCGGGCAACAGACCGGTACTTCTGTTCAATCAGGCGACATCGTGTTTTTTCATGGGAAATATCCTTCCGCCGGAAGCGGGTCTTTGAGGGGTATTCCGGTTTTTGAACGACTTATGACGGAGGTAGAGCAGGCGAATGGGGAAGCGGTATGCATTCCAGACGACAGGACCGGGAAACAAGGCCGCTATATCTGCGCCGTCGAGGATTCCCACGCGACCGCATCCGGAGCCCGGAACTCCTTCATACAGGTTGCCGGTTTTAATCATGAGCGGGATGAAGTGGATTTTTCCAAGGTCCGGTGCCCTGATCTAGGCTCCGGATACTTTGGCCAACTTATAACAAACTCCGACGGAGGAAGCTTTACACGCACAAGGGCCGATATGGTCCGTGACGACGCGAGTCTTGAGAATTACGTGAAAACGGTAAACGAGCACATTGCCAGCGAGCTTAATGACGCGCAGGGAAGACCTCCGCTGGAGAGAATGATTGAGCTTATGCCCTGCTGGAGGGAGGAAAACGGGCCCTGGAAATCAGGATCCATATATTTCTTTATATTCACTTATACGGACAAGCGGTTCGCGATTTTTAACGGACACAACCCGAGATCTCAGGATACGGCATTCCATCTCATAGACGACAACGGCCTCAACATTCCCCGAGCCATGCTACAAGAGCTGCACAAACAGGATGATACCCCGGGCGAGGGTTTCCTCACTTACCTATGGGACGATCCGTCTGTCGACGGTGACGAGGTGCTCTGCAGGGAGACTGGAGTTGTTTCTGTTGCGTCCCCCTTGGAGGATAGGGGTGAGGGTGAAGATGAACAGATGCTTTTCTGCGACGAGGGAGCGCCTATCCCCGGCAGGGCCCCCGGCACATCGGTTAAGCGCGGGTACTTCATGCTGACGGACTTCGGCATAGGGGGAGATACCGACTATATCCTCGGTTCCGGCATTTATCCGAAGCCCCAGGGAAGCGGGGGTGGAGCTGGAGGATGTGCGATTGCTTCTGGGAGCGGAAACGAGCTTGAAGCTTCGGCTTTTACCCTGTTTTTGATGGCTGCGGAGTTGTTTCTGGCGACCTCGGGGAAGGGCCGCCCGGACGAAAAGCTTCCGACCAGGGGTCTGCGGGCGTGGCGGAAGGACAGGCACCGGTAAGGAGCAGCCTTGCCTGAGAAGGCACACCGCGGGGAGCGGGGCAGGAATCTGTTTTTTGGCGGATAGAGTCAAGTACTGCCTCATTCTCTGAATGAAAAGAACGGTTTTTCCCCCGGCGGGAATGTCTTTGCGCTCAAACAGCTATAGGGTCGGCGCTCTGCTTCCGGCTTGATTAAACCCCTCGGATTCAATATAATTTACACCGCTTTTTCCATGTCTTGCTCAGGAGAAACCAGATGAACCCCAAATCCGCGATAATGCTTCTGCTGCTTCTGGCGGCCTTCGGTTTTTTCGCCTACAACATCTATCTTCTCTTAAGACTTGTCACTCTCGGTAAAAAGGAAGACAACAGGTTTGACAACATTCCCGAGAGGATAAGGAAAGTCATCATCTACGTGTTCGGGCAGAGAAGGCTTTTCAAGTACCGTTTCGCCGGCATAGAGCACGCAATGATCTTCTGGGGCTTCGTAATAATAACGGTGGGCACGGTGGAGATGCTGGTAAGCGGCGTCGCTCCCGGGTTTCATTTCTTCCCGGGATCCCTGGGGAAAATCTACGAACTGGTTCTTGACGTGGTGCAGGCCCTGGTTCTTGTGGCCATAGGTATGGGCATAATAAACAGGCTCACCATAGGAAGAAGAAGGGAGGTCAACGGACCCGACGCGGTCGTGATACTGGGTCTTATATTCGGCCTCATGATCACCGCCTTTCTCACCACGGGGGCGAAGATAGCGCTTGCCGAGACGAGTCCCGCGATGCTGCCGGTGTCCGGGGCATTCTCCGGGCTTTATGAAGGCATGAGCACCGGGAGCACCTTTTTCTGGAAGGAGTTTTTCTGGTGGTTCCATATATTGATAGTGCTTTCCTTTCTCAATTACCTTCCCTACTCCAAGCACAGCCATGTTCTGACGGCCGTTTTCAATGTTTTTTTCCAGAGCCTCAAGCCCCGCGGGCAGCTCTCCAAGCTCGATTTCGAGGACATTCCCGAAGACCTTGACCACTTCGGTTCCTCGAAGATAGCCGATTTCAGCTGGAAGGACATACTCGACGCCTATACCTGCACCGAGTGCGGAAGGTGCACGGACAACTGCCCGGCGTGGAACACCGAGAAGGTGCTCTCTCCGAGGGACATCGTCGTTAAACTCCGCCACTACGTCTCAAGCGAAGGGAAGGACATACTCGCCGGAAAGCCCCAGGAAGAGCAGCCCGATCTTCCCGACACCGAGTGGGTGACGCCCGAGGAGCTTTGGGCGTGCACCACGTGCAACGCGTGCGTTGAGCAGTGCCCGCTTTTCATTGACCAGATGGGCAAGATAATGGACATGAGGAGGTTCCTTACCCTTGAGGGCAGCATGAGCGGAACCGCCACGAGGACCCTTCAGAAGCTTCAGAACAACGGAAACCCCTGGGGATTCCCGGAGGCCGACCGCGGCGCCTGGCTTTCCGAGATGGAAGTTCCCATTCTCGGAGTCTCGGCCGAGAACGCAAGCGAATTCGACGTGATTTACTGGACCGGGTGCTTTGGGGGCTATGACCCGAGGGGCCAGGAAGTTTCAAAGGCGATAGTGACCCTGCTTAAGATTGCGGGGGTTAATTTCGCCGTCATGGGTCCCGGGGAGACCTGCACGGGAGATCCCGCGAGAAGGCTCGGAGAAGAGGCTCTCTACCAGATGCTCGCCGTCCAGAACATCGAGACTCTGAATGAATTGAAGGTGAAGAAGATTCTCGCAAACTGCCCCCACTGCTTCAACACCATGAAGAACGAGTATCCGGAGTTCGGCGGGCACTACGAGGTTGTTCACCACACCGATTTTCTCCTCCAGCTCATCCAGGAAGGCAAGCTTAACCCCGACGCTCCGATCGAGGAGAAGATAACATACCACGATTCCTGCTACATCGGCCGCTACAACAACGTTTACGACTCCCCGAGGGAGATACTGAAAAGCATTCCGGGGATCGATCTCGTGGAGATGAAAAGGAACAGGACAAAGAGTTTCTGCTGCGGGGCCGGAGGCGGAAAGATATGGATGGAGGAAGAGGCTCCCAGGGTTAACTGGAACCGCTTTGACGAGGCCGCGGAAATTAACCCCGACACCCTGGCGACGGCGTGCTACTTCTGCAACACGATGTTTGACGACGCCGCGCGCTTTAAGGGCAAGGAAGAGGATATCGGCATCCAGGACATAGCCGAAATCCTTAACCGCTCGGTTAAAACTGATGCGCCTCCCCCGTCGTAAGCGTCTTCCCAAGTGCCCGACCGGGCTTTGAGTCTCAGGGGGAGGAGATGAAGCTTGATAGACCAAGATCCCTTTTGATAGACTCGGGCGGAGGATGGTTCGACTCGAATTGCTCTGCCACGGCCGGGATTTTCGGCGATCCCGCCTTTACTCTCTGCTTCTCGGGCGACGGGACCAGAGTGTTTTCCGACTCCGGTGAGGAGACTTTCTCAGAAGATCCTCTCAGCTTGGTCGAGAAGCTGGCCGCCGACGGATACACCGCCCTTGGCTACATAAGCTACGACTACCTGAGCTACACGACCCCCGGGATTGCGACCTCAGACGCAAAGCAGGGAGACAGACTGCCTTTCCTTTTTTTCCATTTTTACGAAAAAGACGGGTTTTGCACAGCCCCCTGGGAGGAAGTTCTCTCTGCCGTCCCGCAGCATGGGACAAGTCCCGGGCTCCCTCCCCACTCGAACACTGAGAGGGAAGAGTACGCCCGGAAGATTTCGGCGATAAAGGACCATATAGCGGCAGGCGACGTTTATCAGGTGAACCTTTCGCGAAAGTTCCGCTTCGAGCCTCTGGGCGAGCCACTTTCGTGGTTTCTGGATTTTTACCGTGCCCAGCCTGTTCCCTTTGCCGCCTTTATCGGTTTTCCGGGTTTTGAGCTTGTAAGCGGCTCTATGGAGCTTTTTCTTAAGAAAAGGGGCGACATCATTACCACGAGACCCATAAAAGGGACCGTCCGCAGGGACCCCGATCCGCGGCGCGACAGGGAACTTGCCGAGGCGCTCGGGAAAAAACCCAAGGAGCGGGCCGAGAACCTCATGATAGTTGATCTGATGAGAAACGACCTCGGGAGAATATGCGGGTACGGTTCCATAGGGGTGAGGGAGCTTTTCACGGTCAGGCCCTACAGCACCCTTTTTCAGATGGAATCCGAAATCTCGGGGCGCCTTCGCTCCGGAGTTGGACTCTCTCAGATAATTGCCAGCACCTTTCCCCCCGGATCCGTTACCGGGGCTCCGAAAAGGGAAGCTATTCGCATAATAGACAGCCTTGAGCCCCACAAGAGGGGCCCTTACTGCGGGGCAATCTGTCTGTTCCCTCCGGACGGGGATTTCACCATGAGCGTCGCGATCCGCACTGGGGTGAACAGCTCCGAGGGTGCGGATTTCTGGTTCGGAGGCGGAATCGTGTGGGATTCGAAAGCGGACGAGGAATACGGGGAGACGGAACTCAAGGCAAAGGCACTTACATCGGTTGCGTCCCTCCGGATGCTATAATTGAGGGATTATGAAGGAACTTTTCTTTCTTGACGGAAAAAGGCTCGAAGATGTGCCCGCGCTTCGCGCTCTTTTTTACGGAGAAGGGGTTTTCGAGAGCTTCAGGTGGAAGGGCTCCCCGCCTGTTTTCCTCTCCATGCATCTTGAGAGAATGAGAAAGGGAGCCGATTTTCTCGGCATCCCCTTTCCCCCGGAATCCCAGGTGAGGTCCAGGATCGAGGATGCCGCAGAAACAGCCCCAGGGGGCGACCTGCACGTAAAAGCCTGTCTTCTCGCCCAGGGGGACGCGCTTTATCACTCACGGCCCCTTGGGGGATCGCTTCTTGTGTCCGTAAGACCCCGCCTGGAGAGTCCGGATGCTCTCTCTCTCTGGGTCTGCGGGGAGAGAAGACCCCGGCAGAACAGTCTTTTTTCGTACAAGACGCTTAACTACTTGGGAAATGTCGTGGCGAAGAGGGAAGCTATAGAGAGGGGATTTGACGAAGCCCTTTTTCTTGATACCGACGGCGGGGTGGCCGAGACCTCGTGCCACAATGTTTTCTGGGCAAAAGGGAAAAGTCTTTTCACTCCGTCCTCTGAGTGCCCGGTTTTGCCTGGGGTGACCAGAGAAATCGTTTTGCGTTCGGCCAGGAGGTTTGGCTATGAGCCCGTCTGCGGAAATTTTATCCTTGAGGAGCTTATCTCAAGCGATTACGCTTTTCTTACCAACGCCGTTGCGGGTATTGTTTATGTAAGCGGGGTGGACGGCGACACAATGTCTTCTGTTCCTCGGAGTTACGAAGTTATGAGGGAATCGCTTCTTTCAGAGTTCGGGTGGTAGAGTTAAGGGGACGGAGAGACCTAGGGTGGTTTTATGTCTGGCGAGATAACGGTCAGGGAGTATCAGCGGGAAGTTGACGAGTGGATAAGGAAAGTGGGAGTGCGGTACTTCTCCGAACTTACCAACCTTGCGCAGCTTGTCGAGGAGGTGGGCGAGGTCGCGAGAATTATGTCCAGAACATATGGGGAGCAGAGTTTCAAAGGAGATGAAAACCGCCGGGAACTCGGAGACGAGCTTGCCGACGTCTTTTTCGTCTTAACATGCATAGCGAACCAGACGGGAGTTGATCTTACGGAGGTTTTGAGAAAGAATTTTGAGAAGAAAACACGGAGAGACGGGAGGCGGCACACGGAAAACCCCAAACTTCGCTGAAGACTCAGTAGCGGGCTCTGGTTGTTGCAAAGGGCTTTCATTGTGGTATCCTTCCCCGTCCTGAGAAGAATCCGCCTTTGATTTGCGGCGGTTTCTCTATCGAATAAAGAGGAAAAATGCTTTGAAAATGAAACTTGAAGAAAAGCCAATTGAAGACATACAGGCGAGAAAGGACTACAGGAATATCTCCATAGACAGAGTCGGCGTCTGCGACCTCAAGATCCCGCTTAAGATAAAAGGGTGCGAGATCGATTCTGAGAAGGACCAGAGCATTCAGGCTTCCCTGAGCCTGAGCGTTAACCTCGGTCCCGACCAGAAGGGAATCCACATGAGCCGGCTGCTTGAGACCGCCCTTGATTTCAACGGATACTTCTCCTTGGAGAATATGGCTTCTTTCCTGATTGCTCTCTGCGACAGGCAGGGTTCTGAAGATTCCGACGTCAAAATAGAGTTTGATTACTTTTTCAACCGGCATGCTCCGGTAAGCGGCAAGATATCTCCACAACCTTACAAATGCACTTACCACGGTGAAATGCACCCCGAGGGCATTCGTCTCACCCAGAGCGTAGTGGTTCCGGTCAAGACCCTTTGTCCCTGCAGCAAGGAGATAAGCGATTACGGGGCTCACAACCAGCGTTCCAAGGTTTTCATAACCATCACGCACGAGAAAAAGAAGGAAAACGATCCGATAGACATATGTCTTGAAGAAATAATAGGGATCGCGGAAAGAGGGGCCTCTTCCCCGCTTTATCCGCTTTTAAAAAGGGAAGATGAGCGCCACGTTACCATGAGCGCCTACAACAAGCCGTGCTTTGTTGAGGATGTTGTGAGAAACATAGCTTCAGAACTCCACGGCAACCCCAGTTTCGACTCTTATGAGCTCAGGGTTCTTAACTACGAAAGCATTCACAGCCACAACGCCTTTGCCAGCATCGGCAAAAGGTTCTCGAGCAAGTAAACCGGCGTAAAACCCCGGATTAACTTCTGTTTTTCGGGCACAACTTGCCCTGTATTCCCCGGCTGATAATTAACGAAAGCCCACTCCCTATATCCTTCCCAAAATTTTTTTGCGCCGGGAGCCCCGAAAAGCCAGAGATTTTCGTAATTCCTTGAAATCAAATAATTTTTTCCTGTTGATGGATTGTTAGATTTTTTAATAGAATATGGCTCTGCTAGGTTTAATTGCCTGAAATTACTTGATATTTTTTTGCGATCCGCAAGGGCTTCTTTTAGCCCTGTGTGAAATGCTGTTAGCCGGTACTAAATCTTTCTTGTATGTCGTAAAGTGCTCTTTTGCCTTGTTTTTCGCTCACCCGGGAAGGGGTTCACCTTGTTTTTAAAGCGTGAAAAACCTGTGTAATTTTATCTCCGAAATGTTATTTTCCATTAAGGAGGAAAAATGCATACTCTTTTGGAAATCATAAAAGAGGAAATACGGGAATCCGGCCCGATTTCCTTCCGCAGATTTGTCGAACTGTCGCTTTTTCACCCGGGGCACGGATATTACTCATCGGGGAAGGCAAGGATCGGAAAAAAGGGTGATTTTTACACCGCTCCATCGGTTCACCGCTCTTTCGGGGAGACTATCTCGCGGTTCCTTGCCGAGGCGTCGCTTCTGCTGGAAGGGGAGAGTTTCACCGTCGTGGAATTCGGGGCCTCTGGGGGGCAGCTTGCCCTTGATATACTTGAGGACCTTAGCAGGAACCACCCCGGGCTTTACTCAAAGACCGACTACGTGATGAGCGAAGCGAGCCCGGCAGCGGTTCTGGCGGCTAGGGAAAAGCTCAAGGGGCACCGCGGAAAGGTTCGGTGGATAGACGATCTTCAGGAGATCGGAAAAGGCGGATTCCGCGGAGTGGTGATCGCCAACGAATTTCTGGATTCCCTGCCCTTTCACAGACTTAGGTTGAACGGAGAGGAAGTCCGGGAGGTTTTTCTCTCCCTTCGCAACGGGGAAATCGAGGAAGTTCTGCGGGGTCCCGAGGCGGAAGAGATTTATGACTTTTCAAAACGATATCTGGAAGGATACGCCCAAGGCGAAGAGGCGGAAGCTTGTCTGCTGGCGGGGAAATGGCTTGCCGAGGTGGGAGGGGCGCTTCAAAAAGGGTTTGTTCTATGCATTGACTATGGATCCCTCGCTCCCGAGCTTTACTCCCCCGGAAGACGAAAAGGCACTTTCAGGTGTTTTTATCGCCATGAACTGAGTTCCGACCCCTACATGAGAGTTGGAGAGCAGGATATAACAGCTGACGTTAATTTTTCCGAACTTATGAGGGTCGGAAATGCCCTGGGTCTTGCCACCGTCAAGTATACAACCCAGGGGCAGTTTCTTGTTGACTGGGGGATCCTCGAAATTTTCAAGACATACGACAAACCCCAGAACCAGGGAGACCGTCTTGCGGCCAAGACGCTGTTTATGCCTGAATTCATGGGGAGAAAGTTCAAGGTTCTGCTCCAGTCAAAGGGCTTTTCACCCGAAGAACTTTCAGGTCTCGATAAGGACCGACCGTTCCGTATCATATTGTAATCATTTCTCAATTTCTCCAAAACGCACTTGACAACGAATTCTTTTAAAGGTTTAGTACTTTTGGTACTAGAGGTGATTAAACCTTATGAGCAACAAAGATAAAATTATGGATGCCGCCACCGAGCTTTTCCATCTCTATGGGTATGATGGAACTTCCATAGATATGCTCATAAAGAAAGCGGGCGTTTCCAAGAGCAATTTCTACTACTATTTCGAGGGCAAAGAAGAGCTGGGGTTGAATGTTCTCGAAAAGCTTGCCGAGAAGCAGGTCCGTGAAATATCGGAAATTATGCAAGCCGGCACCAATCCTGTTGAACAGTTTCTGAACTGTTACAAGAAGGCATTTTCTTCCTATCATAATCTTTTCGAGCAGCCTATATACCCGGGCTCTTTTTTCGGAAACATTACCTTGGAACAGAGTTCCATCAACGAAAAATTCCGTTCCGTTCTGGATGAGTATTACCAAGAATGCGAAGCCTTGGTTGAAGGATGTCTATCAAGGGGAATAGAACAGGGTTTTTTTTACGAAGATCTTAATCCGAAGGAATTGGCCAGATATTTTGTTTCTCACTTCGAAGGAGCTATACTTCTGACTAAAGCCAAGAAATCTCTTTCTCCTATAAAAGATGTAATCGTACAGGGGAAAAAGCTTCTTCTTAAAGACGAGTGGGCGCACTTAGCCGACGAGTGGATGGCCTTAATCGACGAAATCTAGCCTGCATCCCCCCGCCGTCTGCGCAAAACCTGATCTCCATGGAGGCTCGGCCTGTTGATTTTCCGGTCCGAGGCGGTTACTTTACCTCTGAGGACTTGGATTTGTGCGCTTTACCCAAGCGCAGTTCTTTAAAAGACGGGGAAAAAATGATCAAGGAGAGGTATAACCGGTATGTCTGATACTATAATGAAGGCCCAGATCGGTGGGGATATAGCTCATCTCAGAAAGCTGAACCCGGATCTTTATGATTCTTGGATGGCTTATCATGATTCGGTATTTACCGATGGGGCACTTAGCGCAAAGGAAAAACAGCTTATTGCGGTAGCAGTAGCGCATATTACGGCTTGCCCCTACTGTATAAGGTCAAGGGTCCGCGCCAGCAAAAAAGAGGGAGCGAGCGACCAGGAAATAGTCGAATCGATATATGTGGGGCTCAGGCTCAACATGGGAGGCCCTTTCGCGTTCTCAAGCCTGGCTTTTGAAGCCTGGGACACCCTCGAAAGCGGCATCCCGCTTACCGAGGGGCATTTCTTCAAAAAGGACATAGCGAAGGAAATTGCCAGTTTTAGGGAGTGCAGCGGCGATATTTCTCCCCATTTCATGGAGCTTCACAAGAAAATCTTTGCCGACGGAGCCCTCAGCAAAAAAATGAAGAGAGGCATAATAGGTCTTGCCTGTGCTCATGCGACTAAATGTCCTTATTGTATAAGGGGAACCGTTAAGGACGCGCATACCGACGGCGTAACTGCTGAGCAGATGGCTGAGGCCATAAACGTTGCCATGGTCATGACTGCCGGTTCCTGTTACGCGCACACCAGCATTGCCATGGACACGCTTAAGAGTCTCGAGAAGTAGTTTTAACGGTTTCTTCGGAAATCCTCCTCATTTGCCCTGAATGTTTCACGTGAAACATTCAGGGCTTTTTTTCGCCTTTTTTCTCTGACCGAATGCGGCTTTATATGGTAGATTCTCTTTCATGTCGTCGATTGTGCCTGAGCGCGAAAGCACCATAGCCGCCATTTCCACCCCACTTGGAGAGGGGGGAGTAGCCGTAATCCGCTTAAGCGGCGGTGAATCTCACTCGATTGCGAGAAAAATTTTCGTTCCTGCGGGGAACTCGGGTTTTTCCGAGAGAAAACTCTGTTTCGGGAAGATAGTCGACCCCGAAACAGGCGGAACGGTGGATGAAGTCCTGTGCGTAGTTATGAGTTCCCCCGATACCTATACTGGGGAGGACGTAGCCGAAATACACTCTCACGGGGGGCATATGGTTCCCCGGAAGATACTTGAGATTCTGATCGGCCTCGGGGCGACCCTGGCTGCCCCGGGCGAGTTTACCCAGAGGGCGTTTCTTAACGGGAAAATGGACTTGGCGCAGGCCGAGGCGGTTTCCGACGTTATAAGCGCCCAGACCGAACAGAGCCTCCGGTACGCCGAGGCCCAGCTTGAAGGGACCCTTTCGGGCAAGGTTAACGAACTTAAGGATCGAATTCTTGACGTTCTGGCGGAAATAGAGGCGAATCTCGATTTTCCCGAGGAAGATATAGACCCAATTGCGAAAAAACGCCTCAAGGAAGCCTCTGGATCCGTGGAAAAAGAACTTTCTGCGCTCATCGATAGCTACGACACGGGCAGAATGTTCAGAGACGGGGTGACGATGGTAATACTAGGCAAGCCTAACGTGGGGAAATCGAGCATACTTAACTGCCTGCTTGAGACTCAGAGGGCTATAGTGAGTCCGATAGCCGGAACTACGAGGGATTTTATCGAAGAGAGAATAAATGTCGGGGGAATTCCCCTCGTGATAACGGATACAGCCGGTATAAGGGACACGGAGGACCGGATAGAAAGGCTCGGGGTGGAACTTTCCCTCAAAAAAGCCGAGGAATCCGAGTTCGTGCTCGTCGTTTTGGACCAGAGCACGGAACTTGATGCTCTGGACAGAAAAATCCTCAAGACTGCCGTTAAGAAGAAACATCTTGTCGTAATCAACAAGATAGATCTTGAGGAAAACCTAGAAAGACCGAAGCTGCGACGGATTCTTGGGCGAAAAAAGCCGGTTGAAACCTCGGCGCTTGCAAAAGAGGGGATAGAACAGCTCAGGCAGGCCATGTTCGAGACTCTTTCGGGCTCGCCTAGTGTCTCGGATGCCTCGGAACTGGTCCTGACAAACCTTCGTCACAAAAAATCCATGGAGGAGTCCCGCGACCAGCTGCGCATGTTCCTTGAGCTTCTTGAGCGGAACGAGTATCCGGAGATCCTCTCGATAGAATTGCGAAACTCAATGAATTCGCTCGGCGAGATTACGGGAGAAGTGACCACGGAAGATATTCTGGGCAGAATTTTCTCCAGATTCTGCATTGGAAAGTAAAAGAAGGGCGGAATGTTTGGGAATTATATACTTAAGTTGACAAACCTTCCAAAAACAGGTAGTTTTATAATAGTTAAGGAGGGTTATGAATGCCTAAGCAAAAAAGACAAAAGCTTTCTCTTTACGAACTTCTGGAACACTTCGATACAGAAGAGAAAGCTATGAAACATATAGAAGCGGTACGATGGGAAGGGAACAGATGTTGTCCATACTGCGGATATACAGAGACTTCTGAAGCCTCTCATAAGAAGATGCCTTACTGGTGTCCTTCCTGTCGCAAGTATTTCAGTGTCCGCACCGGAACCTTGATGGAAGAAAGCAGGTTGCCATATCGAAAGTGGCTGACTGCCATATACCTAATGGGAACTTCTCTCAAGGGTGTATCCAGTACCAAGCTCGCAAGCGACCTCGGCATTACGCAGAAATCAGCATGGTTTCTCTCTCACCGCATAAGGCAAGCCTGGGATGAAAATGCCAGGCAGTTCTTTGGACAGGTTGAGGTAGACGAAACATATCTTGGCGGAATTGAGAAAAACAAGCACAAGAGCAAGAAACTCAAGCAAGGGCGGGGTTCGGTCGGAAAGAAGCCTGTCATGGCTATGAAGGAAAGAAAGAGCAAGAAGGTCAAGGCTATGGTTCTTGACAGTACAGACCAGGCAACGACAGCCAAGATGATTATTGAGAATGTCGCTCGTGGTACAAACATCCACACGGATGAAGCAGGTATGTATCAAATCGTCAAATACCTGGGATATGAACACAGCACCGTTAACCACAAGGCGGGAGAATATGTCAGGGGTGAAGCTTCAACAAATGGAGTGGAATCCTTCTGGGCTTTGCTGAAACGAGGTTACTACGGGATATATCACAGGATGTCAGTAAAGCACCTTCAGAAGTATATCAACGAGTTTGCCAACCGTGCAAACGTTCGTCCTATGGATACCATAGACCAGATAAACCTTACTTTAAAAGGACTGGTAGGAAAAAGGCTTACTTATCAGGATCTGATTCAGTAGAAGGGGAAGTAACGGGCTGCTCTTCCTCTTCTTTCGCTGGAGGAACGCCAAGTAGTACTTTCAGCCTAGTATCAAAATCTACTTCGGAAATGTCGGGAATATCTTTCTCGTCATTCATTCCGCCACTTACATTACCATTAGGAAAAACATATAGCAATTTTCATCCTGCTTTGATACAATCCGAAAGTCAACATTCCTAGCAGGAGAATTGTTATGGATTTCAAAGAAGTGATGGAGGTCTTCAAGAAAGAATTGATCGAGTATTCTGTTCCTGACTACTATGTAGAAATGGAAATACCTTGGAAGGTTGAGATGTTCTGGGAACTGTTAGAGGAATACATCAGATGCAGGATAGAATGGGGAAGACCACTAAGAGAAACAGCAGTAAGGCTAATTGCTGATAAATTAAACCGTTATAGTCCAGAAGCTTGCATAGAAGCTTTAAAGGAAGCAATTATACAAGGTCATACATCCCTAAACTTAGATTTTTATGAGAGCAAGAAATTTGATGAAGAGGACATTAGAAAGAGTGTTGATCCTAACACAAGAGACATTTCAGATTACTTTAGATAATGGGAACAATACTTTTTGTAATAGTAGTAGGATTCATTTTATGGTGGACTACTTGGCCTGCTGATTATTGAGTTAGAAGAAAGGGCGATGAGGAACCACCGCCCTCAAACTCACCTTAGAAAAGATGGTCTTCTATTCTGGCTTTTAGGCAAAATAGAACGCACCTTTTGACAAGGGAGAAACCATAATTTAAAACTCTCATTGGTTAATCTCCTAAATAACTGTGACGGGGATACCAAAAGTTAAGGCCCTTGCTTGGTTGCTCTAAATAGCCAAGTTGCTTTACGGGGTTCTAGAACCTAGTTCGATGTGTTAAGTCATTCTTGATACACCGGACTTTTTTATAACAGGTTTAAGATTATCCTATAGGTTGGCAGGTGTCAACTTAAATATATAAGTTCCGAATGTTTCACGTGAAACACCGGGGAATTGCCAAGTTAAGTTGGTAATTCTCTAAAAAAGAACAGCCCCCGAAGTCAACACAATAAACCTTCTCACGATTTTCTCCTAAAATGGGTAACAGGTTCCCAGAATGGTCTAGGGGTGCCGGGTCCTGTCAACATTCAAAAGATTTTGAAGTTCCGCTCGTTTCCCGGACGGGTATTATATTCCACGGAGACCCGACGGAGCGGATTCTCTAGTAATGTTGACACTTGCAGCTGTTCCTACAATATAATTGTATAAACAGAGCAGAAAGATCGTCATGGACAAAGCAACGGAAAGGGAAAAGACCATTCCTTAATATTCTGGATGGGATTCGAAGACGTGGTGAGTATTCTGCTTGGCCTTCCTCCCGAAGTGGAAAAGGTCGTGATTTACGAAGGAGAAAATAAGAAATCCAAAGACAGTTAAGGGGATGAATAATGAAGAAATTTAGTCTTGTTTTCATGGTTTTGGTTTTAGCGGTATTTCTTGGTTGTGATGATAACGATAATGACAATGTGGAGATGGAGTCGGAACCGACATCAGTGCAGATGAAAGGGTTTTTCGCCAGCATTGATGAGAACAACATGAACGACTGTCAGAGCGAGGACCTGACTCTAAGGGTGGAAGATGAGTTGGTTGTGGGCCATACCAACATTACGGCAGTAGGTGCGGGTGAAGCCTTTGATGAAGCGGTATTCGCATATATAGGTGTAAAGACAGGAAGCCATATAGCTGTTTCTTACGTAACGTCAACAAAGGAAGGCGACCTTGTCAATCCCGGTGTTCTTTACCTCAGGAAGAAAGGGGATATATAGGTTGGATTCTGGGGTGGCGGAGCTTCACGCCCAGAAGGCAACCCATCTGTTGTTTGTCCTTACATAATGGTTCCGGCGGATATGGCGGAAGAAGATGGTTGTGAAGCGGAAGCGTATTCTGAATATCTCAAGAACGAAGACGGTTCACCGAAGACTTGTACCGAAGCGCCGAACAATTAATACACAAAAAGATTTCGTCAACCTAACTTGGTAATTCGCAAACATTTCACAGGGCACTCTGAGGAATGAGTGAGAAGGACTGGACCGTTCGGAAGATTATTCAATTATTTAAGGTGGTTAGAATACAACCTGCGGAGCTCCGAGAATTCCATTCACAATCTATCGACAAGAAAAAGTGTTTCATATCAGTGAATTAAGAAACTCCAAACGAAATTTTAATAATTTGTTAACAATTGAAAAGTTCCCCGAAAATTTTACCGCTCCCCACGCTTCTTTGCCCGTCTCGGGAACCGCGTTTTTTCTCTTCACCCGGTTAAAATGCCCACCCATTTGCGGGACCGGTTCCAGGGTCGCCCGGATTTGGTCGTAGTTGTTTGGAGATTATTTTTAATTTCTTAAATAATCTTTTGTTTTCAGCAGGTTAACTGTTGACCAGTTTTTTATACCGTGTAACCTAACTCGCCGGGTGAATTTATGATTTTTCCTCTTGGATGGCTTACCGACTACCTCAAAATTGACGTTTCTCCAGAAGAACTGGGAGAAATGCTCACCATGGCGGGCCTGGAGCTTGAAGCCCTCGAAGACAAGGGCAAAGCCCTTGCCGATGTCTGCGTCGCCCAGATAGACAGAATCGAGAAGCATCCCAACGCCGACAGGCTGAGCATCTGCGAGGTTACGGATGGAGAAACCCCTTATATGGTTGTCTGCGGTGCGGACAATATGAAAAAAGGGGACAAGGTCGCTTTCGCCAAGGCTGGAACCGTTCTTCCCGCTACCTTGAAGTTTCCGGAAGGCCTCAAGATAAAACGTTCCAAGATCCGTGGAGAGAATTCCGAGGGGATGCTGTGTTCTGCGGATGAAATGGGCCTCTCGGGCGACGAAGACGGGATAATGATTCTTTCCCCCAAGGCCGAGCTTGGAACCAGCATGAACGAGCAGATCGGCTACAACGGCGTTATCTTCGAGGTAGGAATTACCCCTAACCGTCCTGACTGCATGAGTATTTTCGGGATCGCTAGAGAAGTCTCGGCAATACTGGGCGAGAATCTTCAGAAACCGAATTTCTCCTTAAAAGAGCAGGGGGCGGACATTTCGGAAAAGGCTTCTGTAGATGTTGAGGACACGGAGTCATGCCCCAGATACTGCTGCAGGCTTATTGAAGGAGTCAGAATCGGTGCTTCTCCCGCGTGGCTTCAGGAAAGGCTTGAGTACTGCGGAATCCGCTCCGTTAACAATGTCGTTGACGTTACGAACTTCGTTTTGCTTGAGCAGGGACAGCCGCTTCACGCTTTTGATTACGACAAACTTGATCGGGGCCAGATCTCCGTCAGAAAAGCTAGGAACGGAGAGATAATAGAAACGCTTGACGAGGTCGAAAGAAAACTGCTTGCCGACGATCTGGTCATCTGCAGCGGGGATCGTCCCGTCGCGCTTGCCGGAGTCATGGGCGGGTCCGGCACCGAAATAGAGGACACAACGAGCAATGTTCTGCTTGAAGCCGCTTACTTTTCTCCAATGGGCATAAGGAAAACCTCCAAACGAACTGGCCTCAAGAGCGAATCCTCCAGCAGGTTTGAAAAAGGCATTGATATAGACAACGTTTCGTTCGCGCTTGACCGCGCCGCCGAGCTTATAACCCGCTTATCCGGAGGAACAGTCGCCAAGGGGATTATCGACGTGTATCCCGACCCGGTGAGCCCAAGGGAGATCTCCATGTCGGTCGACAAGGTCTGCAATCTGGTCGGCATATCCACCGATTCCCAGGAAATAGCGGAACTTCTCGAGAGTCTTGGATTTGAGGTTCTAAGCATCTCGGCCGAGGAGCTTTTGCTTCGGGTTCCGACTTTCAGGGTGGATATAGAGCGCGAGGTGGATATAGTCGAGGAAGTCGCCCGCCTTCTGGGTTACGACAACATTCCCTCCGTCCTGCCGGAGGTTCCCATGGTAGCCAGGAAAACCAACGTGATAACCGTCATGGAGAAAAGACTCAGGGACATTTTCGTCTCCTACGGTTTTCTTGAGGCTATAAACTACAGCTTCGAGTCTCCCGAACTTCTCAGAACGTTCGGCCTTGAGGAGTCGATCCGCATTATGAACCCTATATCGCGGGAGCTTTCGGAGATGAGAACAAGCCTTCTTCCTTCTCTGGTGAAAAACGTGAGACTCAACCTCTCAAGGCAGAACCAGGACGTAAGACTTTTCGAGGCCGCGAAGGTTTTTTACCCCAAGGACATGGACCAGCTGCCAAACGAAGTGAAGAAGTTCGCGGCGATTGCGACCGGGAAAAGGGCGCCTGAGATATGGGATGGGGAAAAATTCGACTTCTTTGACATAAAAAGCGTGCTTGAAAGAAGCCTGGAGGTCCTTTCGGTGGATTCAAGGATAGAGTTTGAGTCCGTTTCCTCTGATCATGGATTCCTCTGGCCCGGAAAATCTTCCGCCGTGCTGGTTGACGGAAACGTTCTGGGAATGGTAGGGGAGCTTCATCCCCATCTTCTGGAAAGACTCGAGATAAGCGAAAACGTTTACGTGCTTGAACTCGACCTCTCGCTCCTCTCGGTCGTCTACACGAGTTTCAAGAGGAAATTCTCCCCGCTTCCCAAATTCCCTTCCCTGCGTCGCGACATAGCTCTTGTGGTTGATGATGCTGTTCCGGTGCGGGAAATTCTTTCGGTTATAAAAAAGGCGGATTCCGGTATAATAGAAAACGCTTGGGTGTTTGACGTTTACAAGGGAGATTCCCTTGAGGAAGGAAAAAAGAGCGTTGCTCTTTCCCTTATTCTTCGAAACAGGGAAAGGACCCTTACCGACGAGGATGCGAACAGGGTTCAGCAGAATGTTCTTAAGAGTTTGGAAAAAACAATAGGGGCCGAATTGCGTTCGATTTAAAAAGGGGGGCTTTTCATGACAAAGAAGGATCTGGCAGGCGTTTTGTATGAGGAAATAGGGTTTTCGAGAAGGGAATCCGCTGAAATAGTAAATTTCTTTTTCGACTTGATGAGAGAGCAGCTTATAGCCGGTGAAGAAGTGAAACTCCCGGGGTTCGGGACCTTCAGGGTCACGAGAAGGAAGTCCCGGATAGGAAGAAACCCTTCCACCGGGGAGGAAGTAGACATACCTTCCCGCCTCACGGTCGTTTTCAAGCCGAGCAGGTTTCTCAGGAAAAAGATTGACCAGAAACGGGGGGATTAAAATACCAGACTCAAAACCTCCTCAATCCTCTTTTTTCAAGCAGAGCTTCATTGCCGGCATCCTGATTATCGTCCCTTTCGGGGTGACCATTTTCGTCCTCTACAAGCTGATAAAGTGGATGCTTTTCTTTTTCAGCACCGGCCCCGCCGGGATACTCCGCCACTTCATAGACGTTCCGCCTTACGTGTTTCAGGGGCTCTCTTTCGTCATAGGGATCCTGGCCACGCTGCTGCTGATCATTTTCTTAGGAGCCGTCACCAGGAACTTCGTTGGCAGGAGGATGCTTCTGTTCGGCGAGTCTCTTATCTCGAAGATTCCGCTTGCGAGAACTTTCTACGTGAGCGTGAAGCAGGTCGTGCAGACGCTTTTTTTCACCTCCCAGATGCAGAGCATGAGTAGGGTAGTGATGGTTGAATACCCGAGAAAAGGGATTCATGCCATAGCTTTCGTGACGGGAGTTACGGAGCCAAGGAGAGGCCATAACACGACGGACCATAAGCTTGTCAGCCTGTTTGTCCCCACGACGCCGAATCCGACAAGCGGCATTTACATTATGGTTCCGGAAGAGGACCTGCAGGAACTGGATATTTCCGTAGAAGACGCGTTTCGGCTTATAGTTTCCGCCGGGATTTCTCAGAGCGACTCCGATGTTTCTGGGCAAGATAAGAAAAACGGTTGATTCCTTCGGGATGATTGCTCCCGGGGACGTGGTTGTCGCGGGAGTATCCGGGGGATCAGACTCCATGGCGCTTCTCTTTGCTCTTTGTGACCTGCGGGAGTTTTATCCGGGCACGGATGTGATCGTTTCCCACGTCAATCACGGGTTAAGGGGCGCCGAGTCGGATGAAGACGCCGAGTTCGTCAGGGAAGCGGCCCGCCGCCTCGGATTTCCGTTTGAGTGCGTGCAGGTAGACACGGAGAGCTTCAGAAAAAAACACGGACTCTCCCTCGAGGACGCAGCCAGGGAGCTTCGCTACGGCTTTTTCAACGATATTCTGACCAAACATTCCGCCCAGAGGATAGCCACGGCGCACACGCTTAACGATCAGGCGGAGACGGTCATAATGAGGCTCATAAGAGGAAGCGGTTCCCAGGGGCTTGCCGGGATAAGACCCTCAAGCGGCAACATAATACGTCCGCTCATAAACGTAACAAAGCATGAAGCCATCGAGTACCTCCGGTCAAAAGGAGAGCCCTGGAGGGAGGATTCGACCAACAGTTCGGATGAATTTCTAAGAAACAGGGTAAGAAATGAGCTTATCCCCCTGCTTGAGAGCTATAATCCGGCCGTCGAGCAGGTTCTCTCCCGAGTGGCGGCGGTCTGTGCTGCGGAAGCGGATTTCATTTCTGCCGAAGCCGAGAAAAGATTCAGGAAAATTGCCCGTGTTGTTGCAGCGGGCGTGCTCGGAGACACGGAAAAGCTTCTTCGCGAGCCCCCGGCAATCAGGTTCTCGGTGATGAGGAAATCGATTCTGGCCGTAAAAGGAGACCTGAACTCGGTTTCCGCCAATCATCTTTTCTCGATTGACGAGGTGCTGCGCTCCGGGGAGCCCTCTTCGGAGGTCAACCTTCCCGGTCGAGTCGTTTTTCACGCGGGACACGGGGTTTTCTTTTTTGTGCGTGAGGAGAAGTTCCGCGAGTTTCCGCCGACGGAGATAAAAAGTCATGGAACCCACCAGGTCTCCCAGGATCTTGAGGTCACGGTTGAGCTTACAGACGACGTCTCTCTCTGGGGCACTGCCGACGTCGGGTATTTTTCGCCCGAAAAAATCGATTTTCCCGTAACGCTCAGAAGTTTTTCCGAGGGAGACAGGTTCGTTCCGCTCGGAATGCGGGGGGCCAAGAAGCTTAAGGACTTTTTCATCGACGAGAAAATACCGAGATTTCTTAGAAAAAAAGTGCCGGTTTTCGAAACCCGCGATGGAATAATCTGGGTGGGTGGTTTAAGGATGGATAACAGGTTCAAAGCGGATGAGACGAAGGGTCCGTGGCTCAGGTTAAAGATTTGCGGCTCTTCGCAGAAGCTGCTTGACCTTGCGATAAAAAATTCCCGGAAGTCCTAGCATAGCAATAGAAATGTA
Source organism: Candidatus Dadabacteria bacterium (assembly GCA_022827275.1). Lineage (GTDB taxonomy): Bacteria > Desulfobacterota_D > UBA1144 > Nemesobacterales > Nemesobacteraceae > Nemesobacter. The sequence continues at coordinate 87,508 of JAJDTG010000020.1, read as the reverse complement.
TTAAATTCCATACATTTCTATTGACAAAAAAACAAACATTTTTATATTATAGTGAGATGTTAGGAGATTTTATCGTGGGGTGACTAAAGAATGCTTGGAAATTTCATACGTGAACAACGGAAAAAGCGCCGTATTGGGCAGGGAGAGCTTGCTTCAGAACTCGGTGTATCTCGTGCCACTTACGTGCAGATTGAGCTTGGAAAGCGTGAGCTTAAGGTAAGTGAAGCCAGAAAACTCGCTGAAGTTTTTGACATGTCTCTTGAGGATTTTCTTAATGAGGAGGAACAGCCGTCTCCAGATATTGAGATTAAAAAATCAGGGAAGAAAAAACCAGCTGAAAAACACAATGTCCGTATCAGCGTTCCTCAGGAAAAAGCAGAGAAGTTCAAACAGGTTCTTTTGTATATTCTGGCTCAAATAGGTGCCCAACCAAATATAGGCCAGACAGTGCTTTATAAGATTCTCTATTTTATTGACTTTGATTACTATGAAAAATACGAGGAGCAGCTAATCGGTGCGAAGTATATTAAAAATACTTATGGACCCAGCCCTCTAATGTTCGCCAGAATCATTGAAGAACTTGAGGAAGAAAATAAGATCAAAGAAGTAAAAGCCAAGTTCCACAACTATGACCAAGTGAAATACTTAGTCAATTCAAAGGAACTGGATCTATCGTCTCTTTCATCCAAAGAACTTGAACATATCAACTGGGAAATACGGAGGTTAGGCCATATGACTGCTACGCAAATCAGCGAATTGTCGCATCTTGATACTCCTTGGATTGCGGCCGAAGACAAGGAGCACCTTGAGTATGAACATGTGTTCTACCGTCCTGGACTGACTTCCGTCAGAGAATATGAAGAACTTTAATTCCCTGCCTGAATTCAAGGGGGAATTAAAAAAACTCTCTAAAAAATACGGCACTCTTGACGGCGATTTAGAAACATTCAAACAGGTTCTTTCAATTTCTCCTGCTGGTTTCGGAAAGAATTTTACAGTTATCCATTCAACTGAAGTTGTCAAAATAGTAAAAGCGCGTATGGCGTGTCGCTCTCTTCGTAACAGGTCTCTTCGAATTATTTACGCATATGTTGAATACGAAGAGAAGATTGAATTCATTGAAATCTATTACAAGGGAAATAAAAAAAACGAAGACTTTAGCAGGATTAAGGGCTACTTAAAATCAGTTGCCGGGCCTGATTAAAGCAGTTTGCTTCGGAACTCATGAAGTTGTCAGATTGTGGACGCTGTTACAAATTGTCTGGCAGAAAAAAATCTTGGGACTTATATGCAATGCCGTACTAGCAGCTCTCCCCGAGCCCGGTTTCGGCCACGTAGCACGCTCCCAGCACCCCCGCATCGTCTCCCAGAGCAGCTCTTTTTACCTGAAGTCCCCTTTGCATTCCCCCAAGACACCTTCTTTCAGCTTCCTCAAGCGTTTTCCCGATAAAAAGTTCCCAGGCCCCCGAAAGCCCCCCGCCCACTACCACCGTTTTTACGTCCAGGATGTTTACGAGAATTGATATTCCCACCCCGAGGTTCGCCCCGAAACCGTTCCATACCGATATGGCTGCTTGGTCTTTTTCGCGCGCAAGTTCCGCCAGGCTCTCAGGGAGGGCCGATTCTTCGGTGCCGGCGAGCTTTTCACTGAGTTCTGCGTGCTCGCTGACGATTCTTTTTATCGCCACCTGCGAAACGTAGGTTTCAATGCAGCCCCTCGCTCCGCAGGCGCAGAGGGGTCCTGACGGGTTAATCGTCATGTGCCCCACCTCTCCGGCAAAGCCGTTTTCCCCCGACCAGAGCCTGCCGTCTAGGATTATTCCGCCCCCGAATCCGGTTCCCAGGGTTATCATCACTATCGAGTTTGAGCCTCTGCCCGCCCCCGCACGGTATTCTCCGAGAGCCGCGCAGGAAGCGTCGTTTTCTATAAAAACGGGCGTTGCGGATCCGATTTTCTCCGAAAGGATTTCTGTAAAAGGGAAATTTCTGGTGTTGGCTATATTTGGAGCCTGGACGAGGGTGCCGCTTGCGCGGTCAACGGTTCCCGGTATTCCTATCCCGATTGCGGATATCCCCTCCCCGGCGAATCCTTCTATGAGGCCGGCCAAGTTCTCCATGAGCCTGGAAATGCCCATACGGGCGTCCGAGAGGGTTTTTCTCTCCCCGAGCGTGTTTCCCTCCTCGGAGATGATTTTTCCCCTGATGTTGGTTCCCCCTATGTCTATGCCAAGGAATTTCCGCTTCATTTTTTGTTTCTAAATTGTGAAAAACTGCGGGAGGTTTTAGCCAAGTTGTTCAAGAACTTTTATTTTACCCCGTAATTGCCGTTTTACGTTAATATTATGAAATTAAATATTTTTTAGAGATATTTTTAAATGTGTTTCCGTGCGAGACAGTACCACTGTTACCAATTAGCGCCGGAAATCCGTAAACTACGTATAGATTTTTCTTGAAATGGGAATTTTTGTTAAATAGAATTAGCCGAGCAAGTAAAGGCGAAAAACATGAAAAAATGGGAAGTCGTAGGGGATAAAGCTTCTATAGTTTTATTAGGTAGCTTTAATCCAAGAATTTTTCATCCGGAATGGCTTATAAATCGCCAGATTGTAGATTCTTGGAATTATAATGATGAGTCAATAATCTGTGTACCAGATTTTACTCAAATACATCTGCCCGATAGTCGAACTTTAACCGTTTATATCAACAGATTTATTTTGGAGTCAACTCTAGCTAGCAATAATCTTGCGTTAGCTGATCTAGTAACAAATATATTTGTTAGATTACCAGAAACGCCACTGGAAAAGCTTGGCATGAACTATTCAGCTACTATTCATTTAAGAGATCAGGGATCTTGGAGAAATTTCGGCAAAAATTTTGCACCTATTTCACCTTGGAAGGAAGCTTGCTTATATTTGCAGTCTGAATTAACGGATGATCAGGAAAAAGAGATAGGTCTTTGGTCAATAACGATGCATTTTCCTAGGCCTGATGAGCTAAATGGCTTTCTTCGTCCTAAAATCGAGGTTGCGAGTTCTGAAGATAGAACACTCGCTTTCAGTATAAATAATCACGTTGAGCTCGACCAAGTGGAAACGCCGGAAGCAATGAAGATTCTTTCAGAACATTGGAAAAAGTCTTTACCGATAGCGGAGCAACTGATCGAGAACATGATGAATAATCAATTAGAGGGTTGAAAAATGAACAACTTGGCTCTTGAAATCAGCGACTTGGTTTTCGGAGAATTCGAAGAACCAACTAAGGGTTATAAAACGACTGTACCTGAAGATACTGTTTCAATTGATGATCAAGATACAAAGTCCAGTGCATTCATAGAAGAAAAAGTCAAAAAAGAGTTGCCGCGGGTAATTACTCCTTTATCACAAGAACAAAATCTTGTGGAGGATGTAAGGCAAATCTTTGCTGGCTTTGTTACGAATATTGGAGAGTATGGAATAACCGCTAGAATTTCTGATATTACTGACTCTTCGAAGCCTGATGAAGAAATCGCATTCGACATTAATGAGATTGATGAAAGGGAACTTTATCTTGTTGAATTAGGGGCACAATTTTACTGGCATATCGGTTACAAACAAGGTCACAAGATCTCAAGGCAGAGATTTTCTATAATAAGATTCCGAAGATTACCGCAATGGACAAAAGACGAACTTGAATCTTCTAAGAAAATTGCGGAAGAATATGCGAAATTTTTTAAGGGTGATTAGCGGCGAAAAACCAGCGAAAGATGTTTCAGAAGTTTCATTGTTTGGCCCTGGAATCGGAGAATGTATCGTCATACATCTTGGCGCTGACAAATGGTTTGTCATAGATAGTTGTCGTTGTCCTTCGACTAAGAAACCAATTGCAATTAAATATCTAGAGGAACTTGGAGTAGAAGTATCAACCCAGGTTGAAGGTATACTGATCACTCATTGGCACAAAGATCACATTGACGGTGCCTTTGATCTTGTTAACGAGTGCAACAGTGCACAAATTTATTTTTCTGCTGCTCTTCTGAAAAAAGAAGCGATTAGACTAAGCAAGCTTTATAAAAAAGATCCTTTTGCCTCCACCGATACAGAAATTAGAGAGTTTGGGCAAATTATAGAATACTTGCGTAGTCGAGAAGAGTACTCAAGGGCGAATCCGGTTCAAGCTAGCCACACTATTTGCCAAAAAACCACTCCACTTAAAATAAGATTATTGGCTTTATCGCCAAGCCCCCAAGCAGTTACTCAATCTACAGCTAATCTTTTCGAACTGATTCCAAATGTTGGTGATTCCAGAAACAGGCACGTTATCGGGCAATCTGAGAATCTAAACGCGGTTGTGATGTATTTTGAGTTTGGTCCCTTTAGTGCAATATTCGGTTCTGATCTTGAGGAAACCGGAAATCCAAACACTGGCTGGTCTGCCATCATAAATAGTGGAATGCAAGAAACCCTAAGCCTTGAACCAGCAGAGTTATTTAAAGTTCCTCATCACGGTAGTGCTAACGGGCATAATGATTATGTTTGGAGTCTTTTACTTGATAATAAACCTCTGGCAATCACGACACCATTTTATCGTGGTAGAGGGTTGCCAACGGAACAAGATATAGAGAGAATTCGGGGATTGGCGTCTGAATTCTGGGTAAGCAGGAAATCAAGGGCTCCTAAGTCTTCTAAACGGGACAGAATGGTAGAACGGGAAATGGATAGTGTTGCTAGAGGGCGCTCCGTAATTAAGAATAAAATTGGTCATATCCAAGTCCGTGCTGATAGAGAGGGCTCTTTAAAAATTCGAGGCAACGAACAGGCAGTCAAGTACACGGCATGAGTCTTAAGACAAGCTGACAGGTTGAAATGGATCAAAAAACCGCAGGGATTCTCTTGGCTGTCTTTTCGCTCTTTCTCTACCTTTCCTGTGAAAGACCCCCAGAGATTCCGGGCCCCGAGTCCATGCGGGAGGTTCCCGTGTTCCCCGAGATGGACGACGACCTTTTCCCTAAGGGACTGAAGGAATCCATCGGCGCAAGCGTCGAGAAACTTTCGCAGAAAAAAGATTCCCAGCTCGTTTTCGGACAGAAAGCCGTCTCCGCGGGGGACTACGCGCTCGCACTCGGTTATCTTCTCGACAGGCTTGAAGCGGGCGTTACCAAGGATGATTTCATAAAGGACGTAAGGAAGAATTTCGATTTCTACGGCTTTCCGGGAAAACCTTGGGGCAAGGTTTTTATAACCTCTTACTTCTCCCCGGTGCTTTCCGCTTCCCGGACTAGGACACCGCAGCACACCCAGCCGCTCTATGGGATTCCCGACGACCTGGTGCGCTTGAGGATAGACAGGTTCGTCGAGCGGTTCGAGAGATTTTCGTTTCTCGAGGACGACAAGATTGCCCGGGGAAAGCTTCAGACCCTTTACGGCAGGGTCGCCTCCGGAGGTCATGGCAGAACCTCCGAACTGGTTCCCTATTACTCGCGAAGCGAGATAGACTCCGGGGGAAGGCTCAGGGGGAAGAGGCTCGAGATCGCGTGGGTAGACTCTGTCGACGCGTTTTTTCTCCAGATACAGGGCTCGGGTAAAATAAGGTTCGCGGACGGGGAGGAGCGGATTGTTGGTTACGCCGCCCAGAACGGACACGATTACGTAGCAATAGGGAAATTTCTCTTCGAGTGGATTCCGAAGGAAAAAATGAGCCTCTGGGCCATAGAAAACCACCTGAGATCCCTCTCCTACGCGGAGAGGATGAATATCCTTTACAAAAACCCGAGTTACATCTTCTTCCGCGGACTTCCGGGCAAACCCGAGACTTCTTTCGGAACAGAAGTTGTCGACGGCAGGACCATAGCCACCGACAAGGCTTTTTTCCCCAGAGGGGCTCTGGCGTTCATGGAGTTTGAGAGACCGGTTTTCGAAACCCCTTCTTCGGTCGAGCCCTCGCAGTGGGAACCGGTTTCCCGCTTTGTCGTTAACCACGACAGCGGAGGAGCTATAAAAGGGGCACGGCGCGTCGACCTTTTCTGGGGAGAGGGAAAAGACGCCTCGCGGCACGCGGGTGTGATGAAAAACTGGGGAAAATTTTTCTATCTGGTGCCGAAGGGGGAATTCCTTAAGGTGCTTAGGGAAAAAAGCGGCGGGCAGAGCCCAGGAGGATGAGATGACCGACGAAAAAACACTTAAATGTTCCCAGATGTCCTCTCTTAGCGGAGAACATCTCTACGGAACCGCCCTCGAGGTGAAGAACTGGTTTCTGCTTGAGCATTCCAGAGTATGGAAAAGGGATGCTTTCCCGGAAAGTGCCCTGCCGGAAGAGGTAAAGGACCACCTTGGAGGATTTCTCTCGTCTTTTGAGGACTCCAGGATTCAGCTGATAGGGGGACCGGGACCAAGCAAGGGGAATCTCGCTTTTTACTACGCCCATTCTTCTGAATTCTCCCCGAAACTCTACAGGTTCGAGATAAAAACATACGAAGATCTCCTCTCGATAGATCTTCCCGAGCTTGTCAGCTCGGGGGAAATAGAAAAATTCTCCTGCGAAGAAAGTCTCGTTCTGGTCTGCACCCACGGGGCCCGCGACGGATGCTGCGCGGTCGCAGGATCGGGGGTTTACAAGGAACTTCTGAAAAAAGAAGGGGTTTCCGCGTGGAGAACCACCCATGTCGGGGGCCATCGCTTCGCCGCCAACCTCGTCATGCTTCCAGAGGGCATATATTACGGAAGGGTGAACAGCGAAAATCTCGATGATGTCGTTTCCTCTCACCTTCGCGGCGAGATATTTCTTGACTGCTACAGGGGGAGGTCGTGTTTTTCCCAGACTTCGCAGGTTTCCGACTATTTCTTGAGGAAAGAGCTGGAAAAACTCGGCATTTACGATATAAGATGGGAATTCGAGAAAGACAACGAGGATTATACCGCGGTTGAGTTCGGAGTTGAGGGGGAAACCACGGTTTACGCCATAGGCACGGTGGTTATGAACCATAGCGTAAAGCTCCGGACAAGCTGCGATTCACAGGAAGTAAAGGGCATGCCTCAGTTCTTTTTCTACAGCATCGTACCCTACGAGCCTCAGAAGAAGGAAGAAGAGGATTCCTGATCGCTCCCTAGGGTTAAGCGCGCCGCTGTCCCAGAGATTCTGTAAAGTCAAGAATTTCCCGCGATAGACGCATTGAGCTTTGCTCGTCTGGGATTACGGTGTCTGTGACTAAAACGCTTATCCCCAGAGCCTCTATGGCGGCCGCCTCTCCCGCATCCGAGCGGTCAATCACGAGCACGTCCAGAAAATCGGCGTAAAGCCTGGCCACCTGGGTTGAAGAAGCTTCCATTCCGAGCCCCCTCATGAGCTTGTCCGCCGGACCCTTAAGGGGTTTTCCGCGCATAAGGGGGCTCACGGCGACCTTTACTCCCGGCGTGCCGACAAGCCTCTCCCTTATTTCCTTTATCTCGAGTATGGGCCCTATGCTGATTATGGGGTTGCTCGGGCATATGATGACCAGGCCGGCGCCGTCTATCGAGTCAAGAACCAGCGGGGCCGGAGAAGCCTCGCGCGCGCCCTTTATCTTGACTCCGCGCACCTCGGGGCGCATCGCGTGCTTTATGTAGTATTCCTGGAAATGCATCTCGCCCGTATCCGTTTCTATCCATGTCTCGACCCTGTCGTCGCTCATGGGCAGTATGCGCATTTCCCCGAGACCGAAGCGCTGCGCTATCTTCGAAGTGGATTCGCTGAGAGTCCCCCCGGCGTCGATGACGGCTTTTCTGAACAGGTGAGTGGCTAGATCCCTGTCCCCGAGACCGAACCACGTCGGAAAACCGAACCTTGCGGCGGCGCGCAGGAACTCAAACGTGTCGCCGCGGAGCCCCCACCCTTTTTTTTCGTCTATACTTCCCGAGAGCCTGTAGATTATGGTGTCTATGTCCGGAGAGACTCTCATTCCATAGAGATCCATGTCATCCGCAGTGTTCACTATTACGGTGAGTTCTGACGGGGGGATTATCCCCGTGAGTCCCTTAAGGAATTTTGCGGCTCCGCTTCCGCCGCCAAGCGCAGTTATCATCTGAGTTTCTCCGTGCTCCCGGATATTTCACCTGTAAGCTATTTGAGCGCCTTATCAGTGTCAAGCCGGGGGCGGTGCGGTCCCCTCCGGCGGCTTGAAAGTTGGTATCGGCTCATATAGAGTTTAGTTCGTCTTTTCAAGGAAAATCCCGTTGGCATTCGATATCATAAAAGACAAGCGGAGCCTTCTCACTAAGGCCCTACTTCTGCTGCTCGCCTTTACCTTCGTTATCGGTTTCGGATACGTGGGGGGAATAAGCATAGGAGGCAGAGGCCCCAGCGGCGGAGCTGCGGTCGAGGTAAACGGGGACAAGGTTTCCCTTGCGGAGTTCTATAACCTTAGGGACTCGATGCTTGACCGCTTGCGCCGAAGCGACCAGCAGATCTCGGACGAGCTTTTCGAATACGTGAATTTTTCCGTGATCGACTCACTGGTTAACAAGAAGCTGCTTGCCCAGAAGGCCGAAGAACTGGGGATCAGGGTAAGCCAGGAGGAACTTTCTGACGCAATAAGAAACGACCCGGGATTCCAGGTGGACGGCGCTTTCGTGGGGTTTGAACGCTACCAGGACTTTATTTCAAGGGGGCTTAACCGCACCGTGAAGGATTTCGAGGATTCCTACAAGGAAGACCTTCTTGTGGCAAAGCTCGTTTCGGTTCTTGACAGTTCCGTAACGGCAAGTGACGAGGAGCTTTTAAGCGTCTACAGAGCGCGCGAGGAGAAAATCGATCTTCACTACGTTTCGTTTGCGCCCTGGGACTACACGGAGGGCCAGAAGCCGAGCGAAGAGGAAATCGCCCGCTATTACAGAAACAATACCGATCTTTTCTGGGAGCCCGAGAAACGCGTGGCGCGCTACGTAAAACTCACTCCGGGGGATTTCGCCGAGGATGCCGGGGTTTCCGACGAGGAAGTCGAGGCCTACTACACGACTTACCCGGAGGAATTTGCTTCTGGAGGAGTCCCGAAACCGTTTGACGATGTAAAGGGGGAGATAAAAAAGCAGCTTGTAGAGGGCAAGTCCAAGCTTCTCTACAGCCGGTTCCTTGAGGAGTTCCTCCAGAAACGCTCCTTCTCGGACCTTCTTTCTGAAAAAAGCTCACTTGAGGTGCGGGAAACCGCGGAGTTTACGCTCGGAGGCGTGAGCGGGGACGTTCCCGGCGCCATAAGAAGAGAGGCCTTTTCGGTAAAGAAAAACAGGCTCGCAAGCGTGGTGCTTCAGGACTTCACCTGGTTTTTCGAGGTAACCGGGGTTCAATCCTCAAAGCGATCGGGGATTGAGTCCGTGCGCGGGGAGATTGTCGAGGCCCTCAAGGGGGAAAAAGCCGTCGAGCGGGCCGGGGAATCCGCCGGAGAAAATCTTGCGAAAATAACGGCCTCGGGCAAAGGTTTCGCGGCTGCGGCCAAGTCCATGGGTCTTTCGGTGAAGCGCACCGGTTTTTTCTCAAGGTCCGATGATCCTCTGGACGTCGAATCAGGGGATTTCATCTCAGACGTCTTCGGGTTGAGAAGCAACAGGCCTACCCCGAATCGTGTTTACAAATCGGGGGAGACTTTCTACATAGTGTCGCTTGCGAAGACAAAGCCCGCCGACAGCGGGTACTTCGGGGTTGAGAAGGATTCTCTTAGGCGCCAGGAGATCTCAGCGCGAAAGGTGCTTGTGATCGAACGCCTGCTTGAGAACCTGAGAGAAAGCTCCAAGATCTCACACAACAAGAACCTTCTTTCCCAGGGAGGGTGACTTCCCGACCGGGAAGTTGGAAATCCTCTACATATTGTGGTATAATTCACATTGACCGGAAGGCCTTGATTGATAAGGAATCTTTTTCACCTACTGCCGGAAGCATCATCTCGGCAGCTTTCTTCAGGATTCTGGCCCCTTCAGGGCTTCTATATATGCATACGGGAGCTTTAACTTTCCCGGTTACGGCGAGGGGTTTTGCGTAAAACGGGCGTCGGCGCACGTGAACGCAACGGTGCCGGGCCGCGGTTCTCCCATGAGAATTAAAGCGCTTGAAATAGCAGGTTTTAAATCTTTTTACCTGAAGACAAGGATAGACTTGTCCGAAGGTATAACCGCCATAGTCGGTCCCAACGGCTGCGGAAAATCCAACATTCTCGACGCCATCAGGTGGGTAATCGGCGAACGTAACCCGAGACAACTGCGCGCGGGGGGCATGGAAGACGTTATCTCCAACGGGAGCGCGGAACTCAAACCCCTGGGCATGGCCGACGTGTCCCTGGTTCTTGAGGAGGTCGAGGGTTTCGGTTTCGAGGAAGTCAGAATCCGGAGGAAACTTTACCGCTCGGGAGAGAGCGAATACAGCATAAACGGGGTCAAGTGCCGCCTCAAGGACATAACCGAGATGCTTCTTGACACCGGAGTGGGCGCGAGGGCCTATTCGATTGTCGAGCAGGGCCAGGTCGAATCCTTCATAATGTCGAAGCCCGAAGAGAAGAGAAAGTTCATAGAGGAAGTCGCGGGAATCGAGAAATACAAGCTCAGAAGAAAGGAAACCCGAAGCAGGATAGAGTCGACCAGAGAGAACCTCTCCCGCGTTCTTGACATGAAGCGCGAGGTTTCGGACCGCATTGAGGCCGTGGCACTTCAGGCAAACCGCGCCAGACAGTACGAGGAGCTTACCGGGCGGGCCCGCTCGCTTGAATTTAATATTCTCACGACCAAGCTCGCAAGTTCGCAGCAGCGCAAAGAAGCGCTTCTTGAAAAAAAGCTCGAGGCAGAGCAGTTCGTCCGCTCAGCTGACGCTGAGGCGGAGCAAAAGCGCGGGCTGCTTCAAGAGGCGAAGGAAAAAAACTCTGTCTCAGGCCAGGATCTGGGGTCCCTTGAGAAGGAGATCTACGAGCTTCAGGCGCAGAAAAGGGAAAACGAGTACCGCAGGGCCTCGATCGAACGGGAGATTGCCGGGATTTCAAGCTACGTAAGGGACATTGAAGCCGAGATAGAGAGCCTCGGGCGCGAAGTTTCAGAGATGGAGGAGAAAAGCAGCCGCGCCGGGCGCCAGTCCGAGGAACTTAAAAACACCCGTCTTTCGGCTTCCGATGAGATTTTGCGCGAGGAACAGAACCTTGTGACTTTGAAAAGCGAATGGGAGCAGAGCAGAAAGGAACTTGAGGAAACGGCGGACCTGGTCTCTGACGTGATGACCAGGAGAAGCTCGATTGGAAGCACTATAGGAGTCTTCTCAAAGGAACTTGAGGAGCTTGCGGAGAAAAAGGAGACGCTCGAGGGGGAGACTTCCGCCTTGGAGCTTGAAAAACTCGAGTGCGAGAGAAGGCTTGCCTCGCTTCGCCGCCGGGAAGGGGAAATAAAAGACGAATTCACCTCGGCCGCCAAAGAAAAAGAAGAGATTGATTCGCGTCTCTACGACCTCAGGGTCGAGCATGAGAAGAAACTCGGCGAACTAAGGGGTCTTGAAAACAGGAAAAAAGATTGCGTTTCCAGGGTGGAAGCCCTTAACAAAATACAGAGCAACTACGAATGGCTTCCTGACGCCACCCGCAAGTTCGTGCTTGAGCGCAAGCAAAGAGGCGTGCTGGGGGTCGTTTCCGATTTCGTTTCCGTTCCGAGGAACTACGAAAGAGCTGTCGAGGCGGCCTTCGGGGAAAAGCTCAACTGGATAGTGGTCGAAGGGAGCACGGAGGCGGTCGCCGCGGTTGAGCTCCTAAGGGAGTTTGACGCGGGAAGGGGAACCTTCATACCGGCAACCGACCGGTTCGCGGCAAAGGGTTCAGGCAACGGAAACGGCAGTGCCAACGGACACGGCAAGCCGGATGCCACTTCCCTTAACAGCCTCCTTGACGTGAAAGTGATAGGAAAAAGCCTTGTTGACTCAATGCTGCAGGAAGTTTACGTCGCTTCCGACCTTCGGGAAGCCATCAGGCTTAAGGGCCGGACGGGAAACGGCGCGTGCTTCGCCACCCTGGAGGGAGACTATGTCGATTCCCACGGAGCGGTGACGGGCGGAAAATCTTTGGCGGGGGTGTTTGAGAGAAAAAGGGAAATCGAGGAGCTTGAGGAGCAGACACAGACCTTTTTGGCCGACATAGAGAAACTGGAGGCTGCCTGCAGGACGCTTAAAGAGGAGGTGGATGCGCTTGAGGGTCGCCGTGGGCAGGTCGAGGAGCTTCTTCGGCGTTGCGAGATAAGCTCGGTTGAAAACGCAAAGGACCGCTCGAACTCGGAGACCAGAGTAGAGGAGCTGGGGACGAGAATCGGGCATCTCGAGGTGCAGCGCGACGAGCTTGAGCGCAAGCTCGGGAGTAAAAACCGCACTGTCGAGGAGATGGAGTCGCTTATAGAGCAGCTTGACGCCCAGAGAGGCACACTTGAGTCAAAATACGGGGAAATCGAAAAGCGGGCCCTCGGGTTTGCGGAGGGGGAAAAAGCGCTTCAGGAGAAGATAACGAAACTCAGGATAGAGAACGCGGGGGTTCTTGAAAGGGAAAAGGCCCTTGAGCACGAGATATCTGAAGCCGAGAGGATAAAAGCGGTTATAAACGAGAAGCTTTCGCTTAGAACAAAGGATGGGGAGCTTAAGAAGCAGGAGAGCGAAGCGCTGACCCTGTCGGGACGTCAGGCGGAAGAGGAGTTTGAGAAGATCTGCCGTGATCTCGGCTTAAGAGAGGAATCTTTCGGGGAACTCAGGGAAAGGGTGTCGCGCTACGCCGAGGAGCTCCGCAGAAGCGAAGAGGAATTCGAGGCAGCGTCACAGGAGCTTTCCTTGCGAAGAGAGCAGTTTGCCTCGGCCCAGGCGCAGCTTGAGCGTGCGGAGGACGAGTTTGAGTATCTCAGTGAGCGGTACGCAGAAACATTCGGCGACGGTACCCCCGATACCTCGCAAAGTCCTGATCTCTCCAGTATTTCAATACCCGACGCGGATAAGGAGCTTAAGGCGCTTCGGCGGCGCATAGAGAATTTCGGTCCCGTGAACCTGCTTGCGCCCGAGGAATACGAGCAGCTTGAGGAGAGAAACGAGTTTCTCCAGCGCCAGACCGATGACCTTGCCCGGGCGCTTGATTACCTTGAGGGGGCTATAAGGAAACTCGACAGAGAGTCGATTTCAAGGTTCAGGGAGGCGTTTGAGACCGTAAACGGGAAATTCACTGAAACCTTCTGCAAGCTCTTTGAGAACGGAGAGGCTCGCCTTGAGCTTACAGATCCCAGAAACCTGCTTGAAACCGGAGTGGAGGTCATGATAAGGCCCGGAGGAAAGCGTTTCCAGCCGATAAACCTGCTCTCGGGAGGGGAGAAGGCGCTTTCGGCCATAGCGGTCATAATCTCCGCATGTCTGGTAAAGCCCGTCCCCTTTGTGTTCCTGGATGAGATAGACGCCGCGCTTGATGAAGTGAACACGGTGAGATTCAACAAGATCCTGAGCGAGATAGCGGCTCATTCACAGGTGGCCGTCATCACGCATAACAGAAAAACCATGCACGAGGCCGACGCGCTTATAGGAATAACCACAGACGGCACCGCCGCTTCCAGAGTCGTAAGCGTGAAGCTTGACGCCTGAAGCCAGAAATTCCTTGTCTATTTCCCACGGATTATTACACTGTTTTAGGAGGGCTGTTCCCGGGCGTTCCGGCAACGGCTAGCAAAGGAGACCGCTTCGGCGCATGATTTCTTACGTCCTGAAAAAAATAGTCGGCTCGCAGAACGAAAGGGAGGTAAAAAGGCTCGGTGTTCTGGCGGAGCAGATAAACGCCCTTGAAGAAACACTGGTTAAGGTTCCCACGGCGGATCTTCGCGCAAAGACCGCGCAATTCCGGGAACTGATACACTCCCGCCTCGGCTCAAATGGAAACCCGTCCGACGAGAAGTATTTCGCTGAGATGGAGCGGGTTCTCGAGGAGATATTGCCCGAGGCGTTCGCCGCCGTGAGGGAAGCGTCGAGAAGAACGATAGCCATGAGGCATTTCGACGTGCAGATGATAGGGGGGATGGTTCTTCACAGAGGCAGAATAGCCGAGATGAGAACAGGGGAAGGAAAGACGCTGGTCGCCGTCCTGCCCCTTTACCTAAACGCCCTCACCGGACTCGGTTCCCACTTGATCACCGTAAACGATTACCTGGCCGCCAGGGATGCCACCTGGATGTCGCCGATTTTTATGGTCCTGGACATGAAAGTGGGAGTTATAAATCATGATGCCTCGTACGTTCTTGCCTGGGAGGATCCCAAGCGGGCCGAAGAGTCCGTGGAGAAAAACCTGACCGCGTGGCCGAACGAGTATCTGGCAAGCGATGTTCTTCCCGAAAAAAATCTCGACATCATAAATTCCTTCAAGACCTGCCTTGAGCCTTCCTCCAGGCAGAATTCCTATCAGGCGGATATTACCTACGGTACCAACAACGAGTTCGGTTTCGACTACCTGCGCGACAACATGAAGTTTTCTCTTGAGGACTATGTTCAGCGCGGACACAATTTCGCCATAGTGGACGAGGTCGACAGTATTCTCATAGACGAAGCGAGAACCCCGCTCATAATCTCTGGGCCCTCCGAGGACTCGACCGATCTTTACTACACGGTGGACAGAGTGGTGAAGACGCTCTCCGGGGAGACCGATTACACGGTGGACGAGAAGACGAGACAGGTGGACCTGACCGAGGAGGGGGTCTCCAGGGTGGAGAGGGACCTTGATGTCCCGAACCTCTACGACCCCATCAACCTCAAGATTCTCCACCACGTTAACCAGTCGCTTCGCGCCAATGCCCTTTTCAATCGCGATGTTGACTACATGATGCAGGACGGGAAGGTGGTCATAGTCGACGAGTTCACGGGAAGGCTGATGCCGGGGCGCAGGTGGAGCGACGGGCTCCATCAGGCGGTTGAGGCCAAGGAAGGGGTGGAAATCGAAAGCGAGAACCAGACAATGGCCACCATAACCATCCAGAACTACTTCAGGATGTACAGAAAACTTGCCGGGATGACGGGTACCGCCGACACGGAAGCGTTTGAGTTCAAGCACATATATGATCTTGACGTTACCGTGATACCGACCCACAAGCCGCTTATAAGGAAAGATCACGAAGATGTTGTCTACAAGACCGAGGGAGAAAAGTTCAACGCTGCGTGCGCCGAGATAAAGGAAATGAATTCCGCTGGCCGTCCGGTGCTTGTCGGCACCTCATCAATTGAGCAATCGGAAAAACTGAGCGACTATCTTGAGAAAATGGGTCTTCCCCACAACATACTTAACGCCAAGCAGCATGGAAAAGAGGCCGAGATCGTTGCCCAGGCGGGCAGAATAGGGTCCATAACCATAGCGACCAATATGGCGGGGAGGGGAACGGACATACTGCTCGGCGGAAACCCCGAGTTCCTCGCGAGGGATATTCTCAGGAAGGAGTTCAGGGTCCAGCCCGAGGAAGCAGAGTCCAAGCAGTACGAGGAAGCGCTTTTCGAGGCGAAATCAATCTGCGATTCGGAAAAGGAGAAAGTTAAGGAGCTGGGCGGTCTTCATATTCTCTCTGTGGAAAGACACGAGGCGAGGAGGATAGACAACCAGTTCAGGGGAAGAGCGGGAAGACAGGGAGATGACGGGTCTTCAAGGTTCTATGTCTCCCTTGAAGACGACCTGATGCGTATTTTTGCCTCGGAGAGGATAACGGGTGTCATGGACAAGCTCGGATGGGAGGAAGGGGAGCCGATTGAGCACTCGATGATAAGCAAGTCGATTGAGAATGCCCAGAAAAAGGTCGAGGGAAGAAATTTCGACATACGCAAGCACCTTTTGAGGTATGACGATGTTCTCAACACGCAAAGAGACGTCGTTTACAGGCAGCGCCGCGAAATTCTCGAGGGCGGCGAGAGCCTGAGAGAGATAATTTTTTCGTCTTCGGAAGACATTGTGCGGGAAGTCGTGGGCAGTTACCTGGCGGGGCAGGACGACCGCTCGGAATCCGATTTCTCCGAGCTCTCCGAAGTTGTCGGAAGGATTTTCGGAACGGAGATCGACATAGAAGCCCCCGCCAAGGCGGACGGGGAAGTCATAACGGAAGAAATCACCGGAAAGCTGGTTGCCGCATACAAGGAAAAAGAGGAGAAAATAGGCTCTGAGCATCTCTCGCAGGTCGAGCGTTACGTCATGCTTCAGCACATCGACTACCTCTGGAAGGACCATCTTCTTAACATGGATCACCTCAGGGAAGGAGTCGGACTCAGGGGATACGCCCAGAAAGACCCCCTTCGTGAGTACACCAAAGAGGGTTTCGACATGTTCACCCTAATGATGGACAAGTTCAGGATGGATGTCTGCTCGAATCTTTTCAGGATACAGCCTGCGAGCGAAGAGCAGATCGAGGAGCTTGAGAGAAAAAGGGAACTCGAGGAAAAGAAAATGGTGCTCGGGCGGGGAGAAGGGTCGGAGGAAAAGGCCAAGACCCCGGTCAGAAGAACCCAGAAGAAAGTTGGTCGGAATAGCCCGTGCCCCTGTGGCAGCGGCAAGAAATACAAAAAGTGCTGCGGTCGGTAATTATATTGAATAAGGTGTCGTAATGGCTGGAAAAATCTACATTCGCAGGGGGAGGATGCCTTTCTTTTCTCTTCCCTTCATTGCGCTTTTCGTGATCGTGGCTGTCTGCCTTTTTGCGTTTTTCGGCGTTCTGGCTCTAGTTGTGCTAGGCGTGCTAGGAGCAGGAGCTTCTGTTTTGAGAAAACTGTTTCCGGGCAGGAACAAAAAAGCTGGTCCCCGCGTGGACGGACCCGGAGGGGATACTATTACCCTCGGAGAGGACGATTACGAAGTAAGGGATGTAGACTAGCTCTCCCCCGGCGGCGTTCGGAGCTCGCTTCAGAGCGCCTTTTCTATTTCCCCCGCCAGACTCATGTCTTTTTCCGTGATTCCGCCCTCGCTGTGGGTTGAAAGGGTGATGGAAACCTTGTTCCACTGTATCAGGATGTCGGGGTGGTGGTCTGCCCTTTCGGAAAGAAGCGCGACCTTGTTCACAAACCCCATGGAATCGACGAAATTTCTGAGAATAAACGTCTTTTCTATCTCTTCTCCCTTCCTCTGCCAGCCCTGAAGGACCTCAAGCGCGGAAGAAATTTCTTTTTCGGTTAAAAGTGCCATATAGTTTCTCATTATATATTAACTGGGGGAGTATTCCATTGAGCGGACCCGAAGCAGCCGTTTTCATAGGAGTCGGAGCCAATCTCGGCCCCGTGCGCGAGAATTTCATCCGTGCGCTGAGGAGTATAGAAAAGCGCGCGCGTGTGGTAGCAGTCTCTTCTCTTTACGAATCGGATCCCGTGGGGCCGCAGGACCAGCCGAAATTCACAAACGCTGTCGTTAAGGTGGAAACGGAGCTCTCCCCTTTTGAGCTCCTCGATTACCTCAAGACAATCGAAAAGGAGATCGGGAGGGAAAAAACGAGGAGGTGGGGGCCCAGGGTGATCGATCTCGACATAATCTTCTACGGGGACCTCGTAATAAGCACAGATTCCTTGGTAATTCCTCACCCGAGGGCGCACGAAAGAAGGTTTGTCCTGGAGCCTCTGCTCGAGATAGACCCGGCCGCCTGGCATCCCGCAAAGAACATGGCTGTAAGGGACATATGTTCCGGGCTTGGGGATTCGCAGGCGATTTCGAAAACCGACGACCCCGAGGTGCTTCTCTAATCCCGGTTTGAAGCTTACTTGTCCCGCGCGAACAGCTCCGCCGCCTCAAGCGTGTTCCAAAGAAGCATGGTTATGGTCATCGGGCCCACCCCGCCGGGAACGGGGGTTATGTAAGAGACCTTTTCCTTTACGTCCTCAAAGTCAACGTCGCCGACGATCTTTCCGCTCTCTTTCCTGTTGATTCCAACATCGATCACTACGGCTCCGTCTTTTATCATCTCTTTCTTTATGAACTGAGGATCTCCTATTGCGACTATCAGTATGTCCGCCATGGTGGTTATGGCCTGCAGGTTTTCAGTTTCGATATGGGCTATGGTGACCGTGGCATCCCTGTTGAGCATCAAGGCCGCCGCGGGTTTTCCAACTATGTTGCTTTTTCCCACGACCACTACGTGCTTGCCGAGTATCTTTATGCCGTAGTAATCGAGAAGTTTTTCTATTCCGTACGGGGTGCAGGAGATGGCGCTGGGGTTTTCCTGGAACAGTTTTCCGGTGTTCTCGGGATGAAATCCGTCGACATCTTTTCTAGGAGACACCGTTCTTATCACTTTTGCCGGGGTCATATGGGCCGGAAGGGGAAGCTGTACAAGTATGCCGTGAATCTTTTCATCTAGGTTGAGGCGCTCGATCAGTGAAAGAAGCTCCTCTTCCGGGGTTTCCTCCGGAAGATTGTATTCTTCTGAAAGCATTCCACATCTTCCGCATGCTCTTCTCTTGTTCCTCACGTATATTTCGGACGCGGGATCGTCGCCGACCAGAATGGAAGCAAGACAGGGCACTACTCCCGTGCGGTCTTTAAGCTCCTTGGTCCTGCGGACAATCCATTCTTTAATGTCTTGAGAGACCTTTTTGCCATCCATAATTTTAGACATGTTCAGTTCCCTTTTTTTTCGAAAGATGGCCGGTTGGAAAAATTATTAGTATAATCGACTCCGGCGGGTTAATCCACATTGGACTGGGCTAAAATGAGGCTTGACAGTGCGCATTGCGTATCCTTTGCCGAGGTGATAGCACGTACGGCCGATTCCTTAGTTTGAGAGCTACTTTTACCGGGTCTGATTAAACATAGCCTGTTATTTTTTGGAGCTGGCAGTTATCAGCGCCGGATCTTGGGAACCGTTATCAATAACCCAAAACGCTGTAGTCGCCGTTAACGATCAGACGAATGGAAACGTAGAGTCCCAGTAGCGCGAAAAGCACCCATGGAGAATTTGTCGCCCAGACGTAAATGTACATATCCCCTCGGCTGATCCGGGCTTGCCGGTTGGCCGAGAACATACCGCAATAAACTGAGGTCGTATACATCCATTGCCAGAATAGTATCACTCCGACGATTCCCGCGACGGGAGCGGACAAAACATCGAAGGTGAAGGCGACGTAGAGAGTCAATGTAGGGATCGGGGTTACGAAGCCGTTGGCAACATCCACGTTGTAGCCGTATGAGCGCCGGTCTGCGTAGGAACTGTCGAACTGGGAATACGTCGCCCAGACATCCGCCCATACTGTCGGCGACAAGACTTTCGCCAGCGGAATCTTTGTAGTAAGGAATTCGATAGCTGGTTTTCGGCCCGTTTCCCGCCAGCGCTTGCGCCAATATTCGATGCGCAGCTTGATATAGTCGCGTCTGAGGAACAGGCATATCTCCCAATAGCAGATCACCAGATTAATCGAAAGGAACAGGATCAGCAGGGCGTGAATAACGTTGAAATCCCCGCGGGTCCAGTAACGTGCGCCAATGCCCGGCAATGTCAGAATTGTGATAACCAGCACCATGAACAGCACTACCGGAATTGCCAGTCGGACCCGATGCGCCCCGGGTTCGGAATGCGCTTGGTCGGTTCGATTTTCGGGCATATGTTCTGATCCTCGTAAAAAGTCCGGCGTTAGAACTCGCCGCATTGTACCCTTCGAAGCGTCTCACGTCTTGGAAAAACGTGCTGTGCTCCGGATGGACACTTTTAATAGGGAAATTATATACAATAGTCAAAAAAACTGGACTTCTCTGCTGAAATTGTCCGTCCAGTGCCGACTACAGTCCTTTTCCAAATAAAAATTTTGTCGAAACTGCCTTGCAAGAAATAGTATTGCTTGAAGCCGACGGTTTTCAGGTTTTCCCGAGGTGATTAAGGGGTCCGTGGCCCTTCCCGATTTCAAGAGAGCCTCTTATCGCTTCAGTGACAAAGGCTTTCGAATTCTCAAGGGAAACCGGAAGTGACATTCCCTTCGCCAGAAAAGCGCACACGGCCGCCGAAAAGGTGCAGCCGGTCCCGTGGGTGTTCTTCGTTTCGATTCTCTTGCTGACCAGTTCTTCAAATGTCTCCCCGTCAAAAAAAAGATCCACCGCCGGGTGATCTTTTGTGAGATGACCGCCCTTTACAAGAACCGTCTTTGCCCCGAGCAAGTGGATCTTCTCGGCGGCGGTTCTCATATCGCTTATATCGCTTATCCTAACGGAGCTCAGTATTTCCGCCTCGGGTATGTTCGGAGTCACTAAGAGCGCCCTTGGGAGAATCTCTTTCTTTAGAAGTTCCGTCGAGTTCCTTAAAAGAGAAGTTCCGCCTTTTGAACTCATCACGGGATCGACAACGAGCTTTTCAATTCCATAGAGGTCTATTTTTTCCGCCACGGTCTCAATGATCTTTTCGTTGGAAAGCATTCCGAGCTTAGCTGCGTCGCAGCCTATGTCGCTCATCACGGCGTCAAACTGCAGCCCCACGAATTCCTCGGGAAGGTCGTGAATGGCGCTTACCTCCAGGGTGTTCTGGGCGGTGACGGAGGTAAGCACGGAAAGACCGTACACCCCCAAGGCGGTAAAGGTCTTAAGGTCAGCCTGGATTCCCGCTCCTCCTCCTGAATCGGACCCGGCAACGGTAAGCGCTCTTGGAATTTTTTCCGCCACGTAAGGATTCTACAAATTCACCTGTTTTTTTACAAACCCGGACAAGAGCCTCTCCGCCGCCGGTCTTTACTGGAATTGAAAACTATTTTTAGTTATATATAATTTCCCTTCACGCTAAACGATCGTTTAAGGAGAGAGAGTCATGAGCGAAGATATTTTCAGACCGGATTTGTTTACAACCGACGATGAGGGCAGAGTGAGGCTGATTGCGGGTTACTGCAAGGAATCAGACAACTGGACCTTCCCGAAGTACCTTGCGGACCCAGTGAGTTTTTCAGATGACGTTGAAGAGAAACTTCTCAGCCCAACAGGCATTCTACACTCCTTTACGGTTGTGAGAAGAAGCATGCCGGAATTCAAGGTGCCCTATGTTCTCGCTCTTGTCGATTTTCCGGAAGGCGTAAGGGTCATGGCGCAGGTTGAAACTGAAGACCCCGATTCTCTTGAGTTCGGTGAGGAGATGGCCCTTACGGTCGGAGTGATAAAGAGGGCGCCAGACGGAACGGATATCAGTTCCTACAAGTTTATCCCGGCAAGGGAGAACTCCTGAACGGTAGAACCGAAACGCTCTCCAGTATGACCTCTCTATGCTTACAAGGAGTCCAGAAGGATGACTATTAGGCCCGCTCTGATAGCTCAGATTAACCTCATAACTCTGACTCTGGTATTTTTCTTAATAGCATCTGCTAATCCGGCAATGATCCCCGTCGCTCTGGTGTTGCTGTGTGTGATAATTTATCGACAGGCAAGCAATCTCTTTTACGTAAAAAACAAACGTGTAGAAAGCCAGAAGGGAATAATTTCGAGAGATATACGTTCAATTGCTCTGGCAGATATACGTAACATCAACCTGAAACAAGGGATTGTTGGCAGGCTTCTTGATATCGGAGTACTTGAGTTTTCAAGTGCCGCGAGTTCAGGCGTTGAAGTCAAGTGGTGGGGTGTTAAGAACCCTATGCGGATCAAAGAGCAGATCGAGAAAATGTCTAATTCTCACTAGTGTCCTAACGTTTTCTACTGAAAGCTTTGTAACTGTTTATCTATAAACGGCTTCAGCAATGGCAGCCAAAAGCATCAAAGTGAACATGACCCCTTCCCATCCAGGGGACTTTGTACGCACGGAAATCATTGAAGAGGTGGGTTTAACCGTGACTAAAGCGGCCGAGATTCTAGGAGTTCGCCGGGCAACACTTTCTGACCTGCTGAACGGTAAAACTTCCCTATCACCGGAAATGGCCCTGCGCATTGAAAAGGCTTTTGGGGTAAGTATGGAAATGCTATTGCGGATGCAAGCATGGCATGATGCTTCGCAAATGCGAGCCCGCGCAGATGAAATCAGCGTGCAGCGCTATGAATCTCCCTGACCAGATCTAGCCTCTTCCTGTGAAGTTCATCGATCTCTCAGGAAATCTCGCCGATCGTTTTTTTAAGTGTCCTCTCTACCGTCTCCCTTATTTCCGCGAGCCTTGGCTCCGTCTGGGCTTCAAAACGAAGCACCAGGGCCGGCTGGGTGTTGGATGCGCGGAGAAGTCCCCATCCGTCCGGGTACTCGACCCTGACCCCGTCTATGTCGATCACTTCGTTTTGCTCCCCGAGCTTTTTCTTTACTGCCTCTGTTACCTGAAACTTGATCTCATCGGGACAGTCAATTCTTATCTCCGGGGTTGCGAAGGTTTTAGGTAGTCCTGTAAGCAGTTCCGAGGCCTTCTTTCCCGTTTTCGAGAGGATTTCAAGAAGCCGAAGTCCCGCGTAAAGGGCGTCATCGTATCCGAAAAACCTGTTTTTAAAGAAAATGTGGCCGCTCATCTCTCCGCCGAGTTCGGCACCCTCCTTTTTCATCTTGTCCTTGATTACCGAGTGGCCGGTCTTCCACATGATGGGATTCCCGCCGGCCTCCCGTATCTTGGAGAAAAGATTTCCCGAACACTTGACGTCCCCTATTATGGTCGCTCCCGGGTTCGTTTCGAGAAGATCGAGTGAGTAAATGAGAAGCAGCATGTCTCCGCTTATTGAGTTTCCCCGCTCATCGACGATTCCTATCCTGTCCGCGTCCCCGTCAAACGCCAAGCCCACGTCGAGGCCTGCTTCTGTGATCTTTTTCTTTATGTCGGAGAGATTCTCCTCGACCGTGGGATCCGGGTGGTGGTTCGGAAAAGCCCCGTCGGGATCCATGTAAAGTTCATGAACTTCGCAGCCGAATCTCCTGAGTATCTGCGGGCAGGTCACTCCTGCGGTTCCGTTCCCGCCGTCGGCCGCGACTTTTATTCCCGGCTCTATATGAAGGTTCTGCTCGAAGAACTCGAGGTAGCTCTCAATTATCTCCGACTGTCTCTTTTTCCCCCTTCCCGTTTTGAACTTCCCCTCTTCGACCGATTTTCTTATTTTCTGTATGCCTTCGCCGAAAAGGGAGCTCTGGCCGACGCACATTTTAAGCCCGTTGTACTCCGAGGGATTGTGGCTGGCGGTTACCATCACCCCGCCGTCAACGCCCGAGGTGAAGGTGGAGAAATAAACCATCGGGGTCGTTACCATCCCTATGTCGACCACACTGACGCCGGTTGAAGTTATTCCTTCGCAGAGCGCGTCACGGAATGCCGGAGAGGACTTCCTGCAGTCGTATCCAACGGAAACCTCCGCCCCGCCGTCCTCGGCCACCATGGTTCCGTAAGCTTTTCCGATTCTCTCGACGACCTCTTCCGTGATGCTTTCCCCCGCTATGCCCCTTATATCGTATTCTCTGAATATAGCTTTATCGAGAATCAACGTTAACGTGCTCCTTTGTTTTTTAAGCCATTAATTATAATGTCCCCGGGGATTTATAAAAGGCGCTCTTCTTGACTTTAGTTTTTCGAGTCTTATCATTTCCTTCCATGGTTTCTCCCTCCTATGAACAATTCCTCGAGAACCTCAAACACGGGAATCTCGTACCCGTGTGGGAGGAAGTTCTGGCCGATTACGACACTCCGGTCTCGGTTTTCAGGAAGATAGACTCGCCCGGTTACTCCTTTCTGTTCGAAAGCGTGGAGGGCGGAGACAAATGGGCGCGTTACAGCTTTCTTGGCGCGGAACCCTCGGTGGTGTTCCGCTCGAAGGGCCAAAGCATCGAGATAATGCACTCGGGCAGGGAAACCGAAACATTCACGGGCGACCCGATTCTGGCGTTGCGGGACCTGCTTTCACAATACAGGCCGGTTTCCTCGGAAGAGCTTCCGAGATTTCACGGCGGAGCGGTCGGTTACTTCGGTTATGACATGGTCAGGTTTATAGAGGATATTCCCGACAGCTCTCCTGATGAGCTCAAGCTCTGGGACTCCGTTTACATGGTAATGGATACCATTTTGGCATTCGATAACGTTACGAGCAAGATAAAGATCATTTCAAATGCCTATGTTCCCGACCTTAAAAATGCGAGGGAGGAATATGAAAAGTCTCTTGCGAGAATAGCCAAGCTTAAAAGCAAGCTTAAAAATTCGCTTGACGAGAGGTTTACCAATGGTATTCCTCGAGATGTTGGAGAGGAAAAATTCACACTCGAGTCCAATTTCGAACCTGAACACTTCAAAGATGCGGTCCTAAGGACCAAGGAATACATAAAATCAGGGGACATAATACAGGCCGTGATATCCCAGAGATGGAAGACGGATCTGAGGGTTGATCCTTTCGATCTCTACAGGGCGCTCAGGATACTGAACCCTTCCCCGTACATGTTTTTTCTGCGGATGGGTGAAGATATCCTCACCGGATCTTCTCCCGAGGTAATGGTGAGGGTCGAAGGGGAAAGAATCGCGAGCCGGCCGATAGCCGGAACGCGCCCGAGAGGAAAAACCGTTCCCGAGGACGAAGCCCTTGCGGCTGAACTCATTGCGGATCCCAAGGAGAGGGCCGAGCACATAATGCTCGTCGATCTCGCGAGAAACGACCTGGGAAGAGTTTCCAACACGGGCTCGGTGAGAGTGAACGATTTCATGATCGTGGAGAGATATTCCCACGTGATGCATATAGTTTCAAACGTGACGGCCCTGCTCGCCGAAGGGTCAGATGCTTTTGACGTCATAAAGGCGACTTTCCCCGCGGGCACTCTTTCCGGGGCGCCGAAGGTAAGGGCTATGGAGATAATCGAGGAAACTGAGCCGACGACGAGGGGGGCATATGGGGGATGCGTTTGCTACTTCAGTTTCTCGGGCAACATGGACAGCTGCATAACCATAAGAACGTTCGTGATAAAAGACGGCAAAGTCTACATCCAGGCGGGAGCTGGCATAGTGGCAGACTCGAATCCTGAAACCGAGTATCAGGAAACAGTTAACAAGGTAAAGGCTCTGGTGAAATCGGTTGAGCTTGCGGAGGACGGATTCTAATGACCGGGAGCAAAAGGAAAATGATTCTGATGATCGATAATTACGATTCCTTCACCTACAACCTGGTCCACTACCTGGGGGAACTTGGCCAGCAGATCGAGGTGAAGAGAAACGACTGCCTTGATTTCAGTTTCGTAGATGATCTTAATCCCGACATAATTGTAATTTCTCCCGGGCCCTGCACGCCCAAGGAGGCGGGGCTTTCGGTCGACATAATAAAAAGGTACGTTGGGGAAAAGCCCATTCTCGGTGTCTGCCTGGGTCACCAGGCGGTGGGCTATGCGTACGGGGCGAACATAGTCCGGGCTGAGAGGCTTCTGCACGGAAAAACCTCCCCGGTCACCCACGACGGAAAAACCATCTATAAGGATCTTCCGAATCCCTTCGAGGCTACGAGATACCATTCACTTTTGGTGGAAGAAGCGTCCCTTCCGTCCGACTTCGAGATTTCCGCCTGGACCAGGGAGGGTGAAATAATGGGGATAAGGCACAAAGAATTTCCCGTTGAGGGCGTTCAGTTCCACCCCGAGTCCATCCTTACGGAGTGCGGGAAGGATCTTCTCAGAAACTTTATCGACTACTATGGGTAAGGGATACAGCTTTCCCGTTTCCCCCTAGTAATCCCGTATCCCCGAAAACTACCAAGCTCTGGGTTTCTCATCCCATTTTGTAAACCGCAGAGGAACCCTTTCTTTCTTTCCTGTTTGAGAAACCCTTTCGACCTATTAACATATTTAGAGAATAGGATTGCGTTTTAACCAGTTTTTCCCAAATGTCGTTCTGAATCCGAAAAGCGGTTTGCGCTCTGTTTTTACTTGCCCACATTATTAGTGTGAGCCAAAGGTCCCGAAGGAGTTAAGCCTGTTAAGCCATGTCTGAGTTGGTCAAACAAAGAGAAGTTTTAAGAGAGCAGGATTCGAATCCGTTTCGAAGGAGGCCGGATGGGTCTTCTGGTTGAAGCTTTCATTTTCCTGCTGGCGACGATTGTCGTTGTTCCTGTCTGCCGCAAGTTCGGATTGAGCAGCGTGCTTGGCTACCTGCTTGTTGGATTGCTGATCGGTCCAAGCGTGTTCGGGCTTGTGGGCAATGCAACGGAAGTTCTGCACTTCGCTGAATTCGGAATCGTTTTGCTGATGTTTCTCATCGGTCTCGAACTTCGTCCGCATCGTCTCTGGACCATGCGCAGATTTCTCTTCGGGCTTGGTATAACCCAGGTCCTTATCACTTCAGTTGTCATTGCGGTGTTCTGCTTCATGTTGCTGGGGATGGGCACGCCTGCGTCAATGCTGATCGGGTTCTCCCTTGCTCTTTCAAGCACGGCATTTGTCGTGCAGTGGCTCGGGGAGCACAGGGAGTTCAACAAGCCCCATGGACGTGCGGCTTTCGGCACGCTGCTTATGCAGGATGTCGCCGTTATCCCTGCAATAGCCTTAATAGGCATCTTGTCTTCTGAGCCGGGGGATTCGGTGTCGTTGAACTTGCTGCTTCTTGTCGCTGTTGTGGTCGGATTCGTGGTTGCCCGGTTTACGCTTCGCCCCGCCCTGCGTTTTGTTGCCTCCACGGGAATCCACGAACTTTTCACGGCCGCCGCGCTTACGCTCGTGACGGGCGCCGCCTTGGCGATGCACAGCATCGGTTTTTCAATGGGGCTTGGGGCTTTCGTAGCGGGCGTTATGGTTGCTGATTCTGAGTATCGCCACCAGCTTGAAGCGGACGTAATGCCCTTTAAGGGGCTGCTTGTGGGTCTTTTCTTCATTGCGGTCGGCATGTCGGCCAACCTGGGTTTGCTGATCAGCAAGCCGCTTTTGATCATCGGACTGACTGTGGTTCTCATGGTCGTAAAATCGCTCGTTATATACCCGCTTGCCAGATTGCAGGGTCTTAAGCACGATGAAGCGGTGCGGACGGGACTTGTGCTTTCCCAGGGCGGGGAGTTTGCATTCATTCTGTTTACCGTAGGCGTTTCGGCCCAGCTTGTAGATCAGTTCGTCGTCGATGTTGCCGTTTTGGTAGTAACGCTGTCGATGGCGTCAACACCTTTTCTCGTTGCGCTCGGTTCACGGTTCGGTGCCGAAAAGGACAGCGAACCTGCGCCGATAGAAGAAACCCATGGATCGCAAAATTCCATTATCATCGTAGGTTTTGGCCCGTTCGGCCAGACCGTAGCACGAATACTGACCATACTTAAAATTCCGTTCACGGTGATTGAACTTGATCCCAAGAGGGTTGACTTCGTTCGTCAGTTTGCAAGTGAAACATACTATGGCAACGCATCGAGTCTGCGGGTTCTGCTGTCCGCTCATATTGACCGGGCTCCTGCGATCGTCGTGGCGATTGACGATGTTGAATCGTCTCTGAAAATAGTCAGCCAGGTATCTAATGCCTTTCCGAACCTTAAAATCATGGCGCGTGCTAGGAATCGTTTTCACGAAATAAAGCTCCGCGAGCTTGGAGTGACCTCCGTGATTCGCGAGACCTTGCTTTCAAGCCTTGCTCTTTCAACCCAGCTGCTTGAGCACATGGGGTTACCACCGGCCGATGCGGCGGGGATAATTCAGGCGTTTCGGGAACATGATGCCCAAACTCTGGATAGCCAGATGGCGGTTTACCACGATAAAACCGGGTTTCCCGAAGACGTGTTTGATCCTACGCAGGAGCTAAAGGAATTGTTCAAGGAAGACAAGAAAACCAGTCTCAGCACCGAAAAGAAAACGTGATTAGTCTTTTCCTGACCCTGCTCAGAGAAACTGTCTCTCCTTTTTTAACAATAGCGGCAATATCCTTTGAAGTTCTTTATTTTCTTAAACCGAGGGCACGCAGCCAAGCATCGACTTGTCCGAAAGCGTCCTGCTGCCATTGGTCGGGTGATCGCTCTTGCAGAATAGAGGTTCCCTCAACGAAGCGACGTACCGAAGTTGGCCCAAAACTGTCTACAGCCTCAAACTTCTCGTCTATATGTTTGTAACTCGCGATACTGTCTTCATGTTCAAGCAGAGGGCGGCAGGCTTCAGCCAACGCTTCAGGGCCTCCCGCAAAATTGCGTACGCAGTAATAAATGTCGTAGGCGTCTTTTTGCTTGAGTCGTCCATCAATAGCAAATCCCTTCATTGCCAGCAACGCGGGAATTGACGCAACAGCAAGTTTGACTTTATTGGTACCCCCTTCGGGCATCGGACCATCGATCGGAACTATTTCATAGAACCGCAGGGCGAGTTCGGCTCCATCGGCCCGAATGACGGCGAATTTCTCGATGATCGGCGGACGGTTTTTTGCGATTTTGGCTTGCCGTGGCATAAGGAAATCAACCACTACATCAATTGGTGGACCGTCGTCTGTCGCTGGTACTGAGCGCAGAAGCTGAAAAATTTCCCGGTTCTCATCTTGTGAATAACCGTGCTGCATCAAGGCAGTAACGAGTTTTGCGTATTCGCCATCGGCGAGTGCTTCTGGGTCAAGGCCGAGATCAATATCAACGGTACCCACATGGCGCATGTCATCATTATTGAGTAACAGCCAAGGAACAGCACCACCTACGACGGCGAATTTGCCTCTGAAACTGCCGAGAATTTGGCCGATTTCAATGAGAACAGACCTTACTGCTTCCGTTAAACGATTATCATAATCCGCTGCTGATTGCGGTTCACTTCTATTGTTTCTGCTATCCGTTAGTGCCATACTAGCATTTTTCTCCTTAAATAGTCAGCTGATTCCGCTCCTCGTTCCCCTGCGGTCGAAAGATCTAGGTAAGTCTGAATCGGACTCGTGCAGATTACGCCGGGTACCGGTTCAAAGGTGTCTTGAAGTATGTTTCGGTCTTTAAGAATGAGGATTTCGACATTGTTGCCCTTGCTGACATTTGATGCTTTCAGTGCGTTGGCGATTTTCTCCGCACCCTCTCTGTTAGCGTAGAAATAGTCGATACCTGTTCTACCATAAGGTGCGATCCAACGTGCAGCCGAAAATGATGCAAAGGTTGCCAGATCTTGGGGAGAGCGTGCGGACAAAACATCTTTAACAGCTTTTTCGAAGGCTTCCCCATGAAAACTGGTATAGAATCTGATCACATTACCGTCCGGGCGGCGATATGCGCTGCGCCAGGCATCGAGCAGCGCATCTGGGTCGGTGATAGAGACACCGCCACTCGTATGTTTTGCCCATTCCCGATTCAGCAAGGCTTTGCGAACATTGCTGACATGACCCAGGCTTGAATCGGCCGCCTCAGCTAGTTCCGTGACGCGCCAGGCTCGCTTCGGATTACGTAGCATGACACGCAGGATATGAGCCGCTTTCGGGCGAAACAGCGATTTCAGGTCTCTTTTTTCTGCGACGGGTCGGTCCGCTACGCTCACATCGATCAAAATGCCGGGCGCTTGAAAAAAAGCATTACCGTAGAGATCAAGGTAGTTAACATTGTAGTCGATGCAGATTGCTCGAGATTTTTCCGACAGAAAAGGAGCAATGAGCACCGGTACCGCACTCAAGTTCATGCGGCCTATAGAATCGAGAAGTTGCAGTACTGCGTTGCGAACGTGACGAGGTTGTCCGTCGTGCTTAACTTCACAGACCAGCGTATGGCGATGTCCGAATGCGTCGATTGATGCAAGAATATCAGCCCTGCGGCCATCTGCTACATGTGACTCAAACTCAATCTTCTCGACTTTGAGTTGAGGTCTGCTGTCAAACAGTCCCCGCAGGGCTTCTCCAGCGTGTATTTCCAGTTCTTTTTCTGATTGATATGATTTCATCGTACGGTGATAATATCTGTTTTAGTGAAAAGATCAAGAATTTTTATTAAAATATATGTTTTCACCAATCGTTGAAAAGAATTATATGCTGAAAGGTTTAGGGTTTCCACATCAATAAGCACTAGAGAATAGTCGATTCGGGGCATCTTGATTGATTGGTTGGTGTACGATACAGGGTTCTATTAAGCTTAACGGTTTATTTTCCTTAACTTGGATTCTCGTTAGTTCAACATGTCCATAATGAATGGGATCTTTTGCACAATTTGAAAGTAGTATTTTCAAATTGTGCAAAATTGATTCAAGAGATTTCTTCCTATTTGCTTAAGCTTTTTGAGCAATGGTTCCTTTCAATTCCTCTCTTCCCTAGGTGTTCGAGCATGGGAACATTGCCCCCATCAACCAGATTTTTTCAGGTAAACTAGAAACCTCGGAATGGGAAACGGCTAGAGACTGAAAAGCCAATTTATATTCTAAAATCGAAATACGTAAGAGGGAAAAATGAAACTGCCTTTACGTCCGAGAGACGAAAAATACATAGGAGAGGGGACTCTTCCAAACGGCCCCTTAGACGACACTGATAAGTGGCTTCCGATAACCAGGTACCTTGAAGCTGGGGCTGAGGCATACCCAGAAAAAACAATGTTCAGCCTCGGGGATTCAGACGGCAATGTAGCTGAAAGCTACAGTTACGGGGAAACCAACGCCTGGGCGAACAGGGTGGCAAACGGTCTTGTCGGGGAGTTCGGGATAAAAAAGGGGGACAAGGTCGGCATGTACATGCTCAACTGTTCCGAATACGTCATATCGATTATCGCCGCCCACAAATCGGGCGCCGTCCAGGTTCCTATAAACAAAGATGAAAAAGGCGAGAGACTTGCTTACGTAATAAACTACTCCGAGATGCGGGTGCTTGTGGTCGATACCCAGAGTCTTCCCTACATAACTGAAATAGCGGACAAGCTTGAGAATCTCGAGGCGATTTTTCTTGTTTCAGAGGAGGTTCCGGCGGACATAGGAGGTATAAAGGCGCTTCCTTTTTCCGCTTTTGACCAGTATTCATCTGAAAACCCTGAGGTCGACGTGACGATTGCCGACAAGGAGAGATGCATGTTCACTTCCGGCACCACGGGGATGCCCAAGGGTGTTATCCGTGACCACGGAGGGGTGATAATGACGGTCCGCTCCTTTATACAGCAGCAGGGGCTCAGAAGCGAGGACGTCTTGATGACGGTTCTTTCCCTGGGACACGCAAACGCTCAGGTAATGTGCCTTTTCGTCTCAATAGCTGTTGGAGGTTCGGCCGTTTTCTTCTCGAGGTTCTCCGCTTCTAATTTCTGGAAGTGGGCAGCCGGCTGCGGTGCGACCGGAGCTAACATGCTGGGAGCGGTGCCCGAGTACATATGGACTTCTCCGCTGTCAGAGTGGGATTCAAAGCATGGGATAAGAATGATGCTCTCGGGGCCTGCGCCTAAAAAACTTCGCGAGTTCGAAGAAAGGTTCAATACGAAAATAGTTGAAGGCTACGGATCCACTGAGATGGGAATGCCGCTCTGGAAAGACCCCGAGGATGAAAATCCGGGTTCATGCGGACTTCCCGTCGAGGGTTACCACCTTGAGATAAGAGACCCCCTGAACACGGACGAGATCATAGACAAACTCTGGGACGTGGATAAGAATCCTGCTCCGGCTGAGGAAGAAAAGGGGCTTCTTTTCATAAAGCCCTTGGTTCCGCACACTACCCTCGATGAATATTTCAAGGACGAGAGAAGAACAAAAAACGCCTTTGACGACCAAGGCTTTTTCAATTCGGATGACCTGTTTGCTGTCGGAACCGACGGGAGATACTACTTCATGGGCCGCTACAGCAGAATACGCGTGTCGGGAGAGAACGTTGATCCTGTAGCAGTGGGCGACGTCTCGGAGGAACATCCTTCAGTTCAGGAGGCAGTTGCCGTAGGCATTAGACTGCCCGACATATCGGATGACGAGATCAAGCTTAACCTGATACTCAAGGAAGATGCGGATTTCGACCCTGTGGAATTCTGCGAATGGATGGCTGAGAAGGTGATGGTGGCAATGGTTCCCAGATTCATCGAAGTCTACGAGGAGTTCCCTCTTACCTCGACCCAGAAAATCGCGGTTTCAGAACTAAAGAACATATCCGATTCCACTTGGGACAGGCACGAAAGCGGGCTCAAGCTAAGATCAAGAAAGTGAGCCCGAGATAAAGTAGAGAAATGCTACGTAAATTATAAGCAGAAGAGCGCCTTTCTTTTTTCCGATCCTGTTTTGGCTAATCCAGGTTTTTCCGACCAATAACGCAAAAACAACGGTAAGCAGGATAAGGAATGTAAATTCGGACGTGTTGCCGAACATGCTTCGGCTTACGTCTACGGGCCGGATAACCGCCACGAGGCCCAGAAACCCGAGATTAAAGAAGTTGCTTCCTATGATGTTGCCGACGACTATGTTCTGCTCCCTTCTCAATGCCGCCACGAGAGAAGCGCCAAGTTCCGGGAGTGAAGTCCCGATGGCAACAGCCGTTACCCCTATGAACAGCTCACTTACTCCAATCTGCGTGGCGATCTTTATTGCACTGTTAACGAGAAAATGTGCGCTTCCCGCCAGAAGCATGGAACCCAAAACCACGTAGAAAAGAAGTTTCCACCCGCCCTCGCCTCGCGGCGGAGAAGAACTCTCGCTTTTTTCTTCCATTGATTCTTTGTACGGGACGGACAAAAAGATGATGAGCAGCAAAAACAGTACCGCACCTTCGACTCTTCCGATGGAGAATCCTATGCGGCTAAGACCATAAGCGGCAAGGGTCATAATCACTAAGAAAATGAGGGGAAGCCTCTGATCCTTCCACGCCTCTTTGGCTATGACTATGGGACTTATAAGGGCTGCCAGGCCGAAAATAAGCCCGATGTTGGCGATATTGCTCCCGACTATGTTTCCAACCGCTATGTCGCTTGAACCCTCTATGACTGCCACTAGGCAGACCACGAATTCGGGCAAGGAGGTTCCGAGCGCAACTACGATGAATCCTGCGAAAAAAGCACCCATACCGGTGAATTTCGCAAGTCCCGATGCACCTTTAACGAGAAAGTCGGCCCCTTTCCAAAGAACCGCCAAACTCGCGGCAAAAATCAGCAGATTCCAAATTTCCATAAGGTCAAAAGCGGGATTCAGGCCGCATATGGCAGGTTGAGGCGGTTTTCAGGAACCGTGAAGATACTAGGGTTTGCAATGAAGCACCGATTAACTATAATAGTGTGGATTTTTACAGCGCCTTTTCATTTTCAAGCGCTATAAGACAGTTCAGGAGGTTACAATAAATGCAATTATTATTCAAACCGCGCGATGCCGCCTATCTGGGGAGCGGAGATCTTCCCTTCGGCAAATTTGAAGACACTTTGCAGTGGGAGCCGATAACCACAAACCTTGAGAAGGGTGCCGAGATGTTTCCCGACAAGGCAATGTTCAAGGTCGGAGACAGGGACGGAAACATAGTCGAGAGCTACACTTACGCGGAAACCAACGCGTGGGCAAACAGGGTGGCAAATGGTCTTGCCCAGGGGTTCGGAATAAATAAAGGGGACAAGGTCGGCATGTACATGCTCAACTGTTCTGAGCACGTGATATCTATTATCTCCATACACAAGTGCGGCGGGGTTCAGGTTCCGGTAAACAAGGACGAGAAGGGGGAAAGGCTCGCTTACGTAATCAACTACTCGGACATGAGAGCCCTTATCATTGACGAGGGGAGCATTCCCTTTATAGAAGAAATCGGCGAGAGTCTTGAAAATCTTGAAGTGGTTTTCGTAACGATTGACAGCCCTCCCGAAACAATCGGAGGCATAAAGGCGCTTCCTTTTTCAGAATTTAACAATTATGACGATACCAATCCCGGGGTGGACGTTACCACTGCCGACATGGAGAGGTGCATGTTTACGTCCGGCACCACAGGGATGCCGAAAGGAGTCGCCAGGGATCACGGAGGAGTGATCATGACGGTCCGTTCTTATCTGCAGCAGCAGGGAATAAGGAGCGATGACGTGCTCATGAGCATACTTTCCCTTGGTCACGCGAATGCTCAGGTAATGTGCCTTTTCAGTGCCATGGCGGCCGGTGCGACTGCCGTGTTTTTCCCGAGATTCTCAGCTTCCAATTTCTGGAAATGGGCGGCCGGATGCGGCGCGACATGCGTTAACATGCTGGGAGCGGTAGCCGAGTATCTCTGGGCCGCGCCTGAGAGCGAGTGGGATCAGAAGCACAACATAAGGATACTGCTGGGCTCCCCGGCTCCGAGGAACCTGAAGGAATTCCAAGAGAGGTTCGGAGTCAGGGTAATAGACGGATACGGTTCGACCGAGATGGGGATGGTTCTCTGGAAAGACCCCGAGGATCACCGCCCGGGTTCATCCGGTTTCCCCATGGAGGGATATTACGTTGAGCTCAGAAATCCTGAAGACATCGATGCAGTGGTAAGACCCTTCTGGGACTCAACCGACGACATTACTCCTCCCGACGACGCCAAGGGGCTTCTTTTCGTAAAGCCTCTTGTTCCGCATACGACCCTGAATGAATATTTCAAGGATGAGAGAAGAACCAGGGAGGCCTTTGACGATGAAGGCTTCTTCAATTCGGATGATCTCTTCGCCAGAGGTATCGACGGGAGATACTATTTCGTCGGAAGGTTCAGCCGCATCAGGGTTTCAGGCGAAAACGTGGATCCGGTAGCTGTCGGGGACGAGGCTATGCAGTACCCGGCGATTCAGGAAGCCATTGCGGTCGGTATAAGGCTCCCGAACGTTTCGGATGACGAGATTAAGCTCTGCGTTACGCTCAAGGCTGGAGAGGAATTTGATCCGATTGAGTTCTCCAAATGGATGGCCGAAAGGGTCATAGTAGCCATGGTTCCCAGGTTCATAGAGGTTTACGAGGATGGATTCCCGGTAACCGCAACCCAGAAGGTCAAGGTCGCCGAAATCAAGGAAATCACTGATAATACTTGGGACAGGAATGAAACGGGCCTCAAGTTCAGTGCCAGGAAGTAAGCTTCCCTTTTATCCGTGACGGGGCAGTCCGATGAAAGCACTATGGCCTTGGCTATCAAGGAGGCCGAGCGGGCCGCTTCGGAAGGTGAAGTTCCGGTCGGGGCAGTTATAGTCGATGGGGGCGGAACCGTAATTTCGGCCGCCCACAACCTGAGGGAATCAGCTTCGGACGCTACCGCCCACGCCGAAATTCTGGCTATACGCCGCGCATGCGAAGTTGTCGGAAACTGGAGACTTTCCGGCACTTCTATCTACGTCACTCTCGAGCCCTGCGCCATGTGCATGGGAGCCATTGTTAACGCGAGAATAGACAGGGTGATATTTGGCGCTCCCGATCCCAAGGGCGGAGCGCTCGTAAGCAACTTTGGAATCGGCACGGGGGAGGAGCTCAATCACCAGGTGGAATTCTCAGGGGGGATCTGTGGCGAGCGGTGCGCGCGCATTCTTGAGGATTTTTTCAGGACGCTTCGGGGTTCCTGAATTCAGGCCTGAGGACTAACGACGATTTTTTTCGAGTTGCCCTTGCTTGGAACCGTCTCGTATTTTATGTCCTCTTGCTTCTTGAGTTCTATGTAGGCCATTTTCCTTTCGTAAGACGAAAGCCGTTCGATTGAGTGAGCACTTCCGCTCTCTTTTACTTTCTGTACGGTTTCCGCGACTTTTCTCGGTACGTCGGTGTCCTTTTTCTTTCCGTCGTGCCCGCCGATATTTATGGCAACCCGCTTGCTTCTTCCCTCGTTGCTGTTTTTCGAAGCTATCTTTCCTACTATGTACTCAAGGGACTTTATCACTTCCCCGTTTTTCCCTATGAGGAATTTCTTGTCTTTAACGGGCCAAACTTCAAGTACTATCCTGGTTTCGGTTTCTTCGGCCTTTACGCTCTGCGGGGCTGAAAACAGAAAACCTAGGAGGTTTTCAAGAGTTTTTTTCGCCCGAAATGCCTTCTCGCTTAACCCGCCAGTTTTTACCTCCACCCTTACTATGGCGTTTCTGCTTCCTATGCCCAGAACTCCCTTGGAGTCTTCCCTTATAACTTCGATTTCCACTTCGTCTTTTGAGACTCCGAGTTCCTCGCAGGCGTTCACTACGGCTTCGGAAATGGTTTTTCCTTCCTTTTCTATTGCAATGGCCATTGTTTATCCTCCTTCTGGATCCGGGACCTGTCGATTGATGTATAGCTGCTGACCGACAGAGAGAATGTTACTTACGGTCCAGTAAAGTATAAGACCGGAAGGCAGGCCCCAGAACATCACAGTAAAAATTATAGGCATAAACTGCATGAGCTTCATCTGCAGTTCCATCGTTTCGCTTCCCGGAGCAGTCATGGGGGTAAGTCTCTGCGAGAGAAACCACGATACACCCATCAAAAGGGGCAGAACCCGAAACGGTATTCCCAGAACGTCAAACAGGTGTTCAGGCTGGGAGAGATCGTTTACCCAGAGAAACGAGCTGTGTCTTAGATCTATCGAATACAGAAGCGCGAAATAAAGAGCTATGAAAACGGGAAGCTGTATGAGCAAGGGAAGACATCCACCGAGACTGCTGAGCGGGTTTATGTTGTTGCTTGAGTAAAGCTTCATCATCTCTGCCTGCTGGGTCGATTTGTCGTCCTTGTATTTTTCTTTCAGAGCGTCGATTTCGGGTTTCAGGCTCTTCATCTTGTTCTGCATGGCTTTCATTGATTTCATGCTCTTCACGGTAAGGGGGAAGAATATCACCCTGAGAAGGACCGTAAGCACTATTATGGAGATCCCGTAGTTGCTGAGAAAGTCGTTGACAAATTTAAGTGCTGCGACGGCGATCTTGGTAAGTATTCCTGCATAGCCGTAGTCAATCGATTTCTCAAGCTTATACCCGGCTTTCATAAGGTCCGGTTCGTTTTTCGGACCGAAATACGATTTCCACCCGACCTTGTAGCTTTTCCCCGCGGCTATTCTCTGCTCCGGATAGGAAAAACTCGCCCCGGCAAGACCTTTTTCATCAAGGGGCTGCAGGTAGAGTCCCCGGTCCCCTCCTATTTCCGGCAGAAATGCGCTGAGAAAGTACTTGTCGCCGAAACCGAACCAGTTCGTCTCTCCATTGTACGCCTTGGTTTCCTTAATGCGTTTCTTGGTTCGCTTGACCTCGCCGCCGACCATTGAGATAAACTCATAGAGACTGCTTGAGCCGCTCTCATATACCGTGTTTTCCCAGCCGACGTAAACTTTCTGGCTTATCTGTCCCTGCGTTCCGTTAAGAACCTCCAGGTTTTCCCTGATAAAGTATTTCCCGGGGTAAAAGGAGATGGTTTTACGCACCGTGAGTCCGCCGGGCTTTCTCCAGGCCAGGCTGACGTCAAGCCCCTCGGGACCCACGACCAGATTCGTGCCCCCCTTGTAGGAAAACGGGATGAGTTCCGGCATTTTCTGGTTCTTGACTCTCAGTACGGTTTCAAATGATTTTTTCTCTTCACCTATTACCGCCACGGGTACCGAGTCCGTATCGACTGTTTTTTTGTATTCAAGAAGCTCCCATTTGACAACCTTTCCTCCGAGAGTGTCTATCTCGGCAACATAAAGGTCAGACCTGACTTTTATGATCTTGGAAGCGTAGGAAGATTTTATCGGCTCAAATTCCGTGGGGAGTTCCTGAGAGGAACCTGGTTCTTTGGAAATATCCCCTGCGACAGCGGGTGCCGATGCGGACCGATCTATTTTTGCCTGCTTTTCCTTGGGAGCTTCTGTGAAAAACGCCGAGTAACCGACGATTACCAGTACCGACAATACCAGAAATAAAATGTAGTTTTTCTTGAGGTCGCTGTTCATGTGTTGTTTCTTAGAGCTTTACCGAGGATGTGGGGCGCTATCGTGATTTCTGCGAGACACCTGTGAGACTGCTCCCGTCTTCTGTGCGTAGTTCTAGCATGTAGCAGGAAACTAAAGAGTAAAAATTCATGGGAGCAATCATACACGATAAGTTTTAATACGAATAGAGAGTTTTTATTCATCCCTCAGCCCGCTTATCGCTTTTTTTCCTTACGGGGTCATATCCCCCCGCGCTTAGCGGATGACATCGCAGTATTCTTCTGAGAGTCATCCATGTTCCTCTTAAAGCTCCGTGTTCCCTTAGGGCTTCAATTGAATATGCAGAGCAACTGGGGTAGAACCTGCAGGTCTGGGGAAGCAGGGGAGAAATGGTTTTCTGGTAGGCCTTTACAAGAAAAACCAAGAATCTGACTGCGGGATTTTCTTTCATTTAATGCGGCCCGCGAGCTTTTTTATCTCCAGGTAAAGCTCAGAGAACTTCTTGCCCGATACATCGTTCTTTACTACGAACACCACGTCGTTTGAGGAAAACGCGGGCTTGTTCCTCCTGAAAACCTCCCTCAGCACCCTTTTCATCCTGTTTCTCCTGACGGAACTCGCCGACGCTTTTTTGCCCACGGACACACCTAGTCGGGGAAACCCGAGAGAATTGGGCTTTGCATAGAGTATGAAGTTTTCCGAGTGGGTTTTAGTGCCTTCTGAGAGTGTGTTGCGAAAGTCGCGGGGTGTCTTTATCTTGAATTTTGTGGGAAACGAGTTGTTGGACTCAAACGCTACTTTTTCCATCTCCCAACCGTGAGAACGTATCTTCCCTTGGCAGTTCTTCTCTTGAGTACGCTCCTGCCTCCCCTTGTGCTCAGTCTGGCGCGGAAGCCGTGTGTTCTGAGCCTCTTTTTTACGTGCGGTTGATAAGTCCTTTTCATAGTGGGGGGTCAGAATAACACGTAAGGATTTGAAGGTCAAGAAAAAACAGGGGGAACTCAGAAATCACGGCATGTGCGCTACACTCGAGGCCTTGGCGCAGATTGACAACAAACAAGTTCTTGTAAATAATTGATACCCATCAAATTCAAACGGTTTTTGAGATTTTTCGTCCACTATGATCCTTGAAGGCGTAAAACTTATGGTCATTGGTATGTCCATAGTATATATTTTCCTGCTTGTCTTGATGCTGAGCGTGATGCTGTCTGCAAAGCTTTTTAAAGACAGCGACGTGCGCGCGCCCTCGGGTCCCGGGACGTCCAAAAAATCCAGGAGGGACGTCATTCCGGTCATAGCCGCGGCAGTTGCGGCCTACAGGGCGAAGCATGCCGGCGACGGCTAGATCTTGGAAACCTCAGGATCTTGTCATGAAGAAAATCTTATTTCAGGATACATCTTTTCGAGACGGGTTTCAGTCCGTTTTCGGCGCGAGAGTGCTTACAGAAGATTTCATCCCGGCAGTAGAAGCCGCCAGGGAAGCCGGAATAACCCACTTTGAGGCTGGCGGGGGAGCCAGATTCCAGAGTCTGTTTCTTTACTGCGGGGAGTCCGCTTTTGACATGATGGACCGCTTCCGCGAGGCAGCGGGGCCGGATGCCAACCTGCAGACGCTTGCAAGGGGGATCAATGTTGTCGCCTTGTCCCAGCAGCCCAAGGACATGATAGATCTCCACGCCAGGATGTTCAAGAAACACGGCATAACTCACATAAGGAACTTCGATGCCTTAAACGACGTAAGAAACCTCGAGTACTCGGGCCAGTGCATAAAAAATGCGGGTCTGCACCACCAGGCGGTGGTAACGCTCATGGAGCTTCCTCCAGGCTGCGAAGGGGCCCACGACGTGGATTTCTATATAGACAGGCTGAGGAAAATACTTGATTCTGGGCTTCCCTATGATTCCATATGCTTCAAGGATGCTTCCGGAACCTCGAATCCCAAAAAGATTTACGAGACGCTTAAGGCCGCAAGAAAGCTCGTCGGAGAGAACGTAATTCTCTGGGTGCATACTCATGAGACGGCCGCACAGGGAGTCAATCAGTACATGGCTGCCATAAATGGCGGGTGCGACGGAATCTGCGTCGCCAGAGCCCCCGTTTCCGGTGGAACTTCCCAGCCCGACCTTATATCCATGTGGAACGCCCTTAAGGGGACGGAATACACGTTGGATGTGGATATAAACAAGGTTCTTGAGGCGAATTCCGTGTTCAAGGAATGCATGTCTGGCTATTATTTCCCGCCCGAAGCTCTTCGGGTCTCCTCGGAGGTTCTTCTTTCTCCGATGCCCGGCGGAGCGCTTACCGCAAACACCATGATGATGAGAGATACGGGCACACTCGATCTTTACCCACAGGTTATCGACGCTATGAGCGAATGTGTCGCGAAGGGAGGATTCGGAACATCGGTTACCCCGGTTTCCCAGTTCTATTTCCAGCAGGCTTACGCTAATGTCACCCAGGGGACTTGGAAGAAGATCACCGACGGTTACGGGAACATGGTGCTAGGCTATTTCGGACGCACGCCCGTTGCGCCCGACCCCGAAGTCGTGGCAATAGCGGAAGAGCAGATGGGCAAGCCTCGCTTTGAAGGCGACCCGCTCGATATACTCGAGCCGGGCGTTCCGAAGGCAACCGAGATTCTCGAAAAAGAAGGACTTCCTGTCACCGAGGAGAACATATTTATAGTCGGGGCGCTTCAGACCCAGGGCGGAAACAAGGGTCTTGACTTTCTCAAGGGGAATTTCAGCGTCAACATAAGAAAAGACAAGCCCGAACAAGAGCCTCAGCAGAAACGAGGTCTCGGTACGAGCGTAGCGTCGAAGGTATCCGGTACCGGGGAGAACTTCGTTATTACGGTTGACGGGAGAAACTACAACGTGAGCGTAAAGGAAGGAACTTCGGAGGTTGCCTCGGTAAAAGAAGCTCCAGCGCCTCAAGCATCATCCGCGATGGATGAAGACTCCCCTGACGTCGTGGCCGTTACGGCGAGCGTGCCCGGCAACATATACAGGGTACTGGTCGGGGCGGGGGACAAGATA
Organism: Candidatus Dadabacteria bacterium; assembly: GCA_022827275.1. Lineage (GTDB taxonomy): Bacteria > Desulfobacterota_D > UBA1144 > Nemesobacterales > Nemesobacteraceae > Nemesobacter. Next base: position 46,955 of record JAJDTG010000020.1, on the reverse strand, counting down.
AAGGAAAATCAGACGCTGATCATGCTTGAAGCCATGAAGATGGAAACTCCGGTCGCCTCTCCATGCGATGGGGAAGTAGTGTCCATCGAGGTTGAACAGGGACAGGTAGTAGAAACGGGTCAGCTTATCCTCACCATTCTTCCCTCTTGAGCTCATGAAAAAATTCATGCTTATTTTCGCGGTTCTTGCGTTTTCCCTAGGAATGTTCGCCGGGATCCCCGACTGTCTCGGGGAGACGGTAAGCGACGTGGCAGCCGCCACGGAGCAAACCAAGGAACTTGCATCCTTTTCCCAGCTTTTGAAAAACGTGGCTACCAGTACCGGCATCTACGGATTCATTGCGGGCAATGCGTCTTCCTGGGTTAACGGGTTCGGGATGTTCTTGATGATCCTGGTAGGATTCCTTCTTCTCTATCTGGGGATTGCGAAGAAATTCGAACCTCTTCTTCTGGTTACGATAGCTTTCGGGTGCATATTGGCCAACATTCCGCTTGCGGGGATAAACGACCCTGGGGGGGTACTTTACTATGTGTACGATGTTGGCATAAAAACCGGCGTTTTTCCCCTTCTGATATTCATGGGAGTGGGAGCGCTTACCGATTTCGGCCCGCTTCTGGCCAACCCCAAGACGGTTCTTCTGGGAGGCGCAGCGCAGTTCGGCATTTTCTCGACATTGATCGGCGCGCTCGTGCTTACACAGTTCGTGCCCGGAATCGATTTTTCCCTAAGCGATGCGGCGTCGATAGGAATAATAGGGTCAGCGGACGGACCGACCTCTATTTACATTTCTTCGCAGCTTTCCCCGAGGCTTCTTGGTGCGGTCTCGGTCGCCGCGTATTCCTACATGGCTCTCGTTCCGATAATCCAGCCCCCGATAATGAAAGCTCTTACTTCTCCTGAAGAGAGAAGAATAAGGATGAGCCAGCTTCGTCCGGTGGCGAAAAGAGAAAGAATAATGTTTCCGTTGATTGCTCTTACTCTCTGCCTTCTTTTTCTTCCATCTGCGGCGCCTCTAATAGGGTTTTTCGCTTTCGGCAACCTGATGAGGGAGTGCGGAGTGGTCGACCGGCTCTCGGATACGACGAGAAACGCGCTTATCAACATAGTTACGATCTTTCTCGGCCTCGGAGTCGGGTCACAGCTTCTTGCCTCCGAATTTCTTTCCCTTGAGACTCTTGGCATACTTCTTCTGGGGATCGTGGCTTTCTGTATAGGCACGGCCTGCGGGGTGCTGATGGCCAAGCTTATGAATGTTTTCTCCGAAACCAAGATCAATCCCCTGATCGGTTCGGCAGGGGTTTCGGCGGTTCCGATGGCTGCCCGCGTCTCGCAGGACATGGGGGCCAGGGAAGACCCCCAGAACGTGCTTCTGATGCACGCCATGGGTCCGAACGTGGCAGGGGTCGTGGGTTCGGCCGTAGCGGCAGGAGTGCTGCTCGCGGTTTTCCAATAAGTTTCTGATTTGTTATAGGGGGTATTTCTGCGAAGCCTGCGATGAGATTTAAGGGACGCTCTGCAATTATTACCGGGGGAGGAACGGGAATCGGTGAGGCGACGGCACTTTTGCTGGCGCGAAACGGAGCCAGGGTTCTGATTACCGGAAGAAGGGAAGAGAAGCTAAAAGAGCTATGCAGCAGGGCAGAAGAAGGACTTTCTATAGAGTACAAAGTCTGTGACGTTTCCGTCGAGAGCGGCTGCGCAGACACCGTGGAGACCGCTTTTCGCAAGCACGGAAAGATCGATATTCTTTTTAACAACGCTGGTATCATTTTTTCCGGCCCCTTTCACGAAGTCGAGACCTCAAGGTTTCAAGAGATTTTCGACATAAACGTGAAGGGACCGTTCATGATGTGCAAATACGCGATTCCTCATATGATTTCTGCGGGCAGAGGCTTTATCGTCAATAACTCTTCCGTTATAGGGTTAAAGGGGTTTGCAGGACTTTCAGCGTACTCGGCATCCAAGGGGGCCCTCGTTCAGTTAACAAGAAGCATGGCCCTTGAGTACGCGGACAAGGGACTCAGAATAAACGCTGTCTGTCCCGGCGGGGTCTGGACGCCGATGTTCGACTCCTATCTTGAGAGAGCCGAAGATGCCGAAGCGGCCCAGGCTTTCATGGAATCGCTTCACCCCATGGGACGGCTGGCCGACCCGTACGAAATAGCTGAAGCGGTTCTGTTCCTCTGCGACGAGAAGGTCATGTTCAACACGGGCTCAATGCTTTCAATCGACGGTGGCATTATAGCCAAGTGATTGGTGGAGACCGGTCTCGGAAAACGCTTTTTTGCTTCGGGTTTGTATCTTTTCAATTTCGATTTTTGCCCTTGACGGCTCGCAACAACTGATTACAATAAGAGCTAATTGAAAATCATTCTCATTTAATAATTCTCATGATGAAAGATTTTGAATGCACTCAGGAATCGTATGCCAGAGAGGTTCTGCGGGAAAAGGGGCTTAAGTCCACCACGCAACGCCTCGCCGTCGTTCATGTTCTTCACACGAGCCGAAAATCGCTTTCGGTCGGCGAAATACACGACGGGGTGAAGGAGATGCTCGGCGCCACGGGGCTTGCCACCATCTACAGAACCCTTGAAATGTTCGAGGACTTGGGCATCGTAAAGCGCCTTCATTTTCCCGACGGCGGTCGCGGTTACGCGTTCTCCCAAGGCGAACACGTTCATCACATGGTGTGCGTTGACTGCAGGGGGGTTTTTGATTTCCCCGAGTGTCCGGTGGAGAGTTTTGATTACGCTTCGGTTGAAAAGCAGGGGTTCAGAGTGAAGGATCATTTCGTACAGCTTTTCGGCCAGTGCGGGAAGTGCGCGGAGGCAGCTTGACGGTACAATGAACCAGGCAAGAATTCAGAAGCTTACCGATTACACCTCGATATCCCTTGCGGGTATCTGCGTCGTCCATTGTCTTCTGACGCCGGTGGCGCTCATACTGTTTCCGATCCTGGGTTCGACATTTATATTTGAAGAGTTTTTCCATGAGTTGCTGCTCTTTCTGGTCATTCCCGCAAGCGTGATAGCCATATTTCTCGGTTGCAAACGCCACAGGGATTTCAACGTGATAATGCTGGGAATTCTGGGGCTGTGCTTCCTTCTGGTAGGAGCATTTGCGGCTACGGGCTACCAGGAATACGTCTTTACTTTTATTGGTGCTTTTATCATGATTTCCGGACACCTGCGCAATTTCAGGCTTTGCAGGAAATACTGCTGCGATCACTGATTCCCAAAGAAATTTAAAAATTTAGAGATTATCTAGTTAGTTAGGTAATCCCCCTTGTCAATATTGAACTCCGGTAATATTATATTAGAGTAATAAAGGTTAAATTTTCCTAAGAATTCCTAGGAAACGGGTAAGACGGAGTTTTGTTAAGTTGATACTACGCAAGCGGGGTTCTTAAAAAATTCCTTCACATAAGGTTGAGGAAGTGGAAGATTATGACCGGCAATAATCTTACGCTTACCATTGAATCTGCTCAGAGCCGGGCAGAGCCACTCAGTGTTCTTTAGTTTTTTGCTCCAATTTGGTTTTAGACGGTGGAATCAATTTAGAAAAAGCCTTGTCGGAAAATGGGGAGGCGGGAGAAACTTAAGACAGTGATAAGGGATATAAGCAACAAAAATTATGCAATCCCCTATTAATATAAAAGAAGAATTTCCTCATTTACCACGAGCACCAATTGTTGAGGCCGTTCTTGATCTTCGAGTTGTTTCTTCTGTTGAATGGGATGAGTTGAGTCTACGGAGTCAGTTGGAAGAACGATTGCCTGACTATCCGAAGCATGACACGGTGCAGGAAACTGAAGTTCAGCTTTCACCCAAGACTGGAACCAATATAATTAAAGATCTTGTCCACGTTGGTTTGAAGTGCCAGTCAGAAGATAGTTTTTATGTCGTACAGTTTAATAAAGATTCATTTGTTTTTAGTCGACTAAAACCTTACGAAAATTGGGAAAAATTTAGCCAAGAAGCGCTACGGCTTTGGGAAATTTTCTGCGAACTGTTGAAACCAATCGAGATTGGAAGAGTTGGTTTACGTTTCATAAATCGCTTAGCGATCAGGAAGCAACAGGCAATCGAACTTGCGGATTATTATGAAAGTCCACCAGAATCTATAAAGGGTTTGAACTGGCCTTTAGCTGGATATTTACATCAAGACAGAATTCAAGTTCCGGATACTCCCTATTTTGTTAATATTATAAAAACTACTCAAAATACTCAGATGGATATTGGACTGTTGTTGGATATAGATGTTTCTATGAATAAACATCTCAGCTTTGATGAATTACAAATTTCTGAACATATGAACAAAATGCGTTGGGTCAAAAATAAAGTTTTCTTTAGTAGTTTAACTGAGAAGGCTTTAGAGGAGTGTGAATAACATGCCTACTGTCGCAATGAATTTTACTGGTATTTCGGGTTATGCAGATCAGGGTTCTTCTGATCAGTATGTTTCCGCGGCACGTTACATAGACCAAGAAAGAAAAAAAGTATCTAGTCATTTACATAAATCTAAGGCCTTAAGTTTTATTGGTAGAGGCACTCTTCAGGAGTTGCAAAAAACCCTTGAAGAATGTTCCTTAGGGGGCTGGGATGGAGAGAGAGCGAAACCAGTAACAAGAGAGGTTTGGTGGAACGCTAGGGTCTTCCTCTGGTCTTTTCCCTTGGGCATCGAATCACCGGAAATAGGTGCTGAGCCGGACGGAGCAATCACTCTGGAATGGTATAGGTCTCCTTCCAGAGTGATATCAATTAGCATTAACCCTGGAGGGCGGCTTTATTTTGCTGCTATAATTGGTGGAGAACGAAGACATGGAGATGGTTTTGCTTTGTTTGAAGTTTCAGAAGATCTAGTAAAGCTGATCGAAAATGTTACAAGCGAAAATGTATGACGGATTCTATATTACATGAAGAGCTTTTAGCCAGATATATTACTTCTTCGAGGTGGTATCGTAAAAAAGACCAAACCGTCAAACAAGATGCTTTCATTCCGCCGGAAGACCCTCTGGAATTATCAACTACCCGCCATTTAAATCTTTCCGAAAATGAAATTTGGGGTATCGGAAATGAAATTGTTTCTGGGCAGCAAAATAGAAAGCTTCATGGTAGGGCTGATGTGGAAGTTTCTCACGTGATTTCACAATCGTTAGATGTTGTAGCCGATCCAACAGCAGACAATCCCAATCATGCCAATATTAAAGGCTGGCCATCTAGTAAAGATGCAAGAAAGCTTTTGGCTTTGGAAATAGCAAGGGGTGCTCGCTTTATTGCTAATCCTAATCCATGAATAAAGCCACGGTGTTATCTAAAAAAATTTTCACAACCCGTGGATAAATTTAATTTACTAACAATTACAGGAAGTTAGTCTAAAAAGTGCAGAAACTTTTGGCTAGTTAACCGGATAATCCCCAAAATTTTTCCTTGAAAACAGTTTTTTTTCGTGGATAATAACCATTCACTTTTTCGGGGGTTGCAATGGGAAAGTCGTTAAACAGAGTACTTGTCAAGATGAAGAGCACCGAGAGTCCTTACATCTACTACACGAAGAAAAACAAGATGAATACTCCGGACCGCCTTGAACTGAAAAAGTACGACCCGGTTATAAGAAAGCACGTCGTCTTTAAGGAGACCAAGTAGTCAGAGGAAATCACGATGGCCCGCCGTTGCGCTATAACAGGAAAAAAACCCCTTTTCGGAAACAATGTCTCCCACGCGAACAACCACGTTAAAAGACGCCAGAATCCGAACCTGCACTGGAAGAGAATCTACGTTCCCGAGCTAGACAGGCATGTGAGGATAAGAATCTCCGCCCGCGCGCTGAGAACAATCACCAAAAAAGGTCTTATGCCTTACCTCAGGGATGAGGGTCTTACTCTGAGGGACATAACATAACCCGCTGATCCCTCACTGATTTACCAGATACGAAATAACAAACGGAAGCACTAGCAGGGAGACCGCCGTTCCGGCCACTATTATTGATGCGACCGTCTCGGAGTCCCTGCCGTATTTCTCCGCGAGCACGAAGTTAAAAACCGCGGGAGGCATTGCGCATTCCAAGATAACCACTTTCGCCTCTACTCCCTTGAGGCCGAACATATTTACGAACACCGCTCCCAGGATGACGCCGAGGAATATCCTGGCGGAGCCGAAGAAAAAGGAAAGCCAAAGCCTGGAGATCTTCATTTCGGATAGCTTGTATCCTAGCGAGAAGAGCATTGCGGGTATGGTGATATCCCCGAGAAGGGCTACGGGCCTTTCGACAACGACCGGAATATCGAAGCCGACCGAATTTATGATTATTCCGGCCACGGTGGCGTATATAAGGGGAAGCCTGAATATCTCGCGCAGATGATTCTTTCCGGAATCGAGGATCAGAATTCCCACAGTGTAGTGAAGCAGCATGGCCGAGACGACGCAGAGGATCGCGATGTTAAACCCGTACTGCCCGAATGCGAAAAGACAAAGGGGAAGCCCAAGGTTTCCCGTGTTCGCGAAAACCACGGGGGGGAGATATACTCTCGAATCGAGCCGGAATGTTTTCGTGAGTGCCCCGCCGACTATGATCGTAGCGAAAATGACCGCTGACATCGAAAGGAAAATCTTTGCCGTTACGGACGGATTCATCGTGAAATCCGAGAGAGACGAGATTATCAGACAAGGCGTGGTCACGTAGACCACAAGATCGTTAATCGAAGAGATGTCTATTTTTTTCGTCCTGCTAAAGAGGAAACCCGCGGCAATCACAAGGAACGCCGGCAGGACGATGTTTGCAAGCTCTGGGATTGAGGAAAGAGTCATGTTCTGCGTTTTTCCGAGAAGAAAACAATCCGCATTTTTGACAAGCCCGATGCGGTGCTATGGAAGGTGCTCAGAACCTTACCACCGAAGCGCCCCAGGTAAAACCGGCTCCGAAAGCCGCAAACAGCACGAGGCTTCCTTCTCCTACGTTTCCCTGGCGAACCGCCTCGTCGAGGGCGAGGGGAATGGATGCCCCTGAGGTGTTCCCGTATTTGTCGAGGTTCGCAAACACTTTTTCCTCCGGGAAACCAAGCCTTTTTCTCACGGCTTCCAAAATCCTGTAATTTGCTTGGTGTGGAACGAAAAGGTCGATGTCCTCGGGAGAGACGTTTGCCTTGGTGATGGCGGCCACGGTTGCCGACTCCATGCTCTTGACGGCAACTTTGAAAACGTCGTTCCCCTTCATCTTTATGTACTGCTCTCTGCTCTTAAGCACTTCCTCGTCAATCGGCGTTCTCGAGCCTCCCGCCGGGACGTAGAGAAGGTCCCAGTCATCTCCGTCCGAGCTGAGAATGGATGAGAGAATTCCAGGTTCGTCAGAGGCGGTGAGAACTGCTGCGCCTGCCCCGTCGCCGAAAAGTATGCAGGTTGAGCGATCCTCGAAGTCGGTGACTTTCGAGAGGACGTCCACGCCTATGGCGAGAATTTTCTCTGCGCCGCCCGATTTTATTATTCCCTCGGCAACATGGAGAGTATAGAGAAATCCCGAGCAGCCGGCCATAAGATCGAAGGCATAGGCCTTCTTCGCTCCGAGGCGGCTCTGGAGAACGCAGCCAGTTGAGGGGAAGATAAAATCCGGGGTTATGGTTCCAACTATGATCACGTCGAGCTGCTGCGGGCTTACGCCAGCGGCCCTCAGCGCTTTCTCGGCGGCTCCGTAGGCGACATCGGAAGCGGCGGTGTTTTCATCCGCGATCCTGCGTTCTTTTATGCCGGTTCTGGATGTAATCCACTCATCGGAGGTATCGACCATCTTTTCCAGGTCTGAATTGGAAAGTATGGTTTCGGGAACCGAAGAACCGGTTCCTATAATTTTTGCGTATTTCAACTTGGAATTTCTCTCCGAAGTGGTTAGCGCAATAATAGTTTAAAGCCCTAATTTTGTCAACCGGCCTCTATGTGCGAGATGACGATCTCTTTAAGCGGTCCTATCTCCGCCTCGGTCATCTCCGCCGAAATGGCACAATGCGTATCATCGCAGAGAAAAAGAATGGAAAACACCCCAAGTCTCGCCAAGGTGGAGAGGAAAAAGGTTTCTTCCGAAGACTCGGTGAGGAAGAAGTATTCGTACTTCAGCCTGAGGTTTTTGCCCGTCGTTATCCTTATTTCCATGGCGACCGAAGGAAATTCCTCTTTTTCGACTGTGAAAAACCGAGTTGATATTTTCCGGATATCGGCAAGAGTGGCGATTTTTTCCGGGCTTTCCTTGAAAATCATCAAACATTCCTCTTCCGTTGCGTGCGGTACGCAACCGTAGAGGATTTGGGAGAGCGCTATCTGCAGTTCTGCATCCTGCTCAAGTGTGTCATATGTTGTTTCAGGCGTCGAAAATATGCTTGACATACTGTTTCATGAATCAGTATCATTAAAAATAGGATTAAGGTTTTTGCGGACTTTAGGTTCGTGGTCCTGGCATAGTAGTATAAAGAGTATCAGGAGGATAGATAGTCTCAATGACAATACAAGGTAATGAGTTAGTGCTGTTAGCTATCGTAATTCTTATCATAGGGATAGTCCTTATGTTAAACGAAGGAGGAGGGGGGCAGCAGGCTGCCGAACCACCCGCTCCGCCTGAACCCCAGGAGCCCCAAGGCGATGTGGATCCTTTTCAGTCCGCGCAGGCGGCGCCTCAGGAGGCGAGTGCTGCAGCTCCCGCGGCTCCCTCAGGAGAAGTGGATCCCTTCCAGGCCCCGCAATAACCGAGAAAAGCCTGCAGGTGGAAATGATTTTTCACGTTTAGAACCGAGTTGGCCTTCGGTTGTTGCGTGAATATATGTGGGTGGGTTACACTCCCCAGCAGTTCAATATTTTTAGTCATAGGGGTGTTTCTTATGTCAAATGGAAAAGGAGATGCAGATCCTTTTCGGTCCGCGGTAGCGCCTGCAAGTGCTGAAGCTCCTTCAGATTCCGATGCTTCCTCAGGTGAAGTAGATCCTTTTCGGTCTGCGGTAGCATCTGCAAGTGGTGAGATTTCTTCAGATTCCGATGCTGCTCCGGCTGAAGCGGATCCTTTTCAGGCTCCGAAGTCTTAACCGAGAAAAGTCTGCAGATAGAAATGGTTTTTCACGTTTAGAACCGAGTTTGCCCTCGGTTGCTGCGTGAATATATCAGAGTGAATTATTCCTGCCAGCAGTTCAATTCCATCGACAGTCCGGGGCGACGGTCTGCTGAAATATGAGTTGGCATCCACTATGTAGCAGTGACCTTTTTTTACCGCGCGCAGTGCATGCCATTGACTTACCTCGCTTGTTACATCCTCTATCCCGTCAAGCGTTTTCTCTACGTCAAACCCGCAGGGCATCAGGATTAGGTAGTCAGGCGACGACTCGAGTATCTCATCCCAGGTTGTTTTAAACGAAGGTTCTCCCGCCCTTGAGATTAACGGTTCTCCGCCCGCCGTCTTTACCATTTCCGGCACCCAGTGCCCGGCGGCGTAAGGAGGGTTGAGCCACTCAAGGCAGAAAACCCCTGGCCGGTACCTTTCCCCCGAGAGTTTTTTCTCGACGCTCTCGATTCTTCTGCGAAGATCATCTACGATCTGCGAGGCCTTTTCCTTGGTTCCGGTGACTTCTCCCAGAAGCAGTATGGAATCCATTATCTCCCCGATGGAGGAAGGCTCAAGAGACAGTATTTCGGGGCTGCTCTCAAGAATCTCGCAGACTTCCGTTACCTCGTTTTCGGATACGGCGCAGACATCGCAGAGTCCCTGGGTTATGATAAGATCCGGTTTTATCTCTTTAAGGCGCTCCGAGTCGATCAGGTAGACGCTTTTTCCCTCCAGACGGCTTTGGCTCACAAACTCGTCTATGTGCGCGCTTGAGAGCTTTCCCTTTTCTTTAAGGATGCTGTTTACGACCACGGGTTTGCCGCGTGCTTGGGGCGGATAGTCGCATTCGTGGGTTACCGCGACCAGATTCTCCTCAAGTCCGAGAGCGAATACTATCTCAGTTGAGCTGGGAAGAAGCGAACATATTCTCATTGGGGTTATTATACAATCTGCTGGGAAGAATCCCCAAGCCCTTCGGCGGCATTTCTTTTTTTGCCGCTTCGGCGTGTAAAATAATATCCGTGAAGATCGTAACAAGATTCGCTCCCAGCCCCACGGGTGCTCTTCATGTAGGAGCAGCCCGCACCGCAATTTTCAACTGGCTTTTTTCCGCGAGTCTCGGCGGAGATTTCCTGCTCAGAATCGAGGATACCGATCGTGCGCGCTCCGAGGAGAGATTCGAGCGGCAGATCGTCGAATCGCTTAAGTGGCTTGGGCTCAAGTGGCAGGGGGAAATCGTCCGGCAGTCAGAGCGGCTTGCCGATTACGGTCAGCTTGCCGAGCGGCTCATTGACGAGGACAAGGCGTACAGGTGCTACGTTACTGCCGAGGAGCTCGGGCGGAGGAGGGAAGAGGCCAGAGAGAAAGGAGAGGTCTTCAGATACAGAAGGGAGTGGTCGCAGCTCGGTGCGGCTCCTGGAAAGCCTTACGCCGTAAGGCTTTCTGTTTCCCCTGGAGAGAAAATTTCTGTTGAGGACCTTGTCCGCGGCGGGATAGTTTTCGACTCTTCTGAAATAGAAGACTTCGTCATACTGAAAGCTGACGGATTTCCAACCTACAACTTTGCCGCGGCGGTTGATGACGCGCAGATGGATATATCTCACGTCATAAGGGGTGATGACCATATAATAAACGCCCCGAGGCAGATACTGATAGCTGAGGCGCTCGGCTTCTCGAAGCCGAAGCTCGCACATGTTCCGATGATACTCGGCGCGGACGGGAAGAAGCTCTCAAAGCGCCATGGTGCGGAATCCGTTACGGAGTACCGAGTGCGCGGGTATCTTCCAGAAGCGGTGCTTAATTATCTCGTGAGGTTGGGCTGGTCTTTTGGGGATCAGGAAATCTTTACAACGCAGGAACTTATTGAAAAATTCAGCCTGAAAGGTATCGGAAAATCTCCCTCGGTGTTTGACCCTCAGAAATTTCTCTGGCTTAACGGAAAATATTTAAGGGATCTGTCCGAAGAGAGTATATCGGAGAAAATAGTTCCTCTTATCATGCAAAAGGGGTTCCCTCAGCCGTCTTCCGAGCGGCTTTGTAAAATAGTTGCGCAGATGCGCGAGCGCTCAGAGACTCTTAACGCAATAGTGGATCAGTCCCTTTACTTTTTCACCGACGATTTCGAGTACGACGAGAAGGCGGCGGAGAAGTTTCTGGTTGAACGAAACGGCGAGATTTTTGGGCTTCTGGCAAAAGAGCTCTCCAGCGTGGAGGACTTTTCCCATGACAATATTCACGGGGGTTTCGAACGTGTGATGCAGCAAACTGGCCTTGGACTTGGGAAGATAGCTCAGCCCGTCAGGGTTGCGCTTACCGGTTCGACGAAGAGTCCCGGGATCTTTGATGTTGTCGAGATACTGGGCAAAGACACCGTAGCGCTGCGTCTTGCAAGGGCAATTGACTTTATAAGCTCCCGCATTGCCTGAAGATGAAGATATACGGGCTTACAGGAAATATAGGTTCGGGAAAATCGACTGTGGCGGGGATGCTGCGTGAGTTCGGGGCGTTCACCGTGGATGCCGACGAGGTGGCGAGGGAAGTCGTACGGCCCGGGGAACCCGCGCTTTCGGAAATCGTCAACTGCTTCGGCCGGGAGGTTCTCCGCGCGGACGGGACGCTTGACCGCGGCGCCCTTGCCGAAATAGTGTTTGCAAGCGAGCGGGACCGCAAGCGGCTTAACGGGATAACCCATCCGAGGATTCTTGAGCGGATAAGGGAAAAGATATCCGATCGAAGCGGTGAACCGATTGTGTTTGTTGAGGCGTCGCTCATAGATCGTGGAAGCGGTGGACTTGATGACTTGATCGACGGCCTAGTGGTAGTTACGTCTCCTGATGAACTGAGGGAACGCAGGGTGGCGGCCCGTGACGGCATGTCGCCTGAGGAAATCCGCCGCCGCATGGATTCCCAGATGTCCGAAGCGGAAAAGGCATCTCAGGCCGATTTTCTGATAAAAAACTCCTCTGACATGGAAAGTTTGCGCGTCCGGGTCCACGCTTTGTTCGAGGCTCTTTGCGCCGCGGAACCTTGAAACGGCGCCTCTGCGTGTTATGATTCACTAATCCGTTTTTAACTGTGAGTGGGTCTGGAGTATATCCAATGAAAGAAAAAGTCAGAATTCTTGAAGATAAGGAAAAAGAGGCAAACCTGGGTGGCGGCGAAGCCAGAATCAAAAGACAGCATGACTCGGGCAAGCACACGGCCCGGGAGCGAATAGCCGAACTTCTTGACAGGGATACTTTCGTTGAACTCGACAAGTTTGTCCTGCACGGCTGCACGGATTTCGGCATGGAGAAAAAGAGAATCCTCGGCGACGGCGTGGTTACGGGCTACGGAAAGATTGATGGGCGCCAGGTGTTTGTCTACGCTCAGGACTTCACGGTTTTCGGTGGTTCCTTGGGGCTTGAACAGGGAAAGAAGATATGCAAGATAATGGATCTGGCGCTTTCAACCGGGGCACCGATCATTGGGCTTAACGATTCCGGCGGAGCGAGAATTCAGGAAGGGGTAAAGAGTCTCGGCGCGTACGGAGAGATATTTCTTCGAAATGTGATCTCCTCGGGGGTCATACCTCAGATATCCGCGATCATGGGTCCGTGCGCCGGGGGAGCGGTTTACTCCCCGGTAATGAACGATTTCACGATCATGTCGAAAAACACAAGCTACATGTTCGTCACGGGTCCTGATGTGATCAAGACCGTTACCCATGAAGAGGTATCCTCAGAAGAACTCGGCGGCGCCATGGTTCACAATTCCGTAAGCGGCGTTGCGCATTTCGCCTCGGAGGATGACGACGACTCAATAGGAATAATAAAAGAACTCCTCGGTTTTCTCCCCTCAAACAACATGGAGGATCCGCCGGTGATTCCCTGCGATGATTCCGCGGACAGAAAGGAGACGAGCCTTCGCGGGCTTATACCCGATAACCCCAACAAGCCTTATGACATACTGGATGTGATTCGCCCCATAGTCGATCATTCGTATTTCTTCGAGGTACAGGAGCACTACGCAAAGAACATAGTGATAGGGTTTGCAAGGATGAACGGACAGCCGGTCGGCGTGGTTGGAAATCAGCCCAAGGTGCTTGCGGGATGTCTTGACATAGACGCTTCGGTTAAGGCTGCCAGATTCGTAAGGTTCTGCGACGCCTTCAATATCCCTCTTCTTACTTTTGTCGACGTACCGGGTTTTCTCCCGGGAACCTCACAGGAATGGGGAGGAATCATAAGGCACGGCGCAAAGCTGCTTTACGCATACTGCGAGGCAACAGTTCCGAGAATTACCGTGATAACCAGAAAAGCCTACGGAGGTGCTTACGACGTAATGTCCTCGAAACATATAAGAGGAGACGTGAACCTTGCCTACCCCACGGCGGAGATTGCGGTTATGGGACCTGATGGGGCCGTGAACATAATTTCCCGGGGAGAAATAGCCGCCGCGGACGATCCGGACACGGAGAGAATCAGGCTTATTGAGGAATACAAAAAGAATTTTGCGAATCCTTACCGTGCCGCGAGCCTGGGTTACATAGACGAGGTCGTAAAACCCGAGGACACAAGACCGAGAGTGATAGCGGCGCTTGAGATGCTGAACGGAAAAAGACAGACGCTTCCGCCGAAAAAGCACGGGAACATTCCGCTCTGAGCGGCCAGGTGAGAAAATGTTCAAAAAAATACTGATAGCAAACAGGGGAGAGATAGCGGTAAGAATCATCAGAGCTTGCCGGGAGCTCGGAATTGCCACGGTGGCAGTTTACTCGGACGCTGACAGAGACGCTCTTCACGTTATGCTCGCGGATGAGGCTTACCATATAGGACCGTCGAAGCCCTCTGAGAGCTACTTGGTCGGGGAGAAAGTAGTTGCGGCCGCCAAGAAGTCCGGGGCCGAAGCCATACACCCGGGGTTCGGATTTCTTTCAGAAAACGAGGCCTTCGCCGAGTTGTGCGAGAAAGAGGGCGTGGTTTTCATAGGGCCTTCCGCGGAAGCGATAAGGCTTATGGGGGATAAAGTAACTGCGAGAAAAATAGCCAGAGAAGCGAAAATACCCCTTGTTCCCGGATCCGAGGGAGCCGTATCAGATGTTGAAGCCTCCAGGGTGGCGAAGAAAATTGGCTACCCGGTGATGATAAAGGCTTCTGCGGGCGGAGGCGGAAAGGGAATGAGGCTCGTTAATTCCAAGGAGAATTTCGAATCATCCCTTCGTATGGCCAGAAGCGAGGCGTTTTCCTCTTTCGGAGACGACTCCGTATTCATAGAAAAATTCATCCAGCAACCGAGGCACGTTGAAGTCCAGGTCCTCGGAGACAGGCACGGAAACCTGCTGCACCTGTTCGAGCGGGAATGCTCGATACAGAGACGCCACCAGAAGGTGATAGAGGAAGCCCCCTCGGGATTCATAAGCCAGAAGACGAGAAAAAACATGTGCGAAGTCGCCCTTCGCATTGCGAAGGCGGTTGACTATTTCGGGGCCGGCACGGTCGAGTTCATAATGGATCAGGAGGAAAATTTCTATTTTCTGGAGATGAACACCAGAGTTCAGGTCGAGCACCCGGTCACGGAAATGATCACAGGAATTGATATAGTGAAATGGATGATAAGGATAGCTTCGGGAGAAAAACTGCCTTTCAAGCAGTCTTCCATAAAAATGCAGGGCCATGCTCTTGAATGCAGGGTTTACGCGGAGGATCCCGCCACCAACTTTCTTCCCTCGCCGGGCCCCCTTCACTACGTGCGTGCTCCCAGCGGTCCGGGCGTGAGGGACGATTCGTCCGTTTACAGCGGCTGCGAGATAACGTCTTTTTACGATCCGATGCTCTCAAAGCTTGTCGTCTGGGGAAATTCCCGGGAGGATGCGGTAGACAGGATGCTTTCCGCCCTGAGGGAATACGTGGTTCTGGGAGTGAGAACCAATCTCGGATTTCTGATCAGAATGATGCGGGACCCGGAGTTCCGCAAGGCGCAGATTGACACGGGTTTTATAGAAAGACACCCAGAACTTCTGGTGCCCGAGGAATCCGATCCTGAAGTTATACTCATGGCTGCCGCCGTCGCCATGAACGGTGGCTCGAACCAAATTGCGCAGGGGAAAACCGCTTCTTCTTCGGGCTGGAAGCTTTTTGCCAGAAGGGTCGGCGTATCCGGGAATCCGCTCTTATGACGTACACTTTCAAACTGGGAAACAAAACCTACAAGGTAGGCTTCGAAGAGAAGGAAGGACTGAGCCTTTTCAGTATAGACGATGAGCAGAAGGAAATAGAGTTTCTGCGTATAGACGAAAGCACCTATTCGATTCTGGTCGATAACCAGAGTATCACCGTAGGGATATTCAGGGAAGGAAAGAAAATACAGGTTTTCCACGAAGGCGATCTCTACGAACTGGAAGCCGTTTCCGGAAGAGACGCCTCCCAGGCAGAAGGCACCGGGAGTCTTAACATAACGGCGCCGATGCACAGCAGAGTGGTGAAAATCCTTAAGAAACAGGGAGACAGCGTCGAGGTTGGGGACAGCGTCATAGTGGTTGAAGCGATGAAGATGGAAAGCGAACTTAAGGCCTCCGCTTCGGGCACCGTAAAGGAAATAAGGGTCAAGGAAGGGGAAACGGTTGAGAAGGACTCTGTTCTGGTTGCCCTCTCCGATAGTGAATAATCATCAGAAAGTGAGGTTGCTTTAAAGTGAAAAAAGTAGCTGTGCTTCTGTTTTTTGCCGTGGTGGCCGCGGTTGCGGTCCTCGGTCTTGTTTCCTGCGACGAGGATAGCGACGAGGAGATTGCAGTCGGCGTCGCCTTTCCCCTTACGGGAGTGTCAGAGGGGCTCGGGGGGAACATGAAAAAAGGCGTCGAACTCGCCATAGAGGAGATCAATGCGTCGGCGCTTCTCGGCGGGACGGATCTCCGCCCGGTCTTTGAGGATACCGAAGGGATCCCGGACGGTGCGGAGAGGGCTTTCAGGAAGCTTATCGGCGAGGACTCTGTGAGTGCGATAATCGGTCCGTGGAGTTCCAGCTCGACGAAAAGAATCGCCCCGCTCGCGAACGAAAACGCAGTGGTGGCCATAAGTCCGACCTCCGTTGCGAGTCCAAGCGGGATCACCGCACCCGGCGATTTCATATTCCGCACTTCCCTTACCGTGGACAAACTGGTGCCCGAAGCGATAAAAAAGACCAAAAACGTTCTGGGGTACTCCAAAGCGGCAACCATAGTCAACGAAGACGATACTTTTTCTGTGAGCAGCAACGACAAGGTGCTTGAGGAACTCATGAAAAATGAGCACTCGGACGTTGAGATCGTGACAAAGCAGACCTTCAGCCGCGAAAAGAATGCCGAGCTTCCCGATCTCACGGAGCAGTTGCGCGCCATAAAGGACTCAGATGCGGACGTGGTGTTTGTCTCGGCGCTTTCTCCGGGGCGCCAGGGGGTAATAGTCAAGGCCCGCGAGATGGGCATAGAAGCCTACCTGATCGTAATCGTGCTCACGGCAACGGACGTGGCGAAGGCTGAGGAGGAAATGGAGGGGTCGACCGAGAAGGTCGTTACCGTTACGAACTGGGCGGCCGACAGCACGAAACAGAGCGAAGAATTCGTCGCGAACTACAAAGCGAAATACGAAGAAGACCCTGACGCGTACTCGGCGCGTTCCTACGCTTCCGCCCGCATACTGGCCACCGCCATCGCACGTGCTTCTACCCACAGTTCTGAGGATATAAGGGCGGCCCTGCAGATGATGAATGGTCCGCAAGCCGGTCTGGACACCATTTTCGGGAAATTCTATTTCGACGAGAACGGCGATGGGGTCTACAGCACCGTGGTAAGGATAGTCCGCGGCGGCAAGTTTGAAACCCTTGAGTAATCCCGTTATTCAGGCCTGTCAGCACGGTTTTGATCCTGAGCATTTGAACGGGTACTTTTTCCGGAGAACGGATGTCTGTTGGAGGACTTTAACATGAAAAAAGTAACTGCATTTATGTTTGCTGCCGGAGCCGTTGTGCTGCTGCTTTTCGGTTCTTTTTCCTGTGGCCAGAACGAAACCGAAGAGATTCGCGTCGGTGTCGTTGTTCCCCTTACCGGTTCGCTTTCCTCAAACGGCCTGCAGATGAAAAACGGCATGGAGCTTGCCCTTGAGGAAATTAACGAATCCCCACTGCTTGGCGGAAAAGAAATCAGGTTCATAGTTGAGGATTCCGAGGGCACCCCAGACGGCGCCGAGAGAGCCTACAGAAAGCTTATTGAGCGAGATGAAGTGGTCGCCGTCCTCGGTCCTTTTACGTCGAGCGCCACCGAAAGAATCATTCCGGTCGCGCAGCAAAACAAGGTTGTGGCTTTTAGTCCCACATCCGCGGCGCGCGGCCTCAGCGCCAGAAGCGAATTTGCCTTCCGTGCGTCCCTCACCGTCGACCCGCTCGTGCGGGCTGGCGTAAGAATTACTAGGGAGCGGCTTCGCTACAATAACGTAGCCACGATAGTGAATGAAGCTGATGCTTTTTCCTCAAGTAACCACGAAAAGGTAAAAGAGGAGCTTGAAAACCATGGTGTCAGGGTCGTGAGCGAGCAGGCTTATTCCCGACCAACCGGTGCGCTTCCCGACCTGACCAGCCAGTTAACCGACATAATAAATGCCGTTCCTGCTCCCGAGGCTCTTTTCATATCGGCTCTGGGTCCGGGCCGCAGAGGAATTATGGCTCAGGCGCGACGACTCGGAATGGATATGAATATTCCTTTTCTGATTACCTTGGCTACTCAAGATGATGTAAGAGAAGCTGCAGATGCGGCCGAGGGCGCTATTACCTTTACGACCTGGATTGCGGACATCGACACGCCTGAGAACCTCAGGTTTCTTAGAAATTTCCGGGCAGAATACGGCGAACCCGATGCTTTCGCCGCACTGTCCTATGCGGCTACCCACATATTGGCCGAAGCTATTGCCGACGCTTCTTCAACTAACCCGGAAGCCATACGCGATTCGATGGCCGATATCAGGGCGGACACGGTTTTAGGCGAGTTCTATTTTGATCGTTACGGGGATGCGGTTTACGAACCGATTGTGGGAATAGTAGAAAACGGCATGTTTGAGGTTTTCGACCAACCATGACCGGTTTGAGTCGGTTCAATAAGTTTGCCTTCAGGTGTTTAGTGGGGGGAGAGAGGACCGGAACACACCTTCTTCTTAGTTGACCCGTCCGTATGGCAAATGTCACCAGAAACAAAGGGGCACTTGATATGAAAAAAATAGCTACTCTCATGTTGATTGTAGTAACCATGGTTCTCAGCTTTCTTTCCTGCGCTCAAGATGAAACCGAGGAGATTCCCGTCGGCGTCATCATTTCTCTCACAGGTCCGCGTGCGGCGGGCTTTGATCTAAAAAATGCTCTGGATCTGGCTCTTGAAGAAGTTAACGCATCGCTGCTGCCTGACGGCAGGAAAATCAGGTTCATCTTTGAGGATTCTGAAAGTACTCCGGATGGAGTGGAAAGAGCGTACAGAAAACTTATTGAACGGGGTGAAGTAGTGGCCATACTGGGTCCCTATACTTCAAGCGGGGTGAAAAGAATTATTCCGGCCCTGGGTCAGAACGGAGTTTTGGTTCTCAGTCCCACCTCTGCCGCGAGCGGTCTCAGCACCCAAAGCGATTTTCTCTTCCGCTGTTCTCTTACAGTCGAGCGTTTGGTGCCGAAAGGGGTCAGGGTTATCAGGGAGGAATTTGGCTACAGAAAAGTGGCTGCGATAACAAACCGCGTGGATGCTTTTTCGCAGAGCAATCTAGAACTGCTGAAACGGGAGATTGATAAGTATGAGGACATCTCGATTGTGAGTGAGCAGTTTTTTGACCTGTCCGGCGACGGCCAATTCCCCGACCTGACCGACCAGTTGATCAGGATAAAGGATACGGACCCCGATGCTATCTTCGTTTCTGCTTTGGCTCCTGAGCAGCCTGGGGTTATGGTCCAGGCGCGGCGGCTCGGGATAGCGGATGTTCCTTTTATTATCACTCATCTTGCAATAGGTGTCGTGAGGGCGGCGAATAACGCTGAACCCGGTTCCGCCGAAGGTTCAATTACCTCTACGAGCTGGATTGCCGCTGTGGACATTCCCGAAAATCGAAAATTTCTCAGGAATTATCGGGAAAAATACGACGGTGAGCCCGGTTCTTTTTCCGCGCTGTCGTACGTTTCGGTCTATATACTGGCCGAAGCTGTTTCTAATGCTGTTTCAACCGATCCACGGGCGATTCGCAATGCGATGGCCGACCTCAGGTTGAATACACTTTTAGGCGAATTCTATTTTGACCGTAACGGGGATGCGGTTTACGAGCCGATTGTTGCGAGAGTAAAGGACGGCAAATTCGAAGTTATAGGGCAATAGTTAAGCCAGCACATTACGCTCGACTCTTTAAGCTTTGTGGAGTGTTTTTGTAAGACAATCGTTAAGAGGTGAGATTCTCAAACTGTTGCTATGAAAAGATCGAAAGAATTTCTTCCGATTTTCTGCATTCTTCTTTTCATTTCCTGCGGTTCTGGGAACAGAGCCCCGGACGCCGTGGATATTTCCCGCAAGGACACGCTTAACATAAATATCGGCACCGAGCCTCCCACGCTTGACTGGTCTCTCGCTACCGATGTCACATCTTTTACAATCATAGAGAACATAATGGACGGTCTCGCGGCGTTTGATGAAAAATACGAGCCGGTACCCGCTCTTGCGAGAAGCTGGCGGGTAAGCGAGGATGGAAGGACCTATACCTTTAAAATAAGGGAAAAAGTCCTCTGGACGGACGGAGTGCCGCTTCGAGCCCGGGATTTCCTTTATTCATGGAAAAGAATTCTTAAGCCCGAAACTGCCGGAAGCTACGCCTATTTTCTTTTTGACATAAAAAACGCCAGGAAATTCAACTCGGGGGAAATAAAGGATTTCGGCAAAGTCGGGGTAAAAGCCCCGGATGAACATACTCTTATTGTTACCCTTGAAAAGCCGAGGGCCTATTTTCTGAGCCTAGTCACTTTCATGTCAACTTTTCCGATGAGAAAGGATATTGTTGAGAAGTACGGAACCAGGTGGACTGAAGCTGAGAACATAGTAACTCTGGGACCTTACAGATTAAAACAATGGAAGCATCATAAGGAAGTTCTTATCGAGGAGTATGAAGGCTACTGGGGGGAGAAACCCAAAAGTGCTAAGAAGGTAAAGATGATAATGAACGAGAATCCTGTATCCACCCTCGCCCTTTATGAAAGCGGGGAACTGGATTTTCTCGACAGCAAGGGAATTCCCCTGCTTGAGATTCCAAGGGTTATTAAGCTCCCGGATTTTAAACAGAGCGTGGTTTTCAGGAACAACTACATAGGGTTTAACACTAAAAAACCTCCGTTTGACAACCTTCTGGTGAGAAAAGCTTTCGCAAGTTCGATAGACAGGGAAAGCCTCGCGGGACTTCTCCAGGGGGCCGGGGTGCCCGTAACTTCATGGATACCGATCGACATGCTTGCCCACAATCCCCGGATCGGTATTTCGTTTAATGCACAGAAGGCGAGGGAATTTCTTGAAATGGCCGGCTATCCGGGCGGAAAGAATTTTCCGAAGACCGCTTTTCTTTATCCGGATACCGGAAACAACAGAATTGTGGCCGAGGCGTTCCAGGGCATGTGGAAGGAGCATCTTGGCATTGAAGTCAAGCTCGTGAACCAGGAATGGACAGTCTATCTAAGCACTCTCAGAACGAATCCTCCGCCCGTATTCAGAGCCGGATGGCAGGCGGATTTCCCTGACCCTCACAATTTCATGAATCTCTTTGAGTGCGGAAGCGGAAATAACCGTACCAGGTGGTGCGATCCGGAGTATGATCGATTAGTGGAGAAGGCAGCCGGGATTCTGGATCGCGGGCAAAGAAGGGACCTTTACAACAGTGCCCAGAGAATTCTTGTGGAAACCGGTGTTCCGATAGTTCCTTATCTTAACTCCGTTCAGCAGAATATGATCAAGCCGTACGTAAAAGGGCTTGAACCTGACCGCCTGAATTTCCTTTACTTCAGCAGAGTCGAATTTGTGGACCATTCCACATCCGGCGAGCGCTGAGGATTCAGTGTTTGGGGTCTGTGCCTTTAGTGTTAACCGATAACATTTATCCTGGAGGTCACTTTTTTCGTGTTTTTTGCGACCAGTCTTGCTATCATTAGTCCTGCCAGGAACCAAGCGACGAGACTGTCAATGACAATGACCGTTACATAGGAAGTCGGAAAACCAAACCAGTTCCAGTAAGGAAAATGACTTATAAAACCTATAGCTGCTCCTACTAAGGCGACAAACCCTACCCGTCCCCAGTAACTCAGGCCGGCTGTCTGGGAGAGCAGAGAGATAACGATCAGAACGCTTACGAGGTCGCCGACGAACTGGATCAGAAGCTGATTTACCATGCTGGGGGGATAGACTTGGGGGAGGGCGCTTACGAAAGCGGCAGTTTCCCCTGCCTTGTGATCCTTATGCGAGAACGGCAGGTAGTAAATGCCCGGTTCCAGGGCATTTGCCTCTATGGTTTCGGCAACTTCGGATTCGTTGGTAAATTGATTAGCTACCATCTGGTGCCATGGAAGAACCATCCATGACACTGCTCCCCATGCGAAAAGAATTATCGCGGAAACTATAACAGCGACTGTTTTCTTCAAAAGCGATTTCCCCCCGAGTTTTTTAACCCGGTTATCCCACCAACCGCATATTTTCTATATTAACAAGGAATTTTGACGATTGTCAATGAGTTTTCAAGGAAAATAGGGGAGTTAGAACTGCTTCCTCCTAATGCGTTTTAACCCGTTATTGCGGCTATAGCATCAGAACGGGATTCGAACACCTCAATGATTTTGTCAAAACCCCCGATCTTGAAGATTTCTTTTACGGAATCAGACAAGGAGCACAGCACGAATCTCGCATTTCTACCTTGAAGTGTTTTCGCAACTATCAGAATTGAACGCAGTCCCGCACTGTTGATGTAGGACAGTTTTTCAAGGTCCAGAACTACGAGATTGCCAGGGGCTATGATTTCCTTGTGCAGGTTATCGTGGAATTCCCGTGCGTTTGTACCATGGACTTGACCAGCTGCGCTTATTATCAAGACCCCTTTGATATGATCGGCCTGCAACCTAACTCGATTGTTTTGAATGACCATATGTTCCCCTCTTGGTAAGACTACCTAATTTAATCCAGAACGGAGAAACATCCCAACTCCTTGGCTAGTTAAGTATGTAGATCCCGTTTCTAATGTAGTTTTGAGATGATACGAAGCGATAAGCCCCAATAAACACAGCAATGCCGCTTGCAGAAACTCTTTGAAGCATCTCTTGAAAGCTTATTTGAAGTAAGGAATTATCTCTTTTGAGTAAGTCTCAAGTGCCAAGTCCGGATCGGGGCTGAACCTGTAGAACAACACGAAATTCCTCACTCCAGCGTCTATGAATTTCTCGATTTTCTCTATGCAGTCTTTTTTTGATCCCGTAATTGTGAAATCAAGTATGGCCTCTCTCGGGAAAATTTGCCCAAGCTGCCTGAACCTCTGTCTCCCCTCTTCATCCGTCGGCACTATGTTGAAGTAGTTAAGACCATGATATTCTTCGGGTATCTCGACATCGTAGCCGGCCTTCAGTAGCTGGTCCTGCATAACCAGTACGTACTTGAAGGGTTCGAGAGTTTTGTAGGCGGCGTCAACGTTTTCTCCAAGAGAGGTGAATACCCACAGGGCGGGGTCAAAACCGTCGTCAAGTGACCTTCCCACATTATCCGCTGCGGCCGTTATATCCCCGAGATAGCTGGAATAGAGACCGGGATTGAGGTCTATTGGCAGCCATCCGTCGCCTTTTTCTCCTGTCAGCTGAAGCCCCTTGGGCGTGTGGGTGGCCATGTAAAACGGTATCTTGTTTCTTTCGTAGGGTTTTATCTGCAAAAACGCGTTCTCAAGGTTGTAGAACTTTCCGTCAAAATCTACGGGTTCGTCGGTTTCCCAAAGAAGTTCCATGACTTCTATAGATTCCCTGAGTTTCGAAAGAGGTTTGCCCCACTCAATTCCGAACGCGTCAAGGTTCATCGATTCTCCAACTCCGAGAGAGAGCACTACCCTGCCTTTTGAAAGCTGATCAACGGTTGCGAGTCTCTGGGCGAAAACAGCGGGATGCATCCTGTGAGGATCAGAAACCGTCCCCAAAGCTATGTTTTCTGTTTTCATCGCCGCAGCCGCAGCCACGGTCCACGCCTCGGGAGCAATTGCTCCCGGCGCCACGAAAAGCAGATGGTCGGGATACCATATGGTATCGAATCCCAGTTGGTCGGCTTTTATCGAGAAATTTACGAGTCCGTCAACGTCAGCTCCCGGCATCGGAGCAGAAAGTCCGAATTTTATTTCTTTTCCCATTGCATGGCACCTCGATTGTGGTTTTGGAAGTAGATAGCGATCACGGTAGAATTATGGTTAATTTGCCCTCTAAACGCAAATAATCCAGAGAATATCCCGGAGGTATGAAATGAAATTCGGAGTCGGACTCTTCAGCATGCAAACCCACAAGGACCTTGATTGCCGTCATGTGGATCTTTACAGAAACTCTCTGGAGCACGTGAGGCTTGCCGAAGCGGTGAACTTCGATTCGGTCTGGCTTTCCGAGCACCATTTTCTTGAGGACGGTTACTGTTCTTCGCCTCTTGGTATGGCCGCTGCGATG
Source organism: Candidatus Dadabacteria bacterium (assembly GCA_022827275.1). Taxonomy (GTDB): domain Bacteria; phylum Desulfobacterota_D; class UBA1144; order Nemesobacterales; family Nemesobacteraceae; genus Nemesobacter. Next base: position 23,198 of record JAJDTG010000020.1, on the reverse strand, counting down.
GCCGCTGTGACTGAGAGAGTGAGAATAGGTACCGGGGCCTTGATACTCACGCTTCATAACCCCGTTAGGGTGGCCGAAGACGCCGCTACGGTCGATCTCATTTCCGGCGGAAGATTCGATCTGGGGGTCGCGATAGGGTACAGAAAAGAGGAATTCGAGGGGTTCGGAGTTCCGGTAACGCAAAGACCCTCGAGGATTGAGGAAGGCATAGAGATAATCGAGAAATGCTGGGAGGATGGCCCTTTTTCCTATGAAGGCAAGAGGTTCAGTTTCTCAAACATAGACGTTACTCCCAAGCCCGTGCAGAGACCTATACCCATATACATAGGGGCTTTCGAGGAACCCGCCGTGCGGCGGGCCGGCCGCCTCGGGTACCCGCTTCTTATAGGCCCAGGCAGGACGGTTCCCATGATAATGGATACTCTAGGGTGGTATAACGATGAGGCTGAGAAAGCCGGTCGCAATCCATCTGAAGTGGAGCACATACTGCTTCGGGAAACTTACGTGCGCGAAAGTATGGAAGAGGCTATTGCAGGCGGAACCGAATACGTAATAAACATGTACAAGTTTTACCTGAGCCTCGGGGTCAAGATAGTGATAAGGGGAAAGAACATAACCGACCCTGACGATCCTTTTTTCGAATACATGGCAGAAGACCGCTTTATGATCGGCACCCCTGAGCACTGCGCTCAGGAGGTAAAGAAATACGCGGAGAAAACAGGAATCCGCAACATAATGTGCAGGATGGTGTTTCCCCAGGCTCCCGCCGAGGTCATAGCGCACTCGATTGAGCTTTTCGGAAAAGAGGTTATTCCCGAATTTAAACCTTAACCCGCTTTTTTGCGATAACTGGATACGGTTAAAACCTGAAGAGTTGTTATTCAGTAAGGGCTTGTAAAGACGGTGGATGCGAAACGCATCCGGGAAGCTGTCTTGTGGATTTTGCGTCCTGCGCGGTTTCTTGGCAGCATCAACTCAAGTCACCACCCCGGCTGGTTGAGATCAGCCTCGATTCTTCCGCGCCAAAACCACTTCCCGAGCACGCTTCGCTACCGTACTGCTGAAATTCCGGAAATCATGCTGAACCCCGGGGATGAAAAACCGAAAATATCTTCATAATCCTTGTTAAACAGGTTGTTGATTCTTGAAAACAACCTGATTTTGTCAACAAACCTTTTCACGCTGATTTCGTAGGAAGCCGCAGCGTCAACGATGAAAAAAGAATCGTTCTTGACTCTTGTGGAAGGAAACTCGCTCCAGTTCACATCATCCCTGCTGCCGACATAGTTTCCCGAGAGATCAAGATTAAAGGCATTTTTTGAGTATCCCGCGTTAAAAGAAAACGAATGTTCGGGTATCCGTATGAGCTTTTCTCCCTCGGAGAAGGACGGGGACCCGAGGCCGCCGTCGTCGGTTACGTCGGTTTTAAGGTATGTGTAGGCTGTGCCTAGAGTTAAGCTGTTGCTCGGGTAAAAACGTATTGCGGCCTCGACCCCCTCTGACCTTGCGCGGCTTATGTTTTCGTAGTTGGTTCCATTCTCAAACGGGGTGAAACTGTAAGCGATAATGTTTTTGAACTTGTTTTGGAAGAGACTCAAATCAAGCTCGACCGCGTTATCAAGCAACGGCTGCCTGAGGCCTATTTCCGTTGTCAGTGTTTCTTCGGGTTTTAGATCCGGGTTGGGTATTGTTCCGAAAGCCGCACTGAAGTTTTCATAAAAATTGGCTTCCTTGATTCCTCTGCTGATTCCTCCTCTTATCTCGGTTCCGGATTCCCTAATCTTCCACCTAGCGAAGACACTTGGACTCCACTCGCTACCGAACGACTCGTTGTCATCATATCTTATGCCGGTTGTTACGAAGAATGTCTTTAGCAGGGCGAAATTGTTCTGAGCGTAGAAGGCGTAGTTTTTTCTTGATTTATTCAGTGAGTCTGTCTTGAAACTTTCTTTCTCGTATTCAAAACCCGTCGAGATTATGCTTGATGCCTGATTGAAGTCGACAAAAAAACTTGCCCCGTACTCAAGCGATATTCTTTTGTCGAGAGTCTCGGAAGGGAAGGGAGAATCTAATTCGAGGGGATCGGGTCCGTCGTAGTTTTCCCGATCAAGTCTCGTGTAGCCGAGCTTAAATGAGTTTTCCCACCACTGCGTCGGGGAAAAAACGATGTCAGAACCCGTGACGAGCGATTTTTCTCTGGTCCCCTGATCCGGATCAGCGAACGCGTCAAATCTGTCCCCTGCGCCTCCGGTTGGGAATTCAAACTTCGAAGCCCTGTATATGGAGAAAAAGGAGAGGTTTAAATCGTCGTTTGCTTCCAGGTTCAGGTTCGCCGTGAAGTTCCTGTTCTTGTAATCGTTGTTTATCTCTAGGATACCCTCATCGATGATTCGCTGGTGAGAAATAAAGTAGCCCAGTTTTTCAAGACTGCCCGATATGCTTGAGGAATGCTCGAGGATCATTGCGTCTTCGGCGCGGAACCCCAAACCTACGGAAGTTGCTTTTTTCATTTTTCCGCTCCCGCGCTTCGTTATTATGTTTATGACGGAGGACGCTGCGTCGGAACCGTAAAGAGATGAGTGGGCCCCTTTTATTATCTCTATTCTCTCTACGTTTTCAGTGGTAAGAGAAGAGATGTCAAACCCCCCTCCGGCTTGGTTTATCTGAACGCCGTTAATCATAACGAGGTTGTAATCCGACTGGCCGCCTCTTGCGAAAATGGAAGTAAACCCTCCCCGGCTTCCCGAACTGACTACGTTGAATCCGGGGACTCTCGAAAGTATGGCCGCGATGTCCTTTTCCCCGCTCTTTTCAATTTCCTCTCTGTCGATGACCGTAACGGAAGAACCGAGAAGCTCGGCGTCAATCCAGGTCTTTGTACCTGTCACAACAATTCTTTCCATTTCTTTCTCCTCGGAAAACCCCGCGGACGGAAACAGAAACAGGATCAAAATAAAAGCGGAAAATATTTTAAGTCTGTTCATTCTTTACTCCTCCAGGTGCTGATAGATGGCTTTCCTTGGAAGAGTGGTTAAATGAATTAACACATGGGGTGGAAAACAGAAACTGCGCGCGCGCGCCGGAAATAAGAAATGTGTTTTCAATGGCCATACGCCTAACTCCCGAGGCAAAGCTACTAGATTGACGCAGGCAGGTCTTCCGACTTAAAGGGTTGCCTGTTGCTGAAACAGAACAGCTTTTCCGGATACGGCCTTCCCGGCTGTATTTCAAGCCAGTGACCCGAAACGCAAGCACGCTTCGCATGGGTTCCGAAAAAACCCCTTATTACGGCTGCGGGAACAGTTCGGGACTCTCACCCGATTCCCTTAACCCGAATCTGAATGTAACAATACAGGTTAACGATGGGGGTGTCAAAAGCTTCCAGTCGGCGGGAAGCGTCATCAGGAATCGTTCTGGGCCGTGGAACCGAGCATGCGGTCAAGTTCCCCTGAGCGGTCAAAGGCCGCAAGCTGGTCGTAACCGCCTATGAACTGCTCATTTACGAAGATCATGGGCACGGTTCTCCAGTTAAGGTCCTTGACAAGCTCTTCTCTCTTTTCGAGATCCTCATCAAGTCTTATCTCTTCGTAAGCCACTTGTTTTTTGTCAAGGAGCCTTTTTGCCCTTCTGCAGTAAGTACAGTAAAAGCTTGTGTATATAGTTACTGAACTCAATATCTCACCTCGGTTTGTTTTTAGGTCCTATGATCCTTGGTTTTTAGTATGTATTCAAGTATTTTAAGCGGTTACGCTTCCCAAGAGAACTAAGGAGCTATTATATCATGCGCAAAGAGGCCTTTCTTTCCATCGCGTTTTCGCTGATTTTCCTTGTGAGTTCGTGTTCTGCAACGAAATTTCTGATGAGCTATGCCTCGGGGGATGACAGGAAGCCCGGAAAAATGAAAGACTGGGTATACACTGCGGAGCTGAACAGTTACCGTGTCGCACCCCTTTCGCAGGCTTGGGAGAGGGTGCCGATAGAAGGGGGAGACATAGCTTTTTACAACCCGGCGAGTGATCTCATCTTAACGGTAAGTTCGCTCTGCACGGACCGGGATTACGACCTTCAAACGCTTTCGGACTCCTTGGTTGTTGGCCTGGGTAAAAAGCGAGTTAAACTGCGAAAAGATATCGAAGTCGACGGTGCCGCGGGACTTTACACTGAGTACGAGGCGTTTCTTAGTGATGAGAAGTTCGCCCTTGCGACGGTTGTGCACAAGTCTCCAAAATGCGATTACGATTTCAGCTATTCGGCGGATCCGGCCGACTTCGAGGCGAATCTCGGGGAATTTATTGATTTCGTTTCAGGTTTCGAGGAACTCTGGGCCAAATGAGCAGGTTTGTATCCGAAGTTGTCAACAGCCTCATTAACTTTGTTCTCGGCGTAGGAGAGGTTTGCTTTTTCTTATGGAATTCAATCGTTGCCACCGTTACTCCTCCCTATGATTATGGTCTTCTGACAGCTCAGATATACGATATAGGTTATCGGTCCGTATCGATAGTCGTGGTTTCCGCCATGGCGATCGGAATGGTGATGGTGGTGCAGATGGCGTGGGGATTCGCGTGGTTCGGGGCGAAAGGGCTTGTAGGTCCCGTGGTTACTCTCTCGTTCGTGAGGGAGCTTGGTCCCATAATAACCTCTCTTCTTGTGGGCGGCAGGGTCGGTTCCGGCATCACGGCCGAGATAAGCTCGATGAAGGTAACGGAGCAGATAGACGCCATAAAGACCCTTGGAGCCGATCCGATCAGAAAACTTGTCTCTCCGAGGCTCATGGCGTGCATCATATCTTTTCCGCTGCTTGCAGTAATATCGAACCTAGCGGGCATAGGAGGGGCGATGATCATCTCGCAGATGGAACTTAACGTGAAACCCACTCTTTTCATCGAGAGCATAAGGGGCTGGGTTTCTCTTGAAGACCTGATGACCGGAATTTCCAAGACGCTGTTTTTCGGAATCATAGTGGCAATTACGGGTTGCTATGTGGGAATGAAAGCCGAGGGAGGAACACGCGGGGTCGGAAACGCCACCACTAAAACGGTTGTGATCTCGCTTTTTCTGATAATACTTTTCGATTTTATCCTTTCGAAAATATTCGTTATCGCTTTTTATGACTTCTAATCTTTTGTCTGGCCCGCTTAAATTTCTTTGACTTTGAGGTTACATTCGGTAGAATCGATACCCTTAATTTATCCGAAGAGAGAATACTATGAAGTCATACATGGCCAGAAACGATGATTTTGAAAAGAAGTGGTACCTGATCGACGCTCAGGGGAAACCCGTCGGAAGACTCGCCAGCAGCGTTGTCTCGATTCTCAGGGGCAAAGGTAAGCCGCAGTTCGCTCCCCACTCGGATATCGGGGACTTTGTCGTTGTGGTCAATGCCGACAAAGCTACGTTCTCCGGCAGGAAGTGGGAACAGAAAACCTATTACAGGCATTCTCATTATCCTGGGGGACTTAAATCCATGACCGCGGAAGAACTGGCCGAAAAAGAGCCGGGCGAAATAATCCGCAAGGCCGTCTGGGGGATGCTTCCCAAAAACAGGTGGCAGAAGAAACTTATACAGCGGGTGAAGATCTATGTCGGAGACAAACATCCGCACACAGCCCAAAATCCCGAGGTTCTGGAGGTCTGATTCATTATGCCTGAAACTGTTATTTACAACGGCACGGGGAGAAGGAAAACGTCAATCGCAAGAGTCTGGCTTAGAAGAGGCAGCGGTTCCATTACCGTGAACAAAAAATCCGTGGAAGAGTACTTTCCCAGAGAAGTATGGCAGATAAGGGCCCGCGAACCACTTAGCGTTACCGATACTTCCATGGAGTATGACGTGATGGTCAGGGTGAAAGGAGGAGGCCTTACCGGCCAGGCGGGAGCCATGAGCCACGGACTTGCCAGAGCTCTTCTCAAGGCCAACGAGTCGCTTCGCAAGAAACTCAAGGTTTCCGGATTGCTGAAACGCGATCCCAGAATGGTTGAGAGCAAAAAGTATGGTAAGCGCAAGGCTAGAAGGGGACAGCAGTTCTCCAAAAGGTAATTCATACTTGACCGATCCAAACCAGAAGTTCCAGAGAAAATTCGATATCCGCCCAGCCAAGGGAAAACTGGGGGTCCTGATCCCCGGGATGAGCGGGGCGGTAAGCACAACCTTCATAGCGGGAGTAAAGGCGGTAGTAAAGGGAGTGGGGAGACCCATCGGTTCCCTGACGCAGATGGGGAAAATCAGGCTCGGGAAAAGAACCGAGAAAAATTTTCCTTTAATAAAAGACTTGGTTCCGCTGGCCGAAATGCAGGATATGGTGTTTGCCGGATGGGACATACACGATGAAGACTGCCACGCCTCAGCGCTTCGGGCCGGAGTGCTAAGTTCCGAACTTCTCGGGAAGATAAGACGGGATCTTAAAAAAGAGTCTCCGATGCGGGCCGTTTTCGATAACAGGTACGTTCGCAATCTCAAGGGTTCCTATGTAAAGAAGGGCAAGACGAAGATGCATCTTGCCGAGGCGCTGATCAGGGACATAAAGAGATTCCAGAGGGAAAACGATATCGAAAGGCTGGTAATGCTCTGGTGCGGGAGTACCGAGGTATATCTTGAGCCCTCAGAAGTTCATGAGACCGTGGAGAGTTTCGAGAAAGGGCTGAGGGAAAATCACGAGGATATTGCCCCGAGCATGATTTACGCCTACGCGGCAATAAAATGCGGCGCCTCCTACGGAAACGGGGCTCCGAATCTGTCCGTGGACATCCCCGCGCTTCAGCAGCTCGCGATTGAAAACGAAGTTCCCATAGCCGGTAAAGATTTTAAAACCGGCCAGACACTCATGAAAACCATACTGGCTCCGGGTCTTAAAAGCAGGATGCTCGGGCTCAACGGATGGTTCTCAACCAATATACTGGGTAACCGGGACGGAGAAGTCCTTGATGATCCCGGTTCTTTCAAAACCAAGGAAGAAAGCAAGCTGGGCGCGCTTGAGTACATATTTCAGCCCGAGATAAACCCTGAACTTTACTCGGATTACTACCACAAGGTGAGAATAAACTACTACCCGCCGCGCGGAGACGAAAAAGAGGCGTGGGACAATATAGACGTTTTCGGATGGCTGGATTATCCCATGCAGATAAAGGTCAACTTCCTCTGCCGCGACAGCATACTCGCCGCCCCGGTGGTTCTTGATCTTGTGCTGTTCCTAGACCTTGCGCATCGCGCCGGTATTTACGGGGTCCAGGAGTGGCTTTCCTTTTATTTCAAAAGCCCCATGGTCGATAAGAGGCTCTACCCCGAGCACGATCTTTTCGTTCAGTTCACCAAGCTACAGAACACGCTTCGCTACCTGCGGGGTGAGGAACTGATAAGCCATCTGGGGATTGATTACTACGGTTTCGGCTAAACGAGCCGCGGTTCCGCTCTACTGCTTGAGGAAACTTTCCAGATCTTTTCTAACTCCAGAACTTGCGAGCTTCCCGAGGGCGGCTTTTTCTATCTGCCTTATCCTTTCCCTGGTCAGATTGAATCTCTTGCCGATCTCGTCGAGCGTGTAGGTGCTCTGGCGTCCTATGCCGAAGCGAAGTCTGATAATTTCTTCTTCCCGTTGGTTCAGAAGTGTAAGGGCTTCCTTCAGTTTTTCCGCGAGAGACATCTTCGCTATTATCGTGTCGGGGATTTTAGCTTCCTTGTCCGCAACCGAATCAAGAAGCGTGGTCTTCTCGCCGTCAAGAACCGGAGTGTCGAGGCTTATGGCGTCGTTTGTGGAATTGAGAATCCTGTTTATAACCTCTGCTGAGATTCCCGAGGCCTCGGCTATCTCCTTGGGCGTCGGTTTCCTTCCCATTTCCTTGCTAAGCTTCGCGCTCGTCTTGTAAACCCTGTTTGCCTGCTCCAGCAAGTAAACAGGGACCTTTATGGTTCTAGTCTGTCCCTGAAGGGCTCTGAGTATGGCCTGGTGTATCCACCATGAGGCGTAGGTGGAGAACTTATAACCTTTTGTGTAATCAAATCTTTCAACCGCACGCATTAGACCGAGATTTCCTTCCTGGATGAGATCCGGAAGCGGCAGGCCCCTGCTCATATATCTTCTCGAAATCGTTATTACGAGCCTAAGGTTGGCCTTTACAAATTTCTGCTTGAGTTTGAGTGCCCAGTCGACGTAAATTCTCTCCATTGCGCGCAGGACCGCTATTCTATGTGCTATCGCACGCGCTCTGGCCGAGTTTTTCCTTGTGCGGATTTTCTCATATTTTTCAATGCTCTTGGGCACCTTGGCCATCCTGAGTTCGCACATCTTGATTCTCGCAGATATCTCGACTTCCTGCTTCGCTGCGAAGAGAGGCTCAACGGCCATGTCCTTAAAATAGACGTAGAGAAGACGGAGCTGTTCATCGGGGATCCACTTGTCCTTTTCTTTATCCTTCCCCCTAGGTTTCAGTTCCTCTTCGTCCGGGCTGTCAAAACTTTCTTCGACCTCGTTTTCCTCGATGTCGTCATCAACGTCATAGGATTCGAACCCGGAGTCGTGTTCCGCATTGCCCTGAAAATCTTTGTATTTGATGTCCATCTTGTTTCTTTACCAGTTCCCTAATTGAAAAACGGAGGTAACAAAAAAGGTTTTCAAAGCCCGAGTGGGCAATGAAAATTAGCACCTTCCGTCCCTATTAGTGGATTATAAGATTTTTCGTGCTAAAATGTAAGCGTTTTTTTCCGAAGTGTGGTTTTGCGGAAATTACTTTGCCCCGGCGAAGTTTTCCGAAACCTGTTCCCAGTTCACCACATTCCACCACGCCTTCACGTAGTCGGGCCTTCTGTTCTGGTAGTTCAGATAATATGCATGCTCCCAGACATCGAGACCCAGAATGGGTTTCAGTCCCTCGGAAACCGGGTTATCTTGGTTTGCGGTGGATGTTACCACCAGTCCCCCGCCCTCGTCCACGCAAAGCCACGCCCAGCCGCTTCCGAACCTAGTGGCAGCCGCCTTGGAGAATGCCTCGGCGAAAGCGTCAAAGCTTCCGAACGCGGAATCTATGGCATCGGCAAGCTCGCCCGAAGGCGTTCCCCCGGAACTGGGAGCCATACACGGCCAGAAAAGGCTGTGATTCGCGTGTCCTCCGCCGTTGTTTCTTACCGCAGTTCTTATGTCTTCGGGGACGGAGTCAAGATCGCCGAGCAGTTCCTCAAGCGATTTGTCCGCCAACTCCGGATGTTTCTCCAGCGCTGCGTTTAGGTTGTTTACGTAACCTTGATGATGCTTTGAATGATGTATTCTCATTGTTTCCGCATCTATATGTGGTTCCAAAGCGTCATGATCATAAGGAAGATCGGGTAGTTCGTGCGCCATTTTCCTCTCCTGTTAATCTCTCTAATTAAAAAGCTAAACTTGAGATTATATATGCAACCGCGGACAGTTGCAAATAGATTATACCAGAAATTCTCTCTCTTTTTACATATAGCGACGATAAAGTAAATTTAAAGTTCTGAGGAATCCATGTCGGAAAACATAATCGAAATGACGGACGTGTGTAAGTCCTTTGATGGAAAGATTGTTCACAGGGGAATAAATCTTTTCGTAAGAAGGGGGGAGATCATTACCGTCTTGGGGGAGAGCGGAGTAGGGAAGAGCGTTTTGCTAAAGGAGATAAACGGTCTCGTTAAGCCCGACAGCGGGAAGGTAGTGGTTCTGGGAGAGGATACGGCAGAGATGGATGAGAGGCAGCTTGTGAAAATAAGAAAGGAAACGGGCATGCTGTTTCAGGGCTCTGCCCTTTTTGACTCGCTTACCGTAGAGGAGAATATAGCCTATCCTCTGATTGAAAACTCGGATCTTCCCCCTGAGGAGATAAAAAAAGCGGTCGCCCGCAACCTTGAACTGGTCGATCTTCCGGGAATCGAAGACAAGTACCCTGGGGAACTGAGCGGAGGGATGAAAAAAAGGGTGGCTCTGGCAAGAGCGATCGCCACCCGCCCGAAGATTCTTCTCTACGACGAGCCCACAACCGGTCTTGATCCTCCCAATATAAAAAGGATCGCCAAGTTAATAAAGAGCATGAGAGACCGGCTCAGCATAACCGGGGTCGTCATTACCCACGATATAGGCACCGCCTACGAGGTTTCTGACAGGATAGCGTTTCTTTACGAGGGAGAAATTGTCTTCACGGGAACCGTGCCCGAGGCCCGCGAGAGCAATATTTCCACGTTCAGGAATTTTCTCGATAGCAAGATGTAGAGGTCTTGCCGCTGGATTCGATCGAAGTAACTGCGATTGATTCTCTATCCGGCTTTCAAATTCACCGCAAGCCCGCGAACGACGAACCTACCCGCTGTCCCACGCGCAACGCAACGACTTAAACCAGAATCTTAAGCTCTTTTGGTTCCAATCCCTCCGTAGCACTCAGGGCTTTGAGGTCCAAGACTTTCCACCCGAGCGCTTTTCCCCCCAAATCGCAAAGAACAGAACCGCGGTGAATAAAAACAGGTTAAGCCCTGCGACCTTGATATTGCTCTGGTTCCCGCAGTTTCACATCACCCTCTTCGGGCTACGCCCTTCGAGGCTGATGTGAGCAAAGCAAAAGCGGACAAACAATGGATCATAAAACCGGACAGTTCCATTTGTCATTAACAGGAAAATCTGCGCCAACTCTTGAGTTCTAAGAGTGGAAGAGATGGGAATTTTCCGCAAAAAATTGTTTAAGTCACCAGTTTTTTAAAGGAGGTTCCGGTTAACCGTGAATACTAGAAAGAATTCAATGAGCAGATCATAGACCCGCCCATGATGAATCTGGAAAAAGATGGAGAATTTTTATTGGGAAGAAACTTTTCTGAAGAGTTATGGTTTCGGTGAATACGGGCTTAGGCACGCTGAAGCCATGGCTGCTATACCCTCTTTTCTTCCCGTGAAACCCAGGCCTTCGGTTGAAGTCCCCTTTACGTTTACGGCGTCGCTCGGAATTCCCAGGGCGTCGGCGATTTTCTGCTCCATGGCGGATGAGTGAGGAGAAATTCTTGGCTCCTCGCACACCACCGTGCAATCAATATTTTCTATGCGGTAGCCCTTGTCTGCCATTATCCGGGCGACTTGGGAGAGAATTGAGAGGCTTGATACGTCTTTGTATTTCGGGTCGTTCGACGGGAAGTGTTTTCCCAGGTCTCCCTCGCCGATAGCTCCCAAAATAGCGTCGGCAACCGCGTGGGAAAGCACGTCAGCGTCGGAATGACCCGCAAGCCCCTGGCAGCCCTGAATCTCAACGCCGCCCAGTATGAGCGCTCTTTCCTCGCAAAACGCGTGTGCGTCAAACCCCGTTCCTATTCTGTGCATTGACCACTTCTCCTTTGCTTACGATAAGCTGAGCTATTTTGAAATCGGCTGCGGTTGTGATTTTCATGTTAAGGTCGGTTCCCGCCACTACGCTTACCTTTATTCCCTTCGCTTCTGCGAGTGCCGATTCGTCGGTCGCGTCAAGGTCCGCGATGCTGTCTGAGCAGTAGATTTCCGCGAGTATCTCCCGGCGAAAAGCCTGCGGAGTCTGGGCCCTCCAGAGTTTCTCCCTCGGAACCGTTTCCGAAACAAGCGGTCCGGGCTCCTGTGTCCGCTTCAAGGTGTCTGTAACGGGAACGGCGCATATGCAGGCGCCTGTGCGCGTGCACCCCTCTATGACTCTTTTGATTGTGTCGTTATCGACAAAAGGTCTCGCAGCGTCGTGAATGAGCACCATGTCACTGTCCGGGGGTGTGGCACGAAAACCGTTTCTTACGGACACATGCCTTTTTTCGCCCCCGGCGACGACAGAGGTGATTTTTTCAAACCCGAAGCTCTCGAGCAGTTCCTTTGAGCGTAAAATTTCGTCCTCGGGCACTACGACCACTACGCCTGTTATGAGTTCGCTCGACTCGAAAGTCGAAAGGCAGTAGGTAAGAAGAGGTTTTCCGCCGAGTGCGGCGAACTGTTTTTTTCCATGAGTGGAGAATCTTTTAGAAAAACCTGCAGCCGCTACTACGGCTGAGACTTTTGGGGTGCTCATGGGGGTCAACCCTCTTTTTTAAGTTTAGCGAAAACTATCCTTCCAGTCGGTGTTTGAACCATGCTTCTCACCGAGACGTCCACCTCTTTTCCTATCTGTCTTGAAGCGTTGTCCGTTACCACCATGGTTCCGTCGTCGAGATAACCGACCGCTTGGTGCTGTTCCTTCCCGGGTTTTACGAGGCTTATTCTTATTGTCTGCCCCTGTTCCACAACGGGTCTCAGGGCGTGGTTTAGGTTGTTTATGTTAAGCACGGTGATTTTTTCGAGATCGGCGATTTTCTTTAGGTTGTAGTCGTTGGTGATCAGTATTCCGTTCAGCCTCTTCGAGAGTTCAATGAGTTTTATGTCGGCGTCTTTTATGTGTTCGAAGTCATGATCGGTCATGCTGACGCTTATCGAAGGGATCTCATTCTGCATCCTGTTTATGATGTCGAGCCCCCTTCTGCCGCGCGTTTTCCTCGCGGGATCCGGGGAGTCAGCTATGTACTGAAGTTCCTGTATGATGAACTTGGGTATTATGAGCTCTCCTTGGAGAAACCCCGTTTCGGCGATATCGGCAATGCGTCCGTCTATTATGACGCTGGTGTCAAGTATTTTTGGGGCAAGCGCTTCCGGCTGCCTGAAAAACGAGTCGGATGCTGCCGTGGCAAGGGAGGTTTTGTCAAAGCCTATTACCGCGCCTATGCAAACGAGAAGCAGGAAAATCCCCACTTTTACATGCGGAAGCAGGGGTCCGGATAGAGGAAAGCTGTTAAGAATAGTGAGCAGCGCCAGATATATGAAAATGGCTGTGAGCATGCCGACTGAGATTCCAAGCGCTTGGCGGAGCGAGATTTTCCTGAAAAGCATCCGGAAACCCGCAAGAACCACAAAAGCGAATATTCCGCAGCCGACGGCCGTAAGAACCGAGCGGGAAAGCGAAAGGTAGTCGGGGCTGAGGGCAAACGCCGCAAGTGCAAATACTATGGAAAGTGTAATAGAGAGTCTCATTAATAATCCGGCCCTTCCGAAGGAGCAGACTATAGGATATATGAAGGCTTGAGTTTTAACAAGTTCCCCGTTGCGAGCCCAGGGTGGCGGCCAGTGTTTTTCACCGATTTTTACTGGTCAGTTATAATTACTGTATTCCGGGCGAAATGAACCGGTTTTTTGGTTTTCCACACAGCCGGGTTTTTGCGTGGACGAAACATGATGAAATTCTGCACTCTCGCCAGCGGCAGTTCTGGCAACTCGCTTTATCTTGAGTCGAAATACTCGAAAATACTGATTGACGCGGGGATTAGCTTCAGAAGGATCTCGCGAAGTCTCGGGGATATGGGTATAGGCGTGACCGATCTTGACGCTGTGGTGCTTTCGCACGAGCATGAGGACCACTCGAGAGCTGTCGGGAGGATGTCCGGAGTGCCTGTTTACGTGTCGGGTGAAACCGTTGGTTTCTGGGAAGGAAAAAGAAACGGACTCAATAACGGAAACGGCGCAAAGACTTCCCGTTTGCCCAACGGCGGCATAGAGAAACTGAGGGAGTTCGACTCAGAAGAGCCGTTTCGCATAAACGATCTTACTCTTACTCCCTTCTCGGTGGCGCACGACGCGATTGACCCTGTCGGTTTCACCGTAACCGATGGTCGCGTCAAGGTAGGCGTAGTAACCGACATAGGGAAACCCACGGCGCTTGTAAGGGAAAGCCTTAAAGACTGCGACGCGCTCGTTCTCGAATCGAATCATGACAGGGAAATGCTTTTCTCGGGTTCCTATCCGGCATACCTCAAGCAGAGAATAAGCGGAGGGCATGGGCACCTGTCGAATGATCAGTCAGCATCCCTTCTGGGCGATGTTCTGCACGACGGGTTAAAATACGTTCTGCTGGCGCACCTGAGTTCGAGGAACAATACTCCCGAGATGGCGCTTGGATGCTCGCTTGAAGTTCTGCGCCGAAGAGGAGCTGAATGCCGCGTTGCCTTGGCGGTAGCTCCGCGAAGTGCGGCCGGGGAGGTTATAACGATTTGATCTCAAGATACTCCAGAGAGGAAATGTCGCGAATATGGTCGGATGAGAACCGCTACCGCATCTGGCTCGAGGTGGAACTCGCTGTATGCGAGGCTTGGGCGCATTACGGAGAGATTCCCGCCGACTCCCTCTCCACCATAAAGGAAAAAGCCGCCTTCAATGTAGAAAGAATTGCCGAGCTTGAAAGAGACCTTAAGCACGACGTTCTGGCTTTTCTCACTTGCGTTTCCGAGCATGTCGGAGACGATTCGAGATTCATTCATCTCGGAATGACCTCTTCAGATGTTCTTGATACCGCTTTTTCGATACAGCTTCGCGAGGCGGGCGGACTGATAGTCGGGGGTCTTCAGAAGCTGCTCGGGATTCTCCGCAAAAAGGCGTTTGACTACAAGGACACTGCAATGATCGGGCGCTCCCACGGCATACACGCCGAACCCAGAACTCTGGGGCTGGTGTTTGCCCTTTGGTATGACGAGATGAAAAGGAACCTTGAGAGAATGAAAGCCGCACGGGACGCTGTTAGCGTGGGTATGATGTCAGGCGCCGTCGGCACTTACGCCAATATAACTCCGGAGGTTGAGCGCTACGCGTGCGAACTGCTTGGGCTCCGCCCTGCGGGAATATCGACGCAGGTGATACAAAGAGATATTTATGCACAGTATTTTCTCTGTCTTTCTCTCATAGCGGCCTCGGTGGAGAAAATTGCTACCGAGATAAGGCATTACCAGAGAACTGAGGTAGCGGAGATGGAAGAGCCCTTTACTGAGGGACAGAAAGGGTCTTCTGCCATGCCGCACAAGAGAAACCCCGTGCTTTCGGAGAACCTCTGCGGACTCTCAAGGATAGTAAGATCCCACTCTGCTGCGGCTCTTGAAAACATAGCGCTCTGGCACGAAAGGGACATAAGCCACTCATCCGTCGAGAGGGTAATAGGTCCTGACGGGACCATATTGGTTGATTTCATGCTTGAGAGGCTCTGCGGCTTGATTGAAGGTCTGCGTGTCTATCCCGACAAGCTCGAGAGCAACATCTGGATTACCCGGGGACTGGTTTTTTCCCAGAAGGTTCTGCTTAAGCTTGTAAGAAAGGGTATTTCAAGGGAAGAGGCCTACTTGCTCGTGCAGCGTAACGCCATGCAATGCTGGGAGGAAAAGAAAGATTTTCGGGAGATACTGAAAGGCGACTCGGAAATAGCGGTTATCCTTTCGGATGAAGAGATCGATTCGTGTTTTGAACTTGAAGAAGATCTAAAAAACATAGACCATATCTTTGCCGCCGTTTTCGGCGAGTCATAACTAGCAAGGAGTTTCCACAAAATGAGAAAAAAAATATTCGCCCGAAGGGCGATAGAATCTGTTTTTGCGACAGTTGTTTTAGCGATTCTGGCGGCGGTTCTTCTTTCCCCCACAAGTCTCTTTGCGCTTGATAACATTGATCCCGGGAAACTTGAGTACCACTTCAAGAACCGTTACGGGGTTTATCTTCCAGCTGGCTTTACGGTGAAGGCAGTTAAGGAGGGAGATGCTGAGATGAAGGGATTCAAGAAAGGCAGATACGAAGTCGGATTTGCTGACGGCAAGAGCCGGAGTTTCCCGTTTCTTGTAAGTCGCGACGGAAAATTTTTGATAATGGGCAACGCGCCCGCCGTAAAGGTGAATGAGATGAAGGAAACGGGTTTTGCGGGGGTCAGGCAAGGGTTTCTTACCTCAGAGGGCAAACAGGTTCCGATTCTGGTTTCAGGCGACCGCAAAACAATAATGGTTGGCAGTCTTGAAAGTCTCGATAAAGACCCCGCAGCCGAGACCGCAGGGAAGATCTCTCTTGAGAATATTCCTTCAAAAGGAAATCCTGAGGCTCAGGTAACCGTGGTTGAGTACTCGGATTTTCAATGCGGCTACTGCGCTAAGGCCGCAAACGAGGTTGCTGACTTCCTTGAGGACTACAAGGACAAGGTAAAGTTCTTTTACAAGCAGTTCCCGCTTTCGTTTCACAAATGGGCAGAAGAAGCCTCGATTGCCTCTCTTTGCGTTTATGACCAGTCAAACGAGAAATTCTGGAAGCTGCACGACTCTATTTTTGAAAAGCAAAGAGAAATAAAAGTTGCCGACGCTAGAGAGACCTTTGCGGGGATGGCGCAGAAGCTCGGGGTCGATATGAAAAAATACAATCAGTGCGTTGAATCCGAGGAAACCAAGCGGAGAGTCGCTTCGGACATGGATGAGGGCAGATCGATCGGGGTAAGCGGCACTCCGACATTCGTGGTTGACGGCTTCGTGATTTCGGGAGGGGCCAACATGAAAGCGGTTAGAAACGCCGTTGATTACCGCATTTCCCTGAAGTCCGAAAGTTCCGGAAAGTAATTTCCGTGGGGTCCTGCTATGAAATGTCCTGAGTGCGGCTACACGAGCTTTGATTATCTTGAGGAATGCAAAAAATGCGGGGCCGCCCTCTCTCCCGTCCCTATTTTCAAGTATCTCTATGAAGATGAGCTGAGTACGGAGGTACTTATTGACAGGAGTGGAGAGCCTACTCCTGTCGAGGTCTTGGCCAGCGGGGTCGAGACAGCAGTCGGGGCGACGTTTGAACTCAACCCCGCGGGTGAACCTCACGACGAAGAATTGCCCGAGGGAGAACTTGAGGACTTCCTTGCCTTTGAAAGGGATCTGGACGAGGAGATCACGGAAAAGGAAGAGCAGCAGGGAAAGGAAGAGCAGATAGAAAAAGAGAGTCCCCCGCCCCTGCCCCACGGAATGGTTGCTGCTACCTTCGGGGAGAGATTCTTCGCATTTTCCGTAGATCTTCTGTTCACTCTTTGCATTGCGGCCGTGGCGCTTCTCTCGGGGGCGAACCTCATCGGAGAAACTTTTTTCCCGGGCCTCGGAGAATTTGTTTCCATATGGGGGTGGATATGTCTTTGCGCTTATGTGCTGGCGACCACCTATTTTATTTTTCTTCCCTCCTGGTGCGGAACGACTCTCGGAAACTCAGCCGCGGGTATCCGTGTGGTGATGCGGGATGGTTCCCCTGCCGGATTTCAGACGAATTTGCTTAGGTGGGTCGGCTGGATTTTTTCTGTGGCCACAGTTTTTGTGGGTTTTGCGCTTTCGACGCTTGACCCGCAACGCAAGACTCTCAGCGACCGTCTCTGCGGAACTTTCGTCGTGAGGGCCTGACTTGGCGTATGATGCTTATAGATCAGCTTGAAAGAAATATCGCTAGCAAGCACGGGGAGATTTCCCGCTGGATAGAGTCCCATTGCGAAAAGGTGATGGTGCCACTTTACAGCTCCGTTGACCTGCGTTTCTCCGAGCATAAGATTGCCCCTATAGACACCAATGTTTTCCCTGCAGGCTTTAACAATCTTTCCGCGGGTTTCAGGAAAAACGCGGGGAAGCTCTTCAGAAAATATCTTTTTTCCAGATACCCGAGCGCCGAAAAGATCCTTTTGGTACCCGAGCTCAACACCAAAAACGCCTACTACTGGGAAAATGTCTGGGTAATAAAGTCCGTCTTGGAGGATGAAGGTTACGAGGTGCGCGTCGGCATCGCGAACGAGGAATTTCGAAGGGAGACTGCCTCGTTCGGTTCTGCAAACGGGGAGACAATCGAGGCGAAGCGGGTTTTTCAGGAGAAAGGCTCGGCGGTGATAGACGGGTTCGTGCCCGATATCATAATGATAAACAATGATTTTTCGGAGAAGTGTCCGAAAACCCTGCACAATTTACGCCAGCCCGTACTGCCGCCCGTTGAAATAGGATGGCACGCGAGAAAAAAGGATGTGCATTTCGAGTTTTACAACCGCCTCTGCAGCGAGCTTGCCGAAATACTGGAGGTGGACCCCTGGGTGATGTCGGTTGAAACCGTTTTGGAAACCGGGGTGGATTTTGATTTCCCTGAAGACAGGGAGCGGGTTTTCGAAAGAGCCGAAGAAATTCTCTCGAGGGTCAGAAGCGAGTATGTGAAAAGAGACATAGACCACAAGCCCTCGCTTTTCGTTAAAAGCAATTCAGGCACCTACGGCATGGCCGTTACGAGCGTTACCGATCCGCAGAGCATAATGGGGATGAACTCGCGCGACAGAAAAAGGATGCGGGTTTCAAAGGGAGGAGTTCCGGTTCGGGACGTGGTGATACAGGAGGGCGTACCGACCTCGCTTCGCGTCGGGGACGGTCTTGTGGGCGAGCCGGTTGTTTATCTTGTTCAGTCCCAAGTGGCGGGAATGTTCTACAGGGTTAACCCCCTTCGGGATGAACTTGAGAATCTTAACTCAAAGGGGATGGAGTTTCTTCCGTGCGACGATTCCTTGGCGAACGGGATTTCTCCGGCATTTGGTCTTGTCTCCAAGGTTGCGACTATCGCCGCAGGCTACGAAATAGAGAAAGTGTTAAGGGACGTGGATTGCTGATATGTGCGGAAAGAAAGAGTTCCCAACCAGCGGGAGTTCCCTGTTTTTTCTCGTTGCTGGCCCCTTTCTGGGTGCGGTCCTTTTCCTCACGTTAAAATCCCTTGGCTGGGAGAGCGACGCGTGCTGGACCGCAGCAGTCTCCGCAGTGTGCGCGGTATGGTGGATTTTTGAACCTGTACCGATTCCGGTTACTTCTCTTCTGCCGTTTGCCTTGTTCCCGATTATGGGCGTTCTTTCTCCGAGGGAAATCAGCGAGTCCTACGGAGCTCCTCTAATATTGCTGCTTCTCGGCGGATTCATACTGTCGACGGCGATGGCCGGAAGCGGTGCGCACAGACGCCTGGCTCTTACCATGGTTAATTTTTTCGGAGGGTCAAGTCCCCGCCGGCTGGTGTTTGGTTTCATGGCGGCCTCGGCGGTGCTGAGCATGTGGATTTCAAACACCGCCACAACTCTTATGATGCTTCCCGTGGCCATGGCGGTACTGGAAAAAGCTAGGGACAGAGCCCTTGCGGTGCCTCTTCTGCTTGGCATAGCGCACGCGGCGAGCGTCGGAGGCATAGGAACACCCATAGGAACTCCTCCTAACTTGGTGTTCAGTGAGATTTATTTCCAGAACACCGGAGTGGAAATTCCGTTTTTGACCTGGATGAGTTTGGGGATTCCGGTTGTCGTGATTTTCGTTCCGATAATCGGGCTCTATCTTACTCGTCATCTCACTGGTTCGGGTGGTTTTACCATGCCTGAAGTGGGAAAGTGGAGTTGTCACGAAGCGCGCGTACTGATCGTGTTCCTGCTCACAGCGGTTGCTTGGATGACGCGCAGCGAGCCGTTTGGCGGCTGGAAAACCTGGTTCGGCGTTCCGGGAGCAAATGACGCCAGTGTAGTGCTTGCGGCTGTCATAGTGATGTTCCTCGTGCCCAATGGCAAGGGGGGCAGGCTGCTTGACTGGGAAACAGCAAGCAACATTCCCTGGGGGATGCTCATTTTGTTCGGAGGAGGCATAGCGATTGCAAAGGCTTTTATCGCGTCCGGGTTAAGCGCTGCGCTCGGCGAGGCCCTCTCCGGTATTGGCGTTTTGCACATTGTTTTGATGCTGGCCGTTATTTGCCTTGCGATTACTTTTCTCACGGAACTCACAAGCAACACCGCGACCACGACTTTGATGATGCCGATTCTCGCGGCTACCGCAATGGCGATGAATATCGAACCGGCACTGCTGATGGTGCCCGCGGCAATGAGCGCAAGCTGCGCTTTCATGCTTCCGGTTGCTACTGCGCCGAACGTAATTGTGTTCAGCGCGGGAGCCTTTTCGACAAAAGTAATGGCAAGAAATGGACTGGCCCTTAACCTTATCGGCGCGTTTATTATTACGGCCGTGTGCGCAATTATGCTTTATGGATGGAGAGTTTAGTGTGGTGGGTCAAACATATATTGTTTTAAGGAAGCATTAACGGCATTTTTGTCCTTCTTCGATAAGTACCCCAGTTGCCGAACAACCATCGATTTCTCTAACGTAAAGAGTTTTAAGCGTACTATTGACGGTACGATTAAATTGGCTTCAGCATAGTCCTTCAATTTTATATCGCTTCGCCAGGAACTATGCTTAGCAGTCGTAATCATAGCTAAAATCAATTGATCGTGATTCTCGTTGAACTCTTCGGATGATATAACCAAAGCAGGCCTGCGCTTTTTGGTGGAGGAGTCAGTAAAAGGAAAAGAAACAACTACGATATCATGGGGTTTAAAGGTCACTCCATGCTTCTTCATCCTCATCCGAAAGCCATTCTTCAAGGTTTAAAGAAACACTGCCCAAGTAAGAGTCTTTGGCAGTTTTTAGCTTGGTTGCGATAATATGGTCTCCATCTAAACTGAAAACGAGCTTGTCGCCTGTTTTCAGGTCCGCAGCCCTGCGCAATGCGTGAGGAATGGTTACACGGCCTTTTGACGTGATTTTAGAAGTTTCCATAAACGCTTCCCCCAAATTCTAAGGATACCAGTGCAGTGAAACCATGCAAAAAACATTGAAGCAATATAATGTCTGTGAAGCAGAAGCAGCAGTTTCGGGGTTTGGATACTAAAACAGGTTACGCTATCTCTCTTAGCTGGATTGAGTCTATGCCGGCTGTCGTGATAACGTCCGATACAAGCACTATAAGATCGTCCTGTTTTAATATCTGTTTTTCTTTCAGCAACCTGAAGGCATCCTGTATTCTCTTTTCAGGGTCTTCGGATTCTTCCATGAGATGCGCGGTTACGGCCCTGTTCAAACAGAGCTGCCGTTTTATTCTGTTGTCGAAAGTTACCGCGTGAATAGGTGTCTTGGCCGGCCTGCAATTTGTTGTCAACTGAGCCATTAATCCTTTTCTCGTTATTACAACCAGGCATTTGGCGTCAATTGATTCGGCGAGTTCAACCGCTGAAGCCGCTATATGCTGTTTGAGGTCCTGCTTAACAAGAAGCTTGCCCATCTGCAGACTTGTGAGACTTTCCGCCTTTAAGGCTATCTTGTCGAGATGCTCTATTGACCTTACGGGATATTTCCCGGTTGTTGTCTCCCCCGAGAGCATGAGAGCGTCGATTTCCTCGTAGACCGCATTTGAGACGTCCGTTACTTCCGCCCGGGTGGGAATCGGGTTGTCGATCATTGATTCAAGAAGGTGGGTGGCGACTATGACTCTCTTGCCTTTCTCCTGGCATTTGCCGACTATCACTCTCTGTACGTCCGGCAATTCCTCAATGCTTATCTCGATACCGAGATCTCCCCTCGCAACCATAACCGCGTCCGATGCTTCGACGATTTCCTCTACGTTGCTCACCCCTTCCTGGTCCTCGATTTTAGAGATGATTTTTATTCCTTCCCCGTCAGGTCCTAGCAGTTCTTTGAGTTCCAAAACGTCCTGTGCCTCCCTGACGAAAGAAAGAGCTATGTAATCGACTTTGTTTCTGACTCCAAACTCTATGTCCGCCTTGTCCTTGTCTGTTATCGAAGGAAGATTGACTTTTACCCCGGGCAGATTGACGTGGCGTTTGCTCTTCATGGTTCCGCCGTCAATTACCCTGCATTTCATGGTTCCGTGGTCCTTCTCGAGCACCTGCAGGTTTATGAGACCGTTGTCCACGGTTATCTTCTCTCCTATCTGAACTTCGTTGATAATATCCTCGTAATTGATATGAATTGAAGACTCCTCAACATCGTCGGGTCTTACGGACACTGTAATTACATCTCCCTTGCTTATATGCAGGTCGCTTTGGAGAACCCCAGTTCTGATCTCCGGTCCCTGAGTGTCAAGTATCAGGGCGATCGAGTCTTCAACTTCCCTGTTTAAGGATTTCACCGTCTTGATTACTTCAAGGTGGCTTTCGTGAGTACCGTGCGACATGTTGAGGCGCACGGCGTTCATGCCCGCCTCGTACATTTTCATCAGCATTTCGTACGAATTTGTGGAGGGGCCGGCGGTGCAGATAATCTTCGTTTTTCTAAAGGGTTTCATAAACGGGGAAATATGTCGGTAAATTCAGAAAATGCAAAGTCTTTTTAACTCGGAGTTGATATGTCGATTAAGGCGGTGGGAAGATATGACTTGCTGAAGCGTGCTTCAACTGTTTTCTGTCTGTTTCCTTGTAAGTGCCTTTCTGGGCTTACTCGAGATGTTCTTCGGGGATATGACGCACAATATCTCTGGAATCATGAAGAACTCTGCTTATAACTATTTCATCTTCGTTCGGCAGGAAATAAAAAATGAAATGACGAGGTTTCTTTACGGTTCCCCCAGCCCTAGCACGACTCAGCATCGTGTGGCAACTGCGAATATTCTTACTGATTTCAGGGCGGTTTTTACTGCCTAGGCGATATGGGTCTTCTCTAACATCGCGGATGGCCTGCTTGAGAAGAGTGTCGTAAGAATTTGCTGTCTCGCGACCGTAACGGCTCACCGTATATACACGAATATTGAGTAGGTCGGTGCGGGCCGGGTTGGTGATCGTGAGTTTGCGCATGATCACCTGCTCTCCGTCATGTTTCGGCGACTTCCTTGGCTATCTGGCTAAAGAACCGGCTCAACGCAGCGTCATCTTCAATAACAAAGACTTCCCCTCGGCTGTAGGCATCTTCCCCCACTTTGACTTCCCGCCTCAATGCTTCAAGCTTAGCTTTTGCTTCCAATTCCTCTCGCTCCAGAAGGTGCAGAGCCGCTCTCACGACTTCGCTGGCATTTTTGAACCGACCGGAGCTTATCTGCCGAGTCAAAAAAGAATCATAGCGATCGGTCAGGTTTATATTACGAGTAGGCATAAATTTATCTCCCCAATAAATTAGGGTGCTTAAAAGAGGTGAAATTGTCAATTTTTGCCAAGTATGAGGGATTTGCGCTTATATGATTTTCAGGGTCCAGGTTTCCGGAACCAGAGCAACGACGAGACATATTCCGGCATTCAGACGGCCATACTGCCGATTCAAACGTATTCCGCCTCCGATTCACCAGTCCCGACCATCCGGCGGACGCAACTATCCCTTCGGGGTTCATTACTGTTTTACTGGATCAATACAGAAAACGCTACACCAAACAACAGGGAATCCATGGAGCAGTCAAGCTTGGTTATCCTGTCGGCTACTCAATCGGGAAGCAGCTTACAATTAAAATTGGGATCTTTATTCAGATGGTAGTGCTCGGAATTTTTCGCAAATTTAAGTTTTCGGCATTTCTTCAGTTTCAGGATCAAAGACTCATGAGTCTTTGATCCTGAACTCCGGCCTTGTCCATTACCCTACCTCAACT